>OZ271856.1:3910000-4803918 GCA_965601975.1 Halieaceae bacterium
CGGACCGGCGTCACCAGAAGGGCCACAATCAACAGCCTCGCCGCCCACTCCCCCGTGCCGTGTATCAGTGCTTCCGCAGGATCGGGCCCCAGGGTGCCGCCGACTGCGCCTGATAGCAGCATCGCCGCAGGCGCCAGTGCCGCCAGGAACACGGCGGGCTTGAGCCAGAGCAGCACGTGAGTACGCATGGGGATCAGTAGTTCTTGCGCAGATCCAACCCGGTGTACAGGTGCGCCACCTGCTCACCGTAGCCGTTGAACATCCGGGTATCGATACGGCGCGGGTCGAACAGGGAGGATGGCAGCCGCCGCTCGGTCTTCTGGCTCCAGCGGGGATGGTCCACGGTCGGATTTACATTGGCGTAGAAGCCGTATTCATGAGGCGCCAGCAGCTCCCAGCTGGTCTTCGGGCGCTTCTCGGTCAGCTCGATTCGCACAATGGACTTGATGCTCTTGAAGCCGTACTTCCAGGGTACCACCAGCCGGATCGGCGCTCCGTTCTGGTTGGGCATCACCTTGCCGTAGACACCCACCGCCAGGAATGCCAGGGGATGGGTGGCCTCATCGATGCGCAGCCCCTCGACATAGGGCCAGTCGATAATGCTGGTGAAGGAGCGCATGCCGCGCATCTGGCTGCGATCCGCCAGGGTATAGAATTTCACGTATTTGGCTTTGGAAGTGGGTTCGAAGCGCTTCAGCAGGTCTACCAGGGAATACCCCACCCAGGGCACCACCATGGACCAGGCCTCGACGCAGCGCAGGCGATAGATGCGCTCTTCGAGATCGAATCCGGTCTGGATGTCCTCGAGGTTCAGCTTGCCGGGTTTCGCCACCTCGCCGTCGACTTGCAGCGTCCAGGGGTCAATGGACATCTCGCCGGCGTAGCGGGCGGGGTCGCCCTTGCCGGTGCCGAATTCGTAGAAATTGTTGTAGCGGGTCACGTCCTCATAAGGTGTGAGCTTCTCACTGGTGAACGCGCCGGCGATGCTGTCGGGGCCCGCCGGGCGATGCTTCAATGGCGAACCGCCTGCGAGGGCGTCCGCCTCGCGACCGAGTAGCGCGCCGCTCACGGCGGCAGCGCCGGCCATGCCGGCGATGAATTCACGGCGGCGCAGCCAGCTGCTCTCGCTGGTGATCTCCGAGGAGGGAATATCTGAAGGCTTGCGGATCAGCATGCGGCTTCCCGGTAAAAAGTTGTGTCTGTTAGATCAGGGCCGGGTGAAAAGTTCCGACTAGTCCTTTTTACGACGGAGCAGCATGAGCGGACCGGAGGCCGCGTAGAGGAGACAGGCCGTCAGCCAAACGCGCGGCGGGTCGAGGGTGACCAGGCTGAACAGAAACACCACCAGGATGATGAGGGCGAACGGGACACGCCTGTGTGTGTCGATGGTCTTGAAGCTGTAGTAAGGCACGTTGGCGATCATGAGGAAGCCGACCAGAGCCGTGAGCACCGCCACCACGGAGGCGATTTCCACTGGAAGATCCGCGCCCACCAGGCCGCTGTCAGTGCAGACCCAGACCGTCGACGCCAGGGTGGCAGCCGCGGGCGGGCTGGCGAGACCCGTGAACCAGGCCCTGTCCGCAGTGTCTATCTGGGTGTTGAACCGCGCCAATCGAAGCGCCGCGCAGGCCGTGTAGATGAACGCCACCGACCAGCCGAATTTGCCCAGCTCCGACAGCCCCCAGCTGTACACCACCAGCGCCGGCGCCACACCGAAGGACACCATGTCAGACAGGCTGTCATATTCCGCGCCGAACTTGCTGGAGGTATTGGTCATCCGCGCGACGCGGCCGTCCAGGCCATCGAACACAATGGCGAAAAACACCGCGATGGCCGCCGCTTCGAAATCGCCGCGAATGCCCGCGATGATGGCGTAGAAACCGGCGAACAGCGCACCGGTGGTGAACAGGTTGGGCAGCAGGTAGATGCCCTGGTGGCGGGTGGTCTTGCCGCCCTCGGAGACCTCTTCCTCGTGTTCATCAACGAGGCGATCGATATCGAGGCCGAAGCCGCGCTCGGTGTCGTCGGTACCGTCGCGCTTGCCTTCGGAGATGTCCTTTACATTGTCCTGCTTTGACGCCATATCCCAATGATATCACTTCGGCGTGGCATACGAACGCCGGGCGGCCTCCCAGAATGCCGATACCAGCGGGCTCTCGAGACGCTGGCGGTCTGCACACAGCCCCACGGGAAATGGACCCAGGGCCTGTTGCGGCGCCAGCACGCGCAGCCGGTTTCGGTAGGTGAAATTGTCGAGCACCAGTTGGGGTACCACGCCGACCCCGAGCCCCAGCGCCACCATGGCCGCTATCGCCTCATGCCCTGCTACCTGCGCATACATCCGTGGTCGCCGACCCAGCTCGCGGAACCAGGCCTCCACCCGCTGCTTGCTGACGCCGCGCTCGGCGAGAATAAACGGGCTATCAGCGATCGCCTTATCGGGGTCGCCCTGCAGTTGCTGGCTGATGGCACAGTCGAAGTCCGGGGCGATGAATACCAGCGGCGAATACAGCAGGGTCAGGAATTCGAGCCGGGATGGCAGGCTGTCCGGCTGGGCCGCGACGGCAACGTCTTCCAGACCCTGGTTTACACGCCCCACCGCATCCGCCTGGTCCCCGGTGTGGAGCATGATATCGATGGCCGGCTGTTCGCCGCGAAACCGCTCGAGAATCGGGGCCAGCACGCTGTAACTTGCCGTCACCGAGCAGTACACGCTGACCTCACCGCGCAGGTCTGCCGCGTCCTGCTTGAGCTCCCCGGACACGCGCTGCCAGTCGGCCACGGCCTGCCGGGCATAGGTTTCGAATCGCACCCCCGCTTCCGTCAGGCGCACGCTGCGCCGGTCCCGTTCGAACAGGCGCCGGCCCAGCTCCGATTCCAGGCGCTGGACCGTACGGCTCACCGCCGACAGGCTCATATGGCGCTGTTCGGCCGTGCGGGTAAAACTCAGGCTGTCGGCAAGCTGCAGGAACAGCTCCAGTTCACGGACGTCCATGGGGGCAGGACTCCATTGAATTGCAAAATTAGCAATACTGTATTCCATTTATATCGTTTTACGCAAAACCAGACCCGCGCTACAGTGTCGCTCCTTCAGTCGAACACCCGGAGACAAGATCGTGGGACAGAACTATTTCAATACGCTGCCGCTGCGCCTGCAGCTCGAGCAACTGGGCAAGTGCCGCTTCATGGACCGCTCGGAATTCGCGGACGGCGTGGACAAGCTGAAAGGCAAGAAGATCGTTATCGTGGGCTGCGGCTCCCAGGGCCTGAACCAGGGCCTGAACCTGCGCGACAGTGGCCTGGACGTGTCCTATGCCCTGCGCAAGGAAGCCATCGAGGAGCAGCGCCAGTCCTGGAAGAACGCTACCGAGAACGGCTTCACCGTGGGCACCTATGAGGAGCTGATCCCACAGGCGGACGTGGTCATGAACCTGACGCCCGACAAGCAGCACACCGGTGTGGTCACCGCCGTGATGCCGCTGATGAAGCAGGGCGCCTGCCTGGACTACGCTCACGGCTTCAACCTGGTCGAGGAAGGCATGCAGATTCGCGAGGACATCACCGTGGTGATGATGTGCCCGAAGTGCCCCGGCACGGAAGTGCGCGAGGAATACCTGCGCGGCTTCGGCGTACCCACCCTGATCGCTGTGCACGTTGAGAACGACCCCAACGGCGACGGCCTGGAAATTGCCAAGGCGCTGGCCTCCGGCACCGGCGGCGACCGCGCCGGCGTGCTGGAGTCCTCCCCCATCGCGGAAGTGAAATCCGACCTGATGGGCGAGCAGACCATCCTCTGCGGCATGCTGCAGACCGGCGCCATCCTCTGCTTCGACAAGATGGTCGAGAAGGGCATCGACCCGGGCTACGCCTCGAAGCTGATCCAGTACGGCTGGGAAACGGTCACCGAGGGCCTGAAGCACGGCGGTATCACCAATATGATGGACCGGCTCAGCAACCCGGCGAAGGTTCGCGCCTACTACCTGGCGGAAGAGCTGAAGGACATCATGCGGCCGCTGTACGAGAAGCACCAGGACGACATCATGAGCGGCGAATTCTCGCGCACCATGATGGAAGACTGGGACAACGGCGACGCCAACCTGCTGGCCTGGCGCGCCGCCACCCAGGATACGGCCTTCGAGAACACCCCCAATACGGACCAGGAAATTCCCGAACAGGATTACTACGACCACGGCATCCTGCTGATCGCCATGTGCAAGGCCGGCGTCGAGCTGGCCTACGAGGTCATGGTGTCGGCGGGAATCAAGGCGGAATCCGCCTACTACGAGTCGCTGCACGAAACGCCGCTGATCGCCAACACCATCGCGCGCAAGAAGCTCTACGAGATGAACGTGGTGATTTCCGATACGGCGGAGTACGGATGCTACCTGTTCGACCACGCCTGCCGCCCGCTGCTGGCGGACTTCATGAGCAAGATGGACGTGGACGTGATCGGCAAGGGCATGGGTGGCGGCAACGGCGTCGACAACCAGGAGCTGATCCGGGTCAACGAGGCCATTCGCGAACACCCGGTTGAGGTGATCGGGCGGGAGCTGCGTGGTTACATGACCGCGATGAAGTCAATCTACTAACTGACGACCAGGTTGTCCCGGTGAATCAGTTCCGTGTCGCCCTGGTAGCCCAGTAGCTCCTCGATGCGCCCCGAGGCCTGGCCCATGATGCGGCGGGCCTCGTCGGCGTTGTAGTTGACCAGGCCGCGGCCCACCTCGCGGCCAGCACCGTCGACACAGATCACCATATCGCCGCGCACAAAATCGCCGTCCACGGACCTTACTCCCACCGGCAGCAGGCTCTTGCCGGACTGCCTCAGTACATTGACCGCGCCATCGTCCAGCACCAGTGTGCCGTTGGAGCGGACCAGGCCCGCCAGCCACTGCTTCCTGGCGGCCAGCGGTGCCTGCCCGGTCTGCAGCCATGTACCCAGGTTTTCGCCTCCTGCCAGGCGCCGCATGATTCCCGCTTCGCGGCCGTGGGCGATCAGCGTCTCGGTGCCGGAACGCGCCGCCAGCTGGCCCGCCCGCACCTTGGTGAGCATGCCACCGCGGCCCAGTTTGCCGCCGCCGCCCGCCATGGCTTCCAGGGACGGGTCGGTAGCCGACGCCTCACTCACCAGTTCCGCGCTCTTGTCTTTGCCGGGGTCTGCGGTGTACAGGCCGTCCCGGTCAGTAAGAATCAGCAGCACATCGGCATCGATGAGGTTGGCCACCATGGCGGCGAGCGTGTCGTTGTCACCAAAGCGAATTTCGTCCGTGACCACGGTGTCGTTTTCGTTGACCACAGGGATGACGCCAAGGTCCAGCAACGTGGTGAGCGTACTGCGTGCGTTGAGATAACGGTCCCGGGCAGAGATATCGTCGTGATCCAGCAGCACCTGGGCGGTGTGCAGGTCGTGGGACTGGAACGCGGATTCGTAGCTCTGCACCAGTCCCATCTGGCCCACCGCCGCCGCAGCCTGCAGCTTGTGAAGCTCATGGGGCCGTTCGCCCCAGCCCAGTCGCAACATGCCGGCGGCAACGGCTCCGCTGGAAACCAGTACGACCTCGCGGCCGTCTGCGCGCAGCTCCGCCATCCCGTCGGCGAGTTTGCGAATCATATCCTGGTCGAGGCCACGACCATCATTGGTCAGCAGCGCGCTGCCCACCTTGATGACCCAGCGCTTCGAATCGGGAAACAGGGTCTCGCGGGTATCAGGGGACATACTCGACTTCCACGTCGTAGTCGTCATCGTCGAAGTCATCGTCCTCGTCTTCGCGCTCCGCTTTGCGGCGCCGGCGCAGCTGGGCGATGCGCTCGCGGGCCTCGGCCTGCAGCAACTGCTGGCGGTACTGCTCTTCAGCCGCGGCTTCGGGGTTTTCCGCTTCCAGCTCTCGCAGCGTCTCGAGGCGCGTCATGATATCCGCGCAAAGCGTATCGGTGCCGTCATGTGCGATGGCGGAAATCTGGTAGAAAGGACCCTCCCAGGCCAGGCCCTCGATCAGGCGATCGCGCACCTCCGCAATGGCGTCATCACTCAGCAGGTCCGTCTTGTTGAGCACCAGCCAGCGCTCCAGCCCGGCCAGGGCGGGACTGAAGTTTTCCAGTTCCCGCTCGATGGCCAGCGCATTCTCCAGCGGATCCGAGCCATCCATGGGACTGGCGTCCACCAGGTGCAGCAGGATGCGGTTGCGGGTCAGGTGTCTCAGGAAACGGACGCCAAGACCGGCACCCTCCGATGCACCCTCGATGAGGCCCGGTATGTCGGCCACCACGAAACTGCGGTGCGCCTGCACCTTGACCACCCCGAGGTTGGGCACGAGGGTGGTGAAGGGATAATCCGCGACCTTGGGCTTCGCGGCAGATACGGCGCGGATAAATGTCGACTTGCCGGCATTCGGCAGACCCAGCAGGCCAATGTCCGCCAACACCTTCAGCTCCAGTCGCAGGGCCCGGCGCTCACCCTCGGTGCCGGGGCTGGTCTGCCGCGGCGCGCGGTTGGTCGAGGATTTGAAGCGGGTATTGCCGAGGCCGTGGAAGCCGCCGCGGGCCACCATCAATTGCTGGCCGTGGCTGGACAGGTCGCCGAGTACCTCACCGCTGTCCTCGTCAAGTACGGTGGTGCCGACGGGCACCTTCAGCACCAGGTCGTCGCCGCCCTTGCCGGTGCAGTTGCGACCGCGGCCCGGTTCGCCATTTTCAGCGGCGTAGTGCCGCACATAGCGGTAGTCGACCAGCGTATTCAGCGCCTCGTCCGCTTCCAGGTACACGCTGCCGCCGTCACCGCCGTCGCCCCCGTCGGGGCCGCCCTTGGCGATGTACTTCTCGCGGCGGAAGCTGAGGCAGCCGTTGCCGCCCTTGCCTGCCTGTACCGTGATCGCTGTCTCGTCGACGAACTTCATGGTGTCACTCTAGTGTGGAGCTACGCACAAAAAAAGGGGCCGATAAGCCCCTTTCTCATCTCGGCCGGCATGCCGGCCAGTGATCCCAGCGCTATCAGGCGCTGACCACCTGGACGTACTTGCGCTTTTCGCGACCCCTGGTCACAAACTGCACGACGCCGTCTGCGGTGGCGAACAGGGTGTGGTCCTTGCCACAGCCGACATTGTCACCGGCGTGGATGCGGGTACCGCGCTGGCGAACCAGGATATTGCCCGCCTTGACTACCTGACCGCCGAAGCGCTTTACGCCAAGGCGTTTGCTTTCGGAATCGCGGCCGTTACGAGTACTACCGCCTGCTTTCTTGTGAGCCATTACCTATCTCCTATCTCTTCCGCTTTAGCCTTTGATACCGGTGATTTTCACTTCGGTATACCACTGGCGGTGGCCAGCCTGCTTGCGGTGATGCTTGCGGCGGTTGAACTTGATGATCTTCACCTTGTCGTGACGACCGTGGGAAACCACCTCGGCGGTCACTTTGCCGCCTTTCACCAGCGGGGTGCCGATCTTGACGTCTTCGCCGCTGCCAACCATGAGCACGCGGTCAAATGTGACCTTGTCCCCGGTGGGCACTTCAATCTTTTCCAGCTTGAGGACTTCGCCCTCTTCCACGCGGTGCTGCTTGCCACCGCTTTCAATTACTGCGTACATCCGTTCGCTCCTCTAGTTCGCCGTCTCGCTGTTGGTAGTAGCCCGCCATGACACAGGCGGGGGCAGAGCTCGGCACTGGGCTTCGATTCTCTCGGGGACCCACGCGAGCGCAAATAACGCGCGCAGAACCCGTTTGAGGGCGGCGATTCTACTGAAATCGACCGGGGCAGGCAAGCATTTATTCGATATGTCACAATGACTTGCGAACGAATATAGTTATGCGCTCACCGGCTGGAACCGCAACATGCTTGCACCCTCAAAACCCGACTCCCCGATCCAGGCAATCCGCAGCCCGGTCCTTGCCGATCTGGATGCCGTCAACGAACTCATCGTGGCCAACCTGGCCTCGGATGTGGGGCTGGTGGAGAATATCGGGCACTACATCGTCGAAGCGGGCGGCAAGCGGCTGAGGCCGCTGCTGGCGCTGCTTTCCGCCAAAGCCTGCGGCTATGAGGGCGAGGACCATATCAAGTTTGCAGCGGTCGTGGAGTTTATCCACACCGCCACCCTGCTGCACGACGACGTGGTCGACCTGTCCGCCCTGCGCCGCGGGCGCCCCACCGCCAATGCGGAGTTCGGAAATGCTCCCAGCGTCCTGGTGGGCGATTTCATCTACTCCCGGGCGTTCCAACTGATGGTGAAGATCGGCAACATGGACATCATGCGCGACATGGCCACAACCACCAATGAAATCGCCGCCGGCGAGGTGCTGCAGCTGGTAAAAGCCGGGGACCCGACCACCAGCGAGGCCGACTACCTGGACGTCATCCAGCGCAAGACCGCGATCCTGTTCGGCTCCGCCTGCTACGGCGGCGCCGTGTTGAGCGCCTGTCCTGAAGAACTGGCCGCCGGACTGGCTGACTACGGCAACAATATCGGCATTGCTTTCCAGATTATCGACGACGTCCTCGACTACGAGGGCGATCCCGCCGTGATGGGCAAGAATGTCGGGGACGACCTGAGCGAGGGGAAACCCACGCTGCCCCTGATCCACGTCCTCAGGCAGGGCACGGACCAGCAGCGCGAGATTGTCACCCACGCCATCCGCGAGAAAACCGCCGAAAACCTCGGTGGCGTGGTCGAAGCCGTCCGCCGCAACGGTTCCCTGGATTATGCCCGGGAGCTGGCAACGAACTACCAGGCCAGGGCCCTGTCGGCGCTGGAGGCGCTCCCCGACAGCGACAGTCGGGATGCGCTCTACGGCATCGCCGAACTCGCCCTGGTTCGCGATCACTGATTCCCGGAGCTGTTTCCGTGCCCACAACCGACCAGGCCCTGCCCTACCCGGGTATCACCAAGTACCTGTCAAAACTCGCCCGCCAGGACCAGGACCTGGACATCGGCAGGGCGCTGTCTCGCGATCCGGCCAGGCTGAGTGCCATGACCCTGGAAGCGGCCGGCTGGCGGCTGGACTACTCGCGCCAGCTGCTGTCCCGCGCCAGCGCCGACGCGCTGCTGCAGCTGGCGGAACAGTCCGAGGTGCTGACCGCGCGCGAAGCGCTTTTCGATGGCCGACCGCTGAACAACACCGAAGACCGGGCCGTGCTGCACACCCTGCTGCGCAGCAGCGCCACCCAACCAGGCCTGGAGAAAGAGTGCGCCGCGATCCAGGATTGCCTGAGCCGCATGACCGACTGGGTCAACAGGATTCACGACGGCAATCACTGCGGCCATTCGGGCAAGACCATCACCGACATCGTCAACCTCGGCATCGGCGGCTCCGACCTGGGCCCCCGCATGGTCGTGGAGTCACTCAGGCCCTGGCACGTTGAGCAGTGCAATGTGCACTTCAGCAGCAACGTGGATCCCGATGACCTCGGCACCACCGTGGAAAAGCTGGATCCGGCGAGAACCCTGTTCATCGTCTGCTCGAAGACGCTGCGCACGGAGGAAACCCTCTACAACGCCCGGGCTGCCCGGCGCTGGCTGCTGGAAGGCGGCGTTCCCGAGGCACAGCTGGCACAGCACTTCCTGGCCGTGAGCACCAACCACGAGGCGGCCCTGGAGCTGGGTATCCCGGCCGAAAACATGCTGCCGATGTGGGACTGGGTAGGCGGCCGCTACTCCCTCTGGTCTGCCGTCGGCTGGAGCATCGCCTTCGCCGTGGGCATGGACGCATTCCTCGAATTGCTGGGCGGTGCCGAGGCGATGGACCGGCACTTCCACGAAGCACCCGCGGCAGAGAACATGCCGCTGTGGCTGAGCCTGCTCGAGATCTGGTACGTCAACTACATGGGCTCCCAGAACCACGCGGTGATTCCCTACCACCAGGAACTGGCCAAGCTGCCCGCCTTCCTCCAGCAGCTGTCGATGGAGAGCAACGGCAAACGCGTCAACCGCTACGGTCAGCCGGTGGATTACTCGACCGCACCGGTCCTGTGGGGGGATGTGGGTACCAACGGGCAGCACTCGTTCCACCAGCTGCTGCACCAGGGCACCCTGCTATGCCCGGTTGACTTCGTCGTGTTCACGGGCGAGGAGGAAACCCGGGAAGGTAAGCAGCGGCTACTGGCCAACGGCCTCAGCCAGATGCGGGCCCTGATGCTGGGACGGGACGAAGCCCAGTCCCGGGACTCACTGCAACGCCGGGGCCTGGAGCCGAAACAGGCGGCTGAACTGGCGCCCCACCTGGTGATTCCTGGGAACCGGCCCAGTTCCACCCTGAGCTGCCCGACGTTGACGCCGGCGGCGCTGGGCGCCCTGCTCGCCCTCTACGAGCACAAGACGTTCTGCAGCGGCCATATCTGGCAGATCAATTCTTTCGACCAGTGGGGCGTGGAGCTGGGAAAAGAGATGGGCGCCGAGATCTTCGACGCGATCAACGGGGTCCAGAAGCACTTCGACCCCTCGACCAATGCCATGCTGGGGATCGGCGAGAAACAGCCTTGAGCTAGACAGCGCCAGCTGTCGATAACAGCGAAGACAGCGTTAGCCGTCTATTATCGACAACAGCTCTTCGGTCTTCGCCCGCATCAGCGCCTCGTCACCGCGGCTCTCTACATTGAGCCGCACCACCGGCTCCGTATTGGACATCCGCAAATTGAAGCGCCAGTCGGCGTAGTCGACGCTCAATCCGTCGATGTGGTCCACTGCCTCCGCATCCGATCCGTAGCGCTGCTCCATGGCGGCGAGCAGGGCGGCGGGGTCTTGCACCTGGCGATTGATCTCGCCGCTGCAGGGATAGGCCGCCATACGCTCCGCCACCATGGCCGACAGGGGCAGGCCGCGCTGGCTCATCAGGTGGGTCACCAGCAGCCAGGGAATCATGCCGCTGTCGCAGTAGGCGAAATCACGGAAGTAATGGTGCGCGCTCATCTCGCCGCCGTAGACGGCATTCTCCTTGCGCATGCGCTCCTTGATGAAGGCATGGCCGGTCTTGCTCTGCACCGCCTCGCCACCGAGGCCGGCGACGACATCCTCTGTGTTCCAGGTCAGCCGCGGGTCATACACGACCTTGCCGCCGGCATCCTTGTCCAGAAAGGCGCCGGCCAGCAGCCCCACCAGGTAGTAGCCCTCGATGAACTCGCCGTGCTCGTCAAAAAAGAAGCAGCGATCGAAGTCTCCGTCCCATGCGATACCGAGATGGGCGCCGTGCTCCAGCACCGCCTCGCGGGTGATGGCCCGGTTCTCGGGCAGCAGCGGGTTCGGCACCCCATTCGGGAAGTTGCCGTCGGGCTCGTGCAGTAGCTTGATGAACTCGAAGGGGAGTTTGTCCTCGATCCTGTCGATCACCAGTCCCGCGCCGCCGTTGCCCGCATTCACCACCAGCTTCATGGGCTCGAGGCCGTCGAGGTCGACATAGGACAGCAGGTGATCGATGTACGCCTGCGCCGTGTCCAGCGGTTCCAGGCCGCCGCGCTTCGCGGCTGCCGCGAACGGGTTGCGCTCCGCCAGGGCCTGTATGTCCCTGAGCCCGGTGTCGCCGCTGATGGGCACGGAGCCGGCACGAACAAACTTCATGCCGTTGTAGTCTTTGGGATTGTGGCTGGCGGTCACGACGATGCCGCCGTCCATGTCGGCGTGGGCCGTGGCGAAGTAGATCTCCTCGGTGCCACACAGGCCGATGTCGAAGACATCGACACCAGCGTCGCGC
This sequence comes from Halieaceae bacterium, assembly GCA_965601975.1. GTDB lineage: Bacteria > Pseudomonadota > Gammaproteobacteria > Pseudomonadales > Halieaceae > JANQIO01. Next base: position 3,921,675 of record OZ271856.1, read on the forward strand.
AAACCCTCGCTCAGGGCGCCCTTGATCGCCTCGCTGGTGAGACGGATATCGTGGCCGACGACGACACGCGAGGGCTCGATGACCTCGGCATACGCCCGGCCGATCCGATAGGCAATGTCTTCATTGAGCTGGTCGGGGATACGGCCGCGGACGTCGTAGGCCTTGAAACAGCTGAGCCCGGTCACGAGGGCTCTGCATAGACATGCTCGAACACGTAGTTGGTGGCCTCGACAAAGCCGGTCACGCTGCCGCAGTCGAAGCGCCGCCCCTTGAACTTGTAGGCCATGACACAGCCCTTCCGGGCCTGGGTCAGCAGCGCGTCAGTAATCTGCACTTCGCCGTTCTTGCCGGGCGGCGTGTCGCGGATGATGTCGAAGATATCCGGCGTCAGGATGTAGCGGCCGATGATGGCAAGATTCGAGGGCGCCTCGCCCTCCGGCGGCTTCTCGACCATGTCGTCCACGCGATAGAGGCCGTCCTTGAGGGCCTCGCCGGCGATGACGCCGTACTTGTGGGCCTGGTCCATGGGCACTTCCTGGATCGCCACAATGCTGCAGCGAAACTGCTGGTAGAGCTCCGCCATCTGGGACAGCACACCCGGGCCGTCCTCATTGAGGCAGAGATCGTCCGACAGCACCACGCCAAAGGGCTCGTTGCCGATCAGCGGTTCGCCGGTCAGGATGGCGTGGCCCAGGCCTTTCATTTCCCGCTGGCGCACCATGGTGAACACGCCCTGCTCCAGCACGTTGCGGATGCTGCCCAGGTAGACCTCCTTGGTGGTGCCGGCGATCTGGTGCTCAAGCTCATAGCTGATGTCGAAGTGGTCGGCGATGGAGCGCTTGCCGCGGCCGGTGACGAAGGAGATGGTGTTCATGCCGGCGTCGATCGCCTCCTCCACGCCGTACTGCACCAGCGGCTTGTTGACCACGGGTAGCATTTCCTTGGGCATGCTCTTGGTCGCGGGAAGGAAGCGGGTGCCGTACCCGGCCACCGGAAACAAACACTTCTTGATCATGACTGGCCCCCAGGCCTGATGTGTGAAAAACCCCTAGCTCTCGCTGCGCCCATAGATGTCGTCGTAGCGGACGATATCGTCCTCGCCCAGGTAGCTTCCGGACTGCACCTCAATGAGCTCCAGCGGAATGCGTCCGGGATTGACCAGGCGGTGTTTGTGACCCAGCGGAATGTACGTCGATTCGTCTTCTCCCAGCATAAAGACCTTGTCTTCACAAGTCACCTCTGCGGTGCCGCTGACCACGATCCAGTGCTCGGCCCGGTGGTGATGCTTCTGCAGCGACAGTTTCTGGCCGGGGTTGACGATGATTCGCTTGACCTGGAAGCGCTCGCTGTTGATCAACGATTCATAGGAGCCCCAGGGGCGATAGACCACGGAATGCAGCCTGGCCTCGTCACGGGCTGCGTCTTTCAATGCGGTTACCAGGCGCTTCACATCCTGCACGCGCTCCCGATCGGCCACCAGTACCGCGTCCGGGGTTTCCACCACGACCAGGTTGTCGACCCCGGTTGCCGCCAGCAGGCGGGAATCGCTGCGCAGGTAGTTGTTGCTGCCCTGGTCCACGATGACGTCTCCGAGCAGGACGTTGCCATTCTCGTCCGGCTCTCCCGCTTCCCACAGTGCCGACCAGGCACCGACGTCACTCCAGCCGCAGTCCAACGGCAGTACCGCACCGCGGGTGGTCTTTTCCATGACGGCGTAGTCGATCGAGTCGGCCGGGCAGGCTTCGAATGCCGCCCGGTCGAGGCGCACAAAATCCAGGTCCTTGCTCGCGCCTGCCAGCGCCTGCCTGCAGGCTTCGACCATGTCCGGCGCCAGCGCCTGCAGCTCATCCAGGTAGGTCTGGGCACCGAGGAGGAACATGCCGCTGTTCCAGTAATACTCGCCGCTGTCCAGGTAGGCCTGGGCGGTATCCGCATCGGGTTTCTCCACGAACTCACCGATCGCAAAGCTCGCGTCGTCCAGCGCACCGCCGCGACGGATGTAGCCATAGCCCGTTTCCGGCCGGTCGGGCACCACACCAAAGGTCACCAGGCGACCGGCCCTGGCCTGGGGCAGGGCGCGCTTGACCGCCGCCCTGAACGCAGCGGTATCGCGGATCAGGTGGTCGGCGGGCAACACCAGCAGAACGGCGTCGGGCTCTGCCTCGACGGCCTTGAGTGCCGCCACTGCCACAGCGGGCGCAGTGTTGCGGCCCGCGGGCTCGAGCACGATGTCGCCGGGGCCACGCCCGCTGTCACGCAGCTGCTCGGCCACGATGAAGCGATGCTCCTCGTTGCAGATGACCATCGGCGCAGAATCCGCGAGGCCGGCAACGCGATGCAGGGTATCGACCAGCATGGTCTCTGAACCGGCGAGTGGCAGGAACTGTTTGGGATAGGCCTCCCGGGAAACTGGCCACAGGCGGCTGCCGACACCGCCGGACAGGAGCACGGGTTTAAGCATGGCGAATCCTTGTCAACGCAGATCCTGAAATAGGGAATGCCCGGTAAAACACGGGGCTGGAATGCCCTCGCCCCGGGTTGGCGAGTGTACCCCACACTGGACATGCGGTCACCAGAGTTTAGAATGCACAGCGCACCCCGACCCACGCAGGAACGCCCGCCATGACTTCCAAAAGCAGCTTCACCAAAGACGAATTGATTGCGTGCGGCAAGGGCGAAATGTTCGGGCCAGGCAATGCCCAGCTGCCGCTGGACAACATGCTGATGATGGATCGCGTCATGCATATCAGCTCCGAGGGCGGCGAGTACGGCAAGGGCCAGATCATCGCAGAGCTCGATATCAACCCCGACCTCTGGTTCTTCGACTGCCACTTCCAGGGCGACCCGGTGATGCCCGGCTGCCTGGGTCTCGACGCCATGTGGCAGCTGGTGGGCTTCTTCCTGGGCTGGCGCGGCAATCCCGGCCGGGGCCGGGCCCTGGGAGCCGGTGAAATCAAGTTCACCGGGCAGGTTCTGCCCAGCGCCAGCAAGGTCGTCTACAACATCGACATGAAGCGCGTGATCGAACGCAAGCTGGTGATGGGGATCGCCGACGGCACCATGTCGGTGGACGACCGGGAGATTTACGTCGCCAAGGACCTGCGGGTCGGCCTGTTCCAGCAAACAGACTCATTCTAGAGGCAAGCGAGGTAACCATATGACCAGACGCGTAGTGGTGACAGGCATTGGTATTACATCCTGCCTGGGTACCGATGCGGCCGCGGTGACTTCATCACTGCGCGACGGACGCTCCGGTATCAGCTTCCAACAGGAACACGTCGACGTCGGCATGAAGAGCCACGTCGCAGGGTCTATCGACATCGACCTGAGTGAACACATCGACCGCAAACAGCTTAGGTTCATGGGCCCCGCCGCAGCCTATGCCTATTTGTCGATGGCGCAGGCCATCGCGGATTCGGGCCTTGAAGAGAGCATGGTGTCGAATGAGCGCACCGGAATCGTCGCCGGCTCGGGCGGCGCGTCTTCTTCCAGCCAGGTGGAAGCAGCGGACATTCTGCGCGACCGCGGCCTGAGGCGGGTCGGTCCCTACCGGGTCACCCAGACCATGGCCAGCACCGTATCGGCTTGCCTGGCGACACCGTTCAAGATCAAGGGCGTCAACTACTCCATCGCCAGCGCCTGTAGCACCAGCGCCCATTGCATTGGCAACGGCATGGAACTGATCCAGATGGGCAAGCAGGACATCATCTTTGCCGGCGGCGGCGAGGAGCTGCACTGGAGCCTGAGCAGCCTGTTCGACGCCATGGGCGCGCTGTCCACCAAGTACAACGAAACGCCGGAGCGCGCCTCGCGGGCCTACGACGCGGACCGCGACGGCTTTGTAATTGCCGGCGGCGGCGGTATGGTCGTACTGGAAGCACTGGAGCACGCGCAGGCCCGGGGCGCAAAAATCTACGCGGAACTGGTGGGCTACGGTGCCACCTCCGATGGCTACGACATGGTCGCCCCCTCCGGCGAGGGCGCAGTGCGCTGCATGAAACAGGCGCTGACCACGGTCGAAGGACCGATCGACTACATCAACGCCCACGGCACCAGCACGCCCGCGGGCGATATCCAGGAACTCAAGGCCGTGAAGGAAGCCTACGCGGGCCAGGATATTCCCACGGTGGGTTCCACCAAGTCCCTGTCGGGACACTCACTGGGCGCCGCCGGCGTGCAGGAGGCCATCTACTCCCTGCTGATGATGCAGGAAGACTTTGTCGCGGCCTCAGCCAACATCGAGAACCTGGACCCGGAGGCCGACGGCATGCCGATTGCCCGCGAGCGCATCGACGATGCCGGCCTGCAGCGCGTGATGTCCAACAGCTTCGGATTCGGCGGCACCAACGCCTCGCTGGTGTTTCAGCGGTTCAGCTGATCCAGCAACAGCACCTCGACGCGATCCCCGTCTGACACGGTGACGCCCGGCGGTATCACCGCCAGGGCGTTGGCCCAGCTCACTGAACTCAGCACCCCCGAGCTCTGGTTGGGATGCAGGTGTGCGCAGAGCTCGCCCTGCTCCACGGAGACCCGGGCGCGCATGTATTCGAGTCGCGAACCGGCCCGGGAGATTTCAAATCGGGCGGTGGCGGGAAGCGCCAGGGGATCGGCCGGCTCCGCGCCCTGGCTGCGCAGCAGCCACGGCCTGACGATCATGGCAAAGGTCACGTAGACCGCGGCAGGATTGCCGGGCAGCCCGAAAAAGGCAGTGTCGCCGACGCGGCCAAAGGCCAGCGGCTTGCCGGGTTTCACCTTCAGCTTCCAGAGACTGAGTTCGCCGAGTTGCTCCACCTGGTTGCGCACGTGGTCCTCTTCGCCCACCGACACACCGCCGGTGGTGATCACACAGTCCGCGTCCGCCGCGGCCTCAGACAGCAGGCGCGCCGTGTCCTCCGGTGTGTCGGGCACCAGCCCGAAATCCAGCACTTCGAATCCGTGGCCGCCGAGCAGGCCCGCCAGCGTGTAGCGATTGGAGTTGAATATCTGGCCGGGGGCAAGACTGTCCGCCGTGCCGGGTTCGACCAGTTCGTCGCCGGTAGAGAGCACCGCCACCTTCAGGCGCCGCCGCACCGGCAGGCTGGCATATCCAACGGACGCCAACACACCCAGGTCTTCCGCGCGCAGTCGCCGGCCTGCGGGCATGACCGTGTCACCCTCGGCAATGTCCTGGCCCCGCGGGCGAATGTTCTCCCCGGGGGACACCGTCTGAAGCAGCAGCAACCTGTCGCCGCGCACCTCACAATTTTCCTGCATGACCACCGCGTCCGCGCCGGGCGGCACCGGCGCGCCGGTAAAGATCCGCGCCGCGGTTCCCGGCGCCAGGGTGTCACCCGCGTACCCCGCGGGAATGCGCTGGGCGACTTCAAGAATCTGCTCAGATTCCTCTGCGCGCAGGGCGTAGCCGTCCATGGCGCTGTTGTCGTCACCGGGAACGGCGACGGTCGCCACCGCGTCTTCCGCGAGCACGCGGCCGAGGGCGTCAGCGAGGGAAACCGTTTCGGCATCCGCCAAGGTGCTGGCGTTTGCCATCACCAGCTCCAGCGCTTCCTGCAGCGGTGTCAGGCCGGCCACGGGGTCAGTGGCCGGTGCGGGTGCGGATCACCCCGACGAAGTTGCAGGGCCGGTAGGTGCTGTCCAGCTGATCGCGGATGATGCCCTCCCAGGCGGTTCTGCAGGCACCGGTCGAGCCCGGCATGCAGAAAATTACGGTGTTGTTGGCAAAGCCACCCAGCGCCCGGGACTGGACCGTGGAAGAGCCGATCTCCTGTAGTGAAAGGGCGCGGAAGACCTCGCCAAAACCATCGATGGCCTTGTCGAACAGCGGCGCGACAGCCTCCGGCGTGCTATCCCGGCCCGAAAAGCCGGTGCCGCCGGTGACCAGCACCACCTCGACGCCCGCATCGGCGATCCAAGCCGACAGCACTGCCCGGATCTGGTAGACGTCGTCCCTGACGATCTGCCTGCCGGCCACCCGGTGACCGGACTCCGCGAGTGCGTCGGCCAGGTACTGTCCCGAGGTGTCGTCCGCCTCGGTACGCGTATCCGACACTGTGAGCACGGCGACATCAAGCGCTTGCATCTCGCTGTCCGTGGCTTTCACCTTCCGCTACCTCCTGTTTGCTGTAATGGGCGTAAAACTGTTTGACGCAGGCCGCAACGCTGGCCCGCCAGGGCTGCTGCTTGATGGCGAAAGTGTCGCGAATCTTCGCGCACTCCAGCCGGTAGTCGAACTCATCGCCGGCGTCCTCCGCCACCAGGATCGTGGGGTCGTCTTCCTCGAACTCCGTGTACTGGGACGCTGCCGCCAGCAGCACTTCAGCAAACTCGTAGCAGGTGGTGGCGTCAGGGCTGCAGTAGTGGAATATTCCCCAGGCTTCCAGTCCACAACCGTACTGGTCCAGCATGCCGGAAACCACCCGGGCCGCGTCCTCCGCGGGAATCGGGCAGCCGCGGCGACGGCGGCTCAACTCGAGACTACCGTGATCGTGAAGCTCGTTGAGCATGTAGGTAAGGACATTGATGCCGCTTGCCGAGAACACCGGGCCGAGTCGCAGGATCACATGGCGCTCGCAGTGATCGCGCACTGCGCTCTCTGCGGCAGCCAACAGGCCGGCCATGGTCGATACACCGTCCGGGTAGTCCTCCTCGCGATAGGCACGGCTTTCACGGCCCTCGAAGATACGGGCACAGGACAACAGCATGAGCGGGATTTTTTGCGTCTGGCTGGCCTTTGCCAGCCACAGGCAGCGCTGGATATCCACGTCGTGGATGCGAATCCCGCCGTCGGCCGCCGCCTGCAGTCGCAGGTCCACAACGAAGTCGCTCTCGGCGCGGCGCAGGCTTTTCTTGGCATGCCGCTCGCTTTTCCAGCGGCAATCCGACTTGGTCAGCGCGCTGTAGTCGGCGCCGCGTGCTTCCAGGTAGTCACAGAGGGCCTGGCCACTGGGGGTATCCGATCCGATCACCAGTACTTTCACGACCCGGACTCCCAGGAATGCACCGGCGGCGGCGACTAGAAAGGAATGTCGTCGTCGAAATCGTCGAAGCTGGCGGGCGCAGCCGCCTGGCCCCCGGCCTGGGCCGCCGCCTGGGGAGCGGGCTGGGGAGCCTGCTGGGGCTGCTGGCCGTAATCCTGGTCCGGGTAGGGTGCCATCTGGCCGCCGCCGCGGCTGTCCAGCATCTGCATCTCGTTGCCGACGATTTCCGTGGTATAGCGATCCTGGCCTGACTGGTCCTGCCACTTGCGGGTGCGCAGGGAGCCCTCCACGTAAACCTTGGAGCCCTTGCGCAGGTACTCACCGGCAATCTCGGCCAGTCGATTGAAGAAAACCACCCTGTGCCACTCGGTGCGCTCCTGCTGCTGGCCGGTCTGCTTGTCCTTCCAGGACTCGCTGGTGGCCAGGGAAATATTGGTCACGGCCGCGCCTGACTGGGTGTAACGAGTCTCGGGATCGTTACCCAGGTTGCCGATCAGGATGACTTTGTTGATGCCGCGGGCCATGTTGCTGTCCTCGTCCAGGTAGACTGGAAACTATATCACCCATCCCGCGGCGGGTGCGACAGCGCCAGGCCTCAAAAACGCGCGGATCGCCCTGAATTCAGCGTCCGGGCGCGGTCAGCTGCCAGTTGATGCCGCCAGCGGACCCACCGCAGGCGCGCCCTCCTCCGAATCCAACAGCCCGGTGTCGAAGCGCCCGGCATCTACCTTGAGGTACACGGTGTTGTCCTCCGGCAGGACCAGCAGGTCCTCGACCCCCGGGGCACGCCGCAGGTCTTCGAGTACCGCCGCGGCTTTCACCGGGTCCCCAGGCAGGCGCAGCAGGTGATTGGCCAGGTTCTGCGGCGGTTTCATGCTGAGCGCGAGGGGGAACCAGGCAAGCGCCACCAGCGAGCACATCAACAGCACAGCATCCGTACCACCCACTCCCAGCGCCACGCCGCCGGCCACACCGCCGGCAAACGCGCCCAGGAACTGGAAGGTGGCATAGACGCCCAGGGCCGTCCCCTTGCCGCCCGCGTAGACGGCCTTGGAGACCAGGCTGGGCAGCGCGGCCTCCAGGTAGTTGAAGGCCAGGAAATACAGCCACAGGCCCACGCAGAACATCATGAAGCCAAACTGACCGGTCGACAGCACCTGGGACAGGGCCAGCCCGCCAATCCCCAGCCCGAGGGCCAGGCGCAGCCGTCCCATGCGTTCCGCCAGGATCATCAGTGGGACCATACCCAGCACCGACAGCACCAGCACAGGCAGGTACAGGTGCCAGTGATTCTCGCGCGGCATGCCCAGATCCCGCTCCAACACCAGCGGCAGGGCCACGAAGGCGGCCATGAGCAGAAAATGCAGGGTGAATACGCCGGTGTTGATCCTGAGCAGGTTGGCGTCCCGCAGGGTGCGCCAGAGCAGGGCCGGAACGGTGCCCACCTCACCGTGGGTGGCGACCCGCTGTACCCGGGGTACCGCCAGCAGCAGCACGAGGATTCCCAGCGCTGCCATCGAACCGGTGGCATTGAATACCAGGGACAACCCGCCGGAAGCGGCCAGCAGCGGCCCCAGCATCAGCGCCAGGGCGAAGGACAGGCCGATACTGATGCCCACCAGGGCCATGGCCTTGGTGCGCTGCTCGTCCCGGGTGAGATCCGCCACCAGCGCCATGATGGTGCTGGAAATGGCTCCGGCGCCCTGTAGCAGCCTGCCCAGGATGACGCCTTCGATGGTGTCGGCCTCGGCCGCGACAAAGCTGCCCAGCGCAAATACGGCCAGCCCGCCTACCAGCACCGGCAATCGCCCGACCCGGTCCGATAGCATACCCAGCGGCACCTGCAGCAGCGCCTGGGTGAGCCCGTAGATGCCCACGGCCAGCCCGATCAGCATCGGGGTGGCCCCCTGCAGTTCGTCGGCGTAGAGGGACAGCAGCGGCAGCACCATGAACAGCCCCAGCATGCGGAAGCAGTACAACGTCGCCAGCGCGGCTACTGAGCGGCGCTCCAGGGCATTCATGGGAGATTTGGTAATCACGAGCATTCAATCCAGACTGAGCCGCGAATAATAGAGCCCCTGCCCGATAACATCCACTACAGCGCAGGACTCGTAAACATCACAGGTTTTTTTGCCTCGATATCCGTGCCGGCCGTATACTTTCCGGTTCGGTTCAGCGGCCTGATTCCGGGCCCACAACACCCACAACATCCACAACAACAGCAGCTACAGGTGGTAAATGGACGAGATTCAGGTCCGCGGCGCGCGCACCCACAACCTCAAGAACATCGATCTGGACATTCCCAGGGACAAACTGGTGGTCATTACCGGCCTGTCCGGGTCCGGCAAGTCATCCCTGGCCTTCGATACGCTGTATGCCGAGGGGCAGCGGCGCTATGTGGAGTCCCTGTCGACCTATGCCCGGCAGTTCCTGTCGATGATGGAAAAGCCCGACCTGGACCACGTGGAAGGCCTGTCGCCGGCCATCTCGATCGAGCAGAAGTCCACCTCCCACAATCCCCGTTCCACCGTGGGGACGATCACCGAGATCTACGACTACCTGCGACTGCTGTTCGCGCGCACGGGCGAACCCCGCTGCCCGGACCACGACGAGCCCCTGGAGGCCCAGACCGTGAGCCAGATGGTCGACACGGTGCTGGCGCTGCCGGAAGGCAGCAAGCTCATGCTCCTGGCCCCGGTGATCCGTGACCGCAAGGGTGAGCACCTGCACGTATTCGACGAACTCCGGGCCAGCGGCTTCGTTCGCGCCCGGGTCGACGGCCGGGTATTCGACCTGGACGACGTGCCGGAGCTGGAGAAAAACAAGAAGCACTCCATCGAGGTGGTGGTGGACCGCTTCAAGGTGAGGGACGACCTCAAGCAGCGCCTGGCGGAATCCTTCGAGACCGCCCTGGCGCTCACCGATGGCCTGGCGTCCATCAGCTACATGGACGAGGACAGCAGCGAGGATGACCTGCTGTTCTCGGCGAGCTTCGCCTGCCCGGTGTGCGGGCACAGCATCAGCGAGCTGGAGCCGAAGCTGTTTTCATTCAACAACCCCGCAGGCGCCTGCAGCAGCTGCGACGGCCTGGGCGTGAAGCAGTATTTCGACGCCGAGCGCATCGTGCTGCACCCCGAGGCCAGCCTCGCGGAGGGCGCCATTCGAGGCTGGGACCGGCGCAATGTCTACTACTTCCACATGCTGACGTCCCTGGCGGACCACTACGGCTTCGATATCGATACCCCCTTCAAGAAGCTGAGCAAGAAACACCGGGAGATCATCCTCAACGGCAGCGGCAAGGACGAGGTCACGTTCTCCTACATCAACGACCGTGGCGACGTGTTCCAGCGCACGCACCCCTTCGAGGGCATTCTGCCCAACATGGAGCGCCGCTACCGGGATACCGAGAGCCAGTCGGTGCGCGAGGAGCTGGCCAAGTACCTGAGCACCCAGAACTGTCCGGCCTGTGAAGGCACGCGGCTCAACCGGGATGCCCGCCATGTGTTCGTCGACGGCCGCACCCTGCCGCAGATCGTGGACATGTCGGTGGGCGACGCCGAGGTCTACTTCACGGAACTCAAGCTCGAGGGCCGCAAGGGCGAAATCGCCGAGAAAATCCTCAAGGAACTACAGGCCCGCTACCGCTTCCTGGTGGACGTGGGGCTCAACTACCTGACCCTGAACCGCAGTGCCGAAACCCTGTCCGGCGGTGAAGCACAGCGCATTCGCCTGGCGTCCCAGATCGGCGCCGGCCTGGTGGGCGTGATGTACATCCTGGACGAACCTTCGATCGGGCTGCACCAGCGCGACAATGAGCGGCTGCTCAACACCCTCACCCACCTGCGCGACCTGGGCAATACGGTCCTGGTGGTCGAGCATGACGAGGACGCCATTCGCACCGCGGACCACATTATTGATATCGGCCCGGGGGCGGGCGTGCACGGCGGCGAGATCGTCGCCGAGGGCAAACTCAAGGACATTGTCCGCAACAAGCAGTCCCTGACCGGCGCCTACCTGTCCGGGAAACGGAGCATCGAGATCCCGAAACAGCGCGTGCCCGTCAACGCCAAGAAAATGCTGAAGCTGTCGGGCGCGACCGGCAACAACCTGGACGGCGTGGACCTGGAGATTCCGCTGGGCCTGATGACCTGCGTGACCGGCGTTTCCGGCAGCGGCAAGTCGACGCTGATCAATGCCACCCTGTTCCCGATTGCCGCCACCGAGCTCAACGGGGCCTCGACCCTGTCACCCTCCCCCTACAAAAAGATCGACGGCCTCAAGCATGTCGACAAGTGCATCGATATCGACCAGAGCCCCATCGGCCGCACCCCGCGCTCGAACCCCGCCACCTACACCGGGATCTTCACGCCCGTGCGGGAGCTGTTTGCGGGCACCCAGGAGGCGCGCGCCCGGGGCTACAAGCCCGGCCGCTTCAGTTTCAACGTCAAGGGCGGCCGCTGCGAGGCCTGCCAGGGCGACGGGGTCACCAAGGTGGAAATGCACTTCCTGCCGGACATCTATGTGCCCTGCGACGTGTGCAAGGGCAAGCGCTATAACCGCGAGACCCTGGAGATCCGCTACAAGGGCAAGAATATCCACGAAGTGCTGGAGATGACGGTGGAAGACGCACTGGAGTTCTTTGCCCCGGTACCCGCCATCGCCAAGAAGCTGCAGACGCTGATGGACGTGGGCCTGTCCTACATCCGCCTGGGCCAGGCGGCGACCACCCTGTCCGGCGGCGAGGCCCAGCGGGTCAAACTGTCACGGGAGCTGTCCAAGCGCGACACGGGCAAGACCCTGTACATCCTCGACGAGCCCACCACAGGCCTGCACTTCCAGGACATCCAGCAGCTGCTGGCCGTCCTGCACCGCCTGCGCGACCACGGCAACACGGTCATCATCATCGAGCACAACCTGGACGTGATCAAAACCGCGGACTGGATTGTCGACCTCGGCCCCGAAGGGGGAAGCGGCGGCGGCGAGATTATCGCCACCGGCACGCCGGAGCAGGTGGCCGAGATCGAGGGCTCCCATACCGGGCGCTTCCTCAAGCCTATCCTGACCGCCGGACGCGACAAGGCCGCCTGATAGCGGCCGGCCAGGCGCTGCCGGCCAGGCGCGGTCGGCTAGGCTTCCGGCGCGACGGCGAAGCGGCGGTGCTCACGCTGATGAAGCTTGATATCCAGTCCCAGCTTCAGCAGTACCAGTAACAGCAGCATGGCGATATTCTGGCCCAGGGCCACGACCGCGAAGCTGCCGAAAATGATGGTGATGTGAAGTACGATGACCCTGCTGTAGGGAGCGCCCATCAGTGTTCCAAGACTTACCCGGTGGCGCTCTCCGCGGACAAGGAAGTTCTGCACCATGGAAATGCCGTGGCTGACCGCCAGGGCCAGGAATCCGACCATCCACTCCGGCGGCGCGTAGGCCAGGACGCCGCGAACCACCTCCACCAGCAGCTGTACGAAGACGAGGAACAAGGGCCAGGCTTCACCGTCAGGAAAACCCGGTTCGATATCCAGCAGCAAGCTCGAGATAAACAGGCCATGCACGGCGCAGAATCCGCCGAAGTGCACCAGGAAGAATGCCGAGCTGAACAGGCCACCAACCGGCGAAACAACCAGCATCTTCACGATGGTATAGAAGCCGATGACCAGGTTCTCTGACCAGTAGAGCACCACCAGCGCCCCCACGTCCCAGCCAAAGAACAGCACGCCGATCAGTGGCAGCAGGTTGACCAGGACCAGGGCGGCGAGGCTCAGGTGTCGCGGCAGTGCACTTTCATTAACAGCTGCTGTGTCTCCATCCATGGGCAATATTCGAGCACAAAAAAACCGGGCAATGCCCGGTTTCTTCGTGGATTTGTGCTTCAGGTCGCGCCGAACGCGGCCGGGGGCTTAATCCTCGTCGTCTTCGAACGCTTCCACATCGTCAAACGTGGGACGATCTACCAGCTCGACATAGGCCATGGGAGCCTTGTCGCCGGCGCGGTAGCCGCACTTGAGAATGCGGATATAGCCGCCGGGACGCTCCTGGTAGCGGGGACCCAGCTCGGCGAACAGCTTGCCGACCGCGTCCTTGTTGCGCAGGCGGTCAAACGCCAGGCGACGGTTGGCCACGCTGTCATTCTTGGCCAGGGTGATCAGCGGCTCCGCGACGCGGCGCAGTTCCTTGGCCTTGGGCAGGGTGGTCTTGATCAGCTCATGCTCGACCAGCGACGCGGTCATGTTGCGGAACATGGCCTTGCGGTGCGAGCTGTTGCGGTTTAGCTGACGTCCACTATGACGATGACGCATTTTTCCAATCCTATGTAGTGCTTCGCAGCACGTGGTTGATTCTGTGGCCGGGCGCGCGCCTTAGACGCTCAGCACCCGGTCGTCGTTCTTCAGGCTGGCCGGCGGCCAGTTGTCCAGGCGCATCCCAAGGGACAGGCCGCGGGAAGCCAGCACGTCCTTGATCTCGGTGAGGGACTTCTTGCCCAGGTTCGGCGTCTTCAGCAGCTCCACCTCGGTGCGCTGTACCAGGTCGCCGATGTAGTAGATGTTCTCTGCCTTCAGGCAGTTCGCCGAGCGAACCGTCAGCTCCAGGTCGTCGACCGGGCGCAGCAGGATCGGATCCACTTCGTCCTCTTCCTCGGCAGCCTCTTCCAGCTTCTCGCTCTCGAGGTCGACGAATACCGCCAGCTGCTGCTGCAGGATGGTCGCAGCGCGACGGATCGCCTCTTCCGGGTCGATCGTGCCGTTGGTCTCGAGGTCCAGCACCAGCTTGTCCAGGTCGGTGCGCTGCTCAACGCGAGCCGCCTCGACCACGTAGGACACGCGCTGGATCGGGCTGAAGGTGGCGTCCAGCTGCAGCCGGCCAATGGCGCGGGTTTCCTCTTCCGGATTCTCGCGGCTGTCAGCCGGTGAGTAGCCGCGGCCGCGGGCAACCGTCAGCGTCATGCGGATCTCGGACTTCGCATTCAGGTGGCAAATCACGTGCTCCGGATTGCGAATTTCCACTTCGTGGTCGGTCTGGATGTCACCGGCGGTGACGATACCGGGGCCCTGCTTGCTGAGCACCAGCTCGGCAGAGTCCTTGCCGTGCATGACCAGGGCAACGCCCTTGAGGTTCAGCAGGATCTCGATCACGTCTTCCTGGACACCTTCCATGGAGGTGTACTCGTGATCAACGCCGTCAATATCGACTTCAGTGATAGCGCAGCCCGGCATGGATGAAAGCAGAATACGACGCAGCGCATTGCCGAGGGTGTGGCCGAAACCACGCTCCAGCGGCTCCAGGGTGACCTGTGCACGGGTCTCGCTCTTCTCATCAACATTGATGACACGCGGCGTCAGAAATTCGGTTACTGCTGTCTGCATAAATGCACCTGTGTTTTCGTTAGTCCGTTGAACGGATTACTTGGAGTAAAGTTCGACAATCAGGTTTTCGTTGATGTCAGAGCTCAGGTCCTGACGATCCGGGTACGCCTTGAACGTGCCCTCGAGCTTGTCTGCGTTTACTTCAATCCACTCGGGCTCGCCCCGCTGGGCTGCCAGCGCCAGGGCAGACTGCACGCGCAGCTGCTTCTTGGCTTTTTCGCGCAGGGAAATCACGTCACCGGGTGCTACCTGGTAGGACGGGATGTTGACGCTCTGGCCATTGACCAGGATGGAGCGGTGAGAGACCAGCTGGCGTGCTTCGGCGCGGGTGGCGCCAAAGCCCATGCGGTACACCACGTTATCCAGGCGGGATTCCAGCAGGCGCAGGAGGTTTTCACCGGTGGCGCCACGCTGGCGGGCCGCTTCCTTGTAGTAGTTGCGGAACTGCTTCTCGAGAACGCCGTAGATGCGGCGCACTTTCTGCTTCTCGCGCAGCTGCACGCCGTAGTCAGACAGGCGGCCGCGACGGGCGCCGTGCTGGCCGGGAGCATTCTCGATGTTGCACTTGCTATCCAGTGCGCGCACACCGCTCTTCAGGAACAGGTCAGTACCTTCACGGCGGGAGAGCTTGCACTTGGGACCGATATATCTTGCCATTTCTCTAGTCCTGCCTTAAACGCGACGCTTCTTCGGGGGACGGCAGCCGTTGTGCGGAATCGGCGTCACGTCGGTAATGTTGCTGATCTTGAAACCGCAGGCGTTGAGTGCACGCACGGCGGATTCACGGCCCGGTCCGGGACCCTTCACCTGGACGTCCAGGTTCTGCAGGCCGTATTCCTTGGCCGCTTCGCCGGCGCGCTCGGCCGCGACCTGCGCAGCAAACGGCGTGCTCTTGCGGGAGCCACGGAAACCGGAACCGCCGGCAGTAGCCCAGCTGAGGGTATTGCCCTGGCGATCGGTGATCGTGATGATGGTGTTATTGAAAGAGGCGTGAACGTGCGCGATGCCGTCTACCACCTGCTTCCGGACTTTTTTACGAGTGCTCTTCGCACCTGGCTTAGCCATATTGAGTTCCTACTCTAATATCAACACTGCACTTCGGTGCAGCTACACTAAATCGGATTCGTTTTTTGCTTCTCTGAGTCTTGCTAAGGTGACTTAGCTCCTCCCATGTTCGCCCGGAGATCCGACCCCGAGCGGTCTTATAGAAAGCTAGCGACGAATTGGTTTGCGCGGACCCTTCCGCGTACGCGCATTGGTCTTGGTCCGCTGGCCGCGCAGCGGCAGGCCCTTGCGGTGACGCAGGCCGCGGTTGCAGCCCAGGTCCATCAGGCGCTTGATGTTCATGCTGACTTCGCGACGCAGGTCGCCTTCAACATTCATCTTGCCCACTTCGTTGCGCAGCGCGTCCATCTGCTCTTCAGACAGATCGCTGATCTTGGTTGCTTCATCAACACCCGTGGCGGCACACAGCACCTTGGCCTGGCTACGGCCAACACCGTAGATATAGGTCAGGGAGATAACAGCGTGCTTGTTATCGGGTATGTTGACACCGGCTATACGAGCCATTCACAGTCTCCAAATATCTTCAGCTAGACGCACTTGCGACTCGCCCCAGGGGCGAAAGGCGCGCAATTCTAGCGACATAAATCCCAAAAATCAACATCTTACGAGCGTCGGGAATCAGCCCTGACGCTGCTTGTGCCGGGGCTCTGCGCTGCAGATCACGCGCACCACACCCTTGCGGCGCACGACCTTGCAATTCCTGCAGATCTTTTTCACGGAGGCACGTACTTTCATGACAAATTCTCCAGCTAATCTCTGTAGCTACTCTTTATAGCTACGCTCTATAGCTACTCTTTATATCTACTACGAAGCTACCGGACGCGTCCGGCGCCCCCATAACTCTTCAGGTTGGCCTTCTTCAGCACCGAATCGTACTGCTGGGACATCAGGTGGCTCTGCACCTGGGCCATGAAGTCCATTACGACCACGACCACGATCAGCAGCGACGTTCCGCCCAGGTAGAAAGGCACGTTGGCCCACACCACCAGGAACTGCGGAATCAGGCAGACGATGGCGATATAGGCCGATCCGAATACCGTCAGGCGAGTCAGCACACCATCGATGTAGTTTGCCGTCTGCGCACCCGGGCGAATTCCCGGGACGAACGCGCCTGAGCGCTTCAGGTTGTCTGCGACTTCCTCCGGGTTGAACATCAACGCGGTATAGAAGAAACAGAAAAATACAATCATTATCGTGAACAGCAGGATGTTCAGCGGCTGGCCGGGGCCGATGGCCAGGGCAATCTCCTGCAGCCACTCGCTGTCACCGCTGCCGAACCACTGGGCGATAGACGCCGGGAACAGCAGGATGGAGCTGGCGAAGATGGCCGGAATAACCCCCGCCATGTTCACCTTCAGGGGCAGGTGGCTGCTCTGGGCCTGGTACTGGCGGCGGCCCTGCTGGCGCTTCGCGTAGTTCACCGTGATGCGGCGCTGGCCACGTTCGATGGTGACGATGGCGGCCACCAGTGCCAGTGCAAAGACCAGGATGCCGAGAAGCAGCAGGATGTTCAGCTCACCCTGGCGCGCCGATTCCAGCGACTGGCCAATCGCGGCGGGCAGGCCCGCGACGATGCCGGCGAAAATCAGCAGCGAGATGCCGTTGCCCACGCCTTTCTCGGTAATCTGCTCGCCCAGCCACATCATGAAAACCGCACCGGTCACCAGCGAGGTGATGGCCACGATGTAGAACAGCAGGTTCACGCTGTAGGCCATGCCCTGGTTGGCCATGCCAACCGCCATGCCGGTCGCCTGGACCAGCGCCAGCACCACCGTCAGGTAGCGCGTGTACTGGCTGATCTTGCGGCGGCCCGATTCGCCTTCCTTCTTGAGCTGCTCCAGCGACGGGGTCACTGCCGACATCAGCTGCATGATGATGGATGCAGAGATGTAGGGCATGATGCCCAGCGCCAGGATGCTCATGCGCTCGAGCGCGCCGCCCGTGAACATATTGGCCAGGCCCAGGATGGTGCCCTGGTTCTGGTTGAACAGCGCTGCGATCTGGTCCGGGTTGATGCCCGGCACGGGAATGTGGGTACCGATGCGATAGATGATGATCGCCATCAGCACAAAGCGAAGGCGAGCAAACAGCTCGCCCAGTCCCGCGGTATTTACGCCAGCCGGCATTGTCGGCTTACCCATCAGTACCTCGCGCTCTCTCGGTCTCTATGCCTTCCAGGGCTTACTCTTCGATCTTCCCGCCGGCCTTCTCGATGGCCTCGCGAGCGCCCTTGGTCACGGCAAGTCCTTTGACAGTCACTGCCTTGTCCAGTTCGCCGGACAGGAAAACCCGCGCACGCAGCGTGTCCCCGCGTACCAGGTCAGCCGCCTTGAGCGCATCCAGGTCGATGACCTCGGCGTCCACCTTGGCCAGCTCACCCAGGCGAATCTGGGCCGTGGTACGGGCAATACGGGAGGTAAAGCCATACTTCGGCAGGCGCTTCTGCAGCGGCATCTGGCCGCCCTCGAAACCGGGCTTGACGGTGCCGCCGGAGCGGGACTTCTGGCCCTTGTGACCGCGACCCGCAGTCTTGCCGGAGCCGCTGCCGATGCCGCGGCCAACGCGCTTGGCGGCCTTGCGGGAACCCGGCGCGGGGCTCAGGGTATTCAGTTTGAGTTCCGTCATGAGTTCTCCTCAACCCGAAGCATGTAATTCACTTTGTTGATCATGCCGCGAATGGCAGGCGTGTCCTGCACTTCCACGGTGTGACCGATGCGGCGCAGACCCAGGCCGGCGATACACGCCTTGTGGCTCTTCAGCCGGCCGTGAACGCTGCGGATCTGCGTAACTTTGATGGTTGCTTCTTTAGCCATGACTCTGCCAGTTCGGTCCTACACTTAACTCGTAATTTCTTCGACGGTCTTGCCGCGCTTGGCCGCCACGGACTCCGGTGAGGCCATGTCCTGCAGACCCTTGAAAGTGGCGCGTACAACGTTGACCGGGTTGGTAGAGCCGTAGCACTTGGCCAGTACGTTGTGTACACCGGCGATTTCCAGCACCGCACGCATCGCGCCACCGGCGATAACACCGGTACCTTCGGACGCAGGCTGCATGTAGACCTTGGAGGCGCCGTGACGGGCCTTGATCGGGTACTGGATCGTGCCGTCCGCCAGGTCAACCTGGATCATGTTGCGACGCGCGTTCTCCATGGCCTTCTGGATGGCAACAGGCACTTCACGCGCCTTGCCGCGGCCGAAGCCGACCTTGCCGTTGCCGTCGCCGACAACCGTCAGCGCGGTGAAACCAAAGATCCGGCCGCCCTTGACCACCTTGGCCACGCGGTTCACCTGGACCAGCTTCTCCTGCAGGCCTTCGGTGTTGTCTTCTTTCTTACGGTCGTTGTACGCCATATCGATAAACCCTAGAAATCCAGTCCATTTTCACGCGCAGCGTCGGCCAGTGCCTTGACGCGCCCGTGATACTTGTAACCGCTGCGGTCGAACGCAACTTTCTCGACGCCGGCAGCCTTGGCACGCTCGGCGACCAGCTTGCCCACCTGGGCGGCGGCGTCGATATTGCCGGTGCTGCCACTGCGCAGGTCCTTGTCGAGCGTAGAGGCACTGGCCAGCACCTTGTCACCGCCGGGGGCGAAGACCTGTGCATAGATGTGCCGGGGCGTGCGATGAACGCTGAGGCGGTTGATGCCCAGCTCACGCATCTTGGTGCGAGCGCGGCGAGCGCGACGCAGCCTGGAATCGTTTTTAGCACTCATACTCTTCTTACCTGCTTACTTCTTCTTGGCTTCCTTACGACGGACATACTCGTCCTCGTAACGAACGCCTTTACCCTTGTAGGGCTCCGGGGGACGGAAGCCGCGGATCTCCGCAGCAGCCTGGCCCAGTGCCTGCTTGTCGATACCCTTCAGCACGATCTCGGTCTGGCTCGGCATTTCGGCAGAAATACCCTCGGGCAGCTCGTACTCGACCGGGTGAGAGAAACCCAGCGTCAGATTGAGCTTTTTGCCCTGTACCGCCGCACGGTAGCCAACGCCGTTGAGGACCAGCTTGCGCTCGAACCCATCGGTCACGCCGACGACCATGTTGTTGACCAGGGCACGCGTGGTGCCGGACATGGCGACATCGGCCTTGTCCTTTGCAGCGAAGGTCAGCGTGCTGTCTTCGTGGGTGATTTCCACGCCATCGTGTACGGTCATCTGCAGAGTGCCCTTGGCACCCTTGACGGACAGGTCACGGCCTTCGAGCTTGACTTCTACGCCATTCGGTACGTTGACCGGGCTGTTTGCAACTCTGGACATAGTGAACGCTCTTTAAACTCTATAAATTCTTCAACAAACCTTAGAAAACGGTGCAGAGCACTTCGCCGCCGACACCGGCAGCGCGCGCGGCCCGATCCGTCATAACACCGCGGCTGGTGGACACAATCGCCACACCCAGGCCGCCGCGAACGGAGGGCAGGCCGTCCTTGCCGGAGTACCGGCGCAGGCCGGGGCGGCTGACGCGGTCCAACTCGGCGATAACGGGCTTGCCTTCGTAGTACTTCAATTCCACGACCAGCTGCTTGTGACCGTCACGCTCCATGTCCCGAATACCGGCAACGTAGCCTTCTTCCAAGAGCACGTTGCATACAGCTTTCTTCAGCTTGGAAGCCGGGATCTCTACAGTAGTCTTGCCCGCCTGTTGCGCATTGCGAATGCGGGTCAGCATATCTGCGAGGGGATCTTGCATACTCATGTATTAGCTCTCTCTATAGCTCGTGGCTACTGTTACCAGCTGGACTTGACCAGCCCGGGTACATCACCGCGCATGGCTGCTTCACGCAGCTTGTTGCGGCAAAGGCCAAACTTACGATAAACCGCGTGCGGACGACCGGTGACCTGGCAGCGGCGCTGCTGACGCACCGGGCTCGCGTTGCGGGGAAGCTTCTGCAGCTTCACCTGGGCGTCCCACTTGTCGTCGTCGCTGGCATTCGGATCCTTGAGGATTGCCTTCAGCTCAGCACGCTTGGCAGCAAACTTCGCCACCGTGCGGGCGCGCTTCTTCTCACGCGCAATCATCGATTTCTTAGCCATGTATCAGCCTCTTCTCTCTTAGCTTTTCAGCGGGAAGTTGAACGCCCGCAGAAGCGCTCGACCCTCGTCGTCATCGCGAGCGGTCGTGGTGATCGTGATATCCAGGCCGCGCAGTGCGTCAACCTGGTCGTAGTCGATTTCCGGGAAAATGATTTGCTCATTCACGCCCATTGCGAAGTTGCCGCGGCCGTCAAAAGACTTCGGGCTGATGCCACGGAAGTCGCGAATACGCGGGATCGCGATGCTGATGAGACGCTCCAGGAACTCGTACATGCGCTCACTGCGCAGCGTCACCTTGCAGCCAATGGGCCAGCCTTCACGAACCTTGAAGCCTGCAATGGACTTGCGAGCCTTGGTTACGATCGGCTTCTGGCCGGCGATCTTCTCCATGTCGGCGACGGCGTTCTCGAGGACCTTCTTGTCGCCCAGCGCTTCGCCCACACCCATGTTCAGGGTGATCTTGGTGATGCGGGGAACTTCCATCACGTTGGAGAGACCGAGCTCTTCTTTGAGCTTCGGCGCAATCTCTGTCTTGTAAACTTCTTTCAGCGTTGCCATGTCTTTACGTCCGCTCGTTCAGCTTAAGCGTCAATCGCTTCGCCGGTGGATTTGTAAACGCGCACCTTGGAATCGCCATCTACCTTGAAACCGACCCGGTCCGCCTTGTTCGTGTTGGGATTGAAAATCGCAACATTCGATACCTGGATCGGGGCTTCCTTCTCGATGATTCCGCCGGCTACACCCATCTGGGGGTTGGGCCGGGTGTGCTTCTTGATGATGTTCACGCCGGTCACCAGCAGGCGCTTCTCGTCCAGCACCTGCTGAACCTTGCCGCGCTTGCCCTTGTCCTTACCGGCCAGGACAATCACTTCGTCATCACGCTTGATCTTACGCATTCTCTCTACTCTCCCCCGCTTACAGCACTTCAGGTGCCAGGGATACGATCTTCATGAACTGCTCGTTGCGCAGCTCGCGAGTCACCGGGCCAAAGATACGGGTGCCGATGGGGGCGTTCTGTGCATTCAGCAGAACAGCCGCGTTGTCGTCGAACTTGATCAGGGAGCCATCGTTGCGGCGCACACCCTTCTTGGTGCGTACCACGACCGCATTCATGACCTGGCCCTTCTTGACCTTGCCGCGCGGGATCGCTTCCTTGACCGTTACCTTGATCAGGTCGCCAACACCGGCATAACGGCGCTTGGATCCACCCAGCACCTTGATGCACATAACACGGCGTGCACCGCTGTTATCGGCTACATCCAGATACGATTGTGTTTGAATCATCTTCTACTCCAGCAAATCCAGCTGCGTTTCAGGCCTTACAGCCCCCGCCATTTATACCTGGACGGCACTCTCTTCAACGCGCAGCAGCTTCCAGGACTTCGACTTGGAAATCGGACGCGTCTCCTGCACGGTTACTACATCACCCATGCCGCACTCGTTGTTCTCGTCGTGCGCGTGGATCTTGGAAGAACGCGTGATGTACTTGCCGTACACGGGGTGCTTTACCCGGCGCTCGATCAGTACGGTCACCGTCTTGTCCATCTTGTTGCTCACAACACGGCCGGTAACGGTGCGTGCTGCTTTCTGTTCCGCTGTCTGTTCTACCGTCATCGTTTACTCTCCAGCCTTTTCGGTGAGCACAGTCTTGACGCGAGCGATGTCGCGCTGGTTCTGCTTCAGCAGGTGGGACTGGCCCAGCTGGCCGGTGGCTTTCTGCATGCGCAGCTTGAACTGCTCTTCGCGCAAGCTCAGCAGGTCTTTCTCAAGGTCCGCGGGGGACTTGTCACGCAATTCACTCGCTTTCATTACATCACCGACCGTTTAACAAATTTGGTTTCAACGGGAATCTTGGCCGCTGCCAGCGTGAACGCCTCACGCGCCAGCTCCTCGGACACACCCTGCACTTCGTACAGCACCTTGCCCGGCTGGATCTGGGCTACCCAGTACTCCACGTTGCCCTTACCTTTACCCTGGCGAACTTCTAGGGGCTTGGTGGTAATCGGCTTGTCCGGGAACACGCGAATCCAGATCTTGCCGCCACGCTTGATGTGACGGGTCATGGCACGACGCGCCGCTTCGATCTGGCGGGCCGTGATGCGGCCGCGGCCGACTGCCTTAAGGCCGTACTCGCCGAAGCTCACCTTGCTGCCGCGATGCGCAAGGCCGCGGTTACGGCCCTTCTGCATCTTGCGAAATTTTGTACGCTTTGGTTGTAGCATCTGCCTAAACCCTAATTAGTAACTATCAATTACTTGCTGTCTTCTTGGCGCCGGCTTCCGCGGCTTCTTCACCGCCGATAACCTCGCCTTTGAATATCCAGACCTTCACACCCAGGATGCCGTAGGTGGTGGCGGCCTCGTAGGTCGCGTAGTCGATGTCCGCGCGCAGGGTGTGCAGGGGCACACGGCCTTCGCGATACCACTCGGTGCGCGCGATTTCGGCGCCGCCGAGGCGACCGCTGACCTGCACCTTGATGCCCTCGGCACCCTGGCGCATGGCGTTCTGCACAACGCGCTTCATGGCGCGGCGGAACATCACCCGACGCTCGAGCTGCTGGGCCACGTTCTGGGCAACCAGCCTGGCGTCGAGATCAGGCTTGCGAATCTCTTCGATGTTGATGTGCACGGGCACACCCATCTTCTGTGTCAGGTCAGCCCGCAGCTTGTCCACGTCCTCACCCTTCTTGCCGATCACGATGCCGGGGCGGGCGGTGTGGATGGTAATGCGTGCGGTCTGAGCGGGACGCTCGATGACGACGCGGCTGACGGATGCGTGATCCAGCTTCTTCTCGATGTAGTCGCGGACCTCCAGGTCCGTGATCAGGTTCGAGGAGTAGTTCTTGCTATCCGCGTACCAGACCGAGTTGTGGTCCTTGACGATGCCGAGGCGGATACCGATCGGATTTACTTTCTGACCCATGAGCTTAACCTTCCGCGTCTGCTACTTTTACGGTGATATGACAGGAGCGCTTGAGAATGCGGTCCGCTCGGCCCTTGGCGCGGGGACGCAGGCGCTTCATGGTCATACCCTCGTCTACGTAGATGCTGGAGATCTTCAGTTCATCGACATCAGCACCTTCATTGTTCTCTGCATTGGCAATCGCCGAATCCAGAACCTTTTTGATAATGTGGGCCGCCTTCTTGTTGCTGTAGGTCAGCAGGTTGAGGGCGTCTTCCACACCTTTGCCACGCACCTGGTCGGCGACCAGGCGGGCTTTCTGGGCTGAAATTCGCGCGCCCTTGAGTTTGGCTGCAACTTCCATCTCTTAACTCCCTTGGACGCCTAGCGCGCCTTCTTGTCCGCGGCGTGGCCGCGGAAGGTCCGCGTCACGGCGAACTCGCCCAGCTTGTGACCGACCATGTCCTCGTTGATCAGAACGGGAACATGCTGGCGGCCGTTGTGTACGGCAATCGTCAGGCCGACCATATCCGGAGAGACCATGGAACGGCGTGACCAGGTCTTGATAGGACGGCGATCATTGCTCTCGACCGCGGCCTCAACCTTCTTCATCAGGTGCAGGTCGATAAACGGACCTTTCTTCAGTGAACGGGGCACTATCTATTCCTCACTCTAATCCGGTTACTTCTTACCGCGACGGCGAACGATCAGGTCGTCGGTACGCTTGTTCTTGCGGGTCTTGTAACCCTTGGTCGGGGTACCCCAGGGGGATACCGGGTGGCGACCACCAGAGGTGCGGCCTTCACCACCACCGTGCGGGTGATCCACCGGGTTCATGGCAACGCCGCGAACCGTCGGGCGCACACCGCGCCAGCGCGCCGCGCCGGCCTTGCCCAGCTTGCGCAGGCTGTGCTCGCTGTTGGACACCTCACCCAGCGTGGCGCGGCAGTCCGACAGCACCTTGCGCATCTCGCCGGAGCGGAGACGCAGGGTGGCGTAACGACCTTCGCGGGCCACCAGCTGAACCGCAGCACCGGCGCTGCGAGCCATTTGCGCACCCTTGCCAGGCTTCAGCTCGATGCAGTGCACCACGCTGCCCACGGGGATATTGCGCAGCGGCAGGGCATTGCCCACCTTGATCGGCGCGTTGTCACCGGACTGCACCTGGTCGCCGGCCTTCACGCCCTTGGGGGCGATCATGTAGCGGCGCTCACCGTCTGCATACTTCAGCAGTGCGATGAAAGCAGTGCGGTTCGGGTCGTACTCGATGCGCTCCACTTCCGCGACGATGCTGTCCTTATTCCGCTTGAAGTCGATTTTCCGGTAGTGCTGCTTGTGACCACCACCGACGTGGCGGGTGGTGATGCGACCGTTGTTGTTACGGCCACCAGACTTTGACTTCTTCTCCAGCAGTGCCTTGTGAGGGGCACCCTTGTGCAGATCCTCGCCAACCACGTTGACGACAAATCGGCGGCCGGGTGAAGTCGGCTTTCTCTTCAAAATTGCCATTGCGACCTACTCCTTCCTCACTTACTCAGCGGAAGCAAAGTCAATGTCCTGACCCTGCTCCAGCCGCACGTATGCTTTCTTCCAGCTCGGCTTCTTGCTGTAGCCGAAGCGGTTGCGCTTGACCTTGCCCTTGACCTTGAGGGTCTGGACGTCGGTAACGCTCACCTTGAACAGCTGCTCTACAGCCTTCTTGACCTCGAGCTTGGTGGCGTCGATCGCAACGCGGAAGACGTACTGATTGTTCATGTCAGCGACCACGGCCGCCTTTTCGGAAACGTGCGGGCCGATCAGCACCTGAAATACGCGCTCCTGGTTCATCCCAGCATCTCCTCAAACTTCTTGACGGCATCCACGGTCACCATGACCTTGTCGTAGGCGATCAGGGACACCGGATCCACACCGTCGACATCGCGGACGTCAACCTTGTGCAGGTTGCGCGCCGCCAGGTACAGGTTCTCACCCACTTCGGTGGACACGATCAGCACGTTGTCCAGGCCGAAGTCCGCGAGCTGCTTGACCAGCAGCTTGGTCTTGGGCTCTTCGACGTCCAGGCTCTCGACCACGACCAGGCGATCCTGGCGGGCCAGCTCGGACATGATGGAGCGCAGGGCCGCGCGGTACATCTTGCGGTTCACTTTCTGGCTGTGATCCTGCGGCTTGGCCGCGAAGGTCACACCGCCGCTGCGCCAGATCGGCGAGCGAATGGTACCGGCGCGGGCGCGACCCGTGCCCTTCTGGCGCCAGGGCTTCTTGCCACCGCCACGGACGTCTGAACGATTCTTCTGTGCACGCGTACCCTGACGCGCACCGGCCAGGTATGCAGTGACGACCTGGTGAACCAGGTCCTCGTTGAACTCGCGCGCGAAGGCAACGTCGGAGACGGAGACTTTTCCGTTCTTCGCCTTGCCCGGCTTTACAATACTCAGTTCCACGGTTATGACCCCCTGACCTTATGCCTTGACCGCCGGGCGAACGACAACGTCGCCACCGGGTGCGCCGGGAACAGCGCCCTTGACCAGCAGCAGGTTGCGCTCGACGTCGACGCGTACGATTTCCAGACCCTGGGTGGTAACGTTCTCGGCACCCATGTGGCCGGCCATCTTCTTGCCCTTGAATACGCGGCCGGGCGTCTGGCACTGGCCGATGGAGCCTGGCGCACGGTGAGCAAGGGAGTTGCCGTGGGTGGCGTCCTGCATGGAGAAGTTCCAGCGCTTCACTGCGCCCTGGAAACCTTTGCCCTTGGACTTGCCTGCGACGTCGACCTTCTGGCCGGCCTCGAAGGCTTCAACAGTCAGCTCTGCGCCGACTTCCGGTGCCTCGTCTTCCGCTTCGAGGCGGAATTCCCACAGGCCGCGGCCAGCCTCGACACCCGCCTTGGCAAAATGGCCGGCTTCGGACTTGCTGATGCGGTTCGCACGGCGGGCGCCTGCAGTAACCTGGACTGCGCGATAGCCATCGCTATCGGTGTCCTTGACCTGGGTCACGCGATTGGGTTCAACCTCAATCACGGTCACCGGAATGGAAGAGCCGTCTTCGGTAAAAACGCGAGTCATACCGGACTTACGGCCGACTAAGCCAATAGTCATTTCTCTAACCTCTCAGTGTACGGGGCTCACACCCTCTATGGCCGCTCATCGCTGAGCGTTACACACCCGGCTGGTCTGTCTGACCCTCCGAGCAGGTCTGGTTTTGTTCTATCTATCTATTTAGTTACAACAATCAACCAAGACTGATCTGTACTTCAACACCTGCAGCCAGATCCAGCTTCATCAGGGCGTCCACGGTCTTTTCCGTGGGCTCCACGATGTCCAGAAGGCGTTTGTGAGTGCGGATTTCATACTGGTCACGTGCATCTTTGTTCACGTGAGGAGAAATCAGTACGGTGTATCGCTCTTTGCGAGTAGGAAGGGGAATAGGACCCTTGACCTGTGCACCTGTACGACGCGCGGTTTCAACGATCTCCTGGGTAGACGTATCTATCAGGCGATGATCGAATGCTTTAAGACGAATACGAATCCTTTGATTCTGCATTTGATCAAACTCCAATCAGAGTAAAAAACCAGAGGCCCGCACAGGGACCCCCCGAAAAAAGGAGTGCGCATTCTAATGACGCGCCCAGACCCTGTCAAACACTTTTCCCATTGATTTCAGTAACTTTTTGGCCGATGGGAAAAGCTGGCGCCAGGGGCCATGAAACTGGCGCGGAGAGCACCGATAAGGTCATTTATGGCCGGCAGGCATCCAGCAGCAGCTCTGCACAGCCCACCCGCTGAAACAGCAGCTCGGTGATCGCAAGGATCACCTCGGGGCGTTTGGGGTGCACATGGTCTCCCGGGGTCCACAGCACCTCAAATGGAGGGAGAGCAGCATCCCACAGAGCCGCCCTGGCTTCCGGCGGAATCGCACTGTCATCCAGGGCATGCACCATCACCAGCGGCGTCGGGGATATCTGGTGTACCCAGGCCTCGGGGCCCAGGTGATGCGCGCCCGCCACGGAGGCCAGGTAGACGGCAAGGGAGCTGCGCAGAAATTTGGCCGAGACGCGCTTGCGCAAGCCGTGATCGAACACCTTTGCCGGCGCAGCGCCGCCGTGAATCAGCCAGAGCCGATCCACGCGCGCATCCAGGGCGGCGGGCACCGCCGCCAGGTAGGCGCCGAAGCTGATCCCGGCCAGTTCCACCCGGCCGGGTGAAATACCGGCCTCGGGGCTCAACAGGTAGTCCAGCGCCAGCAGGACAGCGGCCGGCGTATCGAAAATGCCGCGCTGGACCCTCGGTAGAGCGGTGAACATGCCCCACATGCTGCGGTGGGGAACAGTGCCGAAGGGGTAGCTGATCGCGGCGACCACGGCGCCCCGGGTATCGGGTATCACCTCGACCGCCGCCCTGCCGGTCTCCTGCCCGCCCATCAGGACCAGCAGGGGACGGTGCTCCAGCCGGCGCTCGGGAAAGCGCACGGCAATATCCACCAGGAGCCCGGTATCCGAGCGCAGGCGCAGCTCGCGTACTTCGTCATTGTGGAGGGTGAGGGAGGCGGTCTGCTCGAATGCGGTGAGGGTACCCTTGCGCTCGAGATGCTGCGGTGCCTGCTGGGCGAGAAGCCAAAGCCAGACCAGACCGGCAGCCAGGAAAAGGCCGAACAACACCGCCGAGAGGGCGCAATACTTAAAAAGCCTGGAAAGCACGCGCGAATACCTCTTGCACGCCAGGTTCAAACACCAGGGCATTGTAACTTGAATTGCCGCCGTGAATAGCGTCGAATAGCCGCCCCGGGCATCGACTGGCCAGAGCATTGACAGAGATCACCGACACACAACGCCAGAGGGTCAGCGAACTGCTGGGGCGGGAGGCCCGCGGCCTGCGCGACATTCCCGTCGCACATCCCGACGGTGAGCCGATCGTCATCCAGGTTGCCTCACTGGTGGATGACAAGCCGTTTCCCACCCTGTTCTGGCTGGTAGACCCGGAACTCAACTACCGCATTGACCAGCTGGAGGCGCGAGGCCTGATCGCCGAGCTGCAGGCCCGGGTGGACGAGGACCCTGAGCTCCAGGCCGGCATGGCGGGGGATCACCGGGCGCATATCGCGCTACGGAACCGCCTGATGGCCGCATCCGACCGCCAGCGCCTGCAACAGCTGGGGTTTTCCGGGGCCCTCGAGCGCCGGGGCATCGGCGGCATCGAGAAGACCGCCCGCATCCGCTGCCTGCACACCTGGTACGCGGCGCACCTGGTCGAGCCCAATACCATTGGCCGCCTGGTGGACGAATTCTGGGCGGACCCGGAATAAACCGTCACATCATCCGGTTTTTTGACCTATACTGCCCAGCCCACTCACGAGATAGAGGCAGCACCCCATGGCACGCATACCCCTGGCCGAACGCGACGAGCTGGATCCGGAAATTCTCGAATTCATCGACCAGATCGAGGAAACCACCGGCGATTCCACCGCCATGCGCGTGCTCGCGCGGCGACCCCAGATGGTCAAGGACTTTGCCGCCTTCTACTGGCCCCTGCAGACCGAGGGCCTGATCAACCGCAAGCTGGTCGAGCTGGTACGGCTGTCCGTTGCCCAGGTCAACCAGTGCCCCAACTGCCTGGCGGCACGCTACCAGGACTCCATCGACGACGGCCTCACCGAACAGCTGGTGTCCCAGCTACCGGAAGCCGAGCGCACGGGGGAATTCACCGACCGGGAGAAGGCCGCCATCATCCTGGCCAGGAAGCTGGCCAAGGACCATTTCTCGGTGACGGACGAGGACTTCGAGCGGCTCTACGAGCATTTCAGCGTCGACGAGGTGGTCGAGCTCAATATGCTGATCGCCCAGTTCGTGGGCATCGGGCGCATGCTCGCAGTGGTCAATGCCATGGATCCGGTTTGCGAGCTCCGTACCGGGACCTGACGATTCATCGATTGTCCGGTTTCAGTGCTCCGTAGGGCGGGCGCGAACTGGGTGTATGCCTCCACGGACACGCTAAAAGCGTGACATCCATGTCGCGCTCGGCAACGGCCGTCCCTGGCCGTTGACGGTCCGTGGAGGCATACACCCAGCTCACACCCTCCGACAGTGCGCGGTTCCAGTCATTCAGAATCGAAGATCGGAATTGGATGTGCCACGGACGGAGCGCGTGCGGTGCCAGGGGCCCTTCCGGGACCGTATGCGGCCAGGGACGGCCGCATCCGAGCGAGACATGGACGTTATGCTTTTAGCGTGTCCCGGAAGGGCCCCTGGTGCCGTGCGTGCGGCTTCAGTGCTACGCCCACCATTCCAACTCTTGTGCGATGGGGCAAAAAAAAGCCCCGCGTGTGCGGGGCTTTTCTGGGTCCCCGCTTTCGCGGGGATGACGTGTCATCGCGGGGATGACGAAGCATCGAGTGATGACGTCGATGGGCCCCCGCCTTCGCGGGGGCGACAGCGTTACTCGATGATTTTGGCGACGACGCCGGCGCCTACCGTGCGGCCACCCTCGCGGATAGCAAAACGCAGGCCTTCTTCCATCGCGATCGGGGCGATCAGCGTCGCCACCATGTTGATGTTGTCGCCCGGCATGACCATCTCAACGCCTTCCGGCAGCTCAACCGCACCCGTTACGTCCGTGGTACGGAAGTAGAACTGCGGACGGTAGCCCTTGAAGAACGGCGTGTGACGACCACCCTCTTCCTTCGACAGGATGTACACCTCGGCCTCGAACTTCGTGTGCGGGGTCACCGAACCCGGTACCGCCAGCACCTGGCCACGCTCAACCTCTTCACGCTTGGTGCCGCGCAGCAGCACGCCCACGTTCTCGCCGGCACGGCCTTCGTCCAGCAGCTTGCGGAACATCTCAACGCCGGTGCAGGTCGTGGTCTGGGTTTCCTTGATACCCACGATCTCGATCTCGTCACCCACCTTGATGATGCCGCGCTCAACACGACCGGTCACAACCGTACCGCGACCGGAGATGGAGAACACGTCTTCCACCGGCATCAGGAACGGCTGGTCAATCGCACGCTCCGGCTCCGGAATGTAGCTGTCCAGGGTCTCAACCAGCTGCTTCACCGCGGAGGTGCCCAGCTCGTTGTCGTCCTTGCCTTCCAGCGCCATCAGCGCTGAGCCGCAGATGATCGGGGTGTCGTCGCCCGGGAACTCGTACTGGTCCAGCAGCTCGCGCAGCTCCATCTCGACCAGTTCCTTCATCTCTTCGTATTCCTCGGAGTCCGCACCGCCGCAGTCTTCCGCCAGCAGGTCCGCCTTGTTCAGGAATACCACGATGTAGGGAACGCCTACCTGGCGAGACAGCAGGATGTGCTCGCGGGTCTGCGGCATCGGACCGTCGGTCGCGCCACATACCAGGATCGCGCCGTCCATCTGTGCGGCACCGGTGATCATGTTCTTCACGTAGTCCGCGTGTCCCGGGCAGTCGACGTGCGCGTAGTGGCGCGCGTCTGACTCGTATTCCACGTGGGACGTGGCGATGGTGATGCCGCGCTCTTTCTCTTCCGGTGCGTTGTCGATACCGTCGAAAGCAACAGACTCACCGCCCCAGACTTCCGCGCATACGCGGGTCAGGGCCGCCGTCAGCGTCGTCTTGCCGTGGTCCACGTGACCGATGGTGCCCACGTTGACGTGGGGCTTGCTGCGTTCAAATTGCTCTTTAGACATTCTTAAAGCCCTTTAATTACTTACCAGGGAATCCCTAGCTGTTCTTGGAAATGATTTCTTCAGCGATGTTGTTCGGCGCTTCCGCGTACTTGCTGAACTCCATCGTATAAGTCGCACGACCCTGGGTCGCGCTGCGCAGGTCCGTGGCGTAGCCGAACATCTCGGCCAAGGGCACCTCGGCGGTGACTACCTTGCCGGACGGGTTCTCGTCCATGCCACCGATCATGCCGCGGCGGCGGTTCAGGTCGCCGACCACGTCACCCATGTTTTCTTCCGGCGTGACCACTTCGACGGCCATAATCGGCTCCAGCAACACCGCGCCGCCCTCCTGGGACAGCTTCTTGGTCGCCATGGACGCTGCGATCTTGAACGCCATCTCGTTGGAGTCCACATCGTGGAAGGAACCGTCGTACAGGGTCGCCTTCAGGCCCAGCAGCGGGTAGCCCGCCAGGACGCCGTTCTGCATCTGCTCTTCGATACCCTTCTGTACCGCCGGGATGTATTCCTTCGGCACCACACCGCCAACGATTTCGTTGACGAATTCCAGACCTTCCGCAGACTCGTCTTCGGACGGCTCGAACTTGACCCAGACGTGGCCGTACTGGCCGCGACCACCGGACTGGCGTACGAACTTGCCTTCGATCTCGGAGGTGTTGCGGATCGCTTCGCGGTAGGCCACCTGGGGCTTGCCGATGTTCGCCTCGACGCTGAACTCGCGCTTCATACGATCGACAAGGATGTCGAGGTGCAGCTCGCCCATGCCGGAAATGATGGTCTGGCCCGTTTCCTCATCGGTCTTGACGCGGAAAGAGGGGTCTTCCTGGGCCAGCTTGCCCAGGGCGATGCCCATCTTCTCCTGGTCCGCCTTGGACTTGGGCTCAACGGCCACAGAGATCACGGGCTCGGGGAACTCCATCCGCTCCAGCACGATGGGGCTGTCAATGGAACACAGGGTATCCCCGGTAGTGACGTCTTTCAGGCCCACCGCCGCGGCGATGTCGCCCGCCAGTACTTCCTTGATCTCTTCACGGCTGTTGGAGTGCATCTGCACCATACGGCCGACACGCTCCTTCTTCTGCTTGACGGAGTTGTAGACCGCGGTACCGCCTTCCAGCGTACCGGAGTACACCCGGAAGAAGGTCAGCGTGCCCACGAAGGGGTCGGTGGCGATTTTGAAGGCCAGCGCGGCAAACGGTGCGTCGTCATCAGCAACGCGCTCTTCGACGGTTTCGCCATCGTCAAGCGTACCTTCGATGGCCTTCACTTCGGTCGGCGCCGGCAGGTACTCGATCACCGCGTCCAGCACAGCCTGGACGCCCTTGTTCTTGAAGGCTGAACCGCCCAGTACCGGCACGATCTCGCTGGCCAGAGTGCGCAGGCGAATGCCCTTCTTGATCTCTTCCTCGTTGAGTTCGCCCTCTTCAAGGAACTTCTCAAGCAGCTCTTCGTCAGCTTCAGCAGCCGCTTCCATCATGAACTCGCGCATCTCGGCGACTTCATCTTCCATGTCAGCGGGCACATCGGCGTAGTCAAAGGTCATACCCATGTCATCCTCATTCCAGAGGATGGCCTTGTTCTTGACCAGGTCAACCACACCCTTGAACTCGTCCTCGGCACCAATGGTCATCTGCAGGGGCACCGGGTTGGCACCCAGGCGCTCTTTCAGCTGATCGACAACCATCTTGAAGTCGGCGCCGGCGCGGTCCATTTTGTTGACGAAGACCATGCGGGGCACTTCATATTTGTTCCCCTGCCGCCAGACCGTCTCGGTCTGCGGCTGGACACCGGAAGAGCCGCACAGGACCACGACTGCACCGTCGAGCACACGCAGGGAACGCTCCACCTCAATGGTGAAGTCCACGTGTCCGGGAGTGTCGATGATGTTGATGCGGTGTTGGTCGAACTGCTGCTGCATGCCCTGCCAGAAGCAGGTGGTCGCCGCAGACGTGATCGTAATACCGCGCTCCTGTTCCTGTTCCATCCAGTCCATGGTCGCGGCGCCGTCGTGCACCTCGCCAATCTTGTGGGACAGGCCCGTGTAGAACAGAATGCGCTCGGTGGTCGTGGTCTTGCCAGCGTCCACGTGCGCGACAATACCGATATTGCGATACCGGCCGATCGGAGTTTTACGTGCCACGTTAAAAATCCTGTGTAGGGTGGTTGTTGGGGGTCTAAACCAGCTCTGATTTACAGAACCAGGCCTTAGAACCGGTAGTGTGAGAACGCCTTGTTGGCTTCCGCCATCCGGTGTACGTCCTCGCGCTTGCGCACGGCGTTCCCCTTGCCCTGGGAGGCGTCGATGATCTCGCCGGCCAGTCGCTGGGTCATGGACTTCTCACCACGGGAGCGGGCGTATTCCACCAGCCAGCGCATGGACAGCGCCATACGGCGGGAGGGGCGGACCTCTACCGGTACCTGGTAGGTCGCACCACCGACGCGGCGGGATTTTACTTCCACCATCGGGGCGATGTTCTCCAGGGCCTCGTCAAAGGCTTCGAGGGGGTCCTTGGACAGGCGCTCTTCAACGATGTCCAGGGCGCCGTACACAATACGCTCTGCAACGGACTTTTTGCCGCTGATCATCACGTGGTTCATGAACTTCGCCAGGGTGATGTTGCCGTACTTGGGATCCGGCAGTACTTCGCGCTTGGCGACTACGCGTCTTCTCGGCATGATTGCCTCTCTTCTCTCTTCAGGTTATCCGGACACTGACCTGCCACTATTGCTGGATGCATTGCGGGGGTGCAGGGTTCCGGCCTTACTTGGGGCTTTCGCCCCATCCGTTTTGTTGCTTACTGCTGCTCTTGTTTCATGAACAGGCAGTAAGCGGCGCCCGCTTTACTTGGGACGCTTGGCACCGTACTTGGAGCGACCTTGCTTGCGGTCGGATACTCCGGAGGTGTCCAGGCTGCCGCGCACGGTGTGATAACGCACACCCGGCAGGTCCTTTACACGACCGCCGCGAATCAGCACCACGCTGTGCTCCTGCAGGTTGTGACCCTCACCACCGATGTACGAGGACACCTCGTAACCGTTGGTCAGTCGCACACGGCAGACCTTGCGCAGCGCGGAGTTCGGCTTCTTCGGCGTCGTCGTGTAGACACGCGTGCACACACCGCGGCGCTGCGGGCAGCTCTGCAGTGCGGGCACGTCGCTTTTGGCGACCTTGCGCTTCCTGGGCTTACGGACCAACTGGTTGATCGTTGCCATTAAATAGAAACTCCGTTAATGAAATTCGGGGCGCAATGCGACCCCCCCGATTAAGGGAGCGCGCATTCTATAGATGGGTACCAGCCGAGTCAAGCGGTGTGTGGGATACCCCCGAGGCCACAGATGACGCGCCATTCAGCGGATGTGACCGGCTGCACGGAGAGGCGGGAATTATTGACCAGCACCATGCCCTCGAGCCTGGGGTCGCCCTTGCACATTTCCAGGGTCACGGGTGTCTCCAGGCTGCGGACGGCGCGGAGGTCCACACATTCCCAGCGTGGGTCCTCCGTCGTGCTGTCGGGGTGGGCCTCGGCGATGACCTCGACAATGCCCACGATCGCCTTGTCTTTCTGGGAGTGGTAGAAAAAGCCCAGGTCGCCTACCTTCATGTCCCGCATGTGGTTGCGAGCCTGGTAGTTGCGTACACCATCCCATTCCTCGCCGACATCGCCCTTCGCGACCTGCTGGCCCCAGTTCCAGGTCGAGGGCTCGGATTTGAACAACCAGTAGTTCATCAGGGTCGCCCCGCCGATAGATTTCCATATTGTACGCAGTTACGAGATGATGGAACGCCTGAACTGAAGTTCCGCGATCTTCATTCGTTATAGTTAGAAGAATAACAAATGCGTACCCGGCGCCGGGCCGGCGGGGTACATTGCTGAATCAGAGGACATACCACATGAGAGTTTTTCTGTTGAGCCTGGTCGTCATTGTCGCGGGCTGTGCCACTTCCACCGAAACCACCGACACTCAGAGCACCGAGTCGGCATCGTCCAGCTCCACGCTGGCCGCCAGTGACACGGGCGCCGAAACCGTCAAGACCAAGTCCCAGGTGGTCTGCACCTATGAGGTGCCCACTGGCAGCCATCGCTCCCGTCGTGTCTGCCGCACCGTCGCCCAGCAGGAGGCCAACCAGAAAGAGGCCCGGGACCGGGTCCGGCGCGACAGCTACCGCAGCAGCGGCGGGGCGGCGTCCAACTAGGTTCCCGCTCACCGCCCGTTGAGCGCCTATGAGTTTACCGCTACCGCTGAAGGCCGCCCGGCCTTCCGCAAATACCAGTCCAGTGGCGATTCACGCCGCTTTCACGCGGAAGCCGAGGGCCTTCGAGCCCTCGCCGCCAGCGGCGCGGTTCGCGTCCCGGAGGTCCTGCGGGTTTCCGAGACAGAGCTGCTCACCGAGCGCATCCAGGCGGGTTCGGGCGGGACTGAGGGCTGGCAGAGACTGGGGGAGCAGCTCGCCGCCCTGCAGGCCGTCGAGCAGCCCTGCTTCGGCTTTGTCGCTGACAACTTCTGCGGAGACACGCCCCAGCCCAACCCGCATTCCGCTGACGGGCACGCATTCTTTGCAGAGCACCGGCTCGGCTTCCAGGGCAATCTGGCTTTCAACGCGGGATTGCTCAACGCGGCCGAGATGGCCGAGCTCGATTCGGTCTGCAAGCGGCTGGAATCGCTGGTTCCCGCCCAATCGCCGGCGCTGCTGCATGGAGACCTGTGGAACGGCAACGTCCTGTTTGACGCCGATGGGCAGCCGGTGCTCATCGACCCCGCCTGCTACTGGGGTTGGCCCGAGGCGGAGATCGCGATGTGTGCCCTGTTTGGCGGGTTTGCCCCGGCGTTCTACGAAAGCTGGGCAGAGCACGCCCGCCCGGAGCCTGGATGGAGGGAGCGGCTGCCCATCTACCAGCTATACCACCTGCTGAATCACCTCAACCTGTTTGGCATGAGCTATCACAGGCAGGTCGCACAGCTGCTCCGGCGCTTCGGCTGAGCCCGCCAGCGGCCGTGTTTCATAAAAAGAGAGAAGCTTTCCGGTGGGTGGAGGGACCTGCCGAACCGCAAATTTTCAGTTGGCCCGAAGCATATCGTCGCCAGAGCGGCTGGCTAGCGCCGTCTCCAGCGCCTGCAATAGTTCCCCTCGATTGACAGGCTTCATGAGCAGCGCGTCTGCCGGCGCCAGCGCTTCATCCTGAAATTCCGGCGCATTCGCGTAGCCCGACAGGAACACCACCGGCAGGTCACTGTCGCTTTCTCGCAGCTGCTCCGCCAGTTGCGGACCCTGGATGGCGCCGGGCATCACCACATCCGAGACCAGGATGTCGAACGGACCCTGCTCCGCGGTAACGACCAGCGCGTGCTCACCGTCCCTGGCTTCCACGGGATCACAGCCCGCGGCCCGAAGGTGCGCCACGATCGTGCGCCGCAGCGCGTCGTTGTCCTCCGCCACCAGCACCCGCCGGTCGCGCAGGCGAACGGGAGAAAATGCCGTGTCCACCGCAGCGGTCTGGGTGGCCGCCTCCTCGCTGGCGCGAAGATAGATGCGGACTGTTGTGCCCCGGCCCAGCTCACTCTCAATGGAGGCGAGCCCTCCTGACTGGCGGGCAAATCCGTCGACCATGGCCAACCCCATGCCTGAACCCTGGCCGGGATCCTTGGTGGAGAAGAAGGGCTCAAATACCAGCGGCAGCAGCCTCGGCTCAATTCCCTCGCCGGTGTCCCGAACCTCCACCATCACATAGTGCCCGGGCTCGAGGCCCTCGCACCCGTCCGGCGGCTCCGCGCCGATCTCCACGTTGGAGCACGCCAGGGAAAGCTTTCCACCCGCCGGCATGGCGTCCCGGGCATTCACGACGAGGTTCAGCAGTGCGCTTTCGAGAAAGCTTTTATCCACGCGGGTAGACAGCAGCGAAGGCGCAGACGTGAAGTTGATCGTCACGGTTTCCGGCAGGGTGCGGATAAACAGGGACTGCATGCTGCCGATGACCTCGCTCAGGTCGACATTGACCGGCTCCAGGTTCGCCTGCCGGGCAAAACTCAGCAGGCGTTGAGTCAGTTCCGCCCCCTTGAACGCCGCATCGAGTATTTCCTGCGCGAAGGCCGCCGCCTTGCTCTCCGGTTCACTGAGCGAGATCAGTTCGGCGTTGCCCACGATGACACCCAGCAGGTTATTGAAATCGTGAGCGATGCCGCCGGAAATACGGCCCACGGTTTCCAGCTTCTGGGCCTGTGCCAGCATCTGTGTACTGGACTGCAGTTCCTGCTCACGCTGGACTTCGTCTGTCACGTCGAGAGCAAGGCTGTTCCAGACGGTAGCGCCGGATTCCAGCCGCGATGGGATGCCGCGACCCTCCAGCCACTTGACCTTGCCGGAGGGTGTCCTGATTCGCCAGCGGTGGAACCAGGGTTCGAGGGTGTCCATGGAGACCTGCACGGACTCACGCATGGCGGGCAGGTCCTCAGGAAAGACCATCTGCCACTGGGGTGTGGCGTCACCAACGACTTCCTCGGCGGGAACCTCCCAGATGTCGATGCAGTTGGGGCTCATGTATTCGATTTCGTCGCGCTCGCCGGGATAGCTGATATAGCGGTACACCGCGCCCGGGGAATTGGCCGCCATGTCGGTAAAGCGCCGCTCGCTGGCCTCGAGCTGCTGGCGGGTGCGCATGGGTTCGGAAACGTCCGTGAGAATACCGACCAGTCGCACGGGATTGCCGTCGTCATCCCAATGCGCCTGCGCGCGAGAGCGCACCCAGAGATAGTGCCCGTCGTTATGCCGCGCGCGGAAGTTGATATCGTAGGGTTCCCGGCGCTGCAGGTGCCCCTCCATCATGTCACCCAGGCGGTCAACATCGTCGCTGTGCACAAGGCTCCACAGCTCATCGGCCGAGATTACGGTTGTAGACACCGGGAGGCCGAGCATCCGCACGTACTCAGCCGAGACGGCCACCTGTTGGGACGCCACGTCCATGTCCCAGATGCCGTCACCGGTGGCGGCGTAGGCAAGTTCCAGCCGCTCGATGTCAGCCCGGGTGGGTAGATTACTGTCCGTCATGCGTACTCCACTGTCGCTGCATAGCGCTCGGACTACCCGTGCCGCCGAATCCATGGAAGCCGGGGTGATACAGTGTAGCAGCTTGCTTCATGGCAGACAGGGAGGCGGCTACTCGTCAAGCAGCGCCCGCAGACGGCGGCACAACTCCGCAGTACGGTACGGCTTTCTGATCAGCTCCATCTTGGACATGGTCTCGCGGTCGGCATCCCCGGCATAACCACTGGTGAGCAATACGTGGATGCCTGGACGCAACTTCTCCACTTCCTTTGCCAGCTCGATCCCGTTCAGTTCTCCCGGCAAGACAATATCGGTGAAGAGAAGGTCGACAGGTTCTCCGCGCTGCAGCATCGACAGGGCCATGCTGGCATTGCGCGCTTCCGCCACGTCGTAGTTGAGTGCGGAGAGCGCATGACTGACAAACTGCCGCACATCGGCATCATCCTCGACAATGAGGATGCGTTCGCCCTTGCCGCGGTGGTCGGCCGCTTCCAGGTGCTGCTCCTGCTTCTCGACCCGGCCGGCCCTGTCCGTCGCCGGCAGCAGCAGGTCGAACCGGGTTCCCTCATCCAGTGTGGATTCGAGCTCGATACCCCCGCCGGACTGTTCCACGAAGCCGATCACCATGGAAAGACCAAGCCCGCTGCCCTTTCCCACCTCTTTCGTGGTGAAGAAGGGCTCAAAGATCGCGTTCTGAAGCTCTTTCGATATCCCGCTGCCCGTATCCTGCACCGACAGCTCCACGTAATCCCCTGGCAGAAGATTCAGCTTCACGGCATGCGCCTTGTCCAGGCTGACGTTACGGGTGGCGATGCGCAGCTTGCCACCGTTTGGCATCGAATCCCGGGCGTTGACGCAGAGATTCAGTATCGCGTGCTCCAGCTGCGACGGGTCGACATTGGTCAGCCGCAGGTCCTGTGCAGGCTTTATGGAGATGTCGATACTCTCCGGCAGCGTGCGGGCGAGCAGCCCCAGCATCCCGGCGACGAGCTCGTTCACGTCGGTGACGCTGGGCTCCAGGAGCTGCTGCCGCGAAAACGCCAGCAGGCGCTTGGTGAGGATGGCGCCGCGCTCGGTGGCCGACATGGCATTGTGCAGATACTCCAGGGCACCGCCGTTCAGGTCGCTAGTCTGCTCGATGAGGTCCAGGTTGCCAAGCACGATTGCCAGCAGGTTGTTGAAGTCGTGCGCGATGCCGCCGGTCAGCTGGCCCACGGCTTCGAGGCGCTGGGCGCGCTGCAATTGTTCCTCGGCCAGGCGCTGCTCGGTGATGTCATAGCTGACGCCGAGCACGCCGATGATGTTCCCGCCGTCGTCATGACGGGGCGTGTACCGCGAGGCGAAGAAGCCGTCCGCCAGGCTGGTTTGTGTGCTGACTGTCTCTCCACTCAAGGCGCGCTCGAAGGCATCCACCTCGGGAGAACCCGGCTCGAAGAAGTCGAAAATCGAGCTGCCCACGGCCTGGTCGGGCACCAGGCCAATCTGCTTCAGGGAGCTGCCGGTAGACAGTTTGAAGACACCGTTGCGGTCCAGCTCGTACATGATGATCGGCGCATTGGTGATAACGGAACGCAGGTAGTCCTGGCTGTCGCGCAAGGCCTGCTGCGACCGGTAGGATTCCGTGATATCGCGGACCTGGATCAGCACGCCGCCCCGGAACGGCAGCACCTGGTGGCGCACCACGGCGTGCTCCTCGTGCAGCTGGACCTCGTCCTCGAATTCCAGCGGCGTGCCCGAGTTCATTACGGTTTCGAACCGCCGGGTCAGGATCTCGGCACGAGACGGGGTGAGAAACTCTTCGAGCAGGCGGCCTTCCAGTTCCGCCAGGCTCAGGTTCAGCAACTCCGCGCCGCGCTGATTGGCCTCGATAACCTGGAAGCTCTTGACGTGCCCGTCGTCATCGCGAACCGGTACCAGACAGGCCATCCCGTCCAGGGACGCCTGCAGCATCGCGTGAAACAGGTTGTTTGGTTGTTCGCCGCTCACAGCCCTCAATCCGTGGATGTCGCGTCAGTGGCGACTCTTTGCACCGGGTGGATGCTATTGCTTGTTTTCAGCATGGTAAAGGATAGCAAATCCGAGCAGAAATCTTGCTGGAGTCGTGCAGCAGCGTGGCTCGAGGTGGGGCGCTTACAACAGCGCCTTTTCGGCCTCCGCAATCATGTCCCTGTGCACGGACTGGTAGTGCCGGCCAGAAATCCTGGCAGTACTGACAATCTTCTCGAAAAGCACTTTTGCCGCCGCAGCCTGCCCGCGGGACTTGAGTAGCTCGGCCAGGTAGTAGGTCGCTTCGGGACCCGGGAAATAGCCGTCCAGGATTTCGTACTCGTGCAGGGCAGCTTCCTCGTCGCCGGACAGCTCGCAGGCCCTGGCGTAGAGCAGGTGCGAATCGGGGCTTTTGAAATCGGGGTTGTTCTCGATCAGCTGGTCCAGCGTGGCACGCGCGCCAGAGTGGTCGCCCATCCTGAACTGGGCATTGGCCAGGCCCTGCAGCAGCTGGGGGTCATGCTCATGGGGACCGCGCAGGCTCTGCCGGTAGATCTCGGCCGCTTCGCCGTCGAGACCCTGGTCAGACAGCTCCTCGGCGAGCCGTATAGCGTTGTCCGCGGTACTGGCGGTCTCGAAACTCTGCAGCGCATCATCCATGCGCTTGCCGGGCTGAATGACCGATTCCATCTTGCGCGCCATGCGCCGGGCTGACCGGCTGCCGCGAAGATCCGGCAAGACTTCCAGCAGAAAGTAGGCGAGAGAGCCGGCGAGGGGCAGCATCAGCACGATCCAGATCCACTTCGTATCGCGGCCGGTGCGCACCACGTGCATCACGAAAAAGACCTGGATGGCGATAGACAGGATAAATAGCGGCATGGCTGACGGGCTCCCTGCTCGTTGTATCTGCGCAATATTGCTGCGCTTTCCTGCAGCACGTTCCTTGTACTGCCCGCCTATATAAAGCCGCTCGAATACCGTTGTCCAGCGACGAGGTCTCATTTCCGGAAAAAAGAAAAGGGCCCACCCTTGCGGGTGAGCCCTTGATCGTCTTGCTGTGCGCGCTGGCTTAGGAGTCGGCCTGAAGCGCCTCGGTGAGTGCCGCTTCGATTTCCTGCACGCTGACGGAACCCTCGGGGGACTCCATATCGCGCTGCTTGCGGCGCTCCTCGTGGTAGGCCAGGCCGGTACCGGCGGGAATCAGTCGGCCCACGACCACGTTCTCCTTGAGACCGCGCAGGTTGTCGCGCTTGCCGGTGACGGCAGCCTCGGTCAACACGCGGGTGGTCTCCTGGAAGGAGGCCGCAGAGATGAAGCTCTCTGTCGCCAGTGAGGCCTTCGTGATACCCAGCAGTTCACGCTCGCCCTGGGCGGGGATCATCTCCTCACCGGTGAGGCGCTCGTTCTCCTCGAGGAAGGTGGTGTACTCCACCTGTTCGCCCTTGATCAGGCTGGAATCGCCGGAGGCCGTGATGGTCACCTTGCGCAGCATCTGGCGAACGATCACCTCGATGTGCTTGTCGTTGATCTTCACACCTTGCAGGCGGTACACGTCCTGGATCTCGTTGACGATGTACTTGGCCAGTTCCTCGATGCCCTTCAGGCGCAGGATATCGTGGGGGCTGGGCGGACCTTCCGAGACCACTTCACCCTTCTCCACGGTTTCACCCTCGAACACCGAGAGGTTGCGCCACTTCGGAATCAGCGACTCGTAGTGGGTGCTGCCGTCGGGCAGCGGAGACCCATCGGTCGGGGTGATCACCAGGCGGCGCTTGCCCTTGGTTTCCTTGCCGAAGCTCACCGTGCCGGAGATTTCCGCCAGGATAGCGGGCTCCTTCGGCTTGCGCGCCTCGAACAGGTCAGCAACACGCGGCAGACCACCGGTAATGTCGCGGGTCTTGGAGCCTTCCTGCGGGATACGGGCGATAAACTCACCCACCCCGATCTCGGCCCCGTCTTCCAGCGACACGATCGCACCTGCCGGCAGGAAGTAGTGCGCGGGCACGTTGGTACCGGCAATGCACAGCTCCTTGCCTTTCTTGTCGACCAGGGTGATCGCAGGACGGATGTCCTTGCCCGCGGCCGGGCGCTCACCCGCGTCCATGACAGAGATGCTGGACAGGCCGGTCAGCTCATCGGTCTGGCGCTTGATGGTGATGCTCTCTTCCATGCCGGAGAACTTCACGATACCCGCCACTTCCGTGATGATCGGGTGGGTGTGCGGGT
Organism: Halieaceae bacterium; assembly: GCA_965601975.1. GTDB lineage: Bacteria > Pseudomonadota > Gammaproteobacteria > Pseudomonadales > Halieaceae > JANQIO01. The sequence goes on from OZ271856.1 coordinate 3,963,907, forward strand.
CCCAGGTTGCGACGACTTCGCCGGCGGCAACTTCGGCGTTGTCCGCCACGGTGATGGTCGCACCGTAGGGCAGCTTGTAGCGCTCACGCTCACGGCCGCGCTCGTCGGACAGGGTCAGCTCACCGGAGCGGCTCACCGCCACCAGCTTGCCGTCCGCACGCTCGACGTGCTTCAGGTTGTGCAGGCGCACGGTACCGCCGTTCTTGACCTGGATGCTGTCCGCCGCGGTGGCACGGGATGCGGCACCCCCGATGTGGAAGGTACGCATGGTCAGCTGCGTGCCGGGCTCGCCGATGGACTGGGCCGCGACAACGCCGATGGCCTCACCCATGTTGACGCGGTGGCCGCGAGCCAGGTCGCGCCCGTAGCACATGGAGCAAATGCCGTAGCGGGTCTCACAGGTGATCGGCGAGCGCACTTCCACTTCGTCGATACCCATTTCCTCGAGGCGGTCTACCCAGCGCTCGTCGATCATGGTGCCGGCGGTGACGGCGATCTCGTCTTCGGTGCCCGGGCGAATCACGTCACGGGCGACGATACGGCCCAGTACCCTGTCACCCAGGGACTCGATGATGTCGCCACCCTCGATGACCGGGGTCAGCAGCAGGCCCTTGTCGGTGCCGCAGTCGTCCTCGGTCACCACCAGGTCCTGGGCCACGTCGACCAGGCGACGGGTCAGGTAACCGGAGTTCGCGGTCTTCAGTGCGGTATCCGCCAGACCCTTACGAGCACCGTGAGTCGAGATGAAGTACTGCAGTACGTTCAGGCCCTCGCGGAAGTTCGCGGTGATCGGCGTCTCGATGATGGAGCCGTCCGGCTTCGCCATCAGGCCGCGCATACCGGCCAGCTGACGAATCTGCGCGGGTGAGCCCCGGGCGCCGGAGTCCGCATAGACGTAAACCGAGTTGAAGGAATCCTGCTCCTCGTCCTCGCCCTCGCGGTTGACGACGGTTTCCTTGGACAGGCCTTCCATCATGCTCTTGGACACGAGGTCGTTGGCGCGGGACCAGATGTCGATGACCTTGTTGTACTTCTCGCCCTGGGTCACCAGGCCGGAGGCGTACTGGTCTTCGATCTCCTTCACTTCCGCTTCAGCGTGGCCGATGATCTTGGCCTTCTGCTCGGGAATCTCGAAATCGTTCACGCCGATCGAGGAACCGGAACGGGTCGAGTAGTCGTAGCCCATGTACATCAGCTGGTCGGCAAAGATCACCGTGGCCTTCAGGCCAACGACCCGGTAGCACTGGTTGATGATGCGCGAGATGGCCTTCTTGTTCATGGCCTGGTTGACCAGCTCATAGCCAAGGCCACGGGGCACGATTTCCCACAGCAGGGCGCGGCCCACGGTGGTGTCTTCGATGGTGGTCTTGTCTTCGAAGGTGCCCTCTTCCTTTTCCACGTACTGGTCGACGCGCACCTTGATGCGGGCCTGCAGGTGAACGTGGCCGGCCATATAGGCGCGGTGTACTTCCTGGGTGTCTGCAAAGACCATGCCCTCGCCCTTCGCATTGATGCGATCGCGAGTCATGTAGTACAGGCCCAGGACCACATCCTGGGACGGCACGATAATGGGCTCGCCGTTGGCGGGCGACAGGATGTTGTTGGTGGACATCATCAACGCACGCGCTTCCAGCTGGGCTTCCAGGGTCAGCGGTACGTGTACCGCCATCTGGTCGCCGTCGAAGTCCGCGTTGTAGGCGGCACAGACCAGCGGGTGCAGCTGAATCGCCTTGCCTTCAATCAGCACCGGCTCGAAGGCCTGGATGCCCAGGCGGTGCAGGGTCGGGGCGCGGTTCAGCAGGACCGGGTGCTCGCGGATGACCTCGGCGAGGATATCCCAGACCTCCGGCGGCTCGCGCTCGACCATCTTCTTGGCGGCCTTGATGGTGGTCGCCAGGCCGCGCAGCTCGAGCTTGCCGAAGATAAACGGCTTGAACAGTTCCAGGGCCATCTTCTTCGGCAGGCCGCACTGGTGCAGCTTCAGGGTCGGGCCTACCACGATCACGGAACGACCGGAGTAGTCGACCCGCTTGCCCAGCAGGTTCTGGCGGAAGCGGCCCTGCTTGCCCTTGATCATGTCGGCCAGGGACTTCAGCGGGCGCTTGTTGGAACCGGTGATGGCGCGTCCGCGACGGCCGTTATCCAGCAGTGCGTCGACCGCTTCCTGCAGCATGCGCTTCTCGTTGCGCACGATGATATCCGGTGCGTTCAGGTCCAGCAGGCGCTTGAGGCGGTTGTTCCGGTTGATCACCCGGCGGTACAGGTCATTCAGGTCGGAGGTCGCAAAGCGGCCGCCGTCCAGCGGTACCAGCGGACGCAGGTCCGGCGGCAGTACCGGCAGGGCGTTGAGGATCATCCACTCGGGCTTGTTGCCGGAGGTGGCAAACGCTTCCATCAGCTTGAGGCGCTTGGACAGCTTCTTGATCTTGGTCTCGGAGCTGGTCGCCGGAATCTCTTCGCGCAGCGTCGCGACGATGTCGTCGATGTCGAGCTGGCTCATCAGGTCCTGGACCGCCTCGGCGCCCATCTTCGCGGTGAACTCGTCACCGAACTCTTCCATGGCCTCGTAGTACTGCTCGTCGGTCAACAGCTGGCCGTGCTCCAGGGTGGTCATGCCGGGATCGGTCACCACGTAGGATTCGAAGTACAGGACCCGCTCGATATCGCGCAGGGTCATGTCCAGCAGCAGGCCGATGCGGGAGGGCAGCGACTTCAGGAACCAGATGTGGGCGACCGGGCTGGCCAGCTCGATGTGGCCCATGCGCTCGCGGCGCACCTTCGCCAGCGCGACTTCAACGCCGCACTTCTCGCAGATCACGCCGCGGTGCTTGAGGCGCTTGTACTTGCCGCACAGGCACTCGTAGTCCTTCACCGGGCCAAAAATCTTGGCGCAGAACAGGCCGTCCCGCTCAGGCTTGAAGGTACGGTAGTTGATGGTCTCCGGCTTTTTGACTTCACCGAACGACCAGGAGCGGATCATCTCGGGCGACGCCAGGCCGATGCGGATGGCGTCGAACTCTTCCGATTGTCCCTGGGACTTCAACAGATTCAATAAGTCTTTCAAGGTTTTTCCTCCAGTGGGAAATGCGCGTTATCCGTTCAATGGGTTCCGGTCAGGCTTATTCGTGTTCCAGCTCGATATCGATACCGAGCGAGCGAATTTCCTTGACCAGCACGTTGAAGGACTCGGGCATTCCCGGCTCCATGCGATGATCACCATCAACAATGTTCTTGTACATCTTGGTGCGGCCGGCGACGTCGTCGGACTTGACCGTCAACATCTCCTGCAGCGTATAGGCCGCGCCGTAGGCTTCCAGGGCCCAGACTTCCATCTCCCCGAAGCGCTGGCCGCCGAACTGGGCCTTACCGCCCAGGGGCTGCTGCGTAACGAGGCTGTAGGAGCCCGTGGAACGTGCGTGCATCTTGTCATCCACCAGGTGGTTGAGCTTCAGCATGTACATGTAACCCACCGTGACCGGACGATCGAACGCGTCGCCGGTACGGCCGTCGTACAGGGTGAACTGTCCGCTCTCGGGCATGTCAGCCAGCTTCAGCAGCTCCTTGATGGAAGATTCCTGGGCGCCGTCGAAGACCGGCGTGGCCATCGGAATACCGCCACGCAGGTTCTGGGCCAGTTCAAGGACTTCCTCGTCGGACAGGGACTTCAGGTCCTCCGCGCGACCGGCGCCGTTGTTATACACGGCCTCCATGAACTTGCGGACTTCGGCGATCTTCTTCTGCTCACGAATCATCGTGTCCAGCTTCTCACCGAGGCCCTTGGCCGCCATGCCCAGGTGGGTTTCCAGGATCTGGCCCACGTTCATCCGCGAGGGCACGCCCAGCGGATTGAGCACGATATCCACCGGCTCGCCGTTCTCGTCGTAGGGCATATCCTCGACCGGCATGATCACGGAGATCACACCCTTGTTGCCGTGACGGCCCGCCATCTTGTCACCCGGCTGGATGCGACGCTTGACCGCCAGGTAGACCTTGACGATCTTCAGCACGCCCGGTGCCAGGTCGTCGCCTGACTGCAGCTTGCGCTTCTTGTCTTCGAAGCGCTCGTCCAGCAGCGTGCGCTGCTCCTTGAGCTGGGTCTGGGCCGCGGTGAGGCTCTCGTTGAGTTCGGCGTTGACCATCTTCAACTTGAACCACTGCTCGCGATCCAGATCTTCCAGGACCTTGGCGGTCAGGGTGGAACCCTTGGCCAGGCCACCGCCGGAGGCGGTCTTCTTGCCCTTCAGCAGGTTGCCGAGACGGTTGTACATGGCCTCTTCGAAGATACGGTACTCCTCGTTGAGGTCCTTGCGGTACTCGTCCAGCTGGGCGCGCTCGATCTGCAGGGCGCGGGCGTCCTTTTCCAGGCCGTCGCGGGTGAATACCTGCACGTCGATGACCGTACCCTTGGTGGAGCTGGGCACGCGCTGGGAGGTGTCCTTAACGTCGGAGGCCTTCTCACCGAAGATCGCGCGCAGCAGCTTCTCTTCCGGCGTCAGCTGGGTCTCACCTTTCGGCGTTACCTTGCCCACCAGGATGTCGCCGGCGTCGACTTCGGCGCCGATGTACACAATGCCGGACTCGTCCAGCTTGGACAGCGCACTCTCACCCACGTTGGGAATATCGGCGGTGATTTCCTCCGGCCCCAGCTTGGTATCGCGAGCGATACAGGTCAGCTCCTGGATGTGGATCGTCGTGAAGCGGTCTTCCTTTACCACCCGCTCGGACACCAGGATGGAGTCCTCGAAGTTGTAGCCGTTCCAGGGCATGAACGCGATGCGCATGTTCTGGCCCAGGGCCAGCTCACCCATATCCACGGAGGGGCCGTCGGCGAGGATATCGCCGCGGGCCACCATGTCGCCTTCTTTGACGATCGGACGCTGGTTGATGCAGGTGTTCTGGTTGGAGCGCGTGTACTTGATCAGGTTGTAGATATCGACCGGCGCCTCGTCCTTGCCGACGTTGGCGTCGTCTACACGCACCACGATGCGGCTGGCGTCAACGCTGTCGATGACACCGGGACGGCGCGCCACCACGCAGACACCGGAATCGGTGGCCACGTGACGCTCCATGCCGGTGCCCACCAGGGGCTTGTCGGCACGCAGGGTCGGCACCGCCTGGCGCTGCATGTTGGAGCCCATCAGGGCGCGGTTGGCGTCGTCGTGCTCGAGGAACGGGATCAACGATGCCGCCACAGATACCACCTGGCGCGGAGACACGTCCATGTAGTCGACGTCCTCCGGCGGCTTGACCGTGAATTCGTTCAGGTGACGCACCGCGACCAGCTCTTCGACGAACTTGTTGTTCTTGTCGAGCTCGGCAGAGGCCTGGGCGATCACGAACTGGCCCTCGTTGATGGCGGACAGGTACTCGATCTCGTCACTGACCTTGCCGTTCTCCACCTTGCGGTAGGGGCTTTCCAGGAAGCCGTACTCGTTGGTGCGCGCGTAGACCGCCAGGGAGTTGATCAGGCCGATGTTGGGACCTTCCGGCGTCTCGATCGGGCAGACCCGGCCGTAGTGGGTCGGGTGCACGTCGCGCACTTCGAAGCCCGCGCGCTCGCGGGTCAGGCCACCCGGGCCAAGCGCGGACACGCGGCGCTTGTGGGTTACCTCGGACAGCGGGTTGTTCTGGTCCATGAACTGGGACAGCTGGCTGGAGCCGAAGAACTCCTTCACGGCCGCTGCCACCGGCTTGGCGTTGATCAGGTCCTGGGGCATCAGGCCTTCGCTCTCCGCCATGGACAGGCGCTCTTTCACGGCGCGCTCGACGCGCACCAGGCCGACGCGGAACTGGTTTTCGGCCATCTCGCCGACGCTGCGAATGCGGCGGTTGCCCAGGTGGTCGATGTCGTCGACCATGCCTTTACCGTTACGGATATCGACCAGCGTCTTCAGGACATCGACGATATCGTCGCGGTCCAGGATGCCGCTGCCCGTCGCCTCGGCGCGGCCCAGGCGGCGATTGAACTTCATGCGGCCCACGCCTGACAGGTCATAGCGGTCCGGCGAGAAGAACAGGTTCTGGAACAGGTTTTCCGCGGACTCCTTGGTCGGCGGCTCACCCGGGCGCATCATGCGATAGATTTCCACCAGCGCTTCCAGCTCATTGGTGGTGGTGTCGGTGCGCAGGGTGTCGGAAATGAACGGGCCCTGGTCTAGATCATTGGTGTAGAGCGTCTCGATCTCCTTGACCCCGGATTCGTTCAGCTTGCCCAGCACCTCGTCGGTCAGCTCGGTGTTGCACTCGAACAGCACCTCGCCGGTTTCGGTGTTGACCACGTCCTTGGCCAGCGAGCGGCCCTGAACGTATTCCAGCGGAACTTCCAGTTCGGTAATGCCGGCTTCCTCGAGCTGGCGGATGTGGCGCGCGGTAATGCGGCGGCCCTGCTCCACGACGACCTTGCGGCCGATCTTGATTTCGAAGGCCGCAACTTCGCCGCGCAGGCGCTCCGGAATCAGGGTCATGGTGTAATTGCCTTCGCAATCGCTCTGGAACGTGTTCACGTCATAGAACATGCCCAGGACTTCCTCGGCGCTGTAACCGAGGGCGCGCAGCAGGATAGTCGCCGGCAGCTTGCGGCGGCGGTCGATACGCACGAACACCAGGTCCTTCGGGTCGAACTCGAAGTCGAGCCATGAACCACGGTAGGGAATCACGCGTGCGGAGTACAGCAGCTTGCCGGAAGAGTGGGTCTTGCCACGGTCGTGGTCAAAGAACACACCCGGGGAGCGGTGCAGCTGCGACACGATGACGCGCTCGGTGCCGTTGATGACAAACGTACCGTTCTCGGTCATCAGGGGGATTTCCCCCATGTAGACTTCCTGCTCCTTGATGTCCTTGATGGTCTTGTTGGCGGAATCCTTGTCGTAAATGATCAGCCGGACCTTGACCCGCAGGGGCACGGAAAACGTCACGCCGCGCAGCTGGCACTCGTTGACGTCGAACACCGGGTTGCCCAGGCTGTAGTCGACGTACTCCAGCGCGGCATTCCCGCTGTAGCTGACGATGGGAAATACGGATTTGAAAGCGGCGTGAAGGCCGTAGTCACCGCGGTCGTCCAGCCCGACGCCGGCCTGGGTGAACTTGCGGTAAGAATCCAGCTGGATCGCAAGCAGGTATGGCACGTCCATCACCGTGGGCATGGTGCCAAAGTCCTTGCGAATCCGTTTCTTCTCAGTGTACGAGTAGGTCATCTGTACTCCCCAACATCATGCCCTGTATCAGGGCGAAATCTCATATTCATGAAGCGGCAAAAGGCCGACAGGGTATCCCCTGCCAGCCTCTCGAAGCTTCAGCAGTGGTAGCTGAACAACAGCCGAGCTTACTTGAGCTCTGCTGAGCCGCCAGCTTCTTCCAGCTGCTTCAGGATGTCTTCTGCTTCATCCTTGGCAACACCTTCCTTGATAGCGGAGGGTGCACCGTCGACCAGGCCCTTGGCTTCCTTCAGGCCCAGGCCGGTTACAGCGCGAACAACCTTGATGACGTTAACTTTCTTGTCACCGGCGCTGGTCAGCATGACATCAAACTCGGTCTTCTCTTCAGCGGCACCGCCTGCGTCGCCGCCAGCGGCAGCAACCGGGGCAGCAGCAACAGCTGCAGCTGCAGATACACCGAACTTCTCTTCCATCGCTTCGATGAGCTCAACGATGTCCATTACGCTCATCTCAGCAATTGCATTCAAAATATCGTCTTTGGACAGAGCCATGACTCAATTCTCCTTTAGCTGATAGTTAAACTGCTTACGCAGCTTCCTCTTGTTTCTGATCACGAACTGCTGCAACAGTACGCACCAGTTTTCCAGGTACTTCGTTCATCGTCCGTACCAGCTTGGTTACCGGCGCTTGCATTACACTCATCAGCAAGGAGAGTGCCTGCTCACGGGTCGGCAGCTTGGCGAGTACATCGATTTGTTCCGCACCCAGTAACTGGCCACCTACCGCCAGTGCCTTTACCTCGAACTCTTCATTGTCCTTGGCAAAGTCTTTAAAGATTCGTGCTGCTGCGCCCGGGTCTTCCATTGAAAACCCGAACAGGGACGGACCACTCAGCGTTTCAGAAACGCATTCGTATTCGGTCCCCTCGAACGCACGCTTGGCCAGGGTATTCCGCACAACGCGGAGGTTGACCTGGTTTTCGCGAGCGTCCTTGCGCAGTGCCGTCATCTCATCCACGGTGCAGCCGCGCGCGTCGGCTATCACCAGGGACAGTGCACTGGTGGCAGTCTCGTTGACTTCAGAAACGATTACTTTCTTGTCTTCGAGTCCAATTGCCACTGGATTAACTCCTGGGTTGGTTTCAAAACGGCACGCGAACGTGCCTCCATCTGCGTAGGTTTCCGCCTTACCCCAGTACAACTAAGGAGGGCTTCAATTAAGCGATTGCCTGCATACAGCCTGGCTTTCGCGCCTACGGTCTTTGATGGTCTTCAGTACTCAGCTAAAGCTCTCGTGAGCCCTGGCCTCTTCCAAAGACCTCAAAGTGGATCGGGGTTCCCGATCCGCTGCCCCGCGTCCCTGCGAGACATTTGAGAGGACGCCCCTTGTGGGGGCGACCCGATCAAATTTGCTTTCTCAAATTTCCAACGTTGACTGGTCGATTGCCAGCCCGGGACCCATGGTCGTGCTCAGGATCACCTTCTTCATGTAAATACCCTTGGCTGCCGACGGCTTGGCCTTCTTCAGGTCTGCCAGCACGGCTTCCAGGTTTTCCTTGATGGCGGCAAGTTCGAAGTCGATCTTGCCGATGCCACCGTGAACGATACCGTTCTTGTCCGTCCGGTACTGCACCTGGCCGGCCTTTGCATTTTTTACGGCAGTTTCCACGTCCGGGGTCACCGTGCCCGTCTTCGGGTTCGGCATCAGGCCGCGGGGGCCAAGAATCTGGCCCAGCTGGCCCACGACCCGCATCGCGTCCGGGGAGGCGATGACCACGTCGAAGTCCATCTCGCCCGCCTTGACCTTGTCGGCGAGCTCTTCCATGCCCACCAGGTCAGCGCCGGCGGCGGTGGCCTTGTCGGCGTTGTCGCCGGAGGTGAACACCGCTACGCGAACGGTCTTACCGGTGCCGTGGGGCAGGTTGGTGGCACCGCGCACAGCCTGGTCAGACTTCTTGGCGTCGATGCCGAGGTTGACTGCCACCTCGAGGGATTCGTTGAACTTGGCCGTGGCACATTCCTTCAACAGGTTGACGGCCTCGTCCAGGGGATATTGCTTGCCCGGCTCGATCTTGTCCTTGATAGCTTGCTGGCGCTTGGAGAGCTTGGCCATTACTTAACCCCCTCTACTTCGATACCGGCGGAACGGGCGCTGCCGGCGATGGTGCGCACAGCGGCGTCCATGTCAGCGGCGGTGAGATCCGGCCATTTGGCTTCGGCAATCTCTTCGAGCTGGGCACGGGTGACCTTGCCCACCTTGTCGATGTTGGGAACGCCGGAGCCCTTCTTGATCTTCGCCGCCTTGCGCAGCAGTACCGCTGCAGGCGGAGTCTTCTTGATGAAGGTGAAGCTGCGATCACTGTATACCGTGATCACAACCGGAACCGGCAGGCCCGGCTCCATGCCCTGGGTTTCCGCGTTGAACGCCTTGCAGAAATCCATGATGTTGACGCCGTGCTGGCCCAGCGCGGGGCCTACGGGGGGGCTGGGGTTTGCCTGGCCGGCAGGCACCTGCAGCTTGATATAGGCTTCAATCTTTGCAGCCATGATTGCTTCTCCCTGGGTTCAAACGCCGTACTGTAAAATTGGGGTCAGAGTAAGATTTCAGCAGTCAGAAATTTTACTCTGACCCCAATTGTTAGTTCGGGCTCCCCATCTTGTTGTCGGTCAGGCTTTTTCGACCTGTCCGAATTCCAGCTCCACCGGGGTGGAACGTCCAAAAATCAGTACCGCCACCTGCAGGCGGTTTTTCTCGTAATTGACCTCTTCCACGACACCGTTGAAGTCGTTGAAGGGGCCATCGATAACCCGCACCATCTCGCCCGGCTCGAACAGCGTCTTCGGGCGCGGCGCTTCGACACCGTCTTCCACGCGCTGCAGGATGGCATTTGCCTCTGCCTCGGTGATCGGCGCCGGCCGATCCGCCTTGCCGCCGATGAAGCCCATCACGCGGGGCGTGTCCTTGACCAGGTGCCAGGTCTCGTCATCCAGGTCCATCTGCACCAGCACATAGCCCGGGAAAAACTTGCGTTCGCTGCGGCGCTTCTGCCCACCGCGCATTTCCACGACTTCCTCGGTCGGCACCAGCACCTCGCCAAAGCGATCCTGCATGCTGTGCAGCTCGATGCGCTCTTTCAGTGCGGCCGCCACTTTCTTCTCGTAACCGGAGTAGGCGTGTACCACGTACCAGCGTTTAGACATCAGTATTCCTTCTACCGTCCTTCGCCAGGTCTCAGCCAATCACCAGCGATACGAGCCAACCCAGCAGGGAATCGAGGCCCCACAGGATCAGCGCCACCACAATGACGAACGCAACAACAATCAGCGTCGTCTGGGTCGTCTCCTGCCGCGTCGGCCAAACGACCTTGCGAATTTCCGTGCGCGACTCCCGGACCAGCTGCCAGAAGGCGTGCCCCTGGGCGGTCTGCAGCGCAACGAAACCCGCGACAGCGGCCAGCACCAGCAGGCCAAGCACCCGGTACAGCAGTGACTCGGCAGCGAAGTAACTGTTGCCATACACACCGGCGATAACCAGTGCGGCAACCACGATCCACTTGATGCTGTCGAAGCGGCTTTCGCTTGCTTCAGTACTCATTAACTCTCTCTTTCCTCTCTGCCACCCCTACCTGGCACAAAGCCTGGCTCGGTGAGCCAACTCGGTGCCACTCAAAGAGAAGCGCCTGCGGCGTCCCTTTGTGAAGAGTGGCAGGCCAGGAGGGAATCGAACCCCCAACCTGCGGTTTTGGAGACCGCTGCTCTGCCAATTGAGCTACTGGCCTGTAAATCGTTTCGCCTCTTTACTGAGACGACAAAGCCGAGCGTTAGCTCGGCTGGTATTTCCCGCTCCCGTCATCCCCGCGCAGGCGGGGACCCATACAAGGAGCCGTTCCCGCTTCTAGCGGGAACGTTCAATCACTCGATGATCTTGGCGACGACGCCGGCGCCTACCGTGCGGCCACCCTCGCGGATCGCAAAACGCAGGCCTTCTTCCATCGCGATCGGGGCGATCAGCGTCGCCACCATGTTGATGTTGTCGCCCGGCATGACCATCTCAACGCCTTCCGGCAGCTCAACCGCACCCGTTACGTCCGTGGTACGGAAGTAGAACTGCGGACGGTAGCCCTTGAAGAACGGCGTGTGACGACCACCCTCTTCCTTCGACAGGATGTACACCTCGGCCTCGAACTTCGTGTGCGGGGTCACCGAACCCGGTACCGCCAGCACCTGGCCACGCTCAACCTCTTCACGCTTGGTGCCGCGCAGCAGCACGCCCACGTTCTCGCCGGCACGGCCTTCGTCCAGCAGCTTGCGGAACATCTCAACGCCGGTGCAGGTCGTGGTCTGGGTTTCCTTGATACCCACGATCTCGATCTCGTCACCCACCTTGATGATGCCGCGCTCAACACGACCGGTCACAACCGTACCGCGACCGGAGATGGAGAACACGTCTTCCACCGGCATCAGGAACGGCTGGTCAATCGCACGCTCCGGCTCCGGAATGTAGCTGTCCAGGGTCTCAACCAGCTGCTTCACCGCGGAGGTGCCCAGCTCGTTGTCGTCCTTGCCTTCCAGCGCCATCAGCGCTGAGCCGCAGATGATCGGGGTGTCGTCGCCCGGGAACTCGTACTGGTCCAGCAGCTCGCGCAGCTCCATCTCGACCAGTTCCTTCATCTCTTCGTATTCCTCGGAGTCCGCACCGCCGCAGTCTTCCGCCAGCAGGTCCGCCTTGTTCAGGAATACCACGATGTAGGGAACGCCTACCTGGCGAGACAGCAGGATGTGCTCGCGGGTCTGCGGCATCGGACCGTCGGTCGCGCCACATACCAGGATCGCGCCGTCCATCTGTGCGGCACCGGTGATCATGTTCTTCACGTAGTCCGCGTGTCCCGGGCAGTCGACGTGCGCGTAGTGGCGCGCGTCTGACTCGTATTCCACGTGGGACGTGGCGATGGTGATGCCGCGCTCTTTCTCTTCCGGTGCGTTGTCGATACCGTCGAAAGCAACAGACTCACCGCCCCAGACTTCCGCGCATACGCGGGTCAGGGCCGCCGTCAGCGTCGTCTTGCCGTGGTCCACGTGACCGATGGTGCCCACGTTGACGTGGGGCTTGCTGCGTTCAAATTGCTCTTTGGACATCTCGACAGTCTCCTAACTGGCTTGTGTCTTGCCGTCTAACCGTTACACGGAGCAGGCCACTCGCCTGCCCGTTTCCATCTTCCGCGCACTCATCGGTGCCGGTCGATATTTGTGGAGCTCATAACCGGACTTGAACCGGTGACCTCTTCCTTACCAAGGAAGTGCTCTACCGACTGAGCTATATGAGCACTCGTAAACTTCTACTACTCTTTCTGTTCTGCGCTGGAGTTTGGAGCGGGTAGCGGGAATCGAACCCGCATCATCAGCTTGGAAGGCTGAGGTTCTACCATTGAACTATACCCGCCTGACCTCACCGATCCGCCTGCATTGCAGTCCTGCCGCCAGCGCTCGCGACTCCTTTTCCAACTGTCGGCCGCCCGAACAGCTTCTCGCATTTTCGGGGCATTTCTGCGTATGATCGGGACAAATGCCGCCAAGAATTCGCTGAAACTGCACCACATCTGGTGGAGGGGGGTGGATTCGAACCACCGAAGCTTTCGCGTCAGATTTACAGTCTGATCCCTTTGGCCGCTCGGGAACCCCTCCGAAAGGCGACGTATTGTCCTTACGCGACCCCGCCTTGTCAACAGCAATCCCAATAAAATTATTGACTTACGAAACCCTGTGAAAGCCGCATGTAACGCGGCCTCAGGGCATCACGGCGAAAGCCGCCGAGCGCCTCCGCAAGGGCGGTTTGCAGTACGATTCCGGCAAGTTGGATTTCACCGTTCCAGGCGTGGGAAAACCTGCCTGATCAGCGCGGGTCGCAGCCCGGACGCGGCCGAGAACCGCGTCCTCGTATGCGGGAAGGACTGGCCCGTTGCGAATTGCCCCGAATGCCTGAGCTACTGCATCGCCAGTTCGTCGTCGCTCTCTGCTTCCGGATCCACGTCGGCGGTGGTGGTACCGCTGCGGGCGCCCATCACCTTCATGGCGGCAACCTGCCCCTGCCTGGCCATATCGGCCGCCTCGCCCAGTACCCGGGCTGCTTCCTGGGGCGCGTGGAAGCCCATTGAGTTTTCGGCGGCGATGAAGTCCAGGCGCCACTGGGCCTGCCGCTGCAGTTCGAGCGCTTCCGACAGGTCCTCCTGCGAGGCGCCGGCTTCTTTCGCAGCCATCACCGCATCGATCAGGTCGATGACCGCGGCACCCCCGCGCTGCAGCAGGTCGTGGTTCTTCTGCTGAATCGAGTCGACCCGCGCGAGAATCTCCGACTCGGAGTAGTTGTGGCAGGTCTGGCAGGCTCGGCTCACATTCAGCAGCGGACTGCGAACCCAGTGATCGGATACCTTGCTGGCGCCCTCGCGCATGTAGGGCATATGGCAGTCCGCGCAGGCTACGCCGCTGCGAGCGTGTATGCCCTGGCTCCACAGCTCGAATTCCGGGTGCTGGGCCTTGAGGATCTCGGCCCCGGTTTCCTTGTGCTTGTAGTCGAAGAAGCGGCGTCCGTCATCGAATTTCGTGGAATTCCAGACCGCCTCGGTATTTTCCGCGGTCATCCCCTGGGCCCAGGGGAAGGTCAACGGGAACCCGCTCGCACAGTAGTACTCCACATGGCACTGGCCGCAGACATAGGAGCGCATCTCGTTCCGGGAAGCATCCGCGTTGGGGTCATAGGCCTGACTTCGGCTTCCCTCGCGCCACTGCTGAATCGAAGGCAGGTGCGGCACTTCCGCATCGCCTTCCGCAAGGGCCTGTATGCCCTGTATGAAGCCGGGCCGGGTGACGCGCAGCGCCATCGTGTCGGGATCGTGACAGTCCACGCAGGACACAGGCTGGCCGTGCCCCATATCGTGCAGTTCCTTATTGAGGTCCTGGTAGGAATAGGAATAGGTCTTTTCAAAGCCCGCCATGGCATCGCCATCCCCCAGCTTTCTGTAGAGGGGCATTACCGAGGCATGGCAGTGCAGGCAGGAACCCGACTGCGGGACGCTGAGCCGCTCCGTGTTTTCCTGGTCCTCGAGCATATAGGCATGGCCGCGACGATCACGGTAATCGATAGCAAAGGCGTAGCCCTGGAACATGCGGGTCAGCCAGGGGAACATTTCCGATTTCTGGTCGGGCAGGGCCTCGCTGCCGCCGTGGCCGCCAAAGCGCGTGCTGGTGGGCAGGACCGTCTTCGCGTAGGAGTCGTACTGGCGGGGCCAGTTGATGCCCCACTGGGCAGGGTCCGTCGTATCCTCGGTCACTTCCACCAGCCGGGTGTAGGGCTGGCGCGCCTCGGACTTGCGCTCGAAAATATTGACCAGCAGCGCCGTCACCGCCACGGTGCCCGCCACGACGACCAGTATTGCCAACACCACCAGGGCACTGGCCCCATCCTGTCGCATCCTCATCCGCTTACCCCTCCCCGGTTGCAATACCGCTCAGTGATTTTTCGTATGCTGTTTCCGGTCCGCCCAGCCCAAAGCGCTCGCCGTGCCCCACCCCGGCGTGACAGTGAACGCACTGCACCGCGTGAGGATCGGCTGACACTGCACCGGCCGCAAGTTCGTGTACCAGTGCCTCGTGGCAGCTGATGCAGGACTCCTGCAGGATGGCGGCGTTCTTCGGCGTGATCTGGATCGGTTCGTGAAAATTCTGGAGGGTAAAGGCTACGGAGTGAAACCAGCCATTCTCGCCCTTGGCCATATACTTCCCGACGAAGTCATGGGGCAGATGACAGTCCACGCAGCCCGCCACCGTGTGGTGGCTGGATTTCAGCCAGGAGTCGTACTGGGGCTGCATGATGTGACAGTTGACGCACACCTCGGGATCGTCGCTCATGTACGAAAATCCCTCGGCGTAATGAAATGTGAACAGCCCGATACCGAGCCCGACACTAAAGAGAATACAAAGCGCCCACAGTGATCGAGTCATCTGTTGGTTCCTTACCTATTCTCGCGCCGCAATCTCTGCAGCGCCCCCCAGCTACAAGACTAGCACGTCCGGCTGAAAGCAACAGGCGGCGAACCCGCCAGGTGAGACATTTTGCGGACAGGAGCCGGCAACCGACAAGGCGGCGGTGGGCAAAAAAACGTGGGAAAGAAATGGAGCTGGCGAGAGGAATCGAACCCCCGACCGGCTGATTACAAATCAGCTGCTCTACCTACTGAGCTACGCCAGCTTTATTGACCTATTGCGCTGCCGTCCACAGCGCAACATCGCGTGGCGCCGAATTCTAGACAAACTGCCGCGGGCATGCAATCGACCGCCGATATACGCATTTAATACCGACGGCCGCAGCCCCGGCGCCAGCAGCCGTTGGCAGCACCGAGCTCAAGCCATATAGGCATGATGACCTGCCACTAGTCGATCAGACCGTCTCTGTTAAGGTCAGTGTCGATGATCAGAGGGAGATAATTGAATGTCAGCTCATAGCTGTCCCCATCTTCGAACAGAATGAGCTGCACAAAGCCCAGCGCATTGTCTGAGTGCAGCAATGGACCGTCAAAAAGCACCTGGTCCTCTTCCGCCAAATCGAAGTCCCCGTAAGCTATGTGGGTGAAGTCTCCACCTGCTGTTCCCTCTGAGAGGCGGATGGCGTCGTCGACCACAGGCACCGTTCGCCAGTTGATATCTTTGATTCCGTCGCCGTTATAGTCATGTAACAAGCTGCCTCCGGGCGGTGACAGATTCGGGTCTGCCGTCAGGAAATTCCTGCCCAGGCGCTGCCGCGTTTCATCCGAGAAAACCCTACCTCCCTGGTTAACCAATAGCTGCACCGAAATTCCGGCAAACGAGCGCGAGTCGTAGCCATGCACCAGCAGGTCCTTTAGCCCATCACCGGTCAGATCAATGCCTTTGATCTCTATCGTTTGCAGCCACTCCAAGCCACCAAAGACATCCTGGTCGGCAAGAAATGAGACGCTCCTGTCGTCGAAGGTCCCGTTGCCATTATTCCAGTGTATTCGTGTGGGCACCCCGTCGGGCCGATTTACGCGCCCGATGACAAGGTCGGGAAAGCCGTCGTCATCCAGGTCCGACAATTCAGCGCTGAAACTGTCCTGCAGCTGGGGCGTATCCCGGAGAGAGGCCGGCAGACGTTCGACATTTACTTGAAAGTTCGCGCTGCCGTCGTTGATCAAAAGGTACGGCAAGGTACCATCCCCTGCGTCTTTGAAGTTCATGACGAAAATATCGATGTCGCCATCACTGTCGATATCTCCTACCGCCGCGTTGTGCGAGAAGTCCATAAAGTCCGGCAAGCGATCTGTCACATCGAGAAAACCGCCTTCGACACCAAGCAACAATTGATTTTTGTAGCCGGGAAATGGCTCCGCATCATAACCATGGTCCGCAACAAAAATGTCCTGCCGGTCGTCGCCATTGAAATCCGCAACATACAGTTCACTGGCGTGCTCCGAGGCGGGCCGATCGCCGCTGGCCTCGATGAACGTATTGTCGCCGAGATTAAAGAGAATCACGCCCTGCTGCGGCCCTCTTGATGCTTCCGCATTGAAAGGGAACGTCGCAGCGGTCACGATGAGATCAAGTTGGCCGTCCGCGTTCAGGTCAGCGGTATGGAGCTGACCTACCTGGTCGGAGAGAAACTCGAAGCTTTGTGGAGAGAAAACGACATCCCCGAGCCTATAACTTCCGGGCTGAAACCGAGGCTCGACAAAAAACACTCGGTCACCGGCCAACAAATCCCGTAATACAGGGTTCGCATCGAAACCCTGGGTTTTCAGCGCGCACGCTTTGTCCGAGCCACCACAGAAATGACCTTTCTCCTTCTTCCAGCCTATGAAACGAAAGCCCTCGGCCGGCACCGCGGTGAATGCCTCGTCAAAGCTGGAATCGGAGACATCGATGGTGCAAACCTCTCCCGCATCGCAACTGTAGTTGCCCGAGCTTGTTCCGACGGTTCCGTCGTCAGTCGCAGTGACCTGGATCTTGCAGGCGCAGAGGTAAAGGGCAATGTAACTGAGTAGTGCAGCTTTCAGTAGTCGCATTCGACTCTCCATGTCTTTCCCAAGCTGGCCATGCTAGCAGAGCCAAAGCTGGCGGAACAAACCATGAAACTAGCACTTATAAACTAACTGCCGCGGACATGCCGCGTGGTCAGGCGTCGGGGCCCTCAGCCGGGCACTCCCGGGGTACCAGCTCCAGCGCCTCGTAGCCGGGCAGCGGGCCCTCGGTATCCGGCCAGCCCAGCGCCTGACGCTCTATATCATCGATGGCGGCCCAGGGCTGCTCCCGGTAATTGGGGCGCGGATAGATCTCGGCCTGGTGACCGCGTCCTCGCAAAATATCGCGAAGAGCGATGGCGCGCTGTTCGCTGCGGAACAGGCCCAGCGACAGGCTGCCCGCCAGCGGGCCGTCAGTAATCGGGAAATTGTCAAAGCCGTCCTGGCGCAGCTCCCTGGCCAGGCGGCGGACATCCGCCTGGGAGCCGGATGTCGGCAGGTAGACCCAGTTGTCCGGCGCAACCTCCACCGTCCGCAGCACCAGGTCGACGCCGGTGCCCGCCGCGGCAAACTCCGCCGCCAGTCGCTCGCTGAGGGCTTCGTTCTCCACCGGGCCGGCAAACCAGCACCGCAGCGGCGCCGGCTCAGGTTCCGGCACCGGCTTGGATTCCGGTTCCAGGGCTGGTTCCGCTTCGGCTGAAAGCGCTTGTTCGGCTGAGGGCTCCATCTGGGCGGAAGGCTCCATTTCGGCTGAAGGCTCCATTTCGGCTGAAGGCTCCATTTCGGCTGAAGGCTCCATTTCGGCTGAAGGCTCCGTTTCGGCTGAAGGCTCCATTTCGGCTTCCTGCACTTCGGCGAAGGCCTGCTCTCCCTCAACGGTGGTCATCGCTGCGACCTCGGTCGCATAGCCCGCGGTGTCACTGTCGCCTGCCTCGCTTCCCTCTTCGGCGCTGTCACCGGGCACGTCTTGAGAAGTTTCACTGTCCTCCGGGGTGACAGCTGACACCCTATCCTGAACCGGAGCTGCCACCGCCATATCCTCGGCGGGAAGGCCTCGCGGTGCTGGGCTTTCATCGAGTTCGCTGAGCAATTTGAGCTGGCGCAAACTGCCCGTGGCCACAGCCTCCGGTGTGGCAACCGGGGCCGGCTCGGACGGCCGGAAATACACCACCGCATTGCCGACCAACGCTGCCACAATCAGCCAGTGCACCAGCGACAGCTTCATGCGCTACGCACCGCCTGCCGATGCGTTTCCCGGCCCAGCGCCTCGAGGCCGTCCAGGACCAGGTCCTCGACAAACTCGCCGCCGCGATCCAGCAACGCACGGGCAATCTCGCCGTTGCCGCCGGTAAACACCAGGGCGTCGTCGCCGCCAAAGCGATCCAGCGCCGTGGCAATCGCACCCACCTGCGCCAGCTGCAGGCCGTTGAAGACGGCGGTTTCCGTGGATGTTCCCGGCGACATCTCATCCCGGGGTGCCTCGCCGAAGCGCACCCGGGCGGTTTCGCCGAGCAGGGAGCGCTCCATCATGGCCATCCCGGGCAGGATATAGCCGCCGCGATGGGCGCCATCTGCGGCCACAAAATCGATGGTCAGCGCACTGCCGGCATCGATCACACAGACCGATGTGCCAACCCTTTGGAAGGCTGCGATCATGGCCAGCCAGCGGTCGACGCCCATGCGCCGGGGTTCGGTATAGCTGTTGTGTATGCCGCAGGCATCGCTGCCCGCGCGGGCAAACCAGGGCTGCCGCTGCCAGGCCTTTTCGATTGCCTGTGCCAGCACGGCCTCGCGGGCTTCGTCGGAGACACTGGCAACCCAGACCGCCTCGGGCGCCCCGTCCAGGTCGGGCAATACCGCGGGAGAATCTCCACTCAACCTGCCGCGGTGCTCTCCGCAGCGCCACTTGATAGCGGTGTTGCCGACGTCCAGCAACAGGATCATTGCGATGGCCTCAGGCTCAACTCACCACCGGTGTAGGGGCTGACCATGCCCCCCACATCCAGCAGCAGGGCACCGGAATCGTCCACTCCCCTGACCACGCCGGCGACGGCGCTGTCGCCGCTGGACAGCGTGACCTGGACACCGGCGTGGGCATTGCGATCCATCCAGCGCTCGCGCCAGGGGCCGAACCCCTCCGCTTCGAACTGGGCCAGCAGCGGCAGCAGGTGATTCAGCAGTCCACCCAGCAACTGGTTGCGGCCGCTGCCAATGCCGCCCGCGCGGTGCGCATCCGTCCACCGCTGGTCGATCTGCTCGGCGGCGCTGTCGGACATCTGCAGATTGATACCAACCCCGATGACGGCGCTGGCCTGGCCGGCTTCGGTGCCCACGGTCTCGATCAGAATCCCGCCGAGCTTGGCGCCATCCACCAGAATGTCATTGGGCCACTTGAGCTTGATACCGCCCAGGCCTTCCGCTTCCAGCGCATCGGCGACGGCGACCCCCACTGCCAGGCTCAGTCCCGACATGGCCTCGGCTCCGCGCTGGAACGCCCACACGGCCGACAGGTAGATATTGCTGCCGTGTGGGCTCACCCAGTGGCGCCCCCGCCTGCCGCGACCCGCCGTTTGCTGCTCGGCGGAGATTACCAGGCCATGATGGTGGCCTTGCTCAATTCGCCGCATCGCCTCGGCATTGGTGGAATCGATCTGGTCGTGCAGGTCCAGCTCGCCCAGCAGGGCGCGGGCCTGCGGTGTCAAGGCTGACTGTATGTGCGTATGATCGAGAAGATCTGGCTGCCGGACGTGGCTCATCGAAAACAAATGGGCTCCAAACAGCGGGCATCATAGCAAATCGGCTGCCCCGTCACTGCCGTATATAAGAGAGCTGTGGGCTTTTCTGCTGCAGCATAATGCTGCCTGACAGAGACCATTGCACAATGAAAATTCGTCGCCTGACTATCGCCGCCACGCTGTGCCTGGCGCTATCCGCCTGCTTCCAGACCAACCTGGGAGGGCCCACCGGGGGCACTACGATAACCGTAGCGTCCCTGAGGGAAGGTACCGTGATCGCTACCGCCGAGACCCGAACCGAGCAGTTCTGGATCGACCGCCAGGGCCAGCAGAGCTGGGACGAACAAAACCCGCTGGTCCGGCTGTTGCTGATCGGCCTGCTGACCCAGGACGACATCCCCATCGACCCCGCCGACGTCAACCCGAACGCCCTCTACCTGGTCACCGCCACCGGCGGTGTGGACAGCGACCCCCAGTCCGGGCGCAGTGTCAGCGACAACCCGGAGGCGGTTCAGGGGATCTGGCATGCCATCGTCACCGGCCAGCGACTGCTGGACGGGGGCATCCAGGTATCCGCGATCAGTGAAGCCATCTACCAGCAGGTGGTGGGCCGAATCGCACGGCTTACCGACGCCGGCGTGACCAGCCAGCTGGACGCCGCGGCACGCCTGCTGCTCACGGATACCGACAGGAGCGGCAGCGTCGACTACGACGACGTCATGGACTTCAGCCGCAGCCTCGACGCCGACAAGTACCGCGGGGATATCGCCAACCTGGACGCCCTGTCCGCGGCCATCCGGGCCAACCAGCCTCCGGCATCACTGCAGACGCTTTCCGCCGCGGTACTCGGCAGTCATCGGGTAGTCATGACCACCAATTTTGGCGACCTGGTGATGGACACGCTGAACTGGGAAGCGCCGGTCAATGCCGATAACTTCCTGCGCTACGTGGAAGACGACTTCTATGACAACATCGTCTTTCACAGGGTCATTGACGGCTTTGTGGCGCAGGCCGGGATCTGGGAACTGCTGCCCGGCACAAATCAAGTCGACACCAAGCAGACCCGGGCGCCCGTCTTCAACGAGTCCCGCTACAGCATCTCCAACCAGCGCGGCACCGTGGCGATGGCGAGAACCAACGATCCGAACAGCGCCACCTCCCAGTTTTATGTCAACCAGGTCGACAACAGCTTCCTCGATTACAGCCCGGGGAACAGCCAGGACGGCTACACCGTGTTTGCCACGCTCGCCAGCGGCATCGAGGTCATCGATGACATTGCCGCCATTCCCACGGTTTCGGTCGGTGGCATCGGAGACGACGTACCCTCTGAAATCGTCCTGATCGAGTCCGCGATCATCCAGTACTGACCGACGACTGAAAGGCCGCTGGGCCGTGAGCTGATCACAAGTTGACGTTTACGTTAACGTAAACTATATTGCGTCCTCTCCAGGAGGACTCATGCCCGAACGCCAGTACACCATCTCCGAACTCGCCAGCGAGTTCGACATCACCCCCCGCGCCATCCGCTTCTATGAGGAGAAAAGCCTGCTGCACCCCGCCCGGGAGGGTCAGAAGCGCCTGTTCAGCCACGCGGACCGGGTGCGCCTGCAGCTGATCCTCAGGGGCAAGCGCTGCGGCCTGACCCTGGACGAGAGCCGGGACATCATCGGTATGTATGAACCCGGGCAGAACAACGCCGAACAGCTACACTCGCTGTTGGGCAAAATTGCGGAGCGCCGCGCCATCCTGCACACCCAGCTCGCTGACATCCAGGAGATGATGAAGGAGCTGGACACCGTGCAGGCTCGCTGTGAGCGGGCGCTCAAAGCCATCGAAGAGGAAGCCAAAGCATGAACACGCCCTACCCCACCCTGAATTTCGGCCTCGGCGAAGAAACCGACATGCTGCGGGACGCGGTCTACCAGATGTGCCAGGCGGAATTGGCTCCCCGCGCCGCCCAGATCGACGAGGACAATGAGTTTCCCGCTGACATGTGGAAGAAGTTCGGCGACCTCGGCCTGCTGGGTATCACCGTAGAAGAAGAATACGGCGGCAGCGGCATGGGCTACCTCGCCCACTGCGTGGCAATCGAGGAGATCTCCCGCGCCTCAGCGTCCGTGGGCCTGTCCTATGGCGCTCACTCCAACCTCTGCGTCAACCAGATTCGCAAGAACGGCAACGAAGCGCAGAAGCAGAAGTACCTGCCGAAGCTCTGCTCCGGCGAGCACGTCGGCGCCCTGGCCATGTCAGAGCCCGGCGCCGGCTCCGATGTGGTCAGCATGAAGCTCAAGGCTGAGAAAAAGGGCGACCGCTACATCCTCAACGGCAACAAGATGTGGATTACCAACGGTCCCGACGCGGACACCTACGTGATCTATGCAAAGACCGACCCCCAGGGTGGTCCGCGGGGCATCACCGCCTTTATCGTCGAGCGCGGCTTCAAGGGCTTCTCCCAGGCCCAGAAGCTGGACAAGCTGGGCATGCGCGGCTCCAACACCTGTGAGCTGGTGTTCGAGGACTGTGAGGTGCCGGAGGAGAATATTCTCGGGGCCGAGGGCAAGGGCGTGAACGTGCTGATGTCGGGCCTCGACTACGAGCGCACGGTGCTGTCCGGCGGCCCTGTCGGCATTATGCAGGCGGCCCTGGACGTGGTCGTACCCTACATCCATGACCGCAAGCAGTTCGGCCAGAGCATCGGCGAGTTCCAGCTCATGCAGGGGAAAGTGGCGGACATGTATGCCGATATGAACGCCTCTCGCGCCTACCTGTATGCGGTCGGCGCCGCGCTGGACCGCGGCGAGGACAGCCGCAAGGACGCCGCAGCGGTGATCCTGTTCACCGCGGAAAAGGCCACCCAGGTGGCCCTGCAGGCGATCCAGGCCCTGGGCGGGAACGGCTATATCAACGAGTACGCCACCGGTCGCCTGTTGCGCGATGCCAAGCTCTACGAGATCGGCGCCGGCACCTCCGAGGTGCGCCGCATGCTGATCGGCCGCGAGCTCTTCCGCGAGACCGCCTGACACCATGGGCGCCATTAAAAGCAGGATCAACCCCCGTGACGCGGCCTTCGCCGAGAACACCGCGCACATGCAGGCCCAGGTCGATGACCTGCGCCAGCTTGTCGAGCGCATCAAGCAGGGCGGCGGCGAGAAATACCAGCAGCGCCACAAGGCCCGGGGCAAGCTGTTGCCGCGGGAACGCCTGGACGCGCTGCTGGACCCCGGTTCGCCGTTCCTTGAACTGTCCCAGCTCGCGGCCCACAAGGTCTACGATGACGACGTTCCCGCCGCCGGCATCATTACCGGCATCGGCCGGGTGTCTGGCCAGGAGTGCATGATCCTGGTGAACGACGCCACGGTAAAAGGTGGCACCTACTACCCGATGACCGTGAAGAAGCAGGACCGGGCCCAGCGCATCGCCGCGGAGAACCACCTGCCCTGCATCTACCTGGTGGATTCCGGCGGCGCCTACCTGCCGCTTCAGGACGAGGTCTTCCCGGACCGGGAGCATTTCGGGCGCGCCTTTTTCAACCAGGCCCGCATGTCGGCCAAAGGTATTCCGCAGATCGCCGCCGTGCTGGGGTCCTGCACCGCGGGCGGCGCATATATTCCCTCGATGGCGGACGAGTCCATCATCGTGCGCGAGCAGGGCACGATCTTCCTCGGCGGTCCGCCGCTGGTAAAGGCGGCCACCGGCGAAATCGTCAGCGCCGAGGAACTGGGCGGCGCCGACGTGCACTGCCGCACCTCCGGTGTCACCGACCACTACGCGAACAACGACCAGCACGCGCTGCACCTGGTGCGCCAGTCCGTGGCGAGACTCAACCGGACCAAGCAGCTGGACCTCGACATCCGCGAGAGCCGCGAGCCCCTGTACGCCCCGGAAGACGTCTACGGCGTCATCCCGAAAGACAGCCGCCAGCCCTACGACGTGCGCGAGGTGATTGCGCGGCTGGTGGACGCCAGCGAGTTCGACGAATTCAAAGCGCTGTACGGGACGACCCTTGTGTGCGGCTTCGCCCGCCTGCACGGCTACCCGATCGGCATAGTCGCCAACAACGGCATCCTGTTTGGTGAGTCCGCCCAGAAGGGCGCCCACTTCATCGAACTGTGTGCACAGCGCAAGATCCCGCTGCTGTTCCTGCAAAACATCACCGGTTTCATGGTGGGCAAACAGTATGAATCCGGCGGCATCGCCAAGCACGGCGCCAAGATGGTCAACGCCGTGGCCTGCGCGGAGGTGCCCAAGCTGACGGTGCTGATCGGCGGCTCATTCGGCGCGGGCAATTACGGCATGTGCGGCCGCGCCTACGACCCGCGCTTCCTGTTCATGTGGCCGAACGCCCGCATCTCTGTCATGGGCGGCGAGCAGGCGGCCGGCGTGCTCGCCCAGGTCAAGCGCGACCAGAAGGAAGCCAATGGCGAGGACTGGCCCGCTGAAGAAGAAGCCGCGTTCAAGCAGCCCATCATCGACAACTACGAGGCCCAGGGTCACCCCTACTTCGCCTCGGCCCGGCTCTGGGACGACGGCGTGATCGATCCTGCCGACACGCGCATGGTGCTGGGCCTGGCCCTGTCCGCCTGCCTCAATGCCCCGATTCAGGAAACACGCTTCGGCGTGTTCAGGATGTAAGCATGACCCATTCTCCCGTAAGCCTGGCGGTGGACGACCGCGGTGTTGCCACGCTCACCCTGGACCGTCCGGACAAGCGCAATGCCTTTGACGACGATATCATCGCCCAGCTCGACGCGCGCCTTTCAGAGGTCGCCGGTAATGACGATATTCGCGTGATGGTGCTCGCCGCTACCGGCAAGAGCTTCTCTGCCGGCGCGGACCTGGGCTGGATGCAGCGCATGGCCGGCTACAGCCAGGCCGAAAACCTCGCCGATGCCAGGGCACTGGCCGAGATGCTGCGCAAACTCAACACCCTGCCCCAGCCCACGATTGCGCGCGTTCAGGGCGCGGCCTTTGGCGGCGCCGTCGGCCTGGTGAGCTGCTGCGACCTGGCGGTGGGCTCTTCGCTGGCAATCTTCTGCCTGTCTGAGGTCAAGATCGGCCTGATACCCGCCACCATCAGCCCCTATGTCATCGATGCCATGGGTGCGCGGGCCGCGCGGCGCTATTTCACCACCGCGGAAGTCATCGATGCCGAGACCGCGCTGCAGCTGGGCCTGCTGAGCGAGGTGGTGGGCGTGGACGACCTCGATGCCGAGGTCGAGAACCTGGTAGACACGCTGCTGGCGAACGGGCCCGCAGCTGTGCGGGCCGCCAAGCGCCTGGTACTGGATTACGGCAGCCATCCCATAGACGCCGCCCTGATCGAAGACAGCTGCGTTCGCATCGCCGACATCCGCGTTTCCGACGAGGGCCAGTCGGGCCTCAAGGCATTCCTGGACAAACAGGATCCCCCATGGAGAAGCGACAGTGTTTAGCAAGATCCTGATCGCCAACCGCGGCGAGATCGCCTGCCGCGTCATCCGTACCGCCCACCGCATGGGCATCGCCACCGTGGCGGTGTATTCGGAAGCGGACGCCAATGCCATGCACGTGGCGATGGCAGACGAGGCCGTGGAAATCGGGCCGGCGCCGGCGCGAGAGTCCTACCTGCAGATCGAGCGGGTCATCGAGGCGGCAAAACGTACCGGTGCCCAGGCCATTCACCCGGGCTATGGTTTCCTGTCAGAGAACGCCGCATTCTGCCTCGCCTGCGACGAGGCCGGACTGGTGTTCATCGGCCCGCCCGTCGGCGCCATCGAGGCCATGGGCTCCAAGTCCGCCGCCAAGCAGATCATGGAAAATGCGGGCGTACCGCTGCTGCCGGGCTACCACGGTGACGGCCAGGACCCGGAACTGCTGCGGGCCGAGGCGGAGAAAATCGGCTTCCCCGTGCTATTGAAGGCGGTCGCCGGCGGCGGCGGCAAGGGCATGCGCCGGGTCGACGAGCCCGCGCGTTTCGACGAGGAACTGGCCGCCGCCCAGCGCGAGGCGGAAAGCAGCTTCGGCGACAGCAAGATGCTGGTGGAGAAATTCCTGACCCGCCCAAGGCATGTGGAAATCCAGGTGTTCTGCGACAGTCACGGCAACGGCGTATACCTCGCAGAGCGGGACTGCTCCATCCAGCGCCGCCACCAGAAAGTCATCGAGGAAGCACCGGCACCGGGGCTGTCCGACGACCTGCGCCGGGCCACGGGCGAAGCCGCGGTGCGCGCGGCCCAGGCCATCGACTACCAGGGCGCGGGCACGGTCGAGTTCCTGCTGGATGTCGACGGCGCATTCTATTTCATGGAGATGAACACCCGCCTGCAGGTCGAGCACCCGGTGACCGAAATGATCACCGGCCAGGACCTGGTGGCCTGGCAGCTGCAGGTGGCCGCCGGCGAAACCCTGCCCCTGGCACAGGAGGCCGTGCAGGTCCGCGGCCATGCTTTCGAGGCGCGCATCTACGCCGAGGACCCGGACAATGAGTTCCTGCCGGCCACCGGCACACTCACCTATCTCGCGGCACCGGAGGAATCGGACCATGTGCGTGTCGACACCGGCGTGCGCCAGGGCGATGAGGTCAGCATCCACTACGACCCGATGATCGCGAAGCTGATCGTCTGGGACAGTGATCGCGACGCCGCCCTGCGGCAGCTGGCCATGGCGCTGAGCCGCTACCGGGTTGCGGGGCTGGTGACCAATATCGACTTCCTCTACAACATTGCCACCAGCGAACCTTTCCGCCAGGTGCAGCTGGATACGCGCTTTATCGAGGAGCACGCGGACCTGCTGTTCAGCCGGGAAAGCGCTGACGAAACCCAGGAGCTGGCGCTGGCCAGCCTCTATGTGCTGCTGGACCGGCACCGGGAGGCGGAAGCTCGCGCTGCGCAGCACGGCGATCCGCACTCGCCCTGGCACAGCCATTCCGGCTGGCGGATGAACGAGCCGCACCGGCACCGGGTCAATCTGCACTACCGGGACCGCGACGTGGACGTGGTCGCCGAGCAGCTCGGGGAACGACGCTACCGCCTGCACCTGGACGACCACCCGGTCGAAGCCAGCGGCGAGCTCGCCGCAGACGTGCTCAATGCCGATATCGCAGGGTTCCGGCAGCGGCTGTCGGTGGCGGAACACGACGGCCTGTTCTCAGCCTATCGCGCCAACGGGGCATTCACGTTCGCCGAGCGTGCTGCCGACCTGGGCGCGGAAGACGCGGGCGGCCCCGGCGGCAATCCGCGGGCGCCCATGAACGGAGTGATTGTGCAGCTGATCGCCGAAGCGGGACAGAAAGTCGAGGCAGACGCACCGCTGCTGGTGATGGAGGCCATGAAGATGGAGCACACCATCCGCGCCCCGGCGGCGGGCACCGTCACGGAATTCTACTTCCAGGCCGGGGAACTGGTGGACGGCGACGCCGAGCTCCTGAGTTTCGAGGCGGAGGCGTAGATGGCACTGCCCGCGTCTGTCACGCTGGTGGAGGTCGGCCCCCGCGACGGCCTGCAGAACGAAGCCCAGCCCATCAGCGTCGATACCCGTGTGGCGCTGGTGAACCTGCTGGCGGAGGCAGGCCTGCCGGTGGTCGAAACCGGCAGCTTCGTGAACCCGAAATGGGTGCCGCAGATGGCCAGCAGTGAAGAGGTGTTTGCGGGGATCAATCGGCGCCCGGGCACTCGCTACGCCGCGCTGACGCCGAATCTCAAGGGATTTGATCGAGCCCTGGCCGCGGGGGCGGATGAAGTCGCGGTGTTTGCCGCGGCCTCGGAAGGCTTCAGCCAGAAGAACATCAATTGCAGCATTGCCGAGAGCCTCGAGCGCTTTGCGCCGGTCATGGAAGCCGCGTCACAGGCAAACATCCCGGTGCGCGGCTATGTCTCCTGCGTGATCGCCTGCCCCTTCGACGGCGAAACCGCACCCGCCACCGTCGCGGACGTGACCCGGAGCCTGCTGGACATGGGCTGCTACGAGGTCTCACTGGGCGACACCATCGGCGTCGGCACCGCGGGCTCCACTGCGCGAATGCTCGACGAACTGCTCCGGGACGTTTCCGCAGACAAGCTCGCCATGCACTGCCACGACACCTACGGCCAGGCCCTGGCCAACATCCTGGTGGGGCTGCAGTACGGCATTGCCACGGTGGATGCATCAGTGTCGGGCCTTGGCGGGTGCCCCTATGCGCCCGGCGCCACCGGTAACGTCGCTACCGAGGATGTGGTCTATATGCTTCAAGGCATGGGAATCGACACCGGCGTCGACTCCGAAAAACTGTGCGCCGCCGGCGATTTCATTGCCGACGCCCTCCAGCGACCGAACCAGTCCCGCGCGGCCCGGGCTATGGCCGCCAGGCAGGCGAGAGGCTAGCGCTGGCCCGGAACGGGCAACCTGTGTACATTCGGGCTTCCCTTGATGTTTACGCCAGGTATGTCTGTCTACGCAACCCGGAAATTTCGCAATGCCGCCGCGATGTTGATGATGCTGTCGGGCATCACACACGTGGGCCAACTCTGGTTCCGCGATACCACCCCCCTCAACCTGGCCACGGCGCTGATCGGCATGTACTACCTGCTATTGGCGCTGGGCCTGTCTGGGCGTTCCCGCTTCACGCTGTGGATTACCTCCGTATCGGTGCTCGCCGGCGCCGCTGCCACCAGCAGCCTGTGGACGCCGGGCTCACCCAACCCACTGCTGTTGTGGCACCTGACCGCTGACGCCCTGGTTGCCGCCCTGTGCTTGTACCTGCTGTTTCGCACGCGATATGCCGATATGGACTAGGCAGCTGTGAAACGAGACGCCGACACCGACTGGATTATCCGGAATTCACTGGAGGCAACCGGACATGTTTGAACCCGTCACGATCCTTTGCGCCCTGCTCTGCGGCATGCTCGCCCGCAGCCTGGGCTTGCCCGCACTGATCGGCTACCTTGCGGCAGGATTCGTACTGTTCGAACTGGGTTCGACCCCCGGACCGATCATCAACGAACTGTCGGAGGTCGGCGTCACCCTGCTGTTATTCAGCATCGGCCTGAAGCTGCAGCCCGCCGAGCTACTGGAGCCCAAGGTCTGGGGCTCCACCCTGTCGCACATGGTGATCACCGTGGGCTTCCTGACACCGGTGCTCTTCTTCGCCACCCAGGTGATGCCCGGTATCACCCTAACGTTCGACGACTCCCTGTTGGTGGCGTTCGCCCTGTCCTTTTCCAGCACGGTGTTCGCTATCCAGGTCATGCAATCGCGCGGCGAGATGTCCTCGCGCCATGCCAACCTGAGCATCGGCGTGCTGCTGCTGCAGGACATCGCCGCCGTCATTTTCATTGCCGGCTCCACCGGCAAGCTCCCGGAGCTGACGGCAATGCTGCTACTGCTGCTGATACCCGCGCGCCCGCTGATCATTCGCCTGCTGGAACTCTCCGGCCACGACGAGCTGTTCACCCTGTCCGGGCTGGCGCTGGCGATCCTCGGCGCCGACCTGTTCGAGCTGGTCGGCGTCAAGGGCGATCTCGGCGCATTGATCCTGGGCGCCCTGCTGGCCCATCACGACAAGGGCAAGGAACTGGCCAAGAACCTGCTGCAGTTCAAGGACCTGTTCCTGGTGGGCTTCTTCGTCAGCATCGGACTGTCCGGCTGGCCGGATCAAGAGCTGATCTACGTGGCGCTGCTGATCGGCGTGCTGGCGCCGCTGAAATCGCCGCTGTTCTTTTGGCTGATGACAAAGTTTGGCGCGCGTCCGCGCACGGCCGTGCTGAGCGCCGCTGCCCTGTCCAACTACAGTGAATTCGGCCTGATCGTCATCGCCATTGCCAGCAAGGAGGCATTCATCGATGCCCAGTGGTCCGCGGCCCT
Source organism: Halieaceae bacterium (assembly GCA_965601975.1). Lineage (GTDB taxonomy): Bacteria > Pseudomonadota > Gammaproteobacteria > Pseudomonadales > Halieaceae > JANQIO01. Next base: position 3,993,636 of record OZ271856.1, read on the forward strand.
GTCTCTGGCCATCGCCCTGAGCTTCCTGCTGTCCTCCGGCATGAACCTGAAAGTGCATCCTTTCTACCTGCGCAACTACCATAGGCTGCGCCGGTTCAGGAGCAAGCGGCTGCAACTCGACCAGCTGGACTGCTCCAATACGCGGGTCATCGTGCTGGGCATGGGCAATATCGGCAGCGGCGCCTACGAGGCCATGGCCGAACGCTACGAAGACAAGGTGCTGGGCGTGGATGACAGCGCCCGCAAGCTGGAAATCTGCCGCAAGCGCATGCAACGCGTCGTCGGCGCTGACGCCAGCGACCCGCTGTTCTGGGCCCAGGTCAAGCTCGATGAAGTCGAGCAGATACTGCTCGCGCTAACCAACCACCGCGAGAACATGCTGGTGGGCAAGCTGCTGCGGGACATGGACTACGAAGGCCTTATCACAGCGATCGTCCGCTTCGACGACGAGGCAAAAGAACTCGAGGCCTATGACATCGCCAGCTTCAACCTGTTCGCAGAAGCGGGTTCCGGCTTCGCCACTCATGCGGACGAGCGCAAGCCGAGCCCCGCTTAGGCTAGACTGAGCGGAGCCACGAAGGAGGTCGCCCATGATTACACGCAGGTCCTTTCTCGGTGCCAGCGCAGGATGCTGCCTCGCATCACTCGCAGGACCCTTCGCCGGTGCCAGCGACAGGGCTCTGATAACCCGCAAGATTCCCTCCAGCGGTGAAGCGATCCCGGTCATGGGCATGGGCTCGTCCCGCACATTCGACGTGAGCACGGACAGCCCCATCATGGACCAGCTTACCGACGTCGTGCGCCTGTTCTTCGAGGGCGCAGGTGCGATGATCGATTCATCCCCCATGTACGGCAACGCGGAATCGGTGCTGGGCGAAGTGCTGGCGCGCCTGAAACACCCGGAGCAAGTGTTCGCCGCCACCAAGGTCTGGACCTATGGCGCCGACGAAGGCATCGCGCAGATGCAGGAATCCATGCGCCGCATGCAGGTGTCCGCCTTCGACCTGATGCAGATACACAACCTGCGGGACTGGAAGCTGCACCTGCCGACGCTGAAAGCATGGAAAGAGCAAGGCAAGATCCGCTACCTGGGCATCACGACCTCCCACCAGCGATTCCACGAGGAGCTGCTGGAGATCATGCGCTCCGAGCCGCTCGACTTTGTGCAGTTCAGCTACAACATCGACAACCGGGTGGCGGAGCAGAAGCTGCTGCCGCTGGCGGCGGACCGCGGCATTGCCACGATCATCAACCGCCCCTACCAGCGCGGCGCCCTGTTCCGGAAATCAAAGGGCGTCGAGCTCCCGGCACTGGCGAAAGAGCTGGGCTGTGAGAGCTGGGGACAGTTCTACCTGAAATTCATCATCGGCCACCCGGCGGTGACCTGCCTGATTCCCGCAACGTCCAAACCCAAACACATGAAAGACAACATGGGCGCCAACTTCGGCCCCGTGCCCGACGCGGCCCAGCGACAGGAAATGATCCGCCTGTTCAAGGCGCTGTAACACTCATGATCCGGGATCGCTCGCCGGCAGCACTGCTGCTGGCCATGGCCTTCATCATGCCGCTGACATTCTCGGTGTGGAACGCGCTGCTCAACAATTTCGTGGTCGAGCAGGCCGCGTTCAGCGGGCGCGAAATCGGCATCCTGCAGAGCCTGCGCGAAGTGCCCGGCTTCCTCGCGTTCACCGTGGTGTACCTGCTGCTGTTCGTACGCGAGCAGCGCCTGGCGCTGGTATCCCTGTTCCTGATGTGCGCCGGCGTGGCGGCCACCGGCCAGTTTCCCACGGCACTGGGCCTGTACATCACGACGGTGGTGATGTCGGTCGGCTTCCACTATTTCGAAGCGCTCAACGAATCGCTCACGCTGCAATGGATCGACAAGCGGGAAACCGCCCGCTTCATGGGCCGGGCGCTGGCGGTCAAGGCCGTGGGCTCGCTGCTGGCCTACGGCAGCATCTGGCTGCTGATGGCGCAGCTGGGTTGGGCCTTCGACAGCGTCTACCTGCTGGCAGGCGGCCTTGGCATGCTCGCAGTGCTGGTGATCGCCGCGCGCTTCCCGCACTACCCGGAGCACACGGTGCAGCGCAAGCACATCGTGCTGCGATCACGCTACTGGCTGTACTACGGCCTGACGTTCATGGGCGGCGCGCGGCGGCAGATATTCATGGTCTTTGCCGCGTTCATGATGGTCGAGAAATTCGGCTACAGCGTCGGCGAGATCAGCCTGCTGTACCTCGTGAACTACGTGTTCAACCTGTTCTTTGCGCCGCGAATCGGCGCCTGGATCGGCCGTGTGGGCGAGCGCCGCGCATTGACGCTGGAGTACGTGGGGCTGTTTATCGTGTTCGCAAGCTACGCGTTTGTGGAGCACGCCTGGCTGGCGGCGGCGCTGTTCATCATCGACCACTTCTTCTTCGCGCTGGCCATCGCCATCAAGACCTATTTCCAGAAGATCGCCGACCCGGCAGACATCGCGGGCAGCGCTGCCGTCAGCTTCACCATCAACCATATCGCGGCGGTGGTGGTGCCGGTCCTGCTGGGTGCGGTGTGGATGGTATCGCCGCCGGCGGTATTCCTGACCGGCGCCGCGTTTGCGCTGGTATCGCTGACGCTGTCCCAGCTTATTCCTGGAGTGCCAGGCCCCGGGGCTGAGACCCGCTGGACGACGCCAGCACAGGCAACACCAGTAGATTGAGGAGGCCGTAGGCCGCGACGGAGATTGCCAGCAGCGCGCCGAAGCCCATCTGCCACCCCAACCACGCTGCCGCACCAACCAGCACCAGCCGGGACAGCTCCAGGTTCAGGGCGCGCTCACCGTCCAGCCAGTGCCCGATACAGACCATGGTAAACAGCATCAGCGCCACCACCGTCGCGTTCGTCGCCCAGCTCAGGCCCGGGATGAACAACAGCGCAATCCCCACCGCCATGACCACCACCAGCTGTACCAGGGCGTAGACGTTGACCGGCGCGCTCGCCTGCGGGTCGTACTTGTGGAAATCAGAGAGATCGGTTTTCTCTCGCGGGTAGCGCTCAGCCACGTCCGCCGGTCGCCAGCCGGTGCGCGCCCACAGCACGTGCAGCTTGTCGCGCCAGTCTCGCGCGCGCCACGCGTCCTGGGTCATGCCCACATAGATGTGGGTGTTGGCCCACAGCGGGCTGAACGTGTGCAGCGGCCCGCGAATGCCATAGATGCAGGACTCCTCGTCGAGCTCTTCCTGGAACGTGCCGAACAAGCGGTCCCAGAGGATGAACACGCCGCCGTAATTGCGATCGACGTAGATGTCGTTCTGGGCGTGGTGCACGCGGTGGTTCGACGGCGTCACGAAAATCCACTCGTACCAGCCCAGCTTGGGAATGTGCTCTGTGTGAACCCAGTACTGGTAGATCAGGTTTGCCGAGGCAACCGTGACGTAGACTTCCGCCGGCACTCCCACCAGGAACAGCGGGATGTAGAACAGCCAGCTCAACAGGAATCCGGTACTGGTCTGCCGCAGGGCCGTGGTCAGGTTGTACTCCTCGCTCTGGTGGTGCGCCACGTGAGACGCCCAGAACACCTGCCGCTCGTGGCCGATGCGGTGATTCCAGTAGTAGCACAGGTCGTAGGCGACAAACGCGAACACCCAGGTAGCCCAGTGGCCGGTATCCATGCGCCACAGCGCGTAGTGGTCCTCGATGGCCGCGAACACGGCGCCGCCGACACCGATCAGCACCAGCTTGCTGGCCGTGCGCAGTGTGCCCATGAACAGGCTGCTGACGCTGTCGTTGATCCGGTAGGTATTGCGCCCGCGCCACAGGCCGTAACCGAACTCGATGGCCATGGCGAGGAAAAAGAACGGGATGGCGTAGGGAACCAGGTCCATATTCCCTATCCCTCCGCCCTGAGGCTGTCGATGAACTCATCGGAGCTCGCAATCGCCTTGCGCATCTCCTCGATCAATACATCGATATCGCGGTCGATCTTGCTGAATTCCGTCTTCAGCGACGCCACCGCGCGGGCGTTCAGGTTGTGCTTCAGATACAACACGTTGTCCTTCAGTGCCGCCAGTACCGGCGCCATCTTCTGCTCCGAGCGCCGCATCGTCCTGACCAGGCTCTCATAGCGGCGCTGTGTCTGTTTCAGCTTGCGCTCGCTGTCTGCCCTGAGGCGCTGGTTCGTGTACTCCTCCAACTCGTCCTGCCACTCGTCAAACAGCGCGTCCGCCACGCTTTCGATCGCGTCGATGCGCTCGGATACTTCCTCCGCCGCGTCCCGCGACGCCTCGTACTCGTCCGACAGGTCCTCGTACACGCGCTCCAGGTCGCCGCCGTCGAACGCGATCAGCGCAATCAACTGCTCCTGCGCCGACTGGAACTGTTGCTCAGCGTCTGCCTGAGCATCCCGCGCATCCACCACGCGATCTGCCAGGATTTCGCGCTTGTCGTAGCCCACCTTCTCCGCCGCCGCGTAGTACGTGGACTCACAGCCGCTCGTCGCGGCGACCACCAAAGCAGTGGCAAGCAATCGTTTCATCGAGCCCTCCAGTGAAACGCGAATGCTAATGCATTGCCCGTTAAAAACAAACGCGAAACAGGGCCGATTCTGGCTAGTGCCCGGGCGCGGCCGGGCCTATAGTAAATCCCATGCAAGCCCTCGATCCCGATATCTGCCGCCGCGCCCGACTTGCCCGGGACCGCCGCTTCGACGGCGAGTTCTTCCTCGCCGTCGTCACTACCGGCATCTACTGCCGCCCGGTCTGTCCGGCGCGGCCGCCGCGGGAAGAGAACGTGCGCTATTTCCGCAGCGCGGCAGAGGCCGCCCAGGCCGGGTTCCGGCCCTGCCTGCGCTGTCGCCCGGAATCCGCGCCCTGGAGCCCTGCCTGGCTCGGCACCGACACCACCGTGCGACGGGCGCTGGACTTCATCACGGAGGGCTACCTGAACGCACACCCGCTGTCAGCGCTGGCGGCGCGACTCGGCGTCGGAGAACGCTACCTGCGCAAGCTGTTCCAGCAGAAGCTCGGTGTATCGCCGACCGCCGTCGCCCAGACCCAGCGGCTGCACCTGGCCCAGAAACTCGTGCTGGAAACGGACCTGCCGATGACGGACGTTGCGTTCGCCGCCGGCTTCTCCAGCCTGCGCCGCTTCAATAGCGCCACTCGCGAGGCGTTCGGCTGTGCACCGGGGGAGCTCCGGCGCTCACCAAAGCGCAGCGCGAGCAAGGGCCTGTCACTGACGTTGTCCTATCGCCCTCCCTATGACTGGGATGGCGTACTCGCCCTGTTCACCCGCCACGCCGTGGCCGGACTGGATACCGTAGAGCACGGCCGCTGGACCCGCGCCCTGCGGACACAGCGAGGGGCGGGGCTTGTCACCGTCCAGAGCACTGACGGAACGAACCTGCTGGCAACGCTCCGCCTGACGGACAACCGCGACTTGATGCCGGTCATCGCCCAGCTGCGGCGCATGTTCGATCTAGACGCCCAGCCGACGGACATTGCCGAAGGCCTGGCCGCGGACGTCGCGCTGGCGCCACTGATACAGGACTGCCCGGGTATTCGCTCGCCCGTGTTTTCGAGCCCGTTCGAATCCTGCGTGCGATCCGTGCTCGGCCAGCAGGTGAGCACTGCCGCGGCGCGAACCCAGTGTGCCGCCATCGTCGAAGCCGTGGGCAGCACCGCGGAGATCGACGGACGGGACGTCACACTGTTCCCCACACCGGGGGAGTTACTGGACGTTCCCGACGCAGTCCTGAAAATGCCGGGCAGCCGCCGCCAGACGCTGCGGGCGGTCTGCGAGCTGTTTGCGGCGGGAGAACCGGATGCGGACGTGCTGGCGGACACCCGTGGGATCGGGCCCTGGACGCTGGACCTGCTGGCCATGCGCGGCCTCGGCGACCCGGACCGCTTCCCGGCGGGTGACCTGGGCCTGGTCAAGGCCGCGGAAGCGAGAAATATCGAACGGCGCGAGCTGCCGGAGCGCAGCAAGCGCTGGCAACCCTGGCGGTCCTACGCCGCCAACCTGCTGTGGAGGAGCCTCGGGAATGGCTGACACATTGAACTACTGTTTTGCAGAGACCCCCATCGGCCGCCTGCGGCTGCTCTCGAACGGGGAAGCGCTGGTCCGCATCGAGTTCCAGGACCAGCATGGCACCGACGGAAACGAATCATCCGATGCCGTCCTGACCGCCGCCTGCGCGCAACTGAACGAGTACTTCGACGGCCGCCGCCGCACATTCTCCCTGCCGTTGGGAGCCGACGGTACGGCATTCCAGCACAGTGTGTGGGACGCGCTGGAGAGAATTCCCTATGGAGAATTACGCAGCTACCGTGATATCGCGGACAGTATCGGCAACCGCAAGGCGGTGCGGGCGGTGGGAGCCGCCAACGGTCGCAACCCGCTGCCCATCGTGGTCCCCTGCCACCGGGTGGTGGGCAGTGATGGCCGCCTGACGGGGTTTGCAGGTGGGCTCGCCGTGAAAGAGCAGTTGCTTGCGCTGGAGGAGGGTCACCGGTAAACCGGTTCAGGCGTTGAGGTCGGGTATCAGGTCGTCCTTGAGTCGCTCGATCATGTCCTTGAGCTGCAGCTTCTTCTTTTTGAGGCGCTGGAGCATCAGCTGGTCCCGGTAAGCGAACTCGTACAATTCCGCGATCTGGTCATCCAGCGCCCGGTGTTCCTCCTGCATTTGCTTGAGGCGCTCCTCGGGGCTGCTGGACTCGTTCGCGGCTTCCTGCTCTACAGGATCATCCGGCGGATTCAGGTCACTCACGGCGGCGGGTTACCCTGCGTGGGGAAACGGCGTCATCGCCGCAGTTTAAGGTAGAGCTGTTGCCGGGAATGGATCATTTCCCGGCAGGTTTGTTGCATGGAGAAGTCGATCGCATCCTCACTGTCCTGCAGCAGCGCCAGCTGTTCCTCGAGGGCCTGGATTTCGGACAGGAGCTGCTCGCGCAGGCGAATGCTCTTCTGGGGGTCAAGCGGGTTGTCGAGGCTGGTAGCCACATCCTTTTCCAGGTCCAGGCACTTGTAATAGTTGTTGTCCGCCATTGTTACCCCGCTGATTCCATTCCTAGTTATAGCCCAACTCCGAGCGCGGCGCGACGCTTGAACTCACCGGCGAAGCGTGTTCCACAATGGCTGGTCGGGATCGGCCACGGCGTGGAAATGGGGGCTGAGCAGACTGTCCCGGGTGTTGTAGCGCAGGGGTCGGCCATCCAGGCCCAGCACCGCGCCCCCCGCACCCTCCAGCAGCGCCTGGCCGGCGGCGGTGTCCCACTCCGAGCAGGGGGAATAGCGCGGGTAGAAGTCGGCGCGGCCCTCCGCCAGCCAGCAGAACTTGAGTGCACTGCCCGCGTTGTCCCGGCGCACGCTTCCCACCTCCGCTTCCAGCGCCGCCAGGCAGGCATCGAGGGCCTCGCCCCGGTGCCGCCGGCTGGCCAGCACCACCACCTCGCCGGAAACATCCAGCGCTCGCGCGCGAATCGGCGCCCACTGCTCGCCGTCGCTGCGCCAGGCGCCCAATCCCGGACCTCCGGCATAGACGACTCCACCGATGGGCAGCGCCACCAGCCCGAACACGGCGGTATCGCCCTCCACGAGGGCAATATTGATCGTGAATTCGCCGGTCCGGGCGAGAAACTCCTTGGTCCCATCCAGGGGATCCACCATCCAGAACGCGTCCCAGCCATGCCGCGCCGTCGCATCGCCGACGGACTCCTCTGACAGCACCGGCAGTCCAAAGCTGGCCAGCCCCGCATCCAGGATGCGGTGCGCCGCCAGGTCTGCCTCCGTGACCGGCGTATTGTCTGCCTTGGTGGTGCTCTCCAGGGGCTCTGCAGCCTCGTAAAAGCGCAGGATTTCCGCCGACGCTTCCGCGGCCAGCGCGGCCAGGGGTTCGAGGATCTGTTCCGGGGTGAAATGTTCGATGTGAGGTCTCCGGGGCGAAAACGTCAGGATACTGCCCCGGAGACGGGAATGTCGAAGTGGAACCTAGCTGGGTAACTTCCTTTTGGGGTGCATGCCGTTGACCATCCCCATGAACGGCGGGTGAATCGAGTAACCCAGCAGGCGTTTCATATCTTCCGACAGGCCGGCAACGGTCTCCCGCTCCACCGACAGGAAGTAGTTCTCCTGGGTGCGCAGCCAGGGTTCGCAGTACTGGGCCGTGAGGGCGAGGCGATCCGCGCTGCTGCGGTTCTCGCCGCCGCCGTGCCAGAGATTCCCCAGGAACAGGATGCAGGAGCCCGCCGGCATCACCGCCGAGACCAGTACATCACCCTCCTCGGGTCCGCGATTTTCGCCCCACAAATGGCTGCGGGGGATCGCTACCGTGGCGCCGTTGTCCTCGGTGAAGTCGTCTATCGCGAACACCGTCGCGGCGCTCAGCGCCGGCCGGGGCCGCGGCCAGGGGTAGAAACCGTCGTCTATATGGAGCGGCTGGGACGGCGAGTCGCTCAAGATATTGATGACCTGGGCCTGGGACAGCAGGTAGTTGGGCATGAACAGGCGGTCCAGGTGGGCCAGGACCAGCGGGTGGGTGATGAATGGATCAGCCGCGCGGAGCTTCTCGGGGAGCCCGTAGATGCGCTGGGTGCGCTCCCCTTCGAAGGAGTTGCGTCCCACCTGCTCCAGGTGGGGCGCGGCCTCCTCCCGCAAGGCGTCCATCGCCTCCTGGGGCATCAGATTTTCGAGAATGATGTAGCCATCTTCCAGCAGGCGACGGTGCTGCTCGTCGACCATGTCCTGGTCCAGGGCGGCCGCCGCCTCGCTGCGGGTGAAGCCGTGGGTACGCGCCAGGTCCACCCCGTGATAGTCGTCAAAGGACAGGAACTCCCGGAACTGGGGGTCCTTGCGTCCGCTCACTGATTCACTCATGTCGATTCCTCCAGGCCGAGGCCGGTGCCCAGGAACTGCCAGATCTCGTCCGCCAGCGCCTGGGGGTCCACCCCCGTGCTCTCCGATAATTCGCTCGCCGCGGCGGCGCGCACCGCCCCCAGCACCATGGCCGCCAGCAGGCGGCTGTCCTGACTGGCCCTGATCACGCCGAGGGCCTGCCCTTCTGCGATATTGCGGGCGCCCTCGTCGATCAGGCGCTGCCAGCGCCTGGCCTCGACGCCGGCCACCTCGGGCGTACCCGCGAGACGGGTAATGACCGCGGTGCTCAGCGGGTCCGCCAGCAGGAACTCCAGGTAGCGCGCAACCCGGTCCCGCTCACGCCGGTTCCAGTCGTCGTATTCCGAGAACCGGGCCATCAGCACCGAGGACTCCACCCGGTCGTAGAAATCCTCCACCACCGCGCTCAGCAGCCCCTCCTTGGAACCGAAGTGGTGATAGGCCAGGCCCTGGGACACTCCCGCTACCTTCGTCACCCAGCTCATCTCGAATGCGCCGTCGCCCTCTGCGAGCAGCGTCTTGGCCGCCTCGAGGATGCGGGCGCGGGCGGCTTCGGGATCACGTTTTCGCTGGGGTGCTGCCATCGGCTCTCTCCATTGGAATGGGCATAGCCTAGCAGCCTACTGAACTGAACTCAACTCAATAAAACATGCAAAGCGATGCCGCCTGCGATAACTCGCAGGCGGCATTCAGTCGGGATCAGTAGGGCAGGAAGTCGAAGGAGTAGTTGACCGTGGTGGCCACCACGTTCTCCGCGTCGAAGCGGATCATGCGGATACGGGCCAGGATCTTCTTCGTCAGCGCGTCGTCCGCCAGCTCGCTGGAAATCAGCTCCAGCGATGAGATGGCGCCGCTCGAATCGATCTGCATCTCGAACACCAGCTTGCCCGCCAGGGTCGGGTCCTTGCGCAGGGCCCGGTTATAGATCGCAAAGATCGCACCCTTGTTGCGGTCCATGATCCGGCGGATGGACTCGTCGCTGCGCCCGCCCAGTCGCGCCGACGCGGTGCTGTCGCCGTGATCCGCGGCATTTGCGGCGATGGTCGTCTCCACCTTGGTGGTCTCCCGGCCCGACAGCGCCGGTCCGCCGGTATCGCGGCTGAGGTTGCTGGTCTGGATGCCGCCGCTGCCGCCTTTCGCGGCGCCGGCGATGATCGACCGCTCCACCTTCGCCGCCTCCGCATTACCCCGGCTCATGCCGGTGTCGCCGAGGCTGTCCACGTCGACACTGTCGCGCATGTCCATCAGGGCATCCTGGAATGCCAGCACGCCGGACACGGCCGCCACTTTGCGAGCCTGTTCAATCTTGTCGACAGGCTTGGGCGGCGGCTCCTTGGGCTTCGGTTCCGGTTTGGGCTCGGGCTTCTTCTCTACCGGCTTCTCCACCTTCTTCTCCACCGGCTTCGGTGGTGGCGGCGGGGGCGGCAGCACTTTCTTCTCCATGACCACCCGGGCCAGGTGGGGCGGCAGCTCCTCCTGCTTTTCCCGGGTGAGCTCTTCCACCGGCAGGAACGGCACCAGGATGGCAAAGGCCACCACCGCCGACAGCAGGTTGCGGAGAATCTTGCGATAGCGCGCGTCATCGGAGGCCGTGGACTCCCAGGGCAGCTCCAGCTCAGGCGCGCGTGCCATGATCATTGCAGTCATGCCTTATCCTCCGCTCGCCAGTAGCGGCTCATCCACCGCGGTGGGTGCCGCCGTGTTGACCGCCAGGGTGATGTCCCGGTAGTCGCTGCTGGCACAGGTGGTCATGATCCGCTTGAGCAGCTTGTAGGGCATTTCCTGGTCACCCATGATGACCACGGAGCGCCCGATTTCCTGCTCGCGCTCGGTGAGGTCCGGCGCGCGCTTGGCCTGGTAGGCCAGCTCCTCGCTGAGGGACGCGATCACGTTGCCGGGCTGGGCCAGTACGTCTTCCACCGTACCGAGCTTGCGGCCCTGCACCACGATATCCTCCGGGCTGACCTTGATCGTGAGGGCAATGTCAGGCTTCTGTTCGGATATCGATTCAGGCAGGCTGATGTTCTTGTCCGCCTCGAGGACCTCCACGTCACCGGAGTTCACCATCAGGAAGAACACCAGGATGGTGAAGATATCCATGAGCGAAACCAGGCTCAGCTTGGCCTGCTGCTTGAGCTTGCGGTGGCTGCGCGCCATCCGGCGCGCCCTGGGCGACATCTTCATGATGCACCCCCCGAAGTGGCACTTCCCAAACCTGAACTTGCCCCTCCGCCGTCAATGTCGACAGCAGAGGTCTTCAGCGGTTTTGTAGCAGGAGGCGCATCACCAAAAGAGATCTCCGGGAACAGAGCCGCATCCACCACATCGGCCGCGACCACTGCCTCAAAAGACCGCACCGTGTCCATGGCGCTGATGATGGTCTGGTAGTCCACCCCCTCTTCCGACAGGATGGTGATGTTGCGGCGCTCGATGCCCTGCTCCCGCAGCTGCCGCTTCACTTCCTGCAGCACCAGGCTCAGCAGCTCGAAATCGTAGCCACCCTCCTCGGTCATCGGGATGTTCTTCAGCATGATGCCGCGGGGGAAATCCACTCGCATCGAGCCTTCGCGGATCACCAGTTCCACCTGCTGGTTGTCATCATCACCCTCTGCACCGCCGGCGGCAGCATTCGGGAGGTTGACCTCGATGGCCGCCACCTGCGAGAACACCAGGCTCAGCAACAGCACCGGCACCAGCACGATCATCAGGTTCATGAACGCAGTGATATCGAGTTCCGCCTCGTTGCGTTGTACGCGACGTCGTATCTTCATGGCGTTTGCCTCAGGCGGCGTCTTCGGCCCGCGTTTTACCCTTGATCTGGTTGGCGTCAGCCAGCACGTTCAGCACTTTCACGCCGGCCATCTCGAAGCTGTCCACCAGTTCGATGGTCTTGGTCTGCAGCACCGCGTGCAGCAGCAGCAACGGGATCGCCGAGATCAGGCCGAAGGCGGTGGTGTTCATCGCCACTGAAATGGAGCTGGACAGCATGCTGGCCTTTTCGGCCGGCGCCGCGGTCGCGACCGCGGTAAACGCCGCAATCAGGCCGACGATGGTGCCCAGCAGGCCCAGCAGCGTCGCCACGTTGGCCAGCGTGGCCAGGTATTGGGTGCGCTTTTCAAGGCGCGGCAGCGCCTCCATCACACCCTCTTCCATGGCGGACTCGATTTCGTCGCGGCGGTTGTTGTTTACAAAGCGCGCGATACCCGCGGCAACGATGCGGTTCATCGGCACCTTGGAATCTTTGCCCGCACTGACAACGGCCTTGTACTCGCGGCTGCGCAGCGCTTTCATGATGCTGTCGAAAGCCCTGCGGTTGGTGGCGCGGGACGCCGTCAGCACCAGCCAGCGCTCGACGGCGATGGCCAGTCCCACCGCCAGCACAATGGCGATGGGGAACATGAACGGTCCCCCGTTCTGGAAGAAACGAATGATCAGGTTATAGGTATCCATGGTCTTGCCCTCAGTTTTCCCCTCTGGTTTCAGCAGTGGAATCCGCGCCGCCCAGTGCTTCGCGGTATTCCAGTTCGCGTACAAATTCATCGCGGTCCACGCCGCGGAACAGGTCGTCCGCCAGCGCTTGCGCAGGTACATACTCGTAATCCCTGGCCTCCGGCGGCTGCCAGGGCAGGATGTACATGACTCTCGGCTGTTCCTGGTTGCCCGTCACCGTCGCCCGCAGGGTGACGACCGGTTCCTGGGCCAGCGCCTGGCCGACAGCCAGCGTAAAAATCAGCACCATCATCGAGCGCATCACTGGTCACCCCGCTGCACGACCTGGGTGAACTGACGCTCCAGGTCGATGATCCAGCCGGCCACGGTGCGGTCCTCGCCACCGGTCAGCGACTGGTAGCGGTAGTAATGCTCAAGCGCCTTCTCCCGCTCGCCCCGATACAGGTCGTAGAGCACCCCCAGGTTGCGGTGGGTAGCGGCGTGATCGTCCCAGACCGACAGGGCCGACAGGTATACTTCTTCCGCCTCGTCGAAGCGGCCCTGCTGCCTCAGGAATATCGCGTACTGGTTGTAGGCATCCAGGTTGCGTTTGTTGACCTCCAGGGTCACCTGGAAGAAGTGCTCTGCATCCTGCATGCGCCCCTCGGCGGCGTGCAGCAACGCCAGGTTCAGGTAGGGGCCCGACAGTTTCGGATACTCATTGATCAACCATTCCAGGTCTGCCCGCGCCGTGGCCCAGTCCTCGGTCGCCATCGCCGCGGTAGCGGCGGCAAAACGCTGGCGGGCGCTGTCGCTGACCCGGCGCCGGCTGTCGAGATAGGGATTTTCCGACGCTATGGCTTCCGGGGTGGGCGCTTCCGGTGCGGTGTCACCCGCCTGCTCCACTGAAGTGGTTTCGGAACCGCCGGGCAGCGGCAAACTCGGCATGGAACCACAGCCCGCCAGGGAAGCCAGCGCGAGAACAGCGATGAGGAGACGCGCAGACATCAGTAAATCCCCTCGCTGTAGGCCATGGTCGTCTCACGCTTGGCGTAGCGCGCCGGCGACAGCGTCGCCAGTGACTTGAAACTCTCCTGGATCCAGTCGTCGTACCAACCATCCCAGCTGCGCCGCATATTGGCCTCGTGGATGGCAATGGCCTTCTCCTCGAAGGGATAGGCCTGCTCCTCCAGCAGCAGCTCATACTGCTCCAGCGCCAGCGCATCCAGTCCCTTGGGACGCTCCGATTCCATCAGGTCGACGCTAAGCTGGCGGTAGACTTCGCCCATGCGATAGGTTGCCAGGGAAGCAAATTCGGCGACGCCGTAGTCATTGGTTTTCTTGAAAGCCTTCAGCGCCTTCTGCATGGCGGCGCGCTTCTTCTTCAGGCTCTTGTCCACGGGGTGGCGCAGCTTGACGCCGCGAAACGCATAGTACTCGTCGTCGGCGAAGACGCTGGACGCCTGCGCCGCCAGGAACAGCGATCGATCCGTTTGGCCGGCGCCCGCGCTGTCATGGGCGGCGATGGTCTTGCGCAGCCAGAAGCGACGCTTTTTCTGTTCGTTGCCCGCGTCGTAGAGTTCGGCGAGCCGGCGCATGGCTTCCAGCCGCGGCCCCATGGGCTGCTCCCACTCGTGGGCATAGCTGCGGAACCGGGCGATCGCCAGGTCGCGGTTGCCGGCTTTGTCGTAGTGCTCTGCGGTCAGGTACAGCATCTCCCGCGCGCGTTCCGGTTCCTTCTCCGCCGGTAGCAACGCATCCAGCTCACGGGCGGCGAGCTCCCACTGCTCGAGCTGCTCGTAGTTGTAGACCAGCTTCAGCGGCACTTCGGCGGCCAGGGCATCGCCCTTGAAGCGGCGGCGGAAGTCCGTAAGCAGCGCGTTGGCCTGCTGGTACTCGCCGGCATCCATGAAGTACTGGGCGGCGTCGAACTGGGCCTGGCGGCGGAAACTGGCGTTCGGGGTTTCTTCCACTACCTGCGCGAACTGCATGGCTGCGCCCAGGGTATCCCCCTCGGCGGCGATCACCTCGGCACGGCGATAGAGGCTGGCGGCGAGGCGTTCGACGGTGGATTCGCGGCGCTCATCCGAAGACGGCATCCGCGCCAGCACTTCCCGGTAGCCCGATGCCGCATCGACATAGGATTCCAGTTCGAACCAGCTGTGGGCCATGACCAGGCTGGCCGGCAGCAGCAGGGTTTGCGGCGGCGTCGGCTCCAGGTTGGTAAGCGTCGCCGCGGCAATGATCGCCAGCCGGTATTCCGACAGGGACAGCAGGCTGGCAGCCACGTCGTTCAGCACGGCGGGAGTTCGCTCGTCTGTGTCAAATTGCGAGGCAAACTTGAGCTGGCTCTCCACCTTGCGGCGCAGCACGCTGTCGTCCTGCGCGGCGTCCAGCAGCGGCTGGTAACCCACAATGGCGGCGTAACCGGCATCGGCGGCGCGCTCGTAGTCCGGGTAGTCGTAGGCCACCCACTCGAACGTCGCCACCGCCTGTTCGTGATCGCCCGACTCGGTGCGGGTTTCCGCCAGCAGGAAGCCCATCTCCGGGACCCGCTCGTCGGCCGGGAAACTGTCGATATACAGCTGGTAGTAGTCCGCCGCCTGGCGGTAGTTCTCGATCGCATCGTCGCCGGCCTGGGCCAGGGCATGGTGATAGGTGGCCAGTTCCTCGATAAACAGCGTGAGGTTGTCGGCAATCTCCTGCTGAACCTCAAAGTCCGCCAGCAGGAAGTACTCTCCGTCGACGCCGTAGCTGGCCACGTAGTCACGCTTTTCCACGATGATCTGGTCGCGGAACCCGGCCTTTTCATAAATGCCGATCACGCGCACGTGAAAGCGGTGGGCAAACTCCGAGGCCGGGTAGCGCCGGCTGAAGGCACGGAACGTCTCGGCGCTGTCGCGATAGCGCTCCTGCTTGAGATAGAGCTCACCGAGCTCCTGGTACAACAGCGGCTCGTAGCTGCGTTGACCGAGCTGCGTATAGGCGGCAGCGATGGTATCCACGCCTTCGAGATAGCTGAACACCACGGCCAGGACCCGGAAGCAGTCCGCCACCAGGGCGCGGTCCGCGGCGCTGAGCCCGTCCAGCTTGTTGTCCTCAGGCACCAGGCGGTCCAGGGTCTCGGAATAGGACCGAATGGACTGGCGGTAGCGCCCCTGCTTGAACTGGGCCCAGCCGTGCATGTACAGCGCGTTGAGGAAATAGGGGCTGGCCTCACCCGCTTCGATCACCGACTGGTAGCCGCGCTCCGCCTGGTCATAGCGCCCGGCGCTGAAATGGCTTTCCGCCACGCGGAACTGGGCCTCGATAAAGTGTTCCGAGCCGGGGTAGCCGCTGGCCAGCTCCTGCAGGGCCACCATGGCCTTGTCGGTATCGCCGATCATGTCGTGGGCCTTGGACAGCTGGTACAGCATGCGATCGCGGCCCTCGATATCCGGGTTTTCCTCCAGCAGTCGGCTGTAGGCGTCGATGGCTTCATCAAACAGGTCGGGCGCCTCACCCCCCTCGGCGAGGCTCGCTTCCGCCTCCAGCATTTCGATTCCCGCCAGGCGCTCCAGCACCAGTACCCGTGTCTCGGGATCATCGGTGACATCGAGGACGCCCAGGTAAACCTGGGACAGCTCCGCCAGGGTGATCTGCGGCACCGGCTCCTCGGTCGCAGGGAGCGCCACCGGCTCCAGCTCCGCCAGCGTCGCTTCCGGCTTCTCACCGTCGAACACGCCGAACATGCCGCAACCGGACAGCAGCAGTATTAGTGACAGGGCCAGCAATCTCACGGCGTCACCCCGGCGCTGCTGCGGTCATACAGGCGCGCCACCGCCAGTCGCGACTGACCCAGGGAGCGCGCAAGCGCCACAGCCTGTTGTTCGAGTTCGGCAATTGCCACGCGGCGCAGACCGGATTCGCTCATCAGCAGCGCACCCTCGACCACGGTCTCCTGCTCGCCAACACGCTCCGTCAGCTGCGCAATACGGGGCGCAAAGTTTGAATAGCGCCGGTTGGCGATGGCGGCGTCCAGACTGGCCATCTGCCCGGAGGAAGCCTCCAGTGCCTGCTCCAGATCGCCAAGCGCGCGGCGTGCCTGCCAGGCACGATCGGGGAATTCCTCATTGTCGTCCCAGATCAGCAGGCCGCGATACAAACGCAGCAGCTCGCGCTGATCCTCCGGCGCTTCAATTTTTTCGGCGAGTTCGGTGGCACGCTCGACCCGCTGCCACAGGGCGCGCTGGTCCGCATCCGCCAGGGCGCGACCGTCTGCCGCCTGTTCAGCCGCCAGCAGGCGCTCGCGCAGGGCTTCAGTGCTGGCCTGCAGCGACTGGTAACGCGCCTGCATCTGCTCGCGGCCGCCTCCGTCGATCACGCTTTCCCAGTTGGCCTGCTGTTCAAAATCCGCGGCGCCCAGCACTGTGAGCTTTTCCCGGGAGCGGACCAGGTGGGAACGGATTCGCTGCAAATCCCGCAGCTCCTTCATCGCGCCCTGGAACGCATGGCTTGAAATCAGGTGGCGGAGGTAAGGCGCTTCATCGGATACCGGCAGGATATCGTCGCCGAACAGCCACTCGTCGGAGGCGTCGACCTGCAGCTGCAGCAGGCCGGGCAGCGCCTCACCGCGGAACAGTGCGATCGCGCGGCGCACGTTGTCCAGTTCCGTCTGCAGCACATCCGATGCCTGGCGATAGTGCGCCAGGGCCAGGCCGTCGCGGCCCAGCTGTTCATAGGCGTAGGGAATCGCCAGCAGGCTCTCGCGGACGCTCTGGCTTACCGGCGGCTTCTTGGCCAGGGCCTGCCAGGGACTCAGGGCCGCCATGTAGTCCTCGCCTTCCATCGCCGCCCAGCCGTATCCCAGCAGTGCCCGGTCGGACAGCGGGCTTTCCAGCCGCACGCGCACAAAATCATCGCGGGCGCCGCCAAAGTTGCCCGCCCCCATCTGTGCGTAACCCGACGCGGTAAAGGCGCGATCCCGCAGGGACTTCAGCTCGCTCTCGCCGCGGGCATCGACCAGCTGGCGGAAATGCACGGAGGCCTGGTCCCACTGGCCGACGGCCGCCAGCGACGCGCCCATGTTGTAGTGATAATAGTGACGCCAGTCGGACTGCTCCGGCAGCTTCGCCGCCAGCGTCCGGGCATTCTCAAGTTCGCCGCGCCGAATAGCGACGGCGGCACGCAGGTAGTCGGCCTCTTCTGCCAGGTCCTCAGACTGTATTTCGCCGGTCTGGCTGAGGGCGTACTCAACGCGCTCCAGTTCGCCTCTCTGCCAGGCGACCTTGGCCAGGTAGAACCAGGCGCGACCGCGATCGACGCCCTCCCGCGGCTCACTCAGCAGCGCGGTGAACACGCGTTCCGCCTCGCGGTCCATCCCGTAGGACAGGGCGATGCCGCCGCGCAGCAGTTCTGCATTTTCGCCGTGAGGGCCGAGCTCCTGCTGGGTCTGACCCACCATGAGCTCGGTCAGGGAATTGAAATAGTCGCCCTGGTAGAGATGAAACAGCGTGACTCCGTAGCGCAGGCTCTGCACGGTTTCCGCCGCGCTCGCCAGGGCGCAGGGAAATACCAGCGCGACAGCGAGAAAACGGGGAAAAAAGCCTGCCATGGCGTTACCACTCCTTGACCACGAAATCGGGTTGCCGGGTCTCGGTGGAGTCGACGATCTTGAGTTCCAGGTGCTTGGGCCCGGACTGCTTGTCGATCACCAGCTGGGTACCGCGACGGTAATCCCGGCCCTTGGGACCAAAGCCGGTGAATACCGCAACGATTTCGTGCTCCCCGGACTTCATGTTGCCAAGGAACAGACGATGCACACCGCCCCGGCGCAGGGCGCTGAGCTGACGATCCGTATACAGGTAATGAGTGACGACCTTGCCGTCGATGGACAGCTTGACCGCATCCAGCTTGAAGAACTCGCCCACGTCTACTGACAGGAACACAGACAGCTGGGTGTCGCTGGGATAGAGCAGCTCTTCCTCGAGGATGAACAGGTCCCGGTTCAGCTCCAGGGTCTGCTGCTTGATGGACTGTATATCCTCAGATAGAACCGCGGTCTCCTCGCCCTGCGCAAGCGCGGACAGGAGTGCAAGGCCCGTCAGCAACAGCGCTACGAGCGTGGGGTGGAGGTGAGATTTTGAGGTCATATCAGGTGATCACTCCTCCCGAAATACTTGGCAGCGGCTGGAACGCGATATAGCGGTCCAGGGCCGTCGGGTCACCGAGCCCCTGTCCGGGGAAAAAGTTTTCCGTGGCAAACAGGCCCTGCTCACCGTGAAGCGCCATGTAATTGAGGATGACGGCTTCCACGTTGAGGTTGACGTTGTTCGCCATGGGCGTTGCCGAGGTCTCCACCGACGCGTCGTTGCGCATCCAGCCAATCTGCTGGTGCAACAGCGGGTCGCTGAGACCGTCGTCCCATAGCTGCGGCATTCCTCCCGGGTCGTAGACCAGGAAGAACGAGCAGGCGGTTGAAGAGTTGTCACTGGACCACATGAACTTCTCGACGCCGTTGACCACTTCTGAAGTTCCGTTGCTGGACAGGGAGCCGTCGCTGAACACGTACAGCATCAGCGGTGTCGAGGTGCGCCGGGCATAGTCCAGGCAGGCTCCGATGCAGCGGCCCGCGCGCAGGTCGCGAGCGTCGGTGCTGTTGCGGGAGTTCCCGTGGTAGTCATAGCCGCCCATTTCAACGGTGCCGCAGCCGGCGATGCCGTCGACTACCAGCTTCATGACCGAGGCGGTCTTGCGGAATTCGCGGTCGTCGTCGAACTCTTCCTGGGTAAAGATGCCGTCGGGGCCGACGATGTTGGGATCCCGCTCCGGGTTCAGGGCTTCCGGGTCTGAAAAATTCTCGACTGTGTCGGCACTGCGCAGGTACTCACAGCTGAAGCGGTCCTTGAGTCGCTGATCCTCATCGGTGGGATTGGCGATCCGGGTATTCACCAGGTCCAGCTTGAAGTCGGTAATCCGCTTCATGGACTCCAGCACCGATACAATGTCCTCGGTGTCGTCCAGCAGATACTTCAGGTCGCCCACATCCACCAGGCCGCTGGCGTCAGAGGGTCGGTCGACCTTGGTCGGCTGCAGCTCGGGGTCGATCAGCATGGCGGGCGCCATGCTGTTGCCGCCTGACATGGAATTCTCCGACCCGATCAGCTGCAGGATCTGGCCCCGCAGGCCGGCCCGGTAAATGCCGTACATCGGGTTGTGCGGGTTGTTGCCGGTGTCGTTGTCGGAGCGGCCGGGAATCACCGCGCCGTTGCAGAAGCCGGCCACGCCGCTGGCCTTCTCCAGGATGCCGCGCAGCATGGCGCTCTCGCTGTGGAACAGCAGGCCCAGAGTGTCGTCGGTAAAGTCGCCGGTCAGCGTATTGGGGTTGGCGTTGAACGGCAGGATTTCCGGCGGCAGGCCAGTCCGGGCGTAGCCCGCCGTGCTCAGTGCATCCCGCTGCCCGCCCGGTCCGCCGACAATCACGTTGCCGCTGGCGAAGTTGGCGCCCCCGGCGAGATCGAAGCAGATAAAGGGAATCTTGCGACCGGCCACCTTGCCGAGATCACAGCTCGAGTAGTTGGTGAAAGCCGGATTGAGAAGGTCCGGCGAAATGGCGTGTGCCTTCGGACCCATCAGGCTGTACAGCGAGGTGCCCAGCAGCCCGCCACAGCCGGCCCTGAAGCCCTGGGAGATAAACTCCCGGCGGTTCATGGGTCGACGGTGATCCGGCTGTCTCAGCGGCTCATCGATTCCTATATGTTGTGGCCTGCGCCTGCGCATGATCGTCTCCTGTCGGTCCGTCACTGAGCCATGACCACGGCACTGCCCAGCACCGTGGTGCAGACTGCCTTGACCACGTCCGCCGTCCGCGATGCGGGACAGGGCGCATCGTTGAGGCAGTACATCAGACCGTCGCGTTTGTTGTGCACTGCGGGATCCGGATCCGGCACCCAAACCCCGTCCACCAGGGCATAGGGTTTGAGGTCACGGTCATCCGTCACCAGCAGTTCAATTTCATCGAGAATCGGTGAGCGGATGCCGTCCTCCAGCAGTCCGCTGTTGATCGCCCGGTCCACCAGGGGCGCCGCTACCGCGTTGCGCCAGTCGTGAGAGGGATCGTCGACCGGCAGCGTCACGGAGAAGCCCGGGAACATGGCCTGGCGAGCGCTCGCGTCCTGCACCAGCGCGTCGCAATAGGCGGAGGCCAGCTGGGTCGCCGACATCTGGTGCGCCGAGCTGAAAGCCTGGAAGTCCGCATTGGCCGGCAGACCTCGGCGAATAGAGGCAAACGTTTCCGCGATGGTCTTGCCGGTCACGTCGCTGGGCGTCGAATTGGAAGTCGGCACGCCGGTGATCCGCGAGAAACTCGCATTGATCTCGTCAAAGGTGCGCACACCGATGTCTGCGGTGACGTCATCTGACAGGACGTAGCGGAAGTCCCGTACCGCGCCATCGTCCACCGGCGACTGCTGTCCCTCGGCGGAATCGAAGGCCAGGAAGAAGATGTCCTGGTCGGCGCCGTTTTCCAGCGGGATGACCGTGCCCACCTCTGCCAGCCGCTCACTGAAGCTGCCCAGGCTGGACGTGGCGACGGTATTGACGTTGGTAAAGGCCTGTCCAACCGTTACCAGCTTGCCGTTGATACCGATGCGCATACCCTGCACGTCGAAGTCCACGCTGCCGCCGGCCGGGTTGATGTTGGCGAAGAACGGCTCCTCGAACAGGTAGCCCGAGTCGTCGAACTGGCTGACCTGGAAGACCACGTAGCAGTAGTTGGTGCGGCTACCGTCTTCGGCCATCTCGTGGCAGACGCCCTCCTGGTCGATCAGCTCGGACACGCTGAACATGAGGAAGTACTTTTGCCCCACGCCCACGTCAAAGTTCTTCTGGATTTGCTCCTGCGTCAGCACCGCGTTGTGGATCGCCACCATGCGGATGGCGCCGGCGAAAGGACTGGTGTTGCTGGTGTCGTTACCCAGTACCAGGGCGTAGACCTCGTTCCAGTTGGTCAGCAGGCCGCCGCCCTGCTCGTCGACCACCCCGGTGTCTTCGCCGTTGACGTAGATACGCCGCCCCTCGACCGCGTCATAGGTCAGCACCACGTGCTGTAACGTCGCCTGTACGAACTCGTCATCATCCTCGGTAGAGACGACGGGCTCGCCGGCATTGTTGTCTTCCGTCACAGAGCTGCGATTGTAGAACTCATAGTTGTACATCATCTGGCTCAACAGCAGGTTGCGGCTGGTGGGGCCGCCGGCATAGCCGACGATCCAGGCGTTTTCCTGGGCCACGTTGTCCGGGGCCACCCAGGCCTCGATGCTGTACTCGCCGGTGCCGGTGAGCAGCTCGTAGAGCTTGGCGCTTCCCGCCACGCTGCCCTGTGCCTTGCCGTTGACCAGGCGGATACCCCAGCTGGCCATCCAGGTGTAGTCACCGGACAGGCCCAGCGGAATCTCCGGCTGCACACCGCTGGTGTCCGCGGTGGTCGTCCCCGAACCTTCACGGAACTCCCACTTGGCCACCAGGTTGGTTTCGAAGCGGCCGCCGCTGTTGGCGACGATGCCGTCCGCTTCCAGGATCTGCGCCTTGGAAATCACCAGCATCGGGTCCACGTCGGTAACGGGCACCGCGTCGGCAACCCGCTGAATAGCGGCTTCCATGACGGCGGCGTCACTCGAGCAGCTGTTGCTCCAGCAGTTGTGCGACTCGGGCACGAGTCGCCGCACCAGGCGCGACGAGCCCGGCTCTGCCAGGTCAATCAATGATCGCAGCGCATCATAGGCCGAGTCCGTGTCGGAGCTGGCAAAATACGGTGACTGGGGGAATGACGCGTTCTCGGTGTGGCATTCACTGCAGTAGGTGCGCAACACATCCAGCAGCTCGGTGGGCGATTCGATCATCAGGCCCAGCGCGTCCAGGTCATCCGCCGTCGGCGGCAGTACCCGGGTTCCGGAGGGATCCACCGGGGTGCGCGCCACCAGCCGCACTTCGCTCTCGGTCTGCGACTCGCCGTCGGACCAGCGCTCCACATACCCGGTGAGGGTGGTCGCGCAGGTCGCGGTCTGGTCAGCACCCAGCCAGCAGTTGTGCCCATTGGCGACACGCAGCACGACGGAGGACGCGGCCGGATCATTGAGGTTGACTACCGACTTGGCGACCTGCCAGGCGTTGTTCACGTCGCTCTGGTCGACAAACGGCGTACCGGCTGAACCCCCGGGCGTGTGACACTGGCCGCAGCGATCGTTGGCAGCCAGCGGGTCGTAGAACTCTCGCTTGAAATTCTGGATCTCGTCACTGGCGGGGGGCGGGCCGGTATAGACGAACTCGGCGCTGCCAAGATCCGCGGTCAGGTCCACCTCGCGGTTACTGGCGCCGCCGCCGCTGCCGGCGCTACAGGCCTGCAGAAACAGGATGAGGGCCGGGATGCCAACGCAAGTCTTGAGAAGTCTATTCATACCGCAAACTCCTACAGATCCGCCGCGCAGTAGCCCGCCACTTCGGCGAACACCTGCTTGACATCGTGGTTGGCGTTAAAGGTATTGATGAACCCGTCCATGGCCGCACGCTCCGCGCCCGTTTCCATCGGGTCGCGCAGGCACACATTGCGGAACACCTTGCGCACCTGGCAGTGCGAGAAGGCATCCGAGTTGGCAAGTTCGGCTCCCATCGAAGCGGCGCCGTCGCCCTCGGCGTAGGCCGGGTTCACCGCCAGGTCGACGCTGCCGCTGTTGTTCGCCGGCGATTGCCAGCCGACGCGGCCGCTGTTCTCACCCAGGCGCCAGTAGTTGGTCCAGTGATCGTTCGGAGTGATATAGCCTGGGGCGAACGTGGTCTCGTTCAGGAAGTACTTGTCCTGGACCATGCCCGACGTATAGATGAGCTGCCCCTGGTCCATGCGCTCCTCTTCCGAGAGGTTGGGCGCGGCATCTTCGTCCGGGTAGTCCCACTCGTAGTAGGCATAGGCCTGCGCCATCGGGTCCATGCCGGAGTGACAGCTCACACACTGGGTCAGGAACAGGGTGCTGTCACCGCCCGGGCTGCGAGACACGTCCTGGCGGATGCGGTCCACGGGCCGGCTGAAATCCTTGAGCTGCTCCAGGTCCATGCACAGATGGTTGAGCAGCGTGAAGCGGAACATGGCGCGGTTGGTGCCGCCGACGAAGAAGGCCCGGGCAGCAGCCCTGGTGCTCATCACGCCCGCGGACGCTTCGGCGGGCAAACCGGTGACGGTGCTCTGGGTACCGCGCACCAGCACGCTGGGATCGCCCAGGTTGGCGCCACTGGCCTCCAGCACTTCGTAATGGTTGTTGTTGCTGCGTGAGTAGGCGGGGATACCGGGCACGCTGCCGGTATAGATGATGTCCCCCGACAGCAGCTCACGAAAGTCGACGTTATCCCGAACCATCCCGATCACCGTGGCGCTGTAATCGTTCAGCGGCGCGAAGCTGTCCATGGCTTCGTTGGTCCAGGGCGACGACCAGTTTTTCAGCGTCACCGTGTAGAAGTCTCCGGTGGCTTCGACACCGGGCGCGCCGTCCATTGCATAGTAGGCCGCCTCGGTGAGGCCGCCACCGGTAGTGATGGCGTCGGTCATCGCATCGAGCATGGCATCGCTCGGCGGAACGCCGGTAAGCCGGTCGTGAATGCGGCGCGCCTGCTCACGGGGACCCGCCGTCGCGGCAGAGGCCGCCAGCAGGGTTACCAGTAAGACCGTTGGTACAACATGGTTTCTCATAACAACTCGTCCGGGCACATCGTTAAGACGGTGCAAGAATGCCGACGAGTATGGGCGATGGGCATGCACCTTTCTCCCCGCAAAAAACGCTTTTGTGACGGCCCGCACAAAAAGGTTTTGGGGCGGGAAAATGTCACAAAACACTGTAAAAACAGGCTTTTGTGACTGCCACCACAAAATCACCCACGCGGCTGCATTTCGGGTAGTGAGAGGACGAAGCGGGGCTATAGACTCGGCATATACGCACCCCAGCGAAACCAATAGGCAGCGAGCTCTCGCTTTGAAGTCGACATGCAGCAGAGATATGGCAAAGCACGGTTTCTGATCACCGCGGCAGTGGCCGCGGCGCTCTCTGCGTGCACGGGTGGAAGCGGTGACAGCATCACCCTGACCACCGACGAGCAGGGCGTCGACCCCACCGTTCTGGAAGTGCCGGTCGCCTACATCCGCCGCCCGCTGCCAGAGCAAGCCCAGGACCTTCGTGACCCGCTGGACTTTCAGCCGGGCGCCCGTTTGATAGTTAAGGATCGCTCCGCCGTCAGCGCAGAAGAGAACGACGTCACTGATCAAATCCTCGAGATCGTTGCCGAGGAGGAAGACGTTCCTGTGGAGGAGCTCGCCATCGACATCAAGGGTGTCGAATCCTCTTTCGATGGCCAGACACTCGTCTTCGCTGCTCGCGTGGTGCCGGAGCCGGTCGACGGCAATCTGGAGAACACCACCTGGAACCTGTGGTTCCTGGACATGCTGACCCTGGAGCCCAGTTACGTCATTCCCTCACGCCTGAAGCGCAATGACGGCTTCGAGGCCGGCGGCGGCCAGGACATCGACCCGCATTTCCTGCCGGACGATCGCATCGTCTTCTCCTCTACCCGCCAGGTGGGCGAGCAGGCCCGGCAGCTGAACGAGGGCCGCGCGCAGATATTTGCCTACGAGACCCAGGACGGCCGCGATCCCGCGGCGGTGCTGCACATCTACGACCCGCAGCAGCGCGACGCAGAATTCAAGCAGATCTCCTTCAATCGCAACCACGACCTGGACCCGACCGTACTGTCCAGCGGTGAGATCGTGTTCAGCCGCTGGAACATCGAAGGCGGCAACCACATCAGCCTGTATCGCATCGCACCCTCCGGGCTGGAGCTGTCGCCGCTGTTTGGCTACGACTCCCAGGACAGCGGCACCGAAGGCAGCGCTATCGAATACACCCAGCCCCGCGAACTGGACGACGGCCGCATCGCCACCCTGGTCAAGCCGTTCAGCTCCGAGACGCTCGGCGGCGCCATCGCCATCGTCGACCCGCTCAACTACGCCTCCGCGGACCAGCCGCTGTTCCAGTCGGCCGGCGGACCCGACGGCGGCCAGGAGCCGCTCACGGACACCGAGATCCGCACCGACGGCGAGCTATCCACGGGCGGACAGTTCGGCTCGGTCTACCCGCTTCGCGATGGCACCGGTCGCCTGCTGGTGACCTGGACCGACTGCCAGCTGATCGAGGTCCCGGATCCGATTGAAGAAGGCGAAGAAGAAGTAGAGGAAGAGCCGCCGGCGGAGGAGGAAGAGAACCTGGCCGAAGAGGATCAGCGCATCATCCCCTGTTCCCTCGGTGACGAAAACGATATCCCGGCGACACCGCTCTACGGCGCCTGGGTCTACGACGTCATCGCCGACACCCAGCGTCCGGTGGTACTGGCCGAGGAAGGTTTCTATATCAGCGAGATCATTGCCGCAGAGCCCAGGGACTTCCCCAGCCTGCTGCCGCTTCCGGTGACGTTCAACGCCGAGCTGGCGCTGGAAAACAAAGGCCAGATCGTGATCGACAGCGTCTACGACATGGACGGCGTCGACATATCGCCAGATGGCATCGCGCAGCACCGCCGACCGGCCAGTGCCGCTTTCGACAGCCGCCCGGCGCGCTTCCTGCGGATATTCCTGCCGGTGCTGCTGCCGGATGACGACGTGTTCGAGGTTCCCCGCTTCGCCTTTGGTGTCAGCCGCGGCAATGGCTTCAGGGAAATCGTGGGCTATGTCCCTGTCGAGCCTGACGGCTCCGTGGTGGCCACGGTCCCCGCCAACCGGCCATTCAGCTTCAGCGTCCTGGACGCCGACGCCAGACGCATCGGCGGACGCCACGACTACTGGCTGCAGGTAGGTCCCGGCGAAGTATTGCACTGCACGGGCTGCCACGACGGGGGCGACGATACCCCGCACGGCCGTCTCGATTCACAACCCCCGTCCATCAATCCGGGCGCAACCGATGTGGTAGGCGGCAGCCTCGGCTTCCCCAATACCGATATCGAGAGCCTGTTTGCCACCGAGCCCGGCGTCACCATGGCGGCGACCTGGGACTTCCATCGCCCCCAGGGCAATGAGACGGCCGCTGCGCGCGAGCTGGCGCTGGCGCCGAATTACGTGGATGAGTGGACCGCGCCGACGCTGACACCGGAAAGCCCGATTGAGGACCGGGATTACGATCCCAACTGGGAGGGCGTGCCTGAGGAATACCCCATCGTGGTGAACAACCTCGACCCGGACGCGCCGGACAGGATCGTCATCAATTACGAGGATCACATCCAGCCCATCTGGGAGCGGACCCGCACCGAGGTCGTGGACATCGAGGGCAACGTCTTCACCAACTGTATCGGCTGCCACACCAGCCAGATGGACATGGTGGTGCCCGCCGGACAGCTCGACCTGGAGGCCCTGTCCTCTGACATAGACCCGGAACACCTGCGCTCCTACCGCGAATTGCTGAACGGCGACAACGAGCAGTGGATCGACAACGGCGGCAACGTCGCCGACCGCATCCGCCTGTGCGAAGAAGAAGTCGAGGACGAAGACGGCAATATCCTCATACTGACGTTTACCGAGACAGTCCGCATCGGTTCGGAAATGCGCGTCGGCAGCGCCAACGGCTCGGGCTTCTTCGCCTGCTTCGAGGGCGGCACCTGCGGCCTGGGACCGGCGCCCGCTCTTCCGGCTAACTGCATCGAGGATGGTGGAATACCTGAACCTCGCACCCAGAACACCGTCAATCACAACGGCATGCTGAGCCCCGCGGAGCTGCGGCTGATCTCCGAGTGGCTGGATATCGGTGCCCAGTATTACAACAACCCCTTTGACGGCAGGCTGGTGGACTGATGAGACTACTACTGGCCATTGCCTGCCTGTGGTGCGCCCAGGCCATCGCAGACGACGCGGACTACCTGCAGAGCACGGTGGTGGAGGCCTTTGTCGAGATGCGCACGGCGCCCGGACGCGGCTACCCAGTGTTCTACGTTGCCGAGCGCGGCGAGCTGATCACGCTGCTCAAGCGCAAGACCGACTGGGTGAAGCTGCGCAACTACCGCGGCATCGAGGGCTGGGCCCATATCAACGATATCGGGCGCACGGTGGACGCCGCCGGCGACCCGCTGGCATTCAAGGCGCCTGACCTGGAGAGCTTCTACCAGCGGCGCTGGGAGGCCGGCATCATGGCCGGTGACTTCGGCGATACCGACGCCGTGACGCTCTACGGCGGCTGGCACTTCACCCGCAACCTGTCTATTGAGGCGAATATCACCGAGAACTTCGGCGATTTCTCCGATGGGCGCCAGGCCACCGTCGACCTGGTGCACCAAATGTTCCCCCAGTGGCGCTTCTCCCCGTTCGTAAGTATCGGTGGCGGCGTCCGTGAAACCAGCCCGCGCTCCACGCTTGTGGAAACCAGCGACCGAACCGACAACGTCGCCAGCGTGGGTGCCGGAATGCGCGTCTACCTGACCCGCAGATTGCTGCTGCGCATGCAGTACAAGAACTACGTGGTCATTACCGACCGCGACGACGACGAGGAGATAAACGAATGGCAAATTGGCATAAGCGCGTTCTACTAGCGGCGCTGGCTGGTACGTGTCTCGGGGCCCAGGCCGACGAGAACGAACCGGTCATCCTGCCCGAAGTGGAGCGGCGCGAAATCACCCCCGCCGCCATCGACACAGAGGACTTCGAGATTGGCCCCTTTGCGGGAATCATCTCGATCCAGGATTTCGAGAGCGAGATCGTCTACGGCCTGCGCGGCGCCTGGCACGTCACCGAGGACTTTTTCTTCGAAGCCAGCTACGGCGTATCGGAAGGGGACCTCACCAGCTACGAGAAGCTATCCGGCGGCGCGCCGCTGTTCGATGACAGCGACCGCGACTACAGCTACTACAACCTGTTGGTGGGCTGGAACATCATGCCGGGGGAAATCTTCCTCTGGGACAACTATGCGCTGAAGTCGGACCTGTACCTGATCGGCGGCGCCGGCAGCACCGACTTCCTGGGCGACAACTGGTTCACCGCCACAATTGGGGTGGGCTACCGCGTCCTGCTGAACGACAGCTTCGCCTGGCGCATCGATGTGCGCGACCACATCTACGACAGGGATGCCTTCGGTACCGACGAGACCACCAATAACATCGAGTGGACCACGGGCATCACGTTCTTCTTCTGAGAAAAGAGACAAGAAAACAGGGAGTGCTGACATGAAAAAGCTGATGGCAATTTTGCTGCTCTGCGGCGTCATACCGATGTCCCACGCACTGGTGGGCAGCGGTGAGGCAATCAACTTCACCCTGAAGGATCAGGAGGGCAACAACATCCGGCTGAGCGAGTACCGGGGCCAGGTCGTGCTGATCAACTTCTGGGCCTCCTGGTGTGGACCCTGCCGGCAGGAATTCCCGCTGCTGGATGAGCTGCACGCCAAATACCAGGGCCTGGGCTTCACCGTCTTCGGCGTCAATGTCGAGGAAAACCGGGAGCTGGCCGACAAAGTGCTGCGCGAGATTCCCGTGACCTTCCCCATCCTGTTCGACAGCGAGAACGAGGTGAGCGAGGACTATGACGTGGACGCCATGCCGGCCACCGTGTTGGTGGACCGCAGCGGGCAGATTCGCTTCATGCACCGGGGCTACAAGCCCGGCTACGAAGACCTGTACGAGAAGCAGATCCGGGCGCTGATCAGGGAGTAAGACGAGATGAGCAACACCCCCAAACGCATACTGATCACCGCCGCCGTGCTGATGCTGTCAGCCTGCTCGAGCTGGCAGCCGGAGCCCTGGGTCAAACCCTATGAGCGCCACTTGCTGGCGGACCCGATCATGAAGTTCGACCGGGACCCGGTGGCGACATCCTTCCTGCACCACGTGTATGAATCCCGTGAGGGTGCGCGCGGTGCGCTCGGATCAGGAGGCGGCGGCTGTGGCTGTAACTAAGCGCCTGCTGCCGCTGCTCCTGCTGCTGCCCATCGCAGCGCAGGCGGTGACCCTGCCCGAGGAGCGTGCGGATGCCATGTACCATCGCTATGACGGCGACGGCGTCACCGTCGACGGACCCTCGCTCCTGTTGCGCAAGAACTTCAAGGAGACCGTGTCGTTCTCCGGCAACTACTACGTGGACAACGTCAGCAGCGCGTCCATCGACGTGGTGACCTCAGGCGCGAGCGAATACAGCGAGCAGCGCACGCAATACAGCATCAGCAGCGACTACCTGTACGGCAAGAGCATCTTCAGCGCCGGTTACACCAACAGCGACGAGAGCGACTACACCGCCGACACCTACTACTTCTCGGCCAGCCAGGACTTCTTCGGCGATCTCACCAACGTCACCTTCGGCTACGCCCGCGGCGATGACGAGGTGCGCCAGAACGGCAATGATGACTTTTTCGAGGAGATCGAACGCAACTTCTACCGGGTGGGCATCAGCCAGGTGCTGGCACCGAACCTGCTGGGCGCCTTCAATTACGAGGCCATCACCGACGAGGGCTACCTGAACAATCCCTACCGGGTGTATCGCTACCTGACCAACCCGCTGGATCCCGCCCAGGGCTTCCAGCAGGCCACCGAGGTGTACCCGGACACCCGTACCAGTGACGCCGCCGGCATCAAGCTGCTGTACCACATGCCCTGGCGGGCCAGCCTGGGCGGCAGCTACCGCTATTTCACCGACGACTGGGGGATCGACGCCCACACCGGCGAGATCAACTACACCCACACCTTCGGGCCGCACTGGATCGCGGAAGTGAAGTACCGCTACTACGACCAGTCACAGGCGGATTTCTACGGCGACCTGTTCCTGTTCCCGTCACAGGATGAAAACGACTACCGGGCGCGGGACAAGGAGCTCAGCGACATGAGCAGCCAGACCATCTCGCTGTACATCAGCTACGAGCGCAAGATCGGCTGGGGCCCGATGGACAAGGTCGCGCTGACTGTCCAGTACGACTACATCGACCTGGAGTACGACAACTTCTCGGATCTGCGGGACACGGAAGCCCTGCCGGGCGAGGAAAGCCTGTTCAGCATGGATGCCGACGTGTTCAAGGCGCTGTTTACGATCTGGTACTAGGCCCACCGCATAGGCGGGCCTACCGATTCACCGCTGCTTTACGTAGAGAACCGTCTCCCCGCTTTCGTTCTCGAACATGATATCGACCGGGCCGCCCACGTTTTTGGCGATCAGTCGCGAGAGAACTCCAGCGGACTGGAAGTTTGCACCCAGGTTCCCGTTCGGGGCGTCGTAGCTGAGGCGGCACATATTGCCCTGGCAGCTTGTGGAGAGAAGATTTACGCTGCGCAGCATCTGGTTCTGAAACACAAGATCCAGGTTTTCCAGGCCTTCCCCGTTCCCCTCAGCAACGAGGAACTCGTCTGCAACGGAGCGAACAGCCTGGGAAACAGCGGGCGAATTTACGTTGCTGGAGCTCCGCCCCGAGCCGGCCGAAGACAGGCTTTGAGCCTGACGCCTCTCTTCCCGGAGTTGAGCTAATTCCGCCCGCAGCGCATCAACATCTCCCGACAGATTGATCATGTCCGCAACAAAAGCAGCCTCATCGTGCTCACCGGCAGCAGCAGGCAGCGGCGTCGACAAGCTCGCGGCATCCCGGGCCTGAACGTTCACTGCCGGTTCCGGGGCGTGATCGGCAGGGAGCGCATCCGGGGATCCCGCGCGCCCCGCCAGATAACCGGCAGACGCGGCAAGTACGGTGTTCAGTACACAGAAACCGGCAATGGCAGGCGTCGACCAGTTCATTGGCTATCAGTTGGGTTGGACCCTGGTGAGTTCGAAGTTGAAAAGTTGCACTTTCGGAGGTAGCTCGCAGAAAACTGTTAGGCTATTGCCGGTATTGCTCCCACCTATCGGGTCGATCCTCACGTTCTCCCAGACAATCCTTTCCTGGGTCCCAGGAGAGCTGATGAATGGCGCGACGCGGATTTGCTTAACGACGCCATTAAACCTTACTTCATAGAGAGAACAGCTCCCCTCATATTCGCGCTTTCCGAAGCTCTGATAAACAACCTGTAAGTCGTACACCTCGGGAGCTCCGTCCCTTGAAAATCTGGGCAGCGGGCACGAAACGCCGATCGGACGCGCGTTCCGCCGCTCAGGGGTAACGTTGGCAAGCCCCGTTGGGTCCCAGCGAAGTCCGAGCGCTTTGGCTGCCACGCGCGCTTCACAGATTTGCGAAGGGATAACTTCCGCTGTGCTTCTGTAGTAGGCCGTGGAGATGGAGACGGTGGAGAACACAGCCAGCGATGCAAACGCCGCCAGCAGCAGATAGGTCTTCTTCATTTTCTTTCCTTCCCTGGATAAAGCAGGACAACTCAATTTCTCTCGTTAGAATAGGCTACCGAGATGTAAACGCAATAGTTTGTTTCGCTTGTGCTCATTAGCTTTTCCCGATACTGGCCGCTGAGAACCCCTTAAGTGCAAAATATTGGCGCTGGAGCGCCCTCACTGGTCGTGGCAATCGCGGTAACTGCCCACGTCATGCTGCAGATGATTGTGCCGATGGCCTGGGTCAACCTGGCGCCGTTGCTGGCTGCTGTCATTGCTATCGCGCTGCTCCCGGCGAAGCCGCTCAACGCCGACCGCTCTGATCTACGGATCATGGCACTGGCGATCGGGCTATTCCTGGCGAGCTATGCACTGTCGCTGGCTTTCACCACCAATCGGAGTATCAGCCTGGAAGCTCTGTTAGCGCTGCTGCCCGGTCCCCTGCTGTTTGCGCTCCTGCTTCAACTGGGGGACAGCTCGCGGGCCTCCCGCAAGCTGGCGTTGGCCCTGAATGCCAGCGTTCTTGTCGGCGCTGCCTTCCTGTTGATGGTGCTTTTCAATTACCAGGCACTGAGACCGGGGCTGGCCCTTATTCAGGTCTACAGCGCGTCGTTTGTAGTACCCAATGACGCCTTGTTCCTGGTATGCCTGTCCCCCTTCAGCCTGCATCTGCTTCTCTATGAGCACAGGCTGGCCATACGCCTGTTTGGCGCCCTGGGTCTGCTGGCGATGGCAGCCGCTGTCGTCATGGCCGAAAGCCGCGCAGCCCTTCTGGTACTCGGTGCTGTATTGGCCGGCTACGCGCTCACCCGCTCCTGGCGCCTGCTACTGCCCGGCGCAGCGGCTCTGGCCGCCGTGCTTGTTGTCGTGGACGGGTTTCGAGGCTTTCTATTCCTGCAGGAAATCACGAGTCTCCAGTCGCTGGCCTATCGCTCGGTGCTGTGGAGAGCGGGATTGGAGAGCTTTCTGCAATATCCGCTGATCGGCCACGGGCCGGGTACCTTTGCAGTGATCTACGACAGTTTGCTGCAGAGCGGCAAGCTGCCCGCCAATCTCGATCACGACACACGCAGCATTCCCTGGGCCCACAGCCTCTATATCGAGGCCCTTGCCGAGCGCGGCATAGTGGGGCTGGCCTCACTGCTGGGACTTTTCGGTACTGCCCTGTGGCTATGCGTTCGGAATCTTCGGGAGGCCGGCTGGCAACGGTCGGACTGGCAGATTCCGGTACTGGTGTCCCTCGGCGCCATTCTGCTAGCGGGCACCATCGAGCTCACGTTTATGAGAACCTGGGTGATCTCTCTCAGCTTTTTGTTGATGGGGATCTGCGTTATCCGGCCGCAGGCGCCTCAGACTCCGGAGCCTGGGTGATTTCCCTGAGGCAGGTTACGCACAGGCACCCCTCCCAGCGCTGGGCCATATAGTCGCGCTGCTCGGGCGTGATCGAGACCCCAGCGCACTGGCAGATGGTCACCGAACCCGCCTTGCACTCGAATCCCGCGCCACAGCGTGGGCAGGTGACGGTATCGTGCCTGGGCATGGTCCCCAATGCTAACCCGCAGCCCTGCCGCTGGTCACCAACGCTGAATGCTTCCGGGTGTTCCGGGGTGTTCCTTCAGTTGACACGCTTGACGTAGATGACTGACTCGCCGGCCTCATTGGCGAAGACCATATCCACATCCGCACCGACGCTTTCCGCGATTTGGCGGGTGAGCGCTGTCAGCGCTTCCCGGTGCTGGCCGGGAGTTGCGGCATCGACCTGGTAGCTGACCCTGCACATATTGCCCTGGCACATGGACGAACCGAGTTCGACGCCGTCAGCACCGGCAAAGGCCGTTCCGATATTCTCGAGGCCGGACCCGTCTCCCACCGCCACGAGAAATTCCTCCTGATCGGACAACTCCGGGGCTGCCAGGTCAGAGGCAGTTGATGCCGCGGCCGAAGAAGCTGTCGTCGCCCTATCTCCGGCCGAGTCAGCGCGCTGCAGCTCCGCCCGGAGTGCATCCACTTCCCCTCGCAGATTGAACACCTCCGCCATCAGTGTGGCGAGCCGTATATCCGTGCCCGCTTCTGCAGGTTCCGGGAATCCCTGGGCACCATGCTCCACGCCGAGTGCGGGCGCAGAGGGCGGAGCCGGCACCCCATCGCCGCCTGATTCATACGAGTGAATGTTGTAGAACATCAGTGCGCTGCCGAGCAGCGCACACAGGTTCAGGATAGTGACGACGGCAAGGGCTCTGGGGTGCACAGGAGATTATCTCCTCTTGCTGGCCCTGATCTCGATGTTCTGGATGATGACACCGGCGGGGCCAAAGCACTCCACGACAAATCCGCTGTCACGCACCCGCGGACGCACGTTCTCGAAGTATGCCGGCACCGACTGAATGGGCTGAAGGTCGACTGTGCGGGACAAGAACTGGACGAAAATAGGATCTTTCGAAATTTCGTACAGATTACACGTCATCGGAGGTACCGGGTCCAGGCGATCCAGGCGGAGGTTCACGGCGATATCGCTCCGTCGCGGTGCCAGGGCAGAGCGCGGAATCGGGCAGGTCACGAACGTGTTGCCGAAAAACTCAGGCCGATCGACAACACCCGGAGCCCCGTAAAAGAGTGACTCCGCAAACTCACCAAAAGTACTCTGGCAGACTTGCGCGGGAATCACTTCGACAACGCGCCCGTAATTCGCTTTTGAGATGGACACAGCTGAGAAGACGCTCAGCGACGCGCATGCCGCTAGCATCAGATAGATCTTTTTCATGATTTTGACCTTCCCTGGTGTACTGCAGGATTTCAACGAACTCGTGCAAAGAATAAGCTAGGAAAGCTGAAACGCAATAGCCTGTTTGGCTTTAGTTCGAGGATTTCTGAGGCGCCAACTTGCAGGACAAGGTATCAATGCAAAATAGTGGCGTCGGTCTTCCCGCCGGTATCGTGATTGTGGCAATGGCAGCACATTTCGCTCTCCAAATGATCACTTCCCCGGCCTGGACACACTTCCTGCCCTTGCTGGCCGCCGTCGCAGCTATCGCCCTATTGCCGGATCAGCCGGTCACCGGCGGAAGGCGTGACCGGCGCGCTGCCGTCCTGGCCATCGCATGCTTTCTGGCCAGCTACATCCTGTCACTCGTGTTTTCAACGGACCCTCGTACCAGCCTTGCAGCACTTCTGGCCCTCTTACCGGGCCCGCTTGTGTTCGCGCTTACGCTTCAGCTGCAGCCGCCGCACACTCGGCAGCTGGCGGTCGGCGTGAATGCAGGCCTCATCGCAGGTGCTCTCTATCTGGCCACAGTATTTCTGGCCTTCGGCTCAACAGAGCCCGGCCTTGCACTGGAAAACCGCTACAGTGCTGCATTCGTTGTCCCTAACGACGTGTTGTTCCTGGTGTGCCTGGCGCCATTTTCGCTAGAGCTACTGCTCCGCCAGGAAGGCCGCAGCGCGCGCGTATTCGCCGGCATCGGCCTGGTCTCTGTGCTTGCCGTGCTGGTGCTGGCGGAAAGCCGCGCCGGCCTGCTGGTGGCCGCCTCCGTACTGGGCGTTTACGCCCTGTCTTACTCCTGGCGACCAGTGCTTCTCGGCGCCGCTCTATTGGCGATAGCCCTGATACTCGTAGACTGGTCGCAGGGTTTCCCTTTTCTCGAGAAACTGCTCAAGGCCGAAAAGCTTGGATTTCGCCTGGTGCTGTGGTGGGCAGGAATCGAGAGCTTCCTCCAGTTCCCGCTGACAGGCCATGGTCCCGGGACGTTCGACATCATCTACCGCGACCTGAGGGCAAGTGGAACACTGCCGGAAACCATGAACTATGAAACGCGCAGGGTCGGTTGGGCTCACAGCTTGTATATTGAAGCGCTGGCAGAGCGCGGCATATTCGGCCTGCTCACTCTTCTGGGTCTCCTGGGTACGGCACTGGCACTGGCCGTAAGGGGCCTGCGCCGTACTGGCCGCAGAACCTGGTTGTTTCCTGTCGCGGTGTCGCTCATCGCGCTTCTGCTGGCTGGCGCCATAGAGCTGACGTTTATGAGAACCTGGGTGATATCGCTGAGCTTTCTGCTCCTGGGGCTGTGCGTTATCCACGGGCAGACTGGCGACACCCGGTGACCACTCCCATGGAATGCCGCCCCGGCTGCGGTGCCTGCTGTATTGCGCCGTCCATCAACCATCCGCTGCCGGGCATGCCCGACGGCAAACCCGCGGGTGTGATGTGTGCAAACCTGGATCCGGTCTCATACCTGTGCCGGCTCTGGGGCACCGAACAGTATCCTGATACCTGTCGCCGCTTCCGCGCAGAACCCGCGGTATGCGGCACATCGCGGGAAGAGGCCCTGGTACTGATAGAGTGCCTGGAGGGCGACACGGGCTGAGTCAGGCGTCGAACGCTTCCCAGCGCTTGCGCACCGTCTCGAGCAGGTCCTGATAGGGTTTGAATTCCAGCAGGCTGGTCAGCGCGGGGTCGTGCCGCGCCAGGTATGGGTAATTGATGAATCCGCGAGACACCGCCTGCTGCAGCCAGGTCACGGCTTGATCTGGCTGCCCCGCCAGCGCATTGGCCTGGGCCAGCAAACGCGGGAACATATCGGTGGGCGGCAGATGGCCGGGATCAGGCTGTGCCAGGGCCGGGAAGTCATCCGGGGCGGCCAGAGCCGTCACCAGCAAACCCGCGACCTGGCCGGGCAGCGTTGCGCGGGTCATATCGGAAAAACCGCCTTCCAGCTCCACCGCTCGTTCTTTTTCACCGTTTAGCGCCAGCACCCAGATGTAGAACAGGCGCCCCACCGGGTTGCCCGGGTCCATCTCGTACATGTCCCGGTAGGGGCCCAGGGCGCTGGCCGGGTCGCCGTCCAACACCGCTGCCCATCCCGGCAGGCAGCGGGTCAAGGGAGTCAGCGGATCGATGCCCAGCAGCTGCTCGATCAGGGGTCGCGCCAGGGTCACACGCCCGGATACCAGGTAGCAATTGCACAACAGGCCGAGCGTATCGGGATTGCTCCAGTCGCGTTGCAAGGCCTCTCGCAGGGCGGTGACAGCGTCGGCGGTTCCCCCGCGCGCATAGGCCAGCCAGCCGCGCAGGGCGAACCCCGCGGCGGCGTCCGGGTCCAGGGATTCCACCCGGGCGGCACACTGTTCAGCCCGGCGCAGGGGCTCCTCGCCGGTATCGATGCCCGCCTCACGATATTGCAGCCAGGTCCGGCCCAGCGCGGCCTGCAGTTCGACATTGTCCGCGGAGATGGCAAGCCCCTGCTCGAGCAGTTGAACCGCGTGATCGATGGCGTCCACACGCCAGCGCAGGGCCGACTGGCGCGCCTGCAGCAGGCACTGCCAGGCCTGGACATTATCGAACTGCCGGCCCGACAGGTCTCGGTCCTCACCGGGGGTTAGCTTCAGTTCCAGGGCGCTCACCACTTCCCGGGCGATACGCTCCTGGATACCGAAGGCATCCTCCAGCTGGCCCTGGTATTTGTCGCTCCAAATACGCTGATCCCGAACCGCGTCGATCAGGCTGACGGACACGCGCAGCCTGGGCCCGTCGCTGCGCACCGAGCCCTCGAGCAGGTAGCCCACGCCCAGCGACTTGCCGATGGTCACGGCATCGTCGCTGCTGTCCTTAAGTGCCATGGAAGAGGTTCGGGAAATGACCCGCAGGGTCTGCAAGCGTGACAGGTCCGCGATGATCTCGTCGGTAAAACCGTCCGCTACGAAGGCCTGCGACGGGTCCGGTCCCACAAAGCCAAACGGGAGTACAACCAGGGCATGTTCATCCTGGCTTGGTGCCGGTCGGGGCGCTGCGGGTGCAGCTGGCCGTGATTCACTGCGCTGCTCGCGCCAGGCTTCCAGCTCCGTGCGAAAAGCGTACACGCTGCCCTGTGACCGGTGCATATGCCGGTGCACCGGCAGACCCTCCTGCGCCTCCCAGCGCCGCACTGTGCGGACACTGCGATTGAGGAATTTCGCGATGGCCTTCCAGGAATCCAGCCTGTCCGGGTCGTTTTTGCCGTCCATGGCACCAGTCTAGTGGGACAAAGGCGGCCAAAGCCAGCCATGGCCCGCTTTGCAGATTGAGTGACCTCGGCGGCAATCCCTAGCCTGAGTGCGTGACTTCACACACCGCCAAAGGGAGGCAACCACCATGAAATCACTTATTGCAGCAACCGTTTCAGCACTGGCCCTGGCCACGACGCTCGAGTGCCAGGCAGACTCAATCAGCCAGCTTGAGAATCGCTGGATCCCCGTATCCGGCACCGGCGTGCACTACTTCAGCAGCGCCCAGGTGTACTCGCGGCAACCCACCGAAACCGGCTTGGTGCAGCGCAGCACAGAGACTGTCGAGCTCGAGGGTGACCTGGAGGGCCGCGTTCTGTATCACCCGGTATCGGTCTTCGATTTCGCGGCAGGTACGCTGGTGAACACGGGCAACCAGGTGTTTTCCGGGACGATACTGGGCTCGGAGCCGGTGCTGATACACGACGAGTGGTTCCGCTTCGAGGTCGACCTGGCCACCGGAGAAACCGTCGGGGAGGTCCATCTGCTGAAACACCTGGCCGGTCCGCGGGTCCGCTGCGAGCTGACCATCAAGGGGGACGGCACGCGCACGGAGACGGGAGACGCCGTGGTGGAGTACGCCGGCCGGTGCCGCTTCCGCGGCATCGTAGAGCCAGGTGCAGGCTTTCCGAAAAACCGGACCTACCGCTGATCCGGCACTTCTTCCCGCAACAGGCCGGCAGAGTAATGCAACAGCCCGCGGTCATCGATGATGATGGCATCCACACCGCGCATGCTGTTGATCAGCTCCAAACCCTTCTCCACCCCCAGCACGAAAATGGTGGTGGAAAGGGCATCGCTGTCCACGGCCCGATCTGCCAGCACGCTGGCACTCTGCACGGCGCCCACGGACTTGCCGGTCTTCGGATCGAGGATGTGGTGCACACGGCTGCCGTCCTCGGAAATGAAAAAGCGCTCGTAATCCCCCGACGTGGAAATCGCCGCGTCCTCCAGCGGGATCATGACGATAAAATCGTTCTTCTTGCGCGGGTGCCGAATGCCGATGGTGCGCGGGCGATCGCCGAGGTTGCCCAGGATCCGGCTGTCGCCGCCGGCGCTGACCACGGCCGAGATGATGCCCCGCCGCTGCAGGGCGTCGATGGCCCGATCCACGGCGTAACCCTTGGCGATGCCGCCGAGATCGACCTGCAGCCCCTCGATGTTATAGGCGATGGTTCGCGCCTGGGGGTCCATGCGCAGGTATTTGTAGTCGAGCGTCCCCACCGCGACATCCAGCACCTCCTTGCCTGGAGCAACGCCCTTTCGGTAGTCGTAGTGCTGCCCGGCGGTGGCGAAGGTCACGTCGAAGGCGCCGTCTGAAAGCCTTGAGTAGTGCACCGAGCGATCGATGACCTCGTATAACGGGGCCGACACGCGTACCGGCCCGCGGTAGGCCTCCCGGTTCAGCATCGACAGTTCGCTCTCCGGGTCCCAGGGGTTCATGAGCCGGTTGACCTCGGACAGCTCGAACATGGCGGCCTCGATGGCAGACGCTCCCTGGTCATCGCTGTCGGCCCACAGTTCCACGGACACCCGGGTGCCCATCATGTCACGGGCCTCGCGGTACCATTCGGCACTGGCGGGCAGCGGGAGCAGCAGCAGTATGATCAGCAGTGAACGCATGCAGGGAGGTTGCCACAGGGGGGTGTCAGCGGCAAACTACCGGGCTCCCATTTCCTGTACAAATCCCGATGATTGACTGGGACCAAATCGATACCGTCCTGCTGGATATGGACGGCACCCTGCTGGACCTGCACTACGACAACTACTTCTGGCAGCACTACGTGCCGCAGCGGTATGCAGAGATTCACCGGCGCGATCACAGCGAGAGCCACAAGCAGGTCAACCGGCAGATCGAGAGCGCTCGCGGCACCCTGTCCTGGTACTGCGTGGACCACTGGTCGGAGCAGCTCAAGCTTGACATCCCGGCGCTGAAGCGGGAAATCCAGCACATGATCCGCGTGCGGCCCCACGTGGAGGACTTCCTGCAGCGGCTGGCGCGCTCCGACAAGCGGGTGATCCTGGTCACCAATGCCCACCAGAAAGCCCTCGACATCAAGCTCGCCCGGACCGGCATCGGCCGCTGGTTCGACGAACTGGTGGTCTCCCACGATTTCCGCGTGCCCAAGGAGGAGCTGGAATTCTGGCACCGCCTGCACGCCATCCACCCCTTCGAGCCCGCACGGACCCTGCTGATTGACGACAACGAGTCGGTGCTGGATGCCGCACGCCGCTACGGCGTGGGCCACCTGCTGACGCTGCTGCAACCCGACAGCCGCGCCGACAAGCGGCTGGAAACCCGATTTCCAGGCATCCATCATTTCGATGAAATCATGCCCGGGGTAAAATAGCCCCAGGCATGGAGAAACTACGACTGGACAAGTGGCTGTGGGCGGCCCGTTTTTACAAGACCCGCAGCCTCGCCAAGCAGGCGATCGAGGGTGGCAAGGTCCAGCTGGACGGCCAGCGCGTGAAGGTGAGCAAGGAAATCAGCGTCGGCGACCAGCTGCGCATCCGCCAGGGCTGGGACGAAAAGGACGTGACCGTGCTGGGCCTGTCCGACCAGCGCCGGGGCGCCCCCGAGGCGCGCCTGCTCTATGAAGAGAGTGCCGATAGTATTGACCGGCGGGAGCAGCACGCGGAGGCTCGCAAGGCCGCCGGCGGCATGCTGCACCGGCCGGTGAGCCGGCCCACCAAGAAGCAGCGCCGCCAGATTCACCGTTTCAAGCAGGACGTATGACCCCAGAACGCAACCTGACCCGGAAATTCATCTTCGAGGAGGCGGATATCCGTGGTGAAATCGTCCACCTGGACAGCGCCTACCGGGAAATCCTCGCGATTCACGCCTACCCTGGCGGTGTCAGCCGTCTGCTGGGCGAGTTCCTGGCGGCATCGGTATTGCTCAGCACCACCATCAAGTTCGAGGGCCGCCTGATCCTGCAGGCCCAGGGCGGCGGCGAGATCCCGCTGCTGATGGCGGAATGCAGCAACGACCTCGACGTGCGCGCCATTGCCCGCGGCGCG
This sequence comes from Halieaceae bacterium, assembly GCA_965601975.1. GTDB lineage: Bacteria > Pseudomonadota > Gammaproteobacteria > Pseudomonadales > Halieaceae > JANQIO01. The sequence continues at coordinate 4,034,278 of OZ271856.1, forward strand.
GAAGGGGCGATCAGCACCGAGTTCGAACAGCTGCTGGGGTCAGGCCACCTCGCGATCACCATCGACCCCTACGAGGGCCAGCGCTACCAGGGTATCGTCTCCCTGGACGGCGGCAGCCTCGCCACCTGCATCGAGAATTACTTCGAGAACTCGGAGCAGCTGCCCACCCGCCTGTGGCTGGACAGCGACGGCAGCGTGGCCGCGGGTCTGCTGCTGCAGCAGCTGCCGGAGCAGGTCACGCGCGAGCAGTCCTTGCGTGACGAACAGTGGGAACACGCCTGCACCCTGGCAGAGACAGTCACCGGCGAGGAAGTCATCGAGCTGGACCAGGAGAGCCTGCTGTACCGCCTGTTCCACGAGGACAAGGTGCGCCTGTTCGAGGGCCTGACCGTGCGCTTCGCCTGCAGCTGCTCGCGAGAGCGCTGCCACAATGCGCTGATGTCCATCGGCCCGACGGAGCTGGTGAAACTGCTGGAAGAAGAAGGTGAGGTGAAGATGGACTGCGAATTCTGCAACGAGCAGTACAGCTTCAATCGTTCGGATTTCGAGGCCCAGCTGGGCGATATGACCTCAGGGACGGTCAGCTCCCTGCACTAGCCTCCCCCGCCAGCGCGGACTCCGCCGGCGCCTGGCGCCGCCTGAAGAAGCGATCGTGGAACTGTTCACCGAACAGGTACATTCCCGGTACCAGCAGCAGCGTCACCGCGGTTGCGAACAGCACCCCGAAGGCCAGCGAGATCACCATGGGAATCAGGAACTGCGCCTGCACGCTGGTTTCGGACATGATCGGGAGCAGCCCGATAAACGTGGTCAACGACGTCAGGATGATGGGACGGAAGCGGTCCTGGCCACCCTGCAGCAGGGCGTCCATCACCGACAGGCCCTGGTCCCGGAGCTGGTTGATGCGGTCGATCAGCACGAGGTTGTCGTTCACCACCACCCCGGCACAGGCCAGCACGCCCATCAGTGAGAACATGCTGATCTCGCGCCCCATGATGATATGGCCGAGAATCGCGCCCATGACACCGAAAGGCACCGCGGTCAGAATCAGCACCGGCTGCCAGTAGGAGCGGAAAGGGATGGCCATCAGGCCGTAGATGATCAGCATGGACAGCCCCATGTACTTGAGCATCGCCGCCTGGAACTCCTGCTCCTCCTGCAGCTCTCCGTCCAGCGCCATGCTGAGGCCCGGGTACAGGTTGCGCCAACGCGGCAGGTCCCTGGCCAAAATCTCGTCCACGACGGCCCGCGGGCTGGCCCGGCCCGATTGCACCTCGGCGGTGACCTCCAGCGTGCGCTTGCGGTCCAGGCGGTCGATGGTCTGGTAGCCGTCGACGAAGCGCATTTCCGCCACGGCCTCGAAGGGCACCTCGCGGCCGTCCGGGGTGCGAATCCGCATCGAGTGCAGGTTGTCCACAGACACCCGCTCGGCCTCGGGATAGCGCACCATGACCTTGACGTCTTCCCGGGTGCGGGGGATGCGCTGGGCCTCGGCCCCGTAGAACGCACGCCGCACCTGTTGCGCCAGCTGGGCGCGGGTGATGCCCAGGTTCTCCGCGGCGGGCTTCAGCTCCAGCTCGATCTCCTCGCGGGGTGCCTGCAGGGTGTCGTTGACGTTGTACACCCCGGGGTAGCTCAGCAGCGTGGCACGCAGCTCTTCCGCCACCAGTTCCAGGTGCTCCACCGACGGTGAGGCCAGCACCAGCCGGATCGGCTTGCCGTTATCCCGCAGGGTGTAATCCAGTTCGAAGTCCTCGACTTCGCCCAGGTCGCCGATCTCTTCCCGCCAGTGGTCTGCCACCTGCGCTATATCGAGATCCGCATTCTCCAGCTCCATCCACACATCGACTTCGTTGCCGCGGCCGCGGGAGTTGATGTGGCCGATAGCGGGACCGTCGGCGTTCAGTTCGGGCCGGCCGTTATACTCCTGTTTGATGCGCACCGCCGCCGCTTCCACCTGCTGCAACTTGTCCAGGGTGTCCTGGAAGGCAATGCCCTCCTGCAGCTTGATTTCCGCCACCATCCAGTCCGACGTGACCGAGGGGAAGAAGCCCGCCTTGATCCAGCCACCGGCGTAGATGCTGAGCGTGAGCAGCAATGCCACGAAGAACAGGCTCAGGGTCAGCAGGTTGGCGTTGAGGCAGCGCTCGAGGAAAGGGCGATAGCGGTGGGCCGCGAAATCCACCATCGCATCGGCGCAGCGCTCGCGCATGCGCTCCAGCCTCGCCAGCCAGCCGTGGCTCCTCGGCGCCACCGGGCGCATATGGGCCAGGTGTGTCGGCAGGATCAGCAGGCATTCAATCAGTGAGAAGGCCAGCGCCAGCGTGACCACGGTGGGTATCGCCACAGCGACCTGGGCCATGTCGCCGGGCATGAACCACATCGGCGCGAAAAAGATCATGGTGGAGATCACCGCGAACATTACGGGCTTGACCACCATCTGGGCACCGAGGATTGCGCCGTGGTCGCCCATATCGCCGCTGCTCTGTCGCGAGTGTATGGACTCACCCACGATGATGGCATCGTCCACCACGATGCCGAGGATCAGCAGGAACGCGAACAGCGAAATCATGTGCAGCCGTATGCCCGTGTAGGGCAGTATGAAAAACGTGCCCAGGAAGGCGACCGCGATACCCACGCAGACCCACATGGCCAGCATCGGGCGCAGGAACACCATCAAGACGGCGAAGACCAGGGCCAGGCCGCCCAACCCGTTCTTGACCAGGGTTTCCACCCGGCTGTTGAAGGGCTCCGACTGGTCACGCCACATATTGAGGGTCACGCCCTCGGGCAGGCGCGGCCGGGTCTCCTCGACCCAGCGGCCCACGGTCTCGCTGGTCTTGAGCACGTTGGGACGGGAAGTCACGAATACGTGCAGGTCGTGGGAGGGCATATCGTTGAAGCGGCTGCGCACATCCATGTCTTCGAAGCCATCGACGATCGTCGCCACATCACCCAGCAGGACTCGCGTACCGTCGCGCTTGCTGACCAGCACGATATTTTCGAAATCCGCCCGTTCGTAGGCCTGGCCACGGGTCTGCAGCCGGATATCGCCCGATTCCGCCTTGATCGAGCCCGCGGGCAGGTTCAGGGAGGATGTGCGAATCGCGTTGACCACATCGTCAAAGCGCAGGCCGTAGCGACGCAGGGTGTACTCGGACACTTCCACTGCCACTTCGTAGGGTCGGGGCGAGCTGATCTCCACCACCGAGACGTAGGGCTGCGCCGACAGGTCATCCCGCAGGTTTTCCGCCAGGGCCTTGAGGTTCTGTTCACCGATATCCCCGGCCAGCGTCGCGGTCACCATGTGACGGCGGTAGGCTAGCTCAGTGACAATCGGCCGCTCGGCCTCGGCGGGGAAGGTAGTGATGGCATCGACCCGGGTCTTCACCTCCGCGGTGAGCCGCTGCATGTCGTAGCCGCTCTCCGCTTCAATCAGCACCGTGCCGCTGCCCTCTCGCGCGGTGGAGCGGATTTCCTTGACGCCGTTGAGGTCGTGCACGGCCTCTTCGATGCGCACGCAAATCTGTTCCTCGACCTCGGTGGGACCCGCCCCCAGGTAGGGCATGGTCACACTGACGGTGTTCAGCTCGAAATCGGGAAAGAACACTTTTTCCAGCGCCGGCAGGCCGGTGAAGCCGCCGACGATGATCAGCACCATCAGCAGGTTGGCGGCGATGGGATTGCGAACAAACCAGGCGATCACAGTGTCTACTCCAGGCTGCCCACCACGCCGTCCGCCTGGCGGACGGTCACTGCCATGCCGTCGACGGCGACGGCGGGCTGCGACACCACGACACGATCATTTTCGGTCAGGCCCTGCACCCAGATCTGGCGCGGTGCCGCTTTCAGCACGCGCACCGGTCGGCTGGCGAGCCGGTCATCGCCGTCCACCAGCAGCACACTGCCGTCATTGCGCACGGCGTTGCGGGGCAATGTCACCACGTTGTCGAGCCGGCGGCCCTGGATTTCTGCCTCCACGAACAGGCCGATGGCCAGCGGCGGCCTGCCGCTGGCGGGATCCTGAACAAACGGGTGCTGCACTTCTACCACCGCGTACACCACACGACTGTCGACATCGATACTGGCGTCCGTGCGAGCGACCCGGCCCTGCCACTCCCACTGCTGGTCCGCGAAGCGGGACCGCAGCACCACCGGGGCGTCGGCGGCATCCGCATCGGCGTCGCGGAAATTCAGCGGCAGGTCCAATAGCGCCACCTGACGGTCCGTCAGTGGCACGCGCACCTCGACGACATCGGTGTCGTAGACCCGCGCAATGGGCGTACCCGGCGTCACATACTGGCCGAGGTCCACCAGGGTTTCGCGCACCCGGCCGTTGAACGGCAGGCTGATGGCAGTGCGTTCGAGATTCAGGCGCGACTGCTCCAGGTCTGCTTGCGCGGCCGCCAGGGAGGCTTGCGCGGCGGCGAGCTGGGGTTTGCGCAGGAACAGATCGTTGGCCTCGGCATTGCCCAGGTCACGCCACTCACGGGCCGCCTGGCGCGCCCTGCCCTTTTCCTGGGCAACCAGCTGTGCCGCATCGGCGACCCGCGCCTCGGCGCGAATACGCTCCAGGCGGTAGTCCGCGTCCTCCAGTTTCACCAGTACGGTATTGGCGTCGAAGAAGCCGCCGTCGGCAAAATGCTCATCGACATCCACGACGATGCCGTCCACCTGGGAAACCACGTTGATTTCCCGGCGCGGGCGCACGGTACCCTGGCTGGTGACGGTGAGATTGATGTTACCCGGTGCTACTGAGATGACCTGGACCATAGGCGGCGGAGGCGCCTCCTGGGCCACGGGTTCCGGCCGCGGCTTGCCGGTCACGATGAGCCAGGCCGCCACCACACCGACCAGGCATACCGCTCCCGGCAGCAGGAGTTTCCGTTTCGGGGTCACGCTGCTGCCTGTTCGAGCGCTCGCTGCATGGCGGGCAGCAGTCTGAAGCGCTGCCACTGACCTTCGGGCTGTGCCAGGCGATCTGCCACGCAATACATAATCAGGGGGTTGTGGGTCATACCCAGGTGACTGCCGGGGATCGCGATATTCTCGGTGTGCGGGCCTTCATCGTCGTCCACGCAGAAACTCCAGTGGGCGATACCGTCACCGCGGCTGTAGATCGATGTCGAGGGTACCGGCGGCGCCTGCCGCCAGAGATCGGCGTGATCGAGCATCGGGTCGTTGGACTGGCCGGGATTCATGGCCTGGTAGAGCCTGGCCACGGAGCCGTTGACGGACCCGTACTGCTCCATCTTGAACGGTGAGCCGAGAGTAACCACCTGGCGCACAGTCTGCGGGTTGCGATGGGCCAGTAACCGCGCGTAGATGCCCCCAAGGCTCCAGCCTACCAGGCTCACGGAGGTGCCGTAGGAATCGGCCTGTTGGTGCAGGCGCTCCTCGAGCCGCTGGTAGAGCGCGTCGCTGATCCCCGGGTTGCGCCCTTCATCCCAGGCCTGGGCGTTGTAGCCCCGCGATGCAAGGTAGCGCCGCAGGGTCGCCGTGGAGCGGTCGGCGGCAAAGAAGCCCGGGAACACCATTACCGGGTGGCCGTCCCCTTCCGGTGACAGCTTCAGCAGTGGCCGGACGGCGCTCACCGACATCAATTCCAGCAGCGCTCGGCACTCGGCCACTGACTGCCACAAGGTGGGCCTGGGCATTGCGGTTTCTGCGGACACAACCAGCTCCCTCTACGTGGGATTCATTACTACAGTATACGCCTTCAAAGTGTGGGGGGATTAGGACTTTGCGATTCTTTACGCCATGACGGTGTAAAAGCTCAGTCTCCCCAGCGGTACTGCCAGACCACTCCCACCGTATCACTGTCATTGCCGATGCGCGTGACCACGCCGCGGCTGGCGTACAACTTGATCGAGTGCTGCGGATTCAGCGGCAGCGCCAGGGTGACACCGATGCGCGAGTTTTCCTGCCGATCGTCCCGGTGCTCGTTGTTGAGTTCGGTCTGGCCTCCCCAGAAATAGTTGCCGTTCAGGGCCAGCCATCGCCCCCGGCTGATGTGGTAGATGAGGTGTGCCTGCACCTGGTACAGGGCTTCCTGCTCCAGCGTATTGCGCCCCGCATAGCGATCGTTGTCGGTGAAGAACGCCGCCGAGATCGAGGCGTCGGCACTCCAGTTGCCCCAGCGGTTGGAGGCCCCGAACTCCGGCCTGAATTCCCAGCGATTGGCGCCGTGGTTGATCAGGTTTTCGTTGTTGTACTGGCCCCACGGTGGACGCACCCTGATACTCCCGCCCATGACAAAACCCACCGGGGTCAGCATGAACGTCTTGAGGTCCTGGGCGGGTGCACCGTAGAACAGGTAGCTGAGGCGGGCGGCGGGGTCGCCGGCGCCACAGCGATCCCCGCGCACGAGTTCGCCTTCCAGCTCGGCCTCACCCTCGAAGCAGGTGCGCGGCAGCACAACGTCGAGCTTGCCGGCCCTGCCCCACAGGTCCAGGGATTTCACATAGGCCGCCAAAGTGGCCTTCACCGTGATCTCCGCGTTCTCGATGGGCACGCCTGGTGCCGGGTTCAGTTCGCCGTCGGAATAGGCATATCCCACCCCCAGGAAGTGCTGGCCCATGGGCAGGTTGGTGTAGGTGCGAGGCTCCAGGTCCTGGGCATCCGCCGGCGCGGCCAACAGCACCAGGGCGAGAATGGCCAACGTGCCCGCGATGCCAGACCGGCGTTCGAAGACCCGCACCTGATACACGTCAAGATTCGCGATTTTTAGTATGCCTTTTCTAATTCCTGAGCGTAGCTTGAAGATATCGCGCAGCATGTCGCGCCACAAGCAACGTCCCACAGGAGGGAAATACCATGGCTGAAGCAGCCCCGAAGAAAAAAGCAGCACCGAAAGCGAAGCGCAAGGCGCCCGCTCGCAAGACCGCACCGAAGAAGACCGCGGCCAAGAAAACCACCGCTCGCAAGGCGGCTCCGAAGAAGCCCGCCCAGCCTGAGCTGGTCGTGAAGGCACAGGAAAATGCCCGCAATGTATTCCTGGCCGGCCTCGGCTTTTACGGCATGGCCTTCGACGAAGCCCAGAGCCAGTACGAAGATGCCCAGACCCGCATGAAGCAGCGCCGCAGCGAAGCGGAGAAGCTGTTCAAGAAGCTGGTCAAGCGCGGCGAGAAGCTGGAAAAGCAGGCCAAGAAGCGTGTCGACGACTTCGAGATGCCCGAGCTGAAGCTGGCTGATCGCGACGAAATCCGCAAGGAAATCGAAGTCCGCCTGGAGAAGGCGAAGGACAGCTTCGAGTCCCTGCGCGACTCCATCACTGCCAAGGCAGCCTGATAGTCCCACCAGGTCAACACACCGCGCCCCATGCGCGGCCTCTTCGGGGTCACTTTGTGGCCCCTTTTTTTTGTATGATCGATGCTTCGCTCAAACGGGGAAACGATCATGGCTGACGAGAAATCTCGCGGCGACAAGTCCAGCGACTTCGCCAAGAATATCTGGCTGGCGGGACTGGGGGCCTACGGCAAGGCCGTCAGCGACGCCAAGGGCAAGCTCGACGAGGCGGCGAAAGAACCTCCGCGCCTGTTTCGGGAACTGGTCGAGAAAGGCATGCGCCTGGAAGACGAGTTTCGCGATTCGCTCTCCTCGATTCGCAAGAGCCGGGCCACCTCGGTGGAGGAGCGCATCAACCGTGTTCGTGAAACTTTCAACTTCAGCGTCCATCGGGGCGACGAACTGGAGGCGCTGCACGCAAAAGTGGACGCGCTGACCGAGAAAGTCGATGCCCTGGTGGCGGCGATGGCAGCGCCCGCGGCCAAAAGAAAGCCCGCGGCCCGTAAAAAGCCCGCAGCCAAACAAAAGTCCGCCGCCCGCAAAAAGCCTGCAGCCAAAAAGAAACCCGCGGCGAAGAAACGGCCCGCAGCAAAGAAAGCACCTGCAAAAAAGAAAGCTCCCGCTCGCAAGACGCGCCGGAGCTGATCACTCTCCCCCATGAAGACCCGGGACAGGATCCTGCACGCCAGCCTTGTGCTCTTCAATGACGAGGGGGAGCCCAACACCACAACGGTCGATATCGCCAACGAGCTGGATATCAGCCCGGGCAATCTCTACTACCACTTCAAGGGCAAGGACATCATCATCGCCGAGCTGTTCCAGCAGTACGAGCACGGCATTACCGAGATTCTCAACGCGCCCATCGACCGGCCCCTCAGCGTCGAGGACAACTGGTTCTACCTCTATGTCGTCTTCGAGGAGATGTACAACTACCGTTTCCTCTATCGCAATCTCAGCGACCTGCTGGATCGCTACCCGGATCTCAAACGCCGGTTCCGCCGCATCCTGAAACTCAAGCACGACGCTATCGCCGCGGTGTGGAAGACCCTGGGCCAGGCCGCCGTGGTGCAGACCAGTGACGAGGAAGCGGAGGCCCTGGTCAACAACATGGTGTTGCTGCTGAACTACTGGCTGACCTACGACCACCTGCTGCACGAGGATCGCGCCCCGGCCCTGATCATTCACAAGGGCGTGTATCAGCTGATGAGCATGGTGGCGCCCTACCTGGGCGAACAGCAGCGGGATTTCTACGAGCAGGTCAAGGAGATCTATCAGCGCATCATTGTGCCCGCTGCAGCAGGATGACGTCGCTCCCGATCAGCTCCCACTCTGCATTGCGCGACTCAGCCCACCAGCGCCATGTCGCCGCCGAAAAGAAACACACGTGGGTCATGTCGTTCTTGTAGTGCCATTGCGCAAATGCCTCCGGGTCGCGGACCAGCTTGGTCATCACGCCGAGCCAGCCGCCGGGACGCAGACCGGCCCACAGTCGGTCCAGCTCCGCTCCCGGGTGATGCAGATGCTCCACCACCTCGGTGGCGGTGATGAAATCATAGCTGTCGTCCAGCACGGAGCGGTCCGGGAAGAAAAACGGGTCGTACAAGCTCACTGAGAATCCCTGTTCCTGCAGCATCGCGGCCAGCGCCGGGCCGGGGCCGCAGCCAAAATCCAGGCCGCTGGCCCCCGGTGGAAGATGCCGGGCAAGCGGTTCCGCCAGGCGCGACAGGAAGCGGCGATAGCCGGAGTCGGCGGGGTCGTTCTCGTGCAACTCGTACTCGGCGCGTTCCGCGCCGCGGTCGAGATGGTACGAGGATGGCACGAAAACCAGGTCGCAGCGGCCGCACTGCAGGTACTCCCTGCGACGGTCACAGTGATAGTGTCGCGGCTCGGTCTCAAAGCACAGCGGGCAGTCCATAAGGGCAGGATTTTAGGTCTATACTCTAGCGCAACCTCCCCCGCCGGGCGGGGGCTCAACAACACACGGAGATTAGCATGAGCATCCAAGTTGGCGACAAAGTACCCAGCGTCACCCTCAAAGTCATGGGCCCCCAGGGACCGGAAGACATCACCACCGATTCCATATTCGCCGGCAAGAAAGTCGTGCTGTTCGCCGTACCGGGCGCGTTTACGCCCGGCTGCTCCATGACGCACCTGCCCGGCTTCGTGGTCAACGCCGACAAGATCAAGGCCAAGGGCGTGGACACCATTGTCTGCATGTCGGTCAACGACGCCTTCGTCATGGGCGCCTGGGGTGAAGCCCAGAACGCTTCCGAAATCCTCATGCTGGCAGACGGCAACGGCGAACTGACCGCCGCCCTGGGCCTGGAGCTGGATGGCAGCGGCTTCGGCCTCGGCACCCGCAGCCAGCGCTTCGCCATGGTGGCGGAAGACGGCGCGGTAACGCACCTGGCGGTAGAACCCGGCGCCGGTATCGAGGTGAGCTCGGCGGATGCCATCATGGAAGTGCTGTAAGCCGCACTCCGCTGTACCTGGAAGGCCCCGCTTCTGCGGGGCCTTCTTGTTTTCGGCCTATCGTTCGAGTGCCAGCACCGTGTCCAGCACCGGGTCGATACCCGCCATGTAGTCGGCAAAGCGGGTCTCCACGGGCATGTCCGGGTCCAGTTTGCCGACCGCCACATCGTAGAAATAGTTGAGGTAGTAGCACTGCGGGAACGGCGGGCAACCGTTCTCGACATCGTGCAATCCCGTATTGAAGATCATGCCGAGTTTCGAGTTGGGCAGCTCGAACTGGTTGGTTTCACCGTAGATGCGCTCGCGGTCGCCGACGCGTTCACCCACGATCATCACCCGCTCGCCGCCCGCGGATTTCACGAAGGCGACGCTGTTGATACCGGCGGAGAATGTGGCAGGGCCGGTAATGATGTAAATCGTCCCCCCCGCTTCCACCAGCGAGGGCAGGTCAAACATGAGGTCTGCAGCCTTGGTGTAGTCACCGCCGCCGTTGAAGCGCTGGTCCAGCACGAGGTAGGCCGGCGCCAGCTGCCGCATCCGTTTTCGCACCGACCCGTTGAAATCCTCGATTCCATCGCTGTAGTTGTCGCGGTACTGAACATAGAGACCGTTGTTGGGCAGCGTGCGCATGCGGAACTGCAGATCGCTCTCCAGCAGGTAATCCGGCAGCTTGCTGACCCGCGGGGCGAGGCCCACCCAGGGCTCTTCCTCCGTCTCCGGCGGCTCCGCATACAGGTAGGTTTTGGACCAGTAGATCGGCGCCTCTTCTGCCAGCGCTTCCGCCTGAAGTTCACGAACCTGAATACTATCGTCGGGCAGCCGAAAGGTCAGAATCGCGGTGGATTCCGACGCTCCCAGGCCGGCGGCGGCGTGTGCCACCGGCAGTTCCAGCAGCGCGGGGCCCCGGTAGGCGCGAAACGCCTCCCAGGTGCCACCCGCAAACTGACTCAGGGCGACGGCGGCTTCATCCAGCGGCACACCGTTCACCGCCATGAGCTGTGCACCCAGCAGGTCCTCGAGATCGGGGCGCGCGCGCATCACGAACACGCCGTCGGCAAACCAGTACAGGCGCAGGGGCAGGCGGCCGTGCTCACGGGAAAAGCGCCCCATCCAGATATTGGAGTGGCCGTTGTCCGCAGCCGCCACCGCGCGGGCGATAGCCAGCTGGAAGCCCCCGTCGCTGATGTCCGCGAGCTGCGTTTCCAGCTCCGCCAGAATCGCCTCGGCCTCGGCACGGGTGGCGTCCGTGTAGGAGCGCTCCAGCGTCAGGTATTGCCGGAAATAGTCGAGATCCTGCCGCCGCGCTTCAACGGTATCCGCCGGCGGCGGGTAGTCGGCGTCGGGCGCACCGGGGTAGTAGTAGCGGCTGACCGCCAACTCACCCAGGCCGTAGAGGGCGGCCAGCAAGAGCACTCCGCCCACACCCGCTACTGCCCACCGCTTCACATTCATACACTCTCCAGAACCAGCAAGTTGTGCTATGGTGTAATAAACTACTATAGCACTTATCCCGAGTCCACAACCCCCTCAAAACTCTGTCCTATACTCAGGCAGCCATTCGACGGGAGCAGGCTATGAACGACACCACACGCACGGGCTTTGGCCAGGAAACCACGACTGACCAGGTGCTGGAGGCGATCGACCTGACGGGTAAGCGCGCCGTGGTCACCGGCGGTACCGCCGGGCTCGGCGTAGAGACCGCGAGGGCCCTGGCCGCCAAGGGTGCATCGGTCACCATCACCGCCCGCGACATGGCCCGCGGGGAAGCGGTGGCGGCCGAGATACGCGAGAGCACCGGCAACAGCGACGTCGAAGTCATGGAACTGGAGCTCGGCTCCCTGGCGAGTATCCGCAGATTTGCCGAGGCATTCCTGGCCCGGCACGACAGCCTGGACCTGCTGATCAACAACGCCGGGATCATGGCCTGCCCCGAGGGAAAAACCGTGGACGGTTTCGAAATGCAGTTCGGCACCAACCACCTGGGACACTTCCTCATGACCGGCCTGTTGGTGCCCGCGCTGCTCAAGGGCGCCCCGGCACGCGTCGTGGCGCTCAGCTCACGGGCGCACCATATGTCACCGGTCGATTTCGAGGATCCCAACTTCGAGAAGCGCGAGTACAACAAGTGGGTGTCCTACGGCCAGTCGAAGACCGCCAATGTCCTGTTTGCGGTCGCGCTGGAAAAGCGCCTGGCAAACAAAGGCGTGCACGCCTACGCAGTGCATCCCGGCGTCATCGAAACCGAGCTGTCCCGGCACATGGACGAGGAAGACCGCGCCCTGATCGGGCAGCGGGCTGCCCAGGTCGGCAACTGGTTCGTGAAGAGCACCCCACAGGGCGCCGCCACGTCTGTATTCGCAGCCACTGCCCCTGAGCTTGAAGGTCACGGCGGCGTCTATCTGGAGGACTGCCACGTGGCCGAACGGGAGGACGAGAGCATGGCCCACGGAGTGCGGTCCTACGCGCTGGATGAGGCAGCGGCGGAGAAGCTCTGGGCGCTGTCTGAAGAACTGGTCGGCCAGACGTTCGATTTTTAGAACCGCCGCGATGGATCTGGATGAATACAAGCGCATCTACGAAGACTCGGACCGTGCGCCAGGCTGGGAGGCAATCGATGAACGTCTGGCACAGTTCTATCCAGACCAGGAGCCGAAGCACTATGGCGCGACCCCTCACTACTCGCTGGGCGGCAAGGATCCGATCGATGGGATAAGCATCTACAATTCCCGCGCGGGAGGTATCGAGCACTATCACTTCGTTACATATGGGTTTTCCGAGCTCTACTTTGACGAGGAAGCGTTCGGAGGGCAGTTCAGCAAGTTCGGATTTGAACTGACTTTTCGCCTGGTGCCATACCCGGAAGATGAGGACACGCCTCACTGGGCAATGCACATGCTCCAGAACATCGCCCGGTATGTATTCGAAAGCGGGAAGTGGTTCGAGCCCTATCACATCATGCCGGCGAACGGCCCTATCCGTCAGGATACGGATACGCTGGTTCAAGCGATCTTGTTTGTTCCAGACCCGGAACTTGGGTCTATTCAATCACCTCACGGCCAGGTTGAATTCCTGCAAGTGTTTGGCATCACGCAGGCTGAGTACGAGAGAACAGGCGGCAAACTCGCGCAAACCGAGGCGCTGGCTTCCCATCATCGCATGGCAAATCCTTATTTCCTCACCGATCTAATGCGAAGCGCGGACTGACGCGGAGACTGGCGAGTAGATCTGGCTTATGACTCTGTTAAATATTCTGGCCGCAGTATTCACCGCAGGCCTGCCGCTGTTTCTGCTCTCCTTCGCACTGGTGTCCGTTGCGCTGCACCGGGGCTGGATGGCAGGCGAGTCCGTGAAAGACTTGCAGGGTAGCCTGAAGGCGCTGGGAAAGGCGCATAAGGACAAGCAGGACAGCCGGAGAGTCGATCCCGCCATGGGGAAGTGGTTCAGCTTCGGCGGCGGTTTCTACGGACTGGTGGCGCTGTACACGTGGCTGCGCATTGAGTGGGACGATGTGGCCGACTTCCTGGGCGAACTGGGCGATGTCGTATTTGATCTTGATCCCGGTTCACTGATCGGACTGGGGATTGAGCTGCTGGTCGAGTCTTTCATCAACTTCGGACTCGCCCTGGGCTGGCCAGCCTACTGGCTGGCGCAATGGCACAACCCCTGGCTCCTGCTGCTTGCGGCCTATGGCGGCTATTGGCTGGGTTTCAAGGCGGCACAGTATGCCTGGCAGCGGGGCTGGGTGAGTGGCGCTATCGATCGCGCTGTCGCGTTGGTTCGGCGCGGGGACTGAAAGTTGAGAGAGAAGATCAAGGGGTCAGACTCCTTGAAGATCAAGGGGTCAGACTCCTTGATCCCTCGGACGCTCCACGTGGAGTGTGCAAGTAACCTGCGTAGACGGCTCACGGGAGATCAAGGGGTCAGACTCCTTGATCCCTTGGACGCTCCACGTGGAGTGTGCAAGTAACCTGCGTAGACGGCTCACGTGAGCCGCGTGATGGATCCCCGCCTTCGCGGGGATGACGGGGCACGCGGGATGACGGGGCACGCGGGATGACGGGGTACGCGGGGTGACGGGGCACGCGGGGAGGGCCTGCCCCTCTTTTCGGGTATGACGGGGCCTCGCGGGGAGGGCCTGCCCCTCTTTTCGGGTATGACGACCCGGACGTCAGGTCTGCAGGATGTGGGCGGTTCCTTCCAGGTTGGACTGGGCTTCGTCGACGAATTTGAACTTGTTCCAGCCCACGCGGATGACGTCGTTGGGGGCCAGCAGGCGGCGTTGGGCGACCTGCTCGTCGTTGACGAAGGTGCCGTTGGTGCTGCCGAGATCCTCCACCGACACCTCCAGGATGCCTTCCAGGTATTCGCTGCTGGCGATGTGGATATTCGCGTGGCGCGAGCTGATCGTTGCGTCGTCGATCTGGATATCGGAATCGGGGTGACGGCCGATCAACAGCGTTCCGGGCTTGAGTTCGATCTTGTTCACGACCACGTCGTCAACCAGTTGAGCTAGTTGGGGCATGCTAGTCTCCTGTTCAATCCATTAGTCGGGCAACGACCAGCGAGGCGTTGTCCGTGGTTCCTCTTGCGACGCACTCTTCCAGAAGCGTCGTGACAGTTTCTTCAAGGTCCAGGTCCCGCTCCAGTACCGCCGCGATGTCTTCATCGCTGAGCACCTGGAACAGGCCGTCCGAGCAGATCAGGTAGCCATCGCCGGCTTTGGCATCGAGACACTGGTGGCAGATTTCGGCCTCCAGCTCGATACCCAGCGCGCGGGTCAGCACATTGCTGTAGGGATGGGACGCCAGGTCGCTGGCGGACAGCGCCTTTTCCTTCACCATCTGCTGGGCCAGGTTGTGGTCTTCCGTGAGCTGCTTGAGCTTTCCCTTGCGAAAGCGGTAGCAGCGGGAGTCGCCGATGTGCACGAGCGACAGGTGCTCATCCTGCAGCACGGCCGCGGTGAGCGTGGTACCCATCTTGGCATGAATGGGCTCCTCGCTGCGGCGCTGGAAAATGCGTTCATTGGCCTGCTGCGCGGAAAACTGCAGCGCCTGGTCCAGCTCGGCCGTGCTGGCCGGGGGCGCTTCCTTGAGCAACTCCAGAGGCCGCCCTTCTATCGATTCGATGGCAAGCGCGCTGGCGATGTCGCCGCCCTTGTAGCCCCCCATGCCGTCCGCCACCGCGATCAGGGCCGCCTGGCTCTCGTTGAACGTGTGGCAGGCGATGCTGTCCTGGTTGGAGTCGCGCTGTCCGATAACCGATGATCCGTAGCAGTGAATAGCCATAGTCAGGCACTCAGCTTGAAGTCGTGTTGCATGCGCTTGCGAACTTCTGCGGCCATTTCACCTGCGTCGGCGAAGCGCTTGTTGGGGTCCCGGTTCATCGCCTTGTTGACGATTCTCACAGCGCTGCTCGGAAGGTCGGAGCGAAGGCTGCGCACGCTCTTGTACTTGGAATTGACGATCTGGTAGGCGACGTTGGCCACGTTTTCACCATTGAAGGGAACATGCCCCGTCAACAGTTGGTAGAAGGTCACACCCAGGCTGTAGATATCCGTCGCACCGGTCGCCTTCTCGCCCTTGAGCAGCTCCGGTGACAGGTAGATCGGGCTGCCCAGTATCTCGCCGGTGCGGGTGTTGGAGCTGTCCACGATACGCGCGATACCGAAGTCCGTGACCTTCAGCTGCTCGGTGTCGGGGTTGAATATCAGGTTGCTGGGCTTGATGTCCCGGTGAATTACGTTCTGCTTGTGCGCGTAATCCAGCGCGTCGGCCACTTCCGCGATGATCTGGTAGACGGTGGCCACGGGCAGCAGGTTGCTGGGATGACAGTGGCGGTTCAGGGCCTCGCCCTCGGCGTAGTCCATGGCGATATAGGACAGGTCGGACTCTTCCCCCACATCATAGACGGTGACGATGTTGGGGTGATTGAGCCGGCCGGCGGCTTCTGCCTCCCGGTAGAAGCGCGCCTTCAGGTCATCGATCATAGCGTCGTCATATTGCGAGTACGCCAGTGTCTTGATGGCCACGCGGCGGCTGATCTTCGGGTCGTAGCCCAGGTAGACCACACCCATGGCACCGCGACCCAGCTCGCGCTCCACCTGGTAGCGTCCCAGAACCGGCATGCTCACCAGGGGTGTGCTCATGGCAACCGTCTTGCCGAGCCCGTCCTCGGCGATGGCTTTCGGTTGCGCCAGGTCGCGCAGCTGCTTGAGGCGCCCCTTCACATCCTTGTAGTCGCGCTGTCGCTGCTGGAGCAGTTCAAAGGTGTTGATAGCGGCCTTGTACTGGCGCTTCGATTCCTGCTTCAGCGCCACCTCGTAGTAGGTCTCCAGGGTAGCTCCCGTGGTGAGGCAATTGGCAAGGACGCGCAATGTGTCGTCGATGCGGTTCTGGCCCAGGTACTCGCCCGCCAGTTCGCTGTGGGCGCGGTGGGAAATCATGACCAGCTCGCGCCAGCGGGTCCGCTGGGAGGTCCACAGCGCCATGATCACGTAGCTGACCAGTGCCCCACAGATGAGGTATTCGATCGGAAGCCAGCTTCCGGCCACTACCTGCACACCCACCTGCATGCTTACCAGGACAACCAGGGCAAACGCCGTGAGCAGCGCCGCCACGATGGCTGGCAGTCTCGGCTGCAGGAACATGGCGTAAAGAACGACGATGGCGAGCACCACGCGCTCGTCCCAGTACTGGTACCAGCGGGGAGCGTCTGTACCTTCAGCACCGATAAATGCCGGGATCACGTAGGGATTCGCCAGGTCGGCATCGACCAGCAGGGCCAGGGAACGCAGCCCATCGGAAATCCAGGGCACAGGCGGCAGAGACCCGTACATGCCGATGACGACAGCGGCAGATACGAGCAGCAGGGTTTTCCAGCTGATCAGCTGCACCAGGGCAGCCTGAAGTCGCTCCACCAGCCCACGCTCATTAGGAATTATCGCTTCACTATACCGCGCGGCAGCCTATCCCTGATTTTGGGGTTGTAAAACTGTGACTATCGGCGCAAAACGATGCAGTCAGGTATTCCCTGGTCGCGCTGAAGATGCCAGGTACTGCAGGAACAATTGGCTACCCGACCCTGTTCAGTCAGCTGGGGAACGGTCGGAACACTCGCTGAGTTCACAAACCAGCTCAGCGGCGGGCTTCAACGAACTGATCTCCCGAACGCACTCCCCCGCATAGAGTGCCACGACCTCCAACAGCGCCTCATCCATTTCAAGTTCAAGCGATGAAGGCGTATAGAGCGGTAGGCTCAGAGTCTGACTTTCGATCATTTTCCGTGTCGCTGCTTCCGATGAAGCAACTCTGGAAAGGGCCCGCAGCACCAAATGCAGGGGGCGGAGCCAGGCGGGCTCGCGGCCGTCAGGGCTACACCACTTCGATACTGCCTTGTTTGGAACCACGCGATGAGGGTCGCGCCAGCCCACTCCAAAAAGGTGGGTAAGCACGGTGTCCGTCGCCGACAGTAACCTGGCCTTGTAGGCGGGGTGCGCGCAAGATTCTGGCGTTGCAAGGAAGCGGGTCCCACTGGCGACCGCATCTGCGCCCAATGCACGAACGGCATCCGCGCTGGCACGGTTGTGTACGCCGCCTGCACCCGCAATAAGACGGGCCGGAAAGTCGTCCTTGATTCGTGAGAGCATCGCCTGCAGGCGTTCGGTGCTACGGACATGACCACCAGCCTCGCTACCCTGGACAATCAGACCATCTGCACCACCATTGATGGCTCGATGTGACTCTTCAAGACTGCCAACCTGAAACAGTACATATGAGCCGTTATCTTTCAGCGCATCCACAATCTCCTGGCTGTATCCAAAAAAAAGCGAGACTACTGGCACCTTATGCCGAAGGCAGCTTTCAACATGTGCCTTGCCGATAAGGGGAAGCAGCAGGTTTACTGCGTAAGTTCTCCCGTCGAGCTCTTCCCTGATTTGCGAGATCTCGGCATCAAATAGCTGCGGCGGGAGATAGCCTAGAGAGCCCAGCCCGCCAGCCTTGGCTACTGCGGTAACCAGCTCCGAGCGAGAGACACCTCCCATCGCGGCCTGAATTACCGGTCTCTCGATGGAAAGCATGTCGCGAACGTCGACGGATGTCATACCAGGCGCCAGTAGCAGACCGTAGCAACTATCAGCACACCCATCAGGTTGAGCACAAAGCCCTCACGGGCCATGCGATCGACGGCGATTCGTCCGCTTCCATAGACCACGGTGTTGGGGGCGGTGGCCACGGGCAACATGAAGGCACAGCTCGCAGTCATTGCTGCGGGCACCATCAGGACCTCCGGCGGGATGCCCGCCGCGATGCCCGCCGCCGCCAGGATCGGCATCAGCAAGGTGGTGGAGGCGACATTGCTGGTGGTCTCAGTGAGGAAAGTCACCACCAGGCAGATGATGCCGACCAGGGCCCACAGGGGCAGGTAACTCAGCGAGGCCAGCCAGTCGCCCAGCAGCTGGCTGAGGCCGGAGCTGACAAAACCCTTCGCCAGGCAGATGCCGCCGGAAAACAGGAGCAGCACTCCCCAGGGTATGGTCACCGCCTGCTCCCAGGTCAGCAGCCGTTCGCCCTTGCCGTTGGGGATGACGAACATCAGCACCACCGCGAGCATCGCCACCGAGGCGTCGTTGGCGCCGGGCAGGCCAAACCACTCACGCCAGCCGCCGAATGGCTCCGTGCGGGTTATCCAGGCCAGCGCCGTCAGGGCGAACACAAACATCACCCGCTTCTCTTCCGCCCGCCAGTGCCCGGGGTCAGGCAGGTCGACGCCGCTGCTCCCGTGAAGGTTCCGCGTCAGCCAGAGTCCGATCACTGGCACCAGCAGCACCACCACCGGCAGGCCCCAGCTCATCCACTGGGTGAAGGAGACCTCGTTTCCGGTGTTGTCCGTGTAGACCTGCATGAATACCAGGTTGGGCGGCGTACCAATGGGCGTGGCGATCCCCCCGACGCTGGCGGCATAGGCCATACCCAGCAGCAGCGGTACGGCCAGGGTCTGGCCCCGGGCCTTTTCGAGAATCGCCATGGCCACCGGGAACAGCATCAGGGTGGTGGCCGTGTTGGAAATCCACATGCTCAGGGTCGCGGCCGCCGCCATGAATCCGAACACCAGGCGCCGGTCGCTGGTGCTGCCGAACAGCCGCATCATGTTGAGGGCCACCCGGCGGTGTGCCCCCGAATGCTCCATCGCGCGGGACAGGATGAATCCACCCAATAGCAGCAGTATCAGCGGACTGCCGTACGCCGCCCCCACCTGCGCCGGGGTCAGAACGCCCGCCAGCGGCAGGATCGCCAGCGGCAGCAGCGAGGTTACGGGGATCGGCACCGGCTCGAATATCCACCAGACCACGCACCACGCCGCGACCAGGGCGGTCACCGCAATGGCCCCGGAGTAGTCCGCGGCCAGCAGCAACAGGGCCACCAGACCCGCCAGCAGGGGGCCCGCAATCATGGCCAGGGCGCGTACCGGTCCGGTGGTCATCTATCCAGGGTCAGCGGAAACTTGATGATGCGATCACCGGCGAAGGAACCGATGTAGAGATGGCCGGCGGCCTCTACCGCGACGGTGCCACCGCCCATCGGCGCACCCTCGCGTTCCAGCAACACCCTCTGGGCACCGGTATCCGGGTCGAGTGCGAGAATTCGGAAGCGCATGTCGACCGGGGCGTTCTCGCCGCCGGACATCCCGTCCAGCAGTGCGGCCAGGCTGTCGTCGTGACTGGCCAACAGCAGCTGGCCGCGCAGGTCCCAGGCCGAGTTGTCCGGCCGCAATACGCTTTCCCGCCACAGGGGTTCGCCACCGTCCAGGCGGAACTTGCTCACTTCGTTCCCAAAGTAGGCGTTCAGGTAGAAATGCTGGTCATCCGGGTCCAGCGCGATGCCATTGGCAAATTGCACCTCCGTGCCGGGCACCGTCTCGAAGCCGGATCCAGGCCGCCAGCGGTCTACACGGCCCGACCTGTCACCAAACACCGCCTTGAAAGAGCCCCACATCGGCGCATCGCGGGACACCATGTGGGTAACGAGGAAGCCGCCGTCCGGCAGGCCGACGACATCGTTGAAGTACTGGTCTCCGGTGGCCTCCACGCAGCCACGCCAGATCGCCGCCGGCAGGCCCTCGACAATTTCCAGCAGCTCGAAATACTCCACCGACTCACGGCCGCCGTGGTTGACCACCAGTACCTGGGTGCGACCGTCTTTACGTTGGCGCAGATGAATTCCATGGGCCTCGATCTGCTCGCCGGGACCCGCCTGGCAGCTGGGGTCACCCCAGCCGGGTTCGGGTGCCTCGGCGCCCCAGGGATACAGGCCGCGTACCTCATCGTCGCGCGTATCCAGCAGCCACAGGCCCTCGCCGGGCAGCAGCTGGCTGAAGACCAAAAAGGGGCTGTCCGGCACCCGTTCGATGTCCTCGGGTTTTTGCAGCCCGCAGATGGAGGTGATGCCGTCGACCGGATCGCAGTCGTCGGCAAACGCCTGCGGCGCCAGGATCAGGGCGGCAAGCAGCCAGACGTACCTCACTGGGCCCAACCACCTGAGAAGGGAATCGCCTGGCCCACAAAAAAGTCGGACTCATCCGAGGCCAGGAATACCGCCAGCGCGGCGTCCTCCTCGGGCCGCGCCAGCCGCCCGGCGGGCACTTCGGCCAGCAGCGCCTTGAAGTGGTCGGTCTGCTGGAACTCCTCGGAAAAGTACTCGGGATTCTCGACGAAATGCTGGGCGATCAGGTTGATCTGCACGTTGTAGGGGGCGGCCTCGGCGCCGACGCTGCGCACATAGCCCACCTGGGCGCTGCGCGCCGCGCTGTAGGGGGCGGTGCCCGGCGCAGATTTCACCCCGGTGGCGCTGCCGACCACGATGATCTTGCCGGACCGTCTCTCCATCATCGACGGCAGTGCGGCCCGCACCAGCCGATGCAGGGGATGCACCATCGCGTCAAACAGGCGATTCCAGCGCTCGTCGCTGATTTTGACGGCGTAACCGGCATCGGCCGGGGCAGCGAGGTTGGCTACCAGCACATCGATTTCGCCGGCCTCGGTCAGCAGCTCGTCGGCGGCCTCTGGCACCGTCAGGTCCCGGCGATCCTCGATCACCTCCGCACCCTGCTCCCGGAACGCCGGGATAAAGGCCGGGCCCATGAAGTCGTCCGCCTGGGTAACAAGGATGCGCTTGCCGGCCAGTCGATCGGTCATTGTTATTCTCCGGATCGTAAAGGGCCTAGTGTAACTAGTGGGTCGAGAATATTCCCAGTAGAATCCTGTTCATGAACGCGAACCCCGCCCTGGTGGACCGGTTTGGTCGCACCGTGGATTACATTCGCCTGTCGGTCACGGACCGCTGTGATTTCCGCTGTGTCTACTGCATGGCGGAAAACATGACGTTCGTGCCGCGCTCCGAGGTGCTCTCCCTGGAAGAGCTGGAACGGATCGGGCGCGCCTTCGTGACCCTGGGCGTGAAGAAGATTCGCCTCACCGGCGGTGAACCGCTGGTGCGTCACAATGTGATGCACCTGGTGCGCGGCCTGGGCCAGTTGCCCGGCCTCGAAGAACTGGTGATGACCACGAACGGCTCCCAGCTTGACCGCCTCGCCATGCCGCTGCGGGACGCCGGTGTGAAACGTCTCAACATCAGCATCGACAGCCTCGACCCCGACAAATTCCGGCGCATTACCCGCACCGGTGACCTGCACCAGGTGCTCAAGGGCATCGACGCCGCCATAGCCGCGGGCTTCGAGCGCCTCAAGCTCAACGCGGTGATTCTCAAGGGCCGCAACCACGATGAAGTGCTCGACCTGGTGGAATTCGCGATGGGCAAGGGGCTGGACCTGTCCTTCATCGAGGAGATGCCCCTGGGCCTGATCGACGAACACGACCGGGCCCTCGCCTACTGCAGCTCCGATGAAGTGCGGGAAATGATTGAAACGCGCTATCGCCTGACCGCCAGTGACGCCCAGACCGCGGGGCCCTCCCGCTACTGGGATGTCGATGGCTCTGACGCCCGCATCGGCTTTATCTCGCCCCACAGCCACAACTTCTGTCACCTCTGCAACCGGGTCCGCGTCACTGTGGAGGGACGCCTGCTGCTGTGCCTGGGCAACGAGCACAGCATGGACCTGCGGGCCCTGGTCCGCGACCCGTCCGTGGACGACAGCCAGCTGCAGGACGCCATCGTGCGCGCCATGGACCTGAAGCCGGAGAAGCACCATTTCAACCTGGACGAGGAACCCGACATCGTCCGCTTCATGAACACCACCGGAGGCTAGGCAGCCCGCCGCTCGCCCTCCCCACCCACCCGAGAACGTCTTATGAACCGAGTCCTGCAGCACCTGGGCAGCCAGTACCCCATTATTCAATCGCCCATGGGCTGGATCGCCCGGTCCCAGCTGGCCTCCGCGGTCTGCAACGCCGGCGGCTTCGGCATCATCGAGACCTCTTCCGGGGAGTCGGAGAACTGCCAGCGTGAAATCCGCGCCATGGCGGAGCTGACGGACAGGCCCTTCGGCGTGAACCTGCCGCTACTGTTCCTGCGCGACGACACCATGGTGCGCTTCGTTGTAGAACACGGCGTCAAGTTCGTCACCACCTCTGCCGGCAACCCGGCCAAGTTCATCGATATGTTGAAGGGCGCCGGCATCACCGTGTACCACTCGGTTGCAACCGTAAAAAGCGCGATGAAAGCGGTGGAATGCGGTGTCGATGGCCTCATCGTCGAGGGCACGGAAGGCGGCGGCTTCAAGAACCCCGACCCGGTCGGCCTGCTGCCGCTGCTGCAGGGCATTCGCCGCCGCTGCGATATCCCCATGGTGGCCGCCGGCGGCATCAGCGACGGTATCGGCATGGCGGCGGCTTTCGCCGCTGGAGCCGAGGGCATCCAGATGGGCACACGTTTTGTGTCGGCCCTGGAGAGCCCGGTGCACCAGAACTTCAAACACGCGATCGTCGAGGCCGGCGACACCGACACCTGGTTGGTCAACAACGCCAACCTGCCGCCGGTGCGGGCGCGCAAATCCGAGACGACGGCGGCCCTGCGGGAAGGCGCCGACGGCTCGAAGATCCTGTCGAATATTCTCGACCTGTATTTCGGCGGCGATATGGAGGCCAGTGTTGCGCTGATCGGCCAGTCCGCCAGCCTGATCGATGAGGTGGAACCGGTGGCGGATATCATCGAGCGCACGGTGAACCAGTTCTTCGACGTGCAGGAAGAGGCAGCGCGCCGCGCCGAGGCCCGCAGCTTCTGACCCATGCATCGCAATACAAGCGCCCGCGGCTTCCGATAAACTAGCTGCTTGCCTCGACAGGATCTCATGTGAACAAACTGGACTTTCCCCAGCTCGCGTCTGCCGAAGTCATCGAAACCGGCTTTGAATCCCACGGCTATATCTGCAGCCGCGATATCGCCACGGCGGTGTTCCTGGCCTGCCAGTTGCACAAGCCGATCCTGGTGGAGGGCCCGCCGGGAGTTGGCAAGACGGAACTGGCCAAGACCACGGCGGCGCTGTTGGAACTGCCCCTGATCCGGCTGCAGTGCTACGAGGGCCTGGACGAGGCCAAGGCCCTGTACGAATGGAAATACGGCAAGCAGCTGCTGTACACGCAGGTGCTGAAAGAGAAGCTGGGGGACCTGCTGCAGGGCGCCAAGGGCCTGGCGGAGTCGGTGGAGCGCCTGCACCACTTCGGCGACATCTTTTACTCCGAGGATTTCCTCGAGCCGCGGCCGCTGCTGAAAGCCATGCAGGAATCCGAGGGCGCCATCCTGCTGATCGACGAGGTCGACAAGTCCGACTACGAGTTTGAATCCCTGCTGCTGGAAATCCTGTCGGACTATCAGGTGTCGATTCCCGAAATCGGCACGGTGAAGGCCAAATCCTCGCCGCTGGTGTTCCTGACCAGCAACAACACCCGGGATATCTCCGACGCATTGAAGCGCCGCTGCCTGCACCTGTATATCCCCTTCCCCAGCACGGACCTGGAAGAGCGCATCGTGCGCAGCCGGGTGCCGGACGTGGATGAGGGCCTGCGTGAGCAGCTGGTGGCCTTCGTGCACTCCCTGCGCCAGCTGGACCTCAAGAAAGCCCCGGCCATCAGTGAAACCATCGACTGGGCCAGGAGCCTCTTGCTGCTCCACGCGGAGCAGCTGGACGAGGAAGTGGTGCGCTCGACCCTGAACGTGCTGCTGAAGTTCCAGGACGATATCGAGGCGACCGAGCCGGAAATCCGGTCGCTGCTTGCAGGGAAGTAGATGCCCTCCCGGCTGGTCAGCTTTATCAATGTGCTGCGCAGCCACGATGTGCGCATCTCGCCCGCGGAGACCCTCGACGCGGTACAGGTAGTCACCACCCTCGGGTACCAGGATCGGGAATCCCTGCGCTCGGGCCTGTCACTGGCGCTGGCGAAGACCGCCGATGAAAAGGCCACGTTCCTGCAGTGCTTCGACCAGTTCTTCTCCTACAGCCTGCCTGACGCGGCCCCGCAGAACGACACCGACGCCGCCAACGACGCAGAGGCCCTGCCGGGCCTGGACCCGGCCCAGCTGGCGGAGGCCGACGCCGCCCTGGACCAGCTTGCCCACGACGGCCCCGAAGAGGCCGCACCCAGTCTCGACCTGGAGGGTGAAATGGCCGCCGACCCGGAACTCGCCGGCCAGCTCGACACACCGCTGATGCAGATGCTGCAGAGCGATGATCGCAATGGCCTCTCGCTGGCTATCTCCCTGGCCGGCGACGCCGTCGGGCTGCCGGAAATCGAAATGTTTACACAGAAGGGCCAGTTCACCCGCCGCATACTCGACGAACTGGGCGAACAGCATATCCGCTCCGCCATCGTCGACCTGGAGAACCGCGGCAGCGCCGCACTGGGCGAACTGCAGGGCTACCGGGACCGGCTGCGGGAGCTGGTGCGCGACCACGTCGAGCGCGAATACCTGCTGCACGCCCAGGGCCGCAACCAGCAGTTCATGGACAA
Source organism: Halieaceae bacterium (assembly GCA_965601975.1). Classification (GTDB taxonomy): domain Bacteria; phylum Pseudomonadota; class Gammaproteobacteria; order Pseudomonadales; family Halieaceae; genus JANQIO01. The sequence continues at coordinate 4,058,996 of OZ271856.1, forward strand.
TGTGCTGGCCGAGGCGCGGCTCAACAACATCGAGCACCACTACCTGCACCGGGTGCAGGACCTGGTCCGTCGCATGGCGAAGAAGCTGGCCGCCCGCCACGCCCGCAAGCGCCGGGTGACCAAGCGCGGCCAGCTCAATATGGCCAAGACCATTCGCCGCGGCATCGCCCACGAGGGCGTGCTGTTCAACCTGTATTGGAAGTCGGTGAAAAAAGAGCGGCCGCAGATTCTCGCAGTCTGCGATGTCTCGGGCTCAGTGTCGGCCTATGCGAAATTCCTGCTGATGTTCCTGTACAGCCTGTACGACGTGCTGCCGCGGGTGCGTAGCTTCGCGTTCTCGAACCACCTCGGTGAAGTCAGCGAGCTGTTCGATCGCCACCCTATCGAGAAGGCCGTGGAACTGGTGAACTGGCAGTACGGCGGCGCCACCGACTACGGCGGCAGCCTGGTGGATTTCGCGAAGCTGGCGCTGGACGACATCGACCGGCACACCACGGTGATCATTCTTGGGGATGCCCGCAACAACAACGGCGACCCGCGCATGGACATCATGCAGAGCATCTACGTGCGGGCCAAGCAGGTGATCTGGTTGAACCCGGAATCCCGCAAACTGTGGGGATCCGGGGATTCGGAAATGCCGCGCTACCTCACCGCCTGCCACTTCGCCGCGGAGTGCGGCAGCCTGGCGCAGCTGGAGCGCATCGTTGACCGACTGCTGAGGACCACCACCTAGCGGCAGCTATCGTGGGTCGATTCGGGCGGGGCCGCCTAGGCCGCGCCCGGCGGGTGGAACATCTGGCCTTCTTCGGCTTCCTCTTCTTCCTCGGTGGGCTCGAGACTCAGCCCCAGGCTCTCTTCCTCGATACCATCGCCGGCAAACTTGATCTTGAGCCGCACGTTGTTCTGGGAGTCGGCGTTCTTCAGCGCCTCTTCCTCGCTGATCTTGCCGTCCTGGAACAGCTGGAACAGGGCCTGGTCGAAGGTCTGCATGCCGATCTCGACGGATTTCTCCATGATCTCCTTGATGCCCTCGAACTCGCCCTTGAGGATCAGCTCCGCAATGGTCGGCGTGCCCAGCAGGATCTCGATGGCGGCGCAGCGCTTGCCGTCCGTCGTCGGCACCAGCCGCTGGGAGACAAAGGCGCGAATGTTCGAGGACAGGTCCATCAGCAGCTGCGGACGGCGCTCCTCCGGGAAGAAATTGATGATGCGGTCCAGTGCCTGGTTGGCGTTGTTGGCGTGCAGGGTCGAGATCGCGAGGTGGCCGGTGTCGGCAAAGGCCAGTGCGTGCTCCATGGTCTCGCGGTCGCGAATCTCCCCGATCAGGATCACGTCGGGCGCCTGGCGCAGCGTGTTCTTCAGGGCCGCGTGCCAGTTGCGGGTATCCACCCCCACCTCGCGCTGGTTGACGATGCACTTCTTGTGCTTGTGCACATACTCCACCGGGTCTTCGATGGTGATGATGTGGCCGCCGGAATTGCTGTTGCGGTAGTCGATCAGCGCCGCCAGCGAGGTGGACTTGCCCGATCCGGTCGCGCCCACGAAGAGGATCAGCCCGCGCTTGCTCATCACCACATCCAGCAACACCTTGGGCAGATTCAGGTCCTGCCAGTTGGGAATGGTGGTGACGATATTCCGGGCGACGATGCCGACCTCGTTCCGCTGCACAAAGATGTTGATGCGGAAGCGCCCCACCTGCGGAATCGAGATGGCGAGGTTCTGCTCCAGCTCGCTCTCGAATTCCGCCTGTTGGGTCGGGTCCATGATCTCGTAGGCGATGTCCTTGATTTCGCCCGGTTTGAGAACATCCTTGCTGAGCGGCTTGAGCTTGCCCTGGAACTTGGCGCAGGGTGGCGCGCCGGTGGAGAGATAAAGATCAGACCCGTCGTTCTTGGCCAGGGTCTCGAGCCAATGGGTAATACGCATACGACCCCCGTTCATGTCGCAGACGATTTATTGAGCGTAGCAGCTACGCCCGGGCCAGCAAGTGAACGGGTGGACTAGCCCGGGCGGCCTAATCCTCCGGTGGCGACTCCGCGGCCTGTATCGATCGCGGCCGTCGTACATAAAAGCGGTAGTAGCCCACCAGGTTGCTGCCCAGGAAGAAGGTTTCCAGGGCGACGGCACCCGGGGAGCCCACCAGTACGTTGTGGACGATCCAGACAGCGATCCCCACGGCCATAAGCTCCCGGAACCGTTTGTCAGAGGCCAGGAACGAGGCGGTCGTGGTGATGGTCGCCCCTACAGTGGCTAGCACCGTGACGAGACCGTCGTAGCTCAACACCGCGTTGATGAAAACCAGACTGAGGAACAGGCCCAGCAGCCAGCGGGAGGTGGTAAACATCGCGGTGAAGAAGCGGGCAGCGGCGATGAATCCCAGTACCGAGGCCGTGTAGGCCTCCACCAGGTAGAAATGGATGCCCATGAACAGCGCCGAGAACACCAGGCAGCCCAGCACGCGGCGCTTTTCCCGGAACTGGAATGACGCCAGGTCGAAGAAGAAGACCACCCCAACCAGTAGCTGGGACAAGACAAACGCGGACATCCGTCAGGCCAGTTTGCCGAGTACCTCGTCGTGCAGCATGCCGAGACCCTCAAACGGGTTCGCCCCCTGCAGCGCCGCCAGCGGCACATTGAGCCGCGCCACTCCCAGGTCGGCATAGGCTTTCACTTCTTCCAGCCCGCCGCGCATTGTGGACATTGCCGTGATCTCGATCTCGTCGTAGTTGCGCCCTTCCTCGGCGCAGACGGCCCTGAGCTCCTCGAGCCGCGGCGCCAGGTCCTCCGGACTACGGGTCGGCGCATACCAGCCATTGCCGTACTTCGCGATACGCTGGTAGACCTTGCCCTTGTCGCCGCCGATGATGATGGGCATGGGGTCCTGTGCGGGCCGCGGGTAGCTCTTGAAACCGGTCCAGTCGACAAAGTCGCTCTGGTGTTCCACCACCTCGCCTGACCAGACCTTGCGCAGGGCCTGCACGTAATCGTCGAAGCGGGCGCCGCGGCGCTCAAAAGGAACCCCCACCGCCCGGAACTCCTCCTGCAGCCAGCCGATGCCGGCGCCGAACATGAAGCGGCCTCCGGACAGGTAGTCGAGGCTCGCCACCTGCTTGGCGACATAGACCGGGCTGGCCTGTGACAGGATATTCACGCCGGTGCCCAGGCGAATGGTGCTGGTGGCGGCGGCAATGTTCGCCAGGCAGATCAACGGGTCGAAAAAGTTGGTCTCAGGGGTCAGGGCCATCTTGCCCGACTTGTCGTAGGGGTACTTCGACGCGTATTCCATCGGCACGACGACGTGCTCGAAGGTCCAAAGGGATTCCACCCCGGCGCTCTCCGCTTCCCGCGCCAGGTGCAGGATGTGGGCGGGGTCCTCAAAGCCGATGTTGACCGGGATCAGGCCGATTTTCATACCAGTGCTCCTTGTTTTTCCCACACTATAGCCCAGGACTGGTCGCGGCCGGTTCGCTGGCATAGGCTAGCGAACACTGCCGCTCGCCGGAAAAAGGAGATCGCGTGGAAGACCAACGACCCACCCCCCTGGTGGAGGACATCGACGCCACCCGCGCGAAGTTGGCGGCATGGTTCAGCGACCGGCGCGGCTGCCCGGTCACGGTGTCTGACCTGGAGATTCCCGAGGCGACCGGCATGTCCAATGTCACCCTGCTGTTCGATATCAGCTGGGAAGACAGCGGCGAGACCCGGCATGAAGCCTGCGTGGGCCGCCTGCAGCCCCAGGTCGAGCGGCCGGTCTTCCCCGACTACGACCTCAGCCTGCAGTACCGCATCATGGAAACACTGAGCGAGCGCACCGACATCCCGGCACCGACCATGCGCGGGCTGGAAACCGACGCCAGCGTGCTGGGCGTTCCCTTCTACATCATGAAGAAAACCGAAGGGCGCATTCCCACCGATATGCCGCCCTACAACATGGACGGCTGGGTGATGCACGAGACCAGCCTGGTGCAGCGCGAGAACCTGTGGAACGCAGGCCTCGACACCCTGGCCCGTTTCCATCAGCTGGACCACCGGGAACTGGGCTTCCAGTTCATGGAGGGGAACAGCGGGGCGACCCCGCTACAACGGCAGCTCGACTACTGGCGCCGCTATCACGACTGGGCCATGGAGGGTATTCACCACGAGATTGGCTGCGAAGCCCTGGACTGGCTCGAGGCCAACCAGCCCAAAGAAGAAATGACCCGCCTGTGTTGGGGGGACGCCCGCATCGGCAACATCATCTTCACCGAGGACTGCAGCGAAGTCGCCGCGGTGCTGGACTGGGAGATGGCGGTGCTGGGCAACCCGGTGCAGGACCTGGCCTGGTACTGTTACATCGACCGCACCTTCGCCGAGGGCCTCGGCATGCCCCGGCTGGAGGGCCTGCCCAGCTATGAAGCCAGCATCGAACGCTGGCAGCAGGCCACCGGCTACCCGGTGGACGATTACGCGTACTACACGGTCTTCGCGGGCATGCGCTACGGCCTGATCCTGTCCCGCATCATGGTCGCCACGGGCCAGGACAGCGAGGTGCAGGGCAACTTTGTCTGCCAGCTGCTGCGCAAGGTGCTGGACGAGCTGTAGCGAGCCGCGCTCTCTTCGGTTTTTTCGAGCATTCCCCAGTCTTGTTTTAAAACCTGCCGGGACCTACACTTCACGGCCATTTCCCTCCCCGCCTAAGGAGCCGGTTTGTCTTCATCCTACGAGCGGCGTCTGGCCGAGCTTGCCGGCGCCGAACAGGCACCATTGCTCACCTCCATCACCCGGGGCCTGGAGAAGGAAAGCCTGCGCATCAAACCTGACGGACGGCTGGCGCAAACCCCACATCCTGCGGGCCTGGGCTCGGCACTGACCCACGACTACATCACCACGGACTACTCCGAGGCGCTGCTGGAGTTCATCACGCCCGTGTCCACGGACATCGAGGCGACGCTGGCCACACTGGAGGACATCCACCGCTTTACCTACGGCCATATCGGCGATGAACTGCTGTGGTCCGCCAGCATGCCCTGCGTACTGGAGGGCGACGACCTGATTCCGGTCGCCCAGTACGGCAGCTCCAATATTGCGCGGATGAAGACCGTCTACCGGCTCGGCCTCGGCCACCGCTATGGCCGGCTGATGCAGACGATTGCCGGCATCCACTACAACTTCTCCATGCCGCTGGAGTGGTGGGAGGTGGCGCAGGCGGCGGACGGCGACAGCCGGCCCCTGCAGGATTACATCACCGGCCGCTACCTGGACCTGATCCGCAATTTCCGGCGCTGGGTCTGGCTGCCGATTTACCTGTACGGCGCCTCGCCCGCGGTGTGCTCAAGCTTCATCCGCGGTGAAGACCACCACGGCCTGGAGCCCTTCGACGACCGCGCGCGCAGCCTGCACGCACCCTACGGCACAGCCCTGCGCATGGGCGACCTGGGCTACCAGAGCAACGCCCAGAAGAACCTGTCTGTCTGTTACAACTCGCTGGACAGCTATATCGCCACCCTCAAGGAGGCGATCGTCAAGCCCCATGCCGACTATGTCGCGATCGGCACCGGTCACGGCGCCCACGAGCGCCAGCTCAACACCAGCCTGCTGCAGATCGAGAACGAGTTTTACAGCCCGATTCGCCCCAAGCGCGTGACCCGCTCCGGAGAAACCCCGCTGGGCGCACTGCACGAGCGCGGTATCGAGTACATCGAGGTGCGCTGTATCGACGTGAACCCCTACCTGCCGGTGGGCATCGACGCGGCACAGATTCGTTTCCTGGACCTGTTCCTGTTGCACTGCCTGCTGGAAGACAGCCCGCAGTGCGACGAGGCGGAACGCGTGCGCATCGCCGACAACCAGCTCGCCGTCGTCAATCGCGGACGGGAGCCCGGCCTGATACTGCACACCCGGGAAGGCGCACATGAGATGACGGTGCTGGCACGGGAGCTGCTGACGGCCATGGAGCCCCTGGCCCACGCCATGGACGCGGCTCACGGCGGCACGGACTACTCGGCCGTGCTGCAGCTGCAGGAATACAAGATTGGCGAACCCGAGATGACGCCGTCCGCCAAGATCCTCGCAGAAATGCGCGAGACGGACCTGCCCTTCTTTACCCTGGCCATGCAGGCGAGCCAACGCTGGGCGGAATCCTTCCGCGCGCAGGGGCTACCCGAGGCGCGGCTCGACGAACTCACCCGCGAGAGCGAGGCTTCACTGGAGCGGCAAAAACAGGTCGAGGCGGCCGACGACGCGGACTTCGAAAACTTCCTCGCCGACTACTACCGGCAGTACGACGCCCTCTGAGCGACCCCGCGGTACCCGTGAACTACCTTGCGCACTTTCACCTGGCCTGGCCCCACGAAGACCTGGTCGCCGGCGGCCTCGAGGGCGACTACCACAAGGGCCCCCTGCCCGGTCGCCTGCCGGAATCATTGCAGGCGGGGGTCAGCCTGCATCGCGCCATCGACGGCTTTACCGACCGCCACCCCCTGCTGGCCGAGCTGCGGGCACAGTTCCCCGAAGGCAGCCGCCGCTACGCGGGCATCCTGATGGATCTCAGTTTCGACTATTTCCTGTCACGGCATTGGCAGGACTTCAGCGACGTGTCCCATACCGAGTTCAGCGGCGCGGTGTATGACATGCTGGCGCGGCGCGAGGCCGAGCTGAGCGAACCCGCCCGGCAGATGGCGCTGCGGCTCGCCGAATACGATGTACTCATGCAGTACACACAGTGGGACATGGTCACTGCCAGCGCCGCCCGCATCGGCAAGCGCCTCAAGCGCGCCAATCCCCTGCACCGGGCGGAGGAGCTGCTGGCGCCTCTACAGGAGGAACTGGAACGCGTTTTCCTGGTCTTTTACCCCGAACTGCAACGCTTCAGCGACGACAGTGTTATGCTCTCGCACCGCCAAACCACGGAACCCGCAAATGCTTGACCTGCTCACACCCCGACTGACCAATGCGCTGATTGTCGGCGTCTGCGCGGTGGCGATGGTCATCGTCTACTACCTGGACGGCGTGCTGGGCATGGAGCCCTGCCCCCTGTGCATGACCCAGCGGGTGTTCGTGGTCGGCGCGGCTTTCATGGCGCTGCTGGCGGCGGCTCACGGGCCCGGCGTTCTGGGTCGCCGGATCTACGCGGTGCTGTCCGGGCTGTTCGCGATTGGCGGCGGCGCCGTGGCGGCCAGGCACGTCTGGCTGCAGCACCTGCCGGAAGACCAGGTCCCCGCCTGCGGGCCGGGGCTGCAGTACATGCTGGACAACTTTCCGTTCACGGAAACCCTGGAGCTCATCCTCATGGGCGACGGCGAATGCGCCGCGGTCCAGTGGACGTTCCTGGGCCTGAGCATTCCGGAACAGGCTCTGTTACTATTTCTCGGGTTGATTGCTGTCAATCTCTGGCAGCTGTTTCGTCAAGACACCGCAGGACGTTAGGCCATGCTGGACAATTGCACGGACTCCAGGGAAACCTGGCAGGCAGTGGAAAGCCTGCTGCAGGGTTGGCTCAAGGAGCGCCGGGAGGTGCTGGTCAAGTACACGGCAATCGCCGCAACCCTGGACCGCAGCTCTCCCGCCGATGCCATCAATGCCGGCATCGAGCGCCTGTGCCAGCTGCTGGTGGACTACGTGTCCGCCGGTCATTTCGAGGTGTTCGTGGCGCTGCAGAAGGAAGCGGAAATCTTCGCCGACGGCAGTGGCGAAGTGGCCAATGACATCATTCCCGCCATTGGCGATACCACCGAGGTCATTCTCGGCTTCGAGGAAAAGTACCCCTGCGACAAGATCGAAGACCTCGATGCAGACCTGTCGCTACTGGGAGAAGTGCTGGAATCCCGCTTCGCACTGGAAGACCGGCTGATCGCGCTGCTACACCGGAGCCACGCGCTGCAGGCCGCGGAAAAGCAGTGATGTGAAAGCGGGGCGCCGCGGCGGGCACCCCGATCAAAATTGTCCTTACTCGGCCTCGACGATGCCGATCAGCTCCACCTCGAACACGAGCGTCGCATTGGGTCCGATGCTGGCGCCCGCGCCACCCGGGCCGTAGCCCAGCTCCGGCGGAATCACCAACTGGAACTTTGAGCCCACCGGCATCAGCTGCAGACCCTCGGTCCAGCCGGGGATTACCTGGTTCAGGCCGAAGGTCACCGGCGTGCCGCGGGAGTAGGAGCTGTCGAACTCCGTACCGTCGATCAAAGTCCCCTTGTAGTGCACTTCCACCGCGTCCTCGGCCGTCGGCTTGGGACCATCGCCCGCCCGGAGTTCCTGGTACAGCAGACCGCTCTCGGTCTGCATGACGCCCTCGCCCTTGGCGTACTCGGCGCGGAACGCCTCGCCCGCGGTGGCATTGTCGGTGGCAGCCTTCTCAGCTTCCGCCTGGCGCTCGGCAGCGCGGGACGCCTGGTAGGCCTGCATTTCCTGGCCGATCTCTTCCTGGGTCAGCAGGCGCTCCTGGCCTTCGAAGGCGTGGCGCAGCCCCAGGTTGAAAGCGTCGACATCCAGCGGCACGCCGTCTGCCTTGAGCCGCTCACCGAGGCCATAGGCGATCCCGTAACTCAGGCGCTGCTCGGTGGTCTCCAGGGTGGTCAAATCGTCGGGGGCTGCCGCCTCTTGCTGCTGGGTGCATGCGGCCGTAAGAAGCGCTGCCAGCAGCGCCAGCCCGTAGGTGAATCTAGTCATATTGCGTTCCAGGTTGGTCTTGTGAAGGGCGTTTGCGCCCGCGGATAGCGATAGTGCGGATGTCGCCAAAGGCAGAAGTTTACTACCTCTGGGCGCGCCCGTGCCACCAGCGCCGGGGCCGCGACGGAAACTGTGATCCGGGTTCCCGCCAACCCGGTATTTCTCAAATCAATGCAACATCGAAATGGCTCCCGCCTGTGCTACATTGGGAGAATCTGTCTCGGCGGAAATCGGGATGCAGAATAACTATACCGGGGACAATCCAGGAAACAGCGGCCTGCGCGTCATTACCCGCAGCCAGCCGCGCACGGTGCTGGTCGCCAACGCCAAGGGCGGCTGCGGCAAGACCACGCTCGCCACCAACCTGGCGGCCTGGTTCGCCAACGGCGGCAAGGCCACCGCGCTCATGGATTTCGACCCCCAGGGCTCCAGCGCCCACTGGCTGAAGCTCCGGCCCACCGAGGCGGCACCGATCTCCGGCATCTCGGCCTACGGCGAGGTCAGCGGCACCGAAACCCGGAGTTTCCGCAACCGCGTGCCCCGGGACGCCGAGCGTGTGGTGGTCGACTCACCGGCGGGCCTGTCCGGCACCGAACTGTATAACCGCATCAGCGATACCGACCTGATCCTGGTCCCGATCCTGCCCTCACCCATCGACATTCATTCGGCGGCAAACTTTATCCGCGAAATCGAGCTGACCGGCTGCCTGCGCGAGCAGAACAAGCAATTGCTGGTGATCGCCAACCGCGTGCGCCGCAACACGGTCATGTTCGGCAAGCTGAATGAATTCCTGCACGGGCTGGGGCTGCCCCGGGTGACCTATACCCGCGACAGCCAGCTCTACACCCGGGCAGCCGCCCAGGGCATGGGTGTCAGCGACCTGCACGGCAGCCAGATCGAAGCCGAAAAGGCGCACTGGGCCCGCATCGGCGGCTGGATCGAGCACCAGCTGCAGCTACGCCACCGCCAGCGGCAGCACGCCCTCCACCAGCGCGGCGAATGATTCCAGGGTCTGCGGTTCCACGGAGGCCACTGTAGCGATAGCGGCGAGATTGCCCCGCAGCACAGCGCCCACCTCCCCGGAACCCGCATCGAGGTCCAGCGAGCCCGCCAGTTCCCACATTCGGTTCTGCTGAACCCGCTCGGCGGCCAGTTCCGCCGCCAACAGCGCATCCCGGACGTCGACCTCGCCAAACTCGTCCCGCGCTCGCCTGCGCAACGCCCTGACGGGCCCCACCAGGCCGTCTCGCCACGCGGCAATGCCGTCGTCCACGACCCGGGCGTTCGCCGTGCTCAGGGCCTGGCCCTGCGCGGCGCAGTAGCAGGCAAACAGCAGCAGGTTGACGTCCAGCCCGTGGTCGTCCTGCAGGGCGAGGCAGGCGGGGGCAACGTCGGGTTGCTGGTAGAGTGCAAGGGAGAACGCCCAAAATGGATTCACCCCATCCTTGCCGGTAGAATCCGCGCCGATGATCATACTGCGCAATATTAGTCTACGCCGGGGTGCCCGGACACTGCTGCAGGACGTCGACCTCACCATCCAGCCGGGCCAGCACCTGGCGCTGACCGGCGCCAATGGCTGTGGAAAATCCAGCCTGTTTGCCCTGCTGCTGGGAGAGCTCGGCGCCGACAGCGGCGAGATCGATGGCCTTGAGAGTATGCGGCTGTCGGCCATGGCCCAGGAAGTGGCGCCCTGCGAGGACAGCGCGCTGGACTTTGTCATCGGCGGTGACGAGCGTATCGCCGGGGTTCGCCGGCAGCTGGCCCAGGCGGAATCCGCCGGGGATTTCGAGGCGACGGCGCTGCTGCACCAGCAGCTGGACGGCCTCGATGGCTACGATATCGAGCGCCGCGCCGAGCGTATGTTGCTGGGCCTGGGTTTCGAGCCGGGGGATGGCAAGCGCAAGGTGTCGAGTTTTTCCGGTGGCTGGCGGGTCAGGCTGGGGCTGGGACGCGCGCTGATGGCGCCCTCAGACCTGTTGCTGCTGGACGAGCCGACCAACCACCTGGACCTGGACGCCACCCTGTGGCTGCAGCAGTGGCTGGCGGCCTATCGCGGCACCCTGATCCTGATTTCCCACGACCGCGAATTCATCGATGCCACCTGCAACCAGGTGCTGCACGTGGAGCACCGGCATATCAACGCCTACCGGGGCAACTACTCCTCGTTCGAGAAGCAGCGCGCGGAGCGGCTGGCCAACCAGCAGGCCAACTACGAGAAGCAGCAGCGCCGGGTTGCCGAAATCGACGCCTTCGTCCGGCGCTTCCGCTACAAGGCCACCAAGGCCAAGCAGGCCCAGAGCCGGCTCAAGGAGCTGGAGCGCATGCAGGACATTGCACCGGCCCATGTGGACTCGCCGTTCTCCTTCCAGTTTCCGGCACCGGAACGCGCCAGCGACCCGATACTGGAGCTATCGGAAGCGGGGCTGGGTTACGGCGATGTGCGGATTCTCGACGCGGTGGATCTCACCCTGCGGCCGGGCAGCCGCATCGGCCTGCTGGGCCGCAACGGCGCCGGCAAGTCCACGCTGCTCAAGGGCCTGATGGGCGAGCTGACGCCGCAGGCGGGACGGCGCGTCGAGGGCGCTCACTGCAAGGTCGGCTATTTCGACCAGCACCAGCTGGAGGCCCTGGACCTGGAAGCCAGCGCTTTCACCCACCTGCAGCGGCTTGCACCCTCGGCCCGGGAGCAGGACATCCTCAATTTTCTCGGCGGATTCAATTTCCGGGGCGACGCCGCCAAGGACGCGATCGCCCCCTTCTCCGGTGGCGAGAAAACCCGGCTGGCGCTGGCCATGGTGGTCTGGCAGCGACCCAACCTGCTGGTGATGGATGAACCCACCAACCACCTGGACATGGACATGCGGCTGGCCCTGACTGTCGCCCTGCAGGGCTACGAGGGAGCGCTGATCCTGGTCACCCACGACCGCCATCTGCTGCGCAATACCGTGGACGAACTGCTGCTGGTACACGACGGCAGCGTGGATGAGTACCGCGAAGATGTTAGCGCTTACGAACGCTGGGTACTGCAGGACCAGGGGGATGAGCGTCAGGAGGAGAAGGTCAGTGCCGTCGCGCCCAACCGCCGGCAACAGCGCCAGGCGGCGGCCCAGCAGCGCCAGCAGCTGCGGCCGCTGAAGCAGCGCATTGAAAAGACCGAGCACGCCCTGTCAGACGCTGAGACACGCCTGCTGGCGCTGGAATCCCGCCTCTCGGACAACGGCCTGTATGCGGATGAGCGAAAGGCGGAGCTGGACGAACTGTTGCAGGACCAGGGGCGCCTGCGCCAGCAGGCCGCCGAGCTGGAGGAAACGTGGCTCAGCCTGCAGACGGAGCTGGAGCAGCTGGAAGCCAGCCTGGCGGAAAACCAGGCGCCCTAGTTCTCAACCAGGGCCTGTTTGGCCCGGCGCGGCAGCTTCTTGATTTCCGCCTCGCGAACCTGGGCGGCGGCGCGATCAGCGCAGGCTTCACTCCACACCAGCTCCACAGGACGGCGGCCGCGGGTGTAGCGGGCGCCGCCGATGATTTCGCCATTGTGCTGGCGCACCCGGCGTTCAAGGTCGTTGGCCACGCCCGCGTAGAGGCTGCCGTCGGCACAGCGCAGCAGGTAGACGTACCAGTCGGCCATGGGAAAATCAGGCCCGGCGCCAGGTGTGCAACTTTTCAACCCAGTCCAGCAGGGCCTCCGGCTTGCGCGCCTTGCGCCACTCACCGGCGACAAATTTGTTGCTCTCCGACAGGGTGGGATAGACGTGAATGGTACCGAGAATCTTGTTCAGCCCGATGCCGTGCTTCATGGCCAGCACGTACTCGGCCAGCAGCTCCGCCGCGTGATAGCCGACGATGGTCACACCGAGAATGCGGTCCTTGCCCGGCACCGTGAGCACCTTGATAAAGCCGTGAGCTTCACTGTCGGCGATGGCGCGGTCCAGGTCGTCGATGTCGTAACGGGTGACCTCGTAGGGGATCCCCTGCTCCTTGGCTTCCATTTCGTTGCTGCCGACGCGCGCGACTTCCGGATCGGTAAAGGTGGTCCACGGAATCACCGAGTAGTCGACCCGGAACTTGCGCGCGAAGCCGAATAGGGCATTGACCGCCGTGTACCAGGCCTGGTGGCTGGCGGTGTGGGTGAACTGGTAGGGACCGGCGATATCACCACAGGCGAACACGGTGGGCACCGTGGTGCGCAGGAAATCGTCGACCACAATCGTGCCGTTGGGGTTGGTCTCGATGCCGAGCTCTTCCAGCCCCAGGTTGTCGGAGTTGGCCTTGCGGCCCACCGCCACCAGCACGCGGTCGAACTCCAGCTCCTTTGAGCTGCCCGCGTGCTCGAAGCTCGCGATATTGCGGTCGCCCTCTTTCCTGAAGCCGACCGCCTTGTGATCCGTCAGCACCTCGATGCCCGACTCGCGGAATACCGCGGTGACGTGCGCCGCCACTTCCACGTCTTCCCGCGGCATGATCTGCGGTGCCATATCCACCAGCGTCACCCGGCTGCCCAGCCGGGAAAAGGCCTGGGCCAGCTCGCAGCCGATGGGGCCCGCGCCCATCACCAGCAGCCGCGGCGGCAGGTCGCGAATCTCCCAGAGACTGTCGGACGTCAGGTAATCCTGCTCGGCCAGGCCCGTCACCGGCGGTACGAAGGGCCGCGCGCCCGAGGCAATCACAATATTGCGGGCGCTGCGGCGTTTGCCGTCGATCTCCACTTCCCAGGGGGAGACCAGCTTCGCATTGCCGCTGATACAGTTCACGCCGAGGCCGGTGAAACGCTCGACCGAATCGTGAGGCTCGATTTTCGCAATCACCGACTGCACCCGGTCCATCACCGCGGCAAAGTCCACCCGGGCGTCTACCGGCGCGAGGCCGAACTCCTCGGCGCGCCGCAGGTACTCGGCGATGCGGCCGGAACGGATCAGGGCCTTGCTGGGCACGCAGCCTGTATTGAGGCAGTCGCCGCCCATCTTGTGGCGCTCCACCAGGCTGACTTTTGCCCTCACCGTGGCGGCGATCAGCGAGGCCACCAGGCCCGCAGAGCCGGCGCCGATGACCAGCATGTTGTCGTCGAAGCTTGCCGGCCGAGAGTAGTTGGCCAGCACCTTGCGCGCCTTGATGGCGTTCAGCAGGCCCCGCGCCAGCAGCGGGAAGATTCCCAGTAGTACAAAGGAGAGGATCAATCCCGGCGAAAGAATGCCGCCGATGCCCTCGAGCTGGCCCAGCTGGGTGCCCGCGTTCACGTACACCGCGGTGCCCGCCAGCATGCCGAGCTGGCTGACCCAGTAGAAGCGCCACAGGGAAATCGGCAGCACCCCCATCACCAGATTGATGACGAAGAAGGGGAATAGCGGTACCAACCGCAGCGCGAACAGGTAGAACGCGCCGTCCCGCTCCATACCGGCGTCCACCGCGGCGAGCTGCCGCTTGAAGCGCTCCTGCACCCAGTCGCGCAGGACCACCCGCGATACCGCGCAGGCCAATGTGGCGCCAATGCTCGAGGCAAAGGACACCAGCAGCAGTCCGTACCAGAAGCCGAACAGCGCCCCGCCCGCCAGGGTCATGACCGCCGCCCCCGGCAGGGACAGGCCGGTGACGATGATGTATATGATGAAGTACACCGCGCCGGTCACCACCGGGTTCTCGGCGTAGTAGTCCCGGAATTCGCCCATTCGCGCCTTGATGGCATCGAACTGCAGGTAGCTGCCGAGGTCCAGTGCAAACCACAGGGCGACGGCCACGGCCACCAGCGCCAGTACGATGATCTGTTTTTTCTGCATGCGGGCGTGCCCCGTCAGGTGAGTTGGGTGATTCGGCGTACTTAGTCGACTGTTGCGCCGTTAGGTTCCATACGCAGCGCAAGCCAGCTTATACCAGTTCACGCTATGGGGATGCCGAAATGCTCTAAACCATGCATCCAGGCGCCTTGTGAACGCGTATCCCGGTGGTATGATTGCCCGCTATTCTGATAGCAACACATTGGAGACTCCAAAATGAGTGAACACATCGTTCATGTCACCGACGCCAGCTTCGACAGCGAAGTACTTAGCGCAGAGCTGCCCGTACTGGTGGATTTCTGGGCGGAGTGGTGCGGCCCCTGCAAGATGATTGCACCGGTACTGGACGAGATCGCCGACGAGTTCGCCGGCAAGATCAAGGTCTGCAAGGTCGACGTGGACGCCAACCCGGAAGTGCCGCCGAAGTTCGGCATTCGCGGCATCCCGACCCTGATCCTGTTCAAGGGCGGCAACGTGGAAGACACCAAGGTCGGCGCTCTGTCCAAGACCCAGCTCACCGAGTTCGTCAACGAAGCCGTCTGAGCCTCCCGGAAGCGCGTACCTGCGCTTCCAACACCTTGAAAACACACGGTAGATTTTTGCAGCGGGGGGTATAGACGCCCCCCGGACGCCGTGCTACATTTCAAAACGTTCCGCACCCCGCGGGACACAATAACAACCAATACTTCCCTGATCGGCTCCGAACGACGCCCTGGCGCAGAAAGCGCTGTGGAATGTGCCAGCAGTTGATGGTCGATCCGGACAACACCAAGCGCCCGGCTCCCAGGAGCTAAACCACAGGCCCGACAGCCGATTCACAGGCGCACACCGATTTCTCTTTTTCCTGACGTTTAACCTCTATGAACCTTACCGACCTCAAGACCAAACCCACCCCGGAACTGATCGACATCGCCGCTGAAATCGGCGTGGACAATGTCGCCCGATCGCGCAAGCAGGACATCATTTTCTCGATCCTGAAACGCCACGCGAAGAGCGGCGAGGACATCTACGGCGACGGCGTTCTGGAAATTCTCCAGGACGGGTTTGGCTTCCTGCGCTCCGCCGAGGGCTCCTACCTCGCAGGCCCCGACGACATCTACGTGTCGCCCAGCCAGATCCGTCGCTTCAACCTGCGCACCGGCGACTCGATCTCCGGCAAGATCCGCCCGCCGAAAGACTCCGAGCGCTACTTCGCGCTGCTCAAGGTCGGCGAGGTCAATTTCACCAAGCCCGAGGATTCCAAGCACAAGATCCTGTTTGAGAACCTCACGCCGCTGTTCCCGAACGAGCGGCTGCAGCTGGAGAAAGGCAACGGTTCCACGGAAGACCTGACAGGCCGGATCATTGACCTGGTCGCCCCCATCGGCAAAGGCCAGCGCGGCCTGCTGGTGGCGCCGCCCAAGGCCGGTAAGACCATCATGATGCAGAACATCGCCCAGGCGATCATCAGCAACAATCCCGAGTGCGACGTCATCGTGCTGCTGATCGACGAGCGTCCGGAAGAAGTCACCGAGATGCAGCGCTCCGTCGGCGCACAGGGCGCCGAGGTGGTGGCGTCGACCTTCGACGAACCCCCCGCGCGGCATGTGCAGGTGGCCGACATGGTGATCGAGAAGGCCAAGCGCCTGGTCGAGCACAAGCGCGATGTCATCATCCTGCTGGACTCCATCACCCGCCTGGCGCGTGCCTACAACACGGTCATCCCCAGTTCCGGCAAGGTACTGACCGGTGGTGTCGACGCCCACGCCCTGGAAAGGCCCAAGCGTTTCTTCGGTGCTGCGCGCAACATCGAGGAAGGCGGCAGCCTGTCCATCATTGCCACCGCGCTGGTTGATACCGGCTCCAAGATGGACGAGGTGATCTACGAGGAATTCAAGGGCACCGGTAACATGGAACTGCACCTTGATCGCAAGATTTCCGAAAAACGTGTCTACCCGTCCATCAATATCCGCCGCTCCGGCACCCGCCGCGAGGACCTGCTGACCGGCGAAGACGAGCTGCAGCGCATGTGGATCCTGCGCAAGCTGCTGCACGGCATGGAAGACCTGCCGGCGGTGGAGTTCCTGCTGGACAAGCTCAAGGACACCAAGACCAACGAGGAATTCTTCCTCTCCATGAAGCGCAAGTAAGCGGCGAGCGCGCACTTCGTGAAATACGCGGACCTGCGCGGCTTTATCAGCTTCCTGGAATCCCGGGGTGAGCTGAAGCGCATCACCGCCGAGGTCGACCCCAATCTGGAGATGACAGAAATCTGCGACCGCACCCTGCGGGCGCGCGGTCCTGCACTGCTGTTCGAAAATCCGAAGGGATACAACACACCGGTCCTCGCCAACCTGTTCGGCACCGAGGAGCGGGTCGCCATGGGCATGGGGCAGGACAGCCTGCAGGCCCTGCGGGAAGTCGGCGAGCTGCTGGCCTACCTGCGCCAGCCGGACCCGCCCAAGGGCTTCAAGGACGCCTGGGAAAAGATGCCGGTGCTGAAGCAGGTGATGAATATGGCGCCGAAGGTGGTGAAGAACGCCCCCTGCCAGCACCACGTGAAACAGGGCGACGACGTCGACCTGTACGACATTCCCATCCAGACCTGTTGGCCCGGGGACGCCGGCCCGCTGGTGACCTGGCCGCTGGTTGTTACCCGCGGACCCAACAAGGATCGTCAGAACCTCGGCATCTACCGCATGCAGCTGATCGGAAAGAACAAGCTGATCATGCGCTGGCTCAGCCACCGCGGCGGCGCCCTGGATTACCGTGACTGGCAGTTGCAGCACCCCGGTGAGCGCTATCCCGTGGCCCTGGCCCTGGGCGCCGACCCAGCCACCACCCTGGGCGCGGTGACGCCTGTGCCGGACAGCCTGTCAGAATACGGATTCGCGGGCCTTTTGCGCGGCGGAAAGACCGAGGTCGTGAACTGCTACAGCGAGCTGTGCAAGAACCACGGCCTGCAGGTGCCAGCCACCTCCGAGTACATTCTCGAGGGCTACCTGGAGCCCGGCGAGATGGCGGACGAGGGCCCCTTCGGCGACCACACCGGCTACTACAACGAAGTGGAGCGCTTCCCGGTGTTCACGGTGGATACCATCACCCACCGCGAGAACCCGATTTACCACAGCACCTATACCGGCCGTCCGCCGGACGAGCCCTCGGTGCTGGGTGTCGCCCTCAACGAAGTCCTGATCCCCCTGCTGCAGAAGCAGTTTCCGGAGATCGTCGACTTCTACCTGCCCCCGGAAGGCTGCTCCTACCGGCTGGCGGTGATCTCGATACGCAAGGAATACCCGGGCCACGCCAAGCGGGTGATGTTCGGGGCGTGGTCTTTTTTGCGCCAGTTCATGTATACCAAGTTCATCATCGTCACCGACGACGACGTCGACGCCCGCAACTGGCAGGACGTGATCTGGGCGATGACCACGCGCATGGATCCCCAGCGCGACACGGTGATGATCGACAACACGCCCATCGATTACCTGGACTTCGCCTCGCCGGTCTCCGGGCTGGGCTCCAAGATCGGTATGGACGCCACCAACAAGTGGCCCGGCGAGACCGATCGGGAATGGGGCGAGCCCATCACCATGGACCCGGAGGTCAAGGCCCGGGTCGACGCCATGTGGGATTCACTGGGGATTTAGCGTCCGGTCGCTGCTAGACTAGGCGCCGTCACCCCGGGAGCCAATCCATGACCCGCAGCCGCATCAGCCTCTACATCGCCGCCGTCCTGCTTGTGGTGCTGGTGGTCTACCTGTTGTTCCTGGACACCCTGGCCAAGCCCATATTCGAGGATCTCGCCACCGAGCAGTATGGCGCCGAGGTCACTGTCGACAGGCTGAGCCTGCAGCCCTTCATGGGCCGGGCTACGCTGTTTGGGCTGCAGGTGGTGGACCGCCGGGACGCCATGCAGAACCTGGTGCAGGCGGACCGGGTCTACGTGGACATCAACATCATGAAGCTCGCTGAGAGCATGATCGACGTCTCCAATATGGAAGTGGATGGCCTGCTGGCCTTCGCGCCGCGAGACAGCGCAGGCAGCATTCTGCGGCCGCTGGTGGAGGAAGACAGCCCCCTGGCAAAGATCGGGCTGCCGGACTTCGAACTGCCGGACGTCGACCGCCTGATCGACCAGCGTCGCGATGAACTCGAGGCCGAGATCGAATCCCTCGAGAGCAGCTTTGACACGGTAGAGGCGAAGTGGAAGCAGAACATCGATTCGATTCCCAACGAAGACGACATAAAGGCCTACAAGGACCGTATTCGCCAGCTCAAGAACGTGGACAATCCCCTGCAGGCGCTGACCGCTGTGCAGGACGCGCAGAAGATCTACCAGGAAGTAGACAGCGAAATTACGCGGATTCGCAACTTCCAGCAGGAATTCCGGGGCGACATGGTCATGCTCCGGGAGCAGGTCACCCTGGCTACCCAGCTGCCCGAGAAGTACACCAACGCCCTGGTTCGCGACCTGGGCCTGGACAGCGAGCAGGTGGCGCAGCTGGGGCGCCAGATCATGCGCGGCGACCTCGACGGCCTGCTGCAGCAGGTGCTTGCACCGCTGGCCCTCAACACCAGCGGCGCCGCCAGCGAGCAGGAAAACGCCATGCCGGTGTTCGTGCGCCGGGCGACCATCAATGGCAGCCTGCTGCCCTCCGCCGCGGGCCTGTCCGTGAACGGCGAGCTGAAAGACTTTGCGTGGCCGCTGGAGAACGCCGACCAGGTCGCAACGCTGCTAGTGCAGGGTTCCGCGCCGGATGGCGGCTCGCTCACTATCGACGCCAACGTGGATCACCGCAGCACGCCCATGGACAGCATCAAGGTGAACGCAGCGAACATCCCGTTCAAGGACATGTCGCTGTCAGGCACAAAAGGCCTGGCCATCACCATGCTGCAAACCCTGGCCAGCGTCACCGGCGAGCTCAACATTACCGATGGCAAGCTGGATGGCGCATTCACCAACCAGTTCAACGAGACCGTGTTTGACACCACCCTGGAGGAAGGGGCCGGCCAGGCCGCCGAACTCATCGCCCGGGTGCTGCAGTCCAGCAGTGCGTTCATGATGCGGATGGGCTTTGGCGGCACCCTGGACAATCCCCAGGTGTCCTTCTCCTCGGATATGGACCAGATTTTCCAGTCCACCATCGAGGGCGCTATCAGCGAGGCGGTAACGGAGCTGACCAACGATCTCAAGCAGCAGCTCAGCACCACCATCGGCCCGCGGGTGGCCACCGCCCGGGAGAACTTCGGCGCGCTGGAAGCGCTTCAGGCCGACCTGCAGAAGAAAATGTCAGAACTCGACCAGCTCTCGCAGTAAAAACCTGAGGATCGACCCGACGTGCAGGTTTACTGCGCCCGTGGCACAATCCAAAAAAAAGATTTGTTTTTAGGGAGAGAGTTCATGGGCAAGGGACGTGCTATCGCAGTCTTGCTGACGCTGCTGGTCAGCGGCTGCCGCATCATCCAGACCGCCGGTCCCGGCGGCGATATCGTTTCCAGAACTGGCAACCACGATTGTGCGGAGGGCCAGACATGCACGGTCGACGTGGAGAACGGGAGCGTCTTCAGGGATACGTTCACCGCGGTGCCACGGGAGGGCTACGCCTTCGCCGGCTGGAAAGATGAGCGCCTGCACCTGTGCGGTGGCGGCACAGCACCCTGCGAACTCGAGGGCGTCCCTGGCTCTTTGACTGACCGCGACATCGATCTGTTCCTGGCTGCGGAGTTTTATCACCAGCCTGAGGTCGTTAGCGCCGGAGCGGCGGCGGTTGAGTACGGCTTCTTTTCCGGGGAGCAGGTTTCACCGGTACTGGGCTACCGACAGGCGGTCGATCTGAACGGCGACGGCGCAGAGGATCTCGTCGTCACCGGCGCGACCTATCCAAACGAGCCCTTCGAGGCGCCACGTGCCGGCCTGATACTCATCAACAACGGCGACTCTACTTTCAGTGAAGCGCCGGGTGATCGGCCGATGAGCGTTCACGCTCGCGAGATCCTTGCGGCGGATTTCGACGGCAATGGCCTGCAGGATATCTTTATCGCCGACCACGGGTGGGATGCAGACCCGTTTCCAGGCTGGAACAACCAGTTGATCCTGCAGACCGAGAGCGGATTTATCGACGCTTCCGACCGGCTCCCCGATGACCCGACCGGCTTTACCCACAACGCCGCGGTAGGAGACATCGACAACGACGGCGATGTCGACATCCTGGTATTGAACAACGGCGGCAGTGGAGACCAGTACTCCTATTTCGCGATCAACGACGGTACCGGCCATTTCACCCAGAGCACGGCAGAGATGCCGGACTCCCTGCGACGGCGCGACTACAGCATCTGGTTCACCTGGGCCAGCGAGCTGGTAGACCTTGATGGCGATGGGTTCCTGGACATGGTCATTGGAGGCTCGCAGCGCACCGGCAACTACTCTCATGTCTTCTGGGGCAATGCCGAGGGACGTTACAGCGACGACGCTCGCACCGCCCTGCCGATACCAGAAAGCGTGGACGCACTGGGAGCCATCGAGATCATCCTGACACAAACCGGTGATGTTGATGGTGACGGACTCGTGGACCTCCTGCTTGGCGGCTACGACCTGTCATTCTCAGGCCGCAGCCTGCAGCTATTGGTCAATCGCGGAGACCGCACATTCGAGGATCAGACTCAGCGTCGCCTGGGCAGTGCTGCCTACTCTACAGATGAGGGCTGGCAACAGAATATCCGGGTCTTCGACTACAACGGGGACGGCACCGTGGACCTGGTGCCGGAAGGATACGACGCAGGAAGCGGAAATGTGCTTGCCTGGCTCAACGACGGCACAGGGCACTACGCCACACTCAGGACCACAGACGTCGAGAACGCCGATGCTGTGTATGTGTTGGCGTTCGGGACCTATGCGCTCTCCGGTGAAAGCTTCAAGGCCATAGAAGTGTTCAACTTCGAGGGACAGTCTTCAGCCAATGCCGGCGCAATTACCGAAGGCGCGACGATAACCACGCCCGAGTAAACGGTCCCGGTGATCACTGGCACCTGAATCACTGCCAGCAGCCGCCTACTTCGGCAGCGCAAACACGTAGATTGCTTGACCATTGTTCGGCTGGTAGATCTCCGGTGTGACCGTGGCGGTGAGCGCCCGGAACACCCCGATACCCGCCGGTACCGCGATGTACTGGCGCCCGTCGACGCTGTAACTGATCGGGTAGCCGTGCAGCGGCGCCGCCAGCCGCGTCTGCCACAGGCGTTTGCCGTTGCGCACGTCGAAGGCGCTGAAGTAGCGGCCCACATCGCCGATAAACACGAGGCCGCCGCCGGTGGTCAGCGCGCCGGTCAGGAACATGGCGCGCTGTTCGTGATTCCACTTCTGCTCCAGGGTCTTCACGTCCCAGGCGGTGAGCCGGCCGAGTTTGCCGTCGACACCGGGCATCTCGTAGGTGCGGGAATCGCCGCCGTAGCCGCCACCCCCTTCCGCCATCTCCACCTTTCGACCCACCAGGTCGGAGCAGAGCTGGTGCAGCGGAATGATCAGCGCCCGCGACTGCGGGCTGTAGGCGGTGGCCTGCCAGTTGTGGCCGCCGTAGATGCCCGGGCAGGCCTGGATGGTGTCACCGATGCCCGCATCGAGAATATCCTGCCGGTAGGTGACCCTGCCGCGCACCTTGTCCACCGAAGCGTAGATGGTCTGGGCCTGGGTTTCGGCCAGGCCCAGGAACTGACCGGTGGCGGGATCGAGCTGCCAGAGCAGGCCGTCCTTGCCGATGGTGTACAGGCGCTTGTTGCCCTCCACCTCGATAAGGACCCGCTCGAAACCTACCTCCATATCGATGGTCTCGCCGGGGATGTGCTGGAAGTACCACGCCATCTCGCCGGTGCGGGGGCGGATCGCCAGTGTCGAATTGGTGTACAGCGCCGCGTCCCGGGCCGTCATGCCGCGGCTGGCGGCGACCCAGGGCTTGGGCTGGGAGGTGCCGATAAAGAACAGGTCCAGCTCCGCGTCGTAGCTACCCGCGATCCAGGCGTCACCACCCGCCCGCAGCTCCGGCGGCAGTCCCGCCCAGGTCTCGTCACCCGGTGTACCCGGCAGGGCAATGGTCGATGTGCGCCACAGCTCCGCACCCGTATCCGGGTCATGCCCCGTGATGAAGCAGCCATCCTTCGTGTATAGCTCGCAGCCGTTGATGCCGCTCAACACCACGCCGCCACCGATGATGGGGCCCGCGGTGTGGGTATAGGCCTGGCGGTAATCCGCCTTGGGTGTGCGCCAGACCTGCTCGCCGGTGCGCGCATCGATCGCCACGATGGCGGCGTCATAGGTGGCGAGGAATAACTTGTCGCCGTAGATAGCAATATTGCGAACCGGGCCACCCAGGGTTCTTGCCTCCGGCGGGAACTCATAGCGAAATTCCCAGATCACGTCGCCGCTGTCCGCCGCGACTGCCTGGACAATATTGCCCGGGTGCGTGAGGTACATGACACCGTCGTGCACGAGCGGGGTCACCTGGTTGCTGCCGTCGTGCATCGCCAGCGCCCATACCAGCTGCAGCTTGTCCACATTGCGCCGGTTGACCTGCTTCAGGGGGCTGTAGCCCTGTCCGTCCCGGGTGCGACGCCAGCTCAGCCAGTCGCCGTCCGCCGGGCTGTCCAGCATCGCCTCGGTGACCGGCGTGAAGTTCTCCACCGCGCGGTTGGTGAAGCCGCCCTTGCTGCGGGCGGCCTCGTCGATGGTGTCCGCAGAACCCCAGCTCTCCATGGCCTGGCCGGGTTCGATATCCAGCGGCTCGCCCGTGGCCAGTGACAGTGGCGT
Source organism: Halieaceae bacterium (assembly GCA_965601975.1). Lineage (GTDB taxonomy): Bacteria > Pseudomonadota > Gammaproteobacteria > Pseudomonadales > Halieaceae > JANQIO01. The sequence goes on from OZ271856.1 coordinate 4,082,183, forward strand.
GTCCGCCCCAAGCACTGCTGCCAGGCCGATGCCGTTGCTGGCGAGAACGTGGGCAATGATGTCGAGGTGCTGCTTTTCGTTGAGGGTGTCGCTGCTGCCGGGCGGCATATTGGCCTGGTTGTAGCGCAGCAGCGCGGTGGAATCGCGATCCCCCCACTTGTCCTGGAAAGCCGGGCCCTTGAGAGCCGAGCCATGGGCGGACCCACGCAGGGTCAGGGAGTGACAGCCTGCGCAGTGCTCACCGTACAGCGCCTCGCCCCGCGACAGCTGGGCGGCGACGTCGTTCGCGCCTGCCGACGCGGACCAGGTAAAGGCGAGTGCCAGGAAGCACCAGTTGGTGAAATCGCGCACGGGCCGCTCCATTCTTATACTTGTTTTGAACAAGTAAATGATAGCAGCCGCGGGACTGTCGCGCTCGATTTTAACGTTTGCGCCGGTTCTTGCCCTGGCGCTCGTTGCCCTGGCGGTAGTGGCCGGTCAGCCGCGCCATGAGCTGCTGCTGACCCGCAAAGTCGGCGCCATCCAGCCTGTTGGCAGCCTGGGCGGCCTGCTTGCCGCGGAGTCGCGTGACGACCCGCCCGTTGCGGGCGATCTCCATGTCACCGGACTTTGCCAGCCGGTAACTGAATCCGAGGTCGCTGGAATCGGACACCTAGAGATCTTTCAGGCGATTGATGAACGCGGTCTCAGACGTGTTCTGCTCAACTTCCGCCTGCTCCCCATTCAAAATTTCCTTGTCGATGGACTGCGCGGTGGTGAGGTTTTCCTCGGGCAGCTGCAAGGGGCTGCCGCAGTACATGCAGTTCCCTTTGCTGTACGCCACGGTCCTGCTGCAGTCCCCACAGGTGACTTTGACCTGGGCATGAGCGTTGGCTTCCACCTCGGTAGACTGCTGCTGATTTTGTAGCGCGGACAGCGCTTGATTGATCATCTGCTCCGACATGCCGGTCGCTTTCAACTGGGCTTCCAGGTCGCTGAGGTTGAGATCGGCCCCCATCTCTACCTCCCTGCCATCCACGGTCGTGGAAGTGAAGACCTTGGTCGTGGTCTTGCTGAAGCTGAATGTCTTTTCCTTTGACTTCTTGTCACGTGACCACATCACAGGTTCCTCCAGCGCTGGTTCTGGGAATCCTCAATCGTTTCGGAGCCGCCGGCAGCCGGGCGAGCCCTGTATTTTGCCCATTCTCGCATTGAATCGATCTGCTCTTTCATGGTCCGAGACAGCGGGAATGTCGATTCAATTTCCGAGACAATGTGCTCGACAGACAGATCCTCTTCATTGGCCAGGGAGACATACGCCGCCGAGATAATCACCTGCTCGATCTCTGCGCCGGTGAACCCGTCGCTCTTCCTGACCAGCTCCGGGTAGTGCTCAGGGGCCAACTGCGCGCCGGCGCGCCGCGACAGGTGGATCTTGAAGATCTCTTCCCGCTCTTCTGCGTCGGGCAAATCCACGAAAAAGATTTCGTCGAATCGTCCCTTGCGAAGAAATTCCGGCGGCAGTGCGGAAATGTTGTTTGCCGTGGCGACCAGGAAGATGGAGCTTCGCTTTTCCTGCAGCCAGGTCAGGAACGTGGAGAACACCCGGGATGAGGCGCCGCTGTCTCCACCCGACATCACGCCGACAAAACCCTTTTCAATCTCGTCCACCCACAGAATCGCCGGCGCAACCGCCTCGGCGATGGCGATCGTCTCGCGTATGTTCTGCTCGGATGAGCCGACGATCCCCCCGAACAGTTTGCCGACATCCAGCCTGAGCAAGGGCCACCGCCACTCTGACGCCAGGGCTTTTGCCGCGAGGCTCTTGCCCGTGCCGGGGACGCCGGTAATCAGCACGCCCTTCGGAGCCGGCAGGCTGGCCGCACGGCGCATTTCGTTCAGCACCCTGGACCTGACCGCGATCCAGGCTTTGAAAGCCCGCAAGCCACCCACGTTCTTGAAGGTATCCTCGGTCGAGTAGTACTCGAGGAAGCCATTCTTCTCGATGATCTGCCGCTTTTCATCCAGGATGACATCGATGTCGTTGATATCCAGCTTCCTGTCCTTTACCAGCGCCTTGGCAAAGACATTCTTGAGTTCACGCTCCGTCAGCCCCATGCCGGCCTCGATCAGCTGCTTGCGCTCTTCCTCGGAAAGGTTGATCTCCAGGGACTGGTTTTGTTGCACGGCGCGCTCGATCTGCGAATAGATCAGCTCAATCTGCGGCAAGTCGGGCAGCGGGTAGTGGAATACGCTCATCTCCTTTTCCAGCTCCACCGGGATCGCCACCTTCGGTGACACGATGACGATGCACGCGCTGGCAGATTGGAGAATATGGTAGGAATCCCGCAGCTTGCGGGTCACCCGGGAATCCGAAATATAGGGATGAAAATCGTTGAGAAAATAGATCGCCTTCGACTTGCTGGCGCAAATGGCCTCGAGGGCTTCGAAGGGCCCCTGCAGCTTGGCCTCCGCTGCCGGCTCTGACGCCAACCGCAGCCCCTCGGTGACACTCCAGGAGTAGATTTCATCGAAGTGCTTTTCAGCGACTTTCCTGAGCTCCCGGACCACCACGTCGTTCTCCCAGGAGACGACATAATTCAGGGGGCAGCGAGCTCGCAAGTGCAGCTCTAGGCTTTGTTTTTCTGAAATGGTCATAGGCTCATCCCTGCAGAGTGCCCGTGGGCTTCAGTCCGTTGTCGCCACCCTTGTATCTTCGAGGAAACAGTACCATCGAGGAGCACATTGCGCACCTTGCGCGCAAGGCTTTTGGTCCGAATTGTGACCTCCCCGGAAAGCCCGGGCACGTGGCAGCGGGGATTGTTCGCCTCAGGCGACGCTCGCGGCTTTCAGCGTGTCCTGCTTTGGCTGCGGCAGGTCGGGCAGATTGGATTCGCGCAGCAGCAGGCCCTCGCGGTAGTACTGGGCGCTGAGCTCGCGCTCGCCGAGACTGAACAGCAGCCGCGCCAGCTCTGCGCAGGCCTCGGCGCCGGGCTTTAACCGGTGGCTGGTTTCAAAGAACTCCCGGGCCTGGCCCCACAGGTTGTTGTGCAGGCTGAGCCGGCCCAGGCACAGCATCAGGCTGGCATCTTCCGGATGCTGCTTGAGCCAGCCCTCGGCGGTTTTCAGGCGCCGCGCCGGGTCGCGGCCGCTGATACGGCCGTACTGGGCCACCAGGCCGCCGTCCCATTCGCGCTTGATGGCCTTGGTCAGGACCTTCTCCGCCTCCAGGTCGTCACCGCTCTCCAGCAGGCGACGGCCGTAATCCTCGATCAGCCTGGCCTGCTTTTTCTGCTCGGCGGGGAATCCGGCCCAGGCGTTCTTGAGTTCCGCCGAATCGGCCGCGGCCAGCAGCCCGAGGTAGGCGCGCTCGGCGAAGGCCGCCAGCTCCACCTCCCCGAACACCTTCTGCTTGCGCAACTGCGGTAGCAGGTGGATCACCTCGCCCCAGTTCCCGAGGCCGTCATGGGCCCGCGCCAGCAGGCGCAGCTCCTGGGCGTGCAAGCGCCCCTGCTCTGCCATGATGTCGATGACCTGCTGGTGCTGGCCCGCATCCAGCATCATCTGGCAGCGGGCCAGCAGGCGGCTGTAAGCCCGCTGCGACATCCAGTCCGAGAGCACGCCGCGGGTGCTCAACAGGCGCCGGATCACGGCCATGACTACCAGGAACAGCAGCGTGTACACGATCAGCAGGACCATGCCGATCCAAAAGCTCATCTCGATGGTCATGCTGCCGATGGCAATGAGGATGTAGCCGGGATCGCGCTCGATCAGTTTAATCAGCGTAAAACCTGCCACCAGCATGACCAGGGCAAAGATGAATGCCTTGCGCATATCAGCCCCCGCCGGCGGCGTGGCGCTCGTCGATCGCGGCCCGCACCGTCATCAGGGAATCGCCGATATCCGGCAGTTCACGCTCCACCGGAATCCCGATCAGCTCCTCCAGCTCCGCATCCAAAGCCGCCACTTCCACCTCGTTGTAGGCGAAGAACTCGGCCACCCAGCGGCGGGTGTTTTCAAGACTTTCCCGGTACAGCAGGCCGTTGCCCGTCAACAGGGCCGTCTGGGACTGGGCAATCTGCATGCGCAGGTTCTGGCGCACCAGTTGCTCCCACTGGGGGTCGATCAGGGTCTGGTAGGGCTGGGAGTCGTTGCTGAAGCGGAAGTAGCGGCCGATCTTGTCGAGGGCGGCGAAGAAGCCGTGCTCCAGTCGCTCCAGCATGCCGGCGTCCTCGGCAACAGGCTCCAGCTTGCTTTCGAACTCGGGCAGCTCAAACAGGATCAACTTGTCGACACGCCCGGCCAGGGCGTTGAGCCGCAGCCAGGTGCCTTCAATGTCGAGCTCAGACACCGCCCTCAGGGCGGCGAGGTCCTTTGCGATCGCTTCGCGCGCCGGGTATAGCGCGGTATCGTCCAGCTCCCGCAGGATGCCGTCGGCGCTGGCCAGCAGGGCCTGGGCCGAAGACACATCCTCGGCCATCAACAGGCGCTGGTAGGCCAGCCGCAGCAGGTATTCCGCCTCCGCCAGGGTCCAGTCCACGCGATCCGTGCTGCGCAGTTCAACCAGCTGCTGGCGCTGGCTGCGCAGGGAAGCTTCCACGGATTTGAGAGCGGCCTGCTGCTGCGCCGCCTGCTCGTCGTAGCGGTTGCGCTCTTCCGCGAGCCGCTGGGAGACCTCGCGAGTGACCTGCTGGCTGGCTTCGATGGCTTCGGCAATCGCGCGTTTTGCGTCTTCCGCGGTCCCGGCGATGCGTTCGACATCGGCCGCCAGCCGCGCTTCGCGGTCTGCCAGATTCTGTTCACGAGCCTGTTGCTGCAGGTACTGCCAGCCGGAGAAGCCACCGGCACCCAGGGCCAGCAGCAGGGCCAGCAGGGCAATACCGCGACCGCCGCCTTTCGTGACGGGAGGCGCTGGTGTTGGCGCTTCAGGCTGCGCTACGGGCGGCGGCAGGCTGGCAACGGGCTCAGCCGGCGGTGCCTGCTCTTCGCCGGAGTCGGCCTCGGCGTCAGCCCCGCCCGCATCCGGCGCATCGGGTTCCGGCGCGGTGTCCTGTTCGTCGGCTGGGTCTGTGTTTTCCTTATTCACCCTGTTTCCCGTACTGCGAAGCCAGTGCGTCCAGCATGGCGTCATCGGTTGCGTTTGCCGCCACAATGACGTGTTCAAAACCCTGCGCTCGCGCGGCCTCAGCCACCCGTTCACCGGGCACGATCAGCGCGCAGTGCCGCGCATGAGGCAGCGCGTCTTGCCCGAGCAATGACACCATATTGTCGAGGCCTTCGCCACTGCTCACGAGTATTGCCTCGCAGGCCCTGACGTTTTCAGCCAGCTCGCCCGGTGCGTAGCCGGGCCTGCCGCGCCGGTAGACCACCAGTTCATCCACCCGGGCACCGCGGGTTTCGAGGGTGTCCCGTAGATGCTGCCTGCCACCTTCTCCCTTGACGATCAGTACCCGCTGGCCGGCGACGTCGGCGAGTTCGGGTCGCGCCAGCAGGCCCTCGCTGGTCATGTCCCTCTCGGGCTCCAGCACGTCGATACCGAAGCTGCGCAGGGCGTCAGCCGAGGACCGGCCCACGGTATACCAGCAGAGGCCCACCGGCAGCTGGGGCCAGTAGCTCTCGATCCAGTCCATGCCGTGGCGAATCGCGTTGCGGCTGACGAAGACAATATGCTGGAACAGGTCCAGGTCCTGCAGCAGGTTTCGCTGGTTGGCGTCGAGTTCCGTGAGGCGCTCGATTTCCATGAGCGGTGAGTACACCGGTCGAAAGCCAAGACCTGCGAGCCGTTCACCCAGCTCCCCGGCCTGTCCCGCAGGCCGGGTCACCAGCACCGCCGGCTCAGCCATAGGCCGCAGCCAGAATTTCTCCCGCACCCTGGGACAGCAGGTCTTCCGCCACGCCGATCCCGAGCTGCTCACAGTCCGCCTGGTCGGCGCGGGCTTCCGCACGCAGGATCTCGCTGCCGTCGCTGCGGCCCACCAGTCCGCGCAGCCAAAGCTGTCCGTCCGGTTCTTCGATGGCGTAGGCGGCAATGGGCACCTGGCAGCCGCCCTGCAGGCGGGTGTTCAGCGCCCGCTCCGCCCCCACGCACTGCGCCGTTTTTTGGTCATGCAGCGGCGCGATCAGGTCGGCAATACGCGTATCGGCGCTGCGCAATTCGATGCCGACAGCGCCCTGGCCACCCGCAGGCAGCGAGGTTTCCACGGGCAGCGCCTGGGCAATGCGCTCGGAAAAACCCAGCCGTATCAGGCCCGCGCTGGCGAGAATGATGGCGTCGTAGTCGCCGGCATCGAGTTTGGCGAGCCGGGTGTTCACGTTGCCGCGCAGGAAATTCACGGTCAGGTCCGGGCGCTGCTGTCGCAGCTGGCATTCCCGGCGCAGGCTGGACGTACCCACCACGCTGCCCTCGGGCAATTCGTCCAGGTGACTGAAGCGGTTGCTGACCAGGGCGTCACGCGGGTCTTCCCGCGGGCAGATCACGCCGAGACCCAGGCCCTCCGGGAAGTCCATGGGCACATCCTTCATGGAGTGCACCGCGATATCCGCCTCGTTTTCGAGCAGGGCTGTTTCCAGCTCCTTGACGAACAACCCCTTGCCCCCGACCTTGGCGAGCGGCGCGTCGAGCAGCTTGTCGCCCCGCGAGGTCATGGCGACCAGCTCTACCGACAGGCCCGGATGGTGGCGCTCCAGCTCCGCTTTCACGTACTCCGCCTGCCACAAGGCCAGCTGGCTCTTGCGGGTGGCAATTCTCAGGACATCTTGCATAAGTCTTCTCGTTTTCGTTGCCGCCATCATACGGAAGGCGACGGTCAAAGCTAGCGCCGGCCGAGTTTCTCCTTGAGAGCGGAGAGATGGCGTCGGCTGACCGCGGGGCGCTCTTCCACGCCCTCCAGCTCCACCGACCAGCTGTCGTCGCTGCCGCGGTGCAGGCCGCCCACGTGCGACAGGGACACCAGCGCATTGCGGTGCACGCGCAGGAAGCGACCGGCAAACTCCGCTTCCAGTTCCTTGAGGGTGTCGGAAATTAGCAGACTGCCACTGCCGTGCACCGCGCGCACGTACTTCTGCTCGGCGATAAAGCAGCGCACATCGTCCACCGCCGCCGTCTCCACGCCGCGGCGCGACTCGTTGACCAGGTGGGTGCGGGCCGTGGGCCCGTCTTCCAGGGCCGACAGCTGCAGGCGGTTGAGTTTGCCGGCGCGATCCAGGGCGTCCCGGAGCTTGTCCTCGCGCACCGGTTTCAGCAGGTAGGCCATGGCCTGGTTTTCCAGTGCCTGCAGCGCATACTGGTCATAGGCGGTGCAGAAGATCACGGCGGGGGGCTGCAGCAGATCGGTCAGCTGGTTCGCCACTTCAATGCCGTCCATGCCGGGCATGCGAATATCCAGCAACACCAGGTCGGGCTGGGTGGCCGCCACCTGCGTGAGCGCCTGGCGGCCATTGCCCGCTTCCTCGATGCTCGCGTCCGGCTGCACCTTCTGCAGCAGTCGGATCAGGCGCTCCCGGGCGAGCGGCTCGTCGTCGACGACCAGGATCTTCACGCGTCCTCTACCCCACTGGGAATCATGAGCTCCACCCGGTGCAGTGCCGGGCTCGACTGGATGTCCAGCCTGGCCTCACCCCCGTACAGCGCTTCCAGCCGCTGGCGAATATTGTCCAGCGCCATGTTGTGTCCACCGCTGTTGTAGCCGCCGTCCGGGGCAATGGGGTTCGTCACTACCACCCGCAGGCCGGGGCCTACCCGTCGCGCCTCGATATCGATTTCGCCGCCCTCGGGCATCCGCGCTACACCGTGGTACACCGCGTTCTCTACCAGCGGCTGCAGCAACAGCGGCGGCATCTGGCAGGACAGTGCATCGTCGTCGATATTCCAGTTCACCTGCATGCGATCGCCCAGTCGCAGCTGCTCGATGCGCAGGTAGATGCGGCACAGGTGCAGTTCGTCGGAGAGGCTGGTCTGGTCGGAGTTTTCCACCAGGCTGGCGCGAAACAGCTCCGACAGGTCCTCGACCACGCGCTCTGCCTCATCGGGCTTCGAGCCGATCAGGCTGGCGATGCTGTTCATGGTGTTGAACAGGAAGTGCGGGCGGATGCGGGAGCGCAGGGATTCGATACGCGCATTGAGCTCTGCCTGCTCCTGGGCCCGCAGCTGCTGCTGCAGGTAGAAATAGCGCAGCGCAATGCCGCCGAACACCGCGGCCATCAGCAGGTTTCGCAGCCGCCACCAGGCATCCGTCGAGGCGTAGCCGCTGGCACCGAGACCGATACCCGCGACGATACTGCTGACCAGCGTGACCAGCAGGATGATGGCGAAGCTCAGCATCACGCCGGTCGGCAGACTCATGCGCGCAAGCAGGGGCCGCGCCGCGCACAGCAGGCCCGCGCACAGCATCACCACCCACTGCACGAACAATGAGGCCAGCGCCAGCCCGCCCCAGTCGAAGCTGGGCAGGTTGCTGGCGCCCAGCACGTACACCACAACCAGCAGCTCGGCGAGGATGAACATCATCAGCACCGGCCGCGTGGCGCAGAGATCCGGAATGAAGAAGTCGTCGGCGGCCGCTGACCCTGTGCTGCCGTTGGCCTGACGGTCTGGTGTTGCCATGAGACTGCTTGCCTGCACCCCTTGGATTGTTCTTATGCTGTTATACTTGCATCCCTTCGATAGGGCAGCAAGCCCGCTGCCTGTGCCCGGTACCAGCAGGTTTTCATGACAGACAAAGACGACACCAGCAACGTGTGGGGCGGCCGCTTCAGCGAGGCCACCAACAGCTTCGTGCAGCGCTTCACCGCGTCGGAGAGCTTCGACCGTCGCATGGCCCAGGAGGACATCAAGGGCTCGCTGGCGCATGCACGTATGCTGTTCGACGCCGGGATTCTCAGTAGCGAAGACTACGAATCCATCTGCCAGGGACTGCAGGACGTGGCGGGAGAGATCGCCCGCGGCGAATTCCCCTGGTCCGTCGAACTCGAAGACGTGCACATGAACATCGAGGCCAGGCTGACCCAGCTGATCGGCGATGCCGGCAAGAAGCTGCATACCGGCCGCTCACGCAACGACCAGGTCGCCACCGATATTCGCCTCTATCTGCGGCGTGCCATCGACAGCATCGCCCGGGAGCTGACGCGCCTGCAGCAGGGGCTGGTGGAAAAGGCGGCCGCCGAAGCCGGCACCATCATGCCGGGATTCACCCACTTGCAGAGCGCGCAGCCGGTCACCTTCGGCCACCACCTGCTGGCCTGGAACGAAATGCTGGAACGGGACTACGGCCGCCTGCTGGACTGCCGCGCGCGGCTCAACCAGTGCCCACTGGGAGCGGCCGCGCTGGCGGGCACCTCCTTCCCCATCAACCGGGAGCAGACCGCGAAAGCACTGGGCTTCGACAAGCCTACGGAAAATTCTCTGGATTCCGTGTCCGACCGCGACTTCGCCATTGAATTCGTGAGCGCGGGCGCGCTCATCATGACCCACCTGTCACGCATGTCCGAGGAGCTGGTGCTGTGGACCTCTGCCCAGTTCAACTTCGTGGAATTGCCGGACAGTTTCTGCACCGGGTCATCGATCATGCCGCAGAAGAAAAACCCTGACGTGCCCGAGCTGGTGCGCGGCAAGTCGGGCCGGGTGCACGGCCACCTGGTGTCGCTGCTGACCCTGATGAAGGGCCAGCCGCTGGCCTACAACAAGGACAACCAGGAGGACAAGGAACCGCTGTTCGATACGGTCGACACACTGATCGACTGCCTGCACGCTTTTGCCGACATGGTGCCGGCCATCGAGCCCCGTCGCGACACCATGCGCGAGGCGGCCCTGCAGGGCTACGCCACCGCCACCGACCTGGCGGATTACCTGGTGCGACGCGGCATTACGTTCCGGGATTCCCACGAGATCGTAGGCAGCGCGGTGGCCCACGCCATCGAGCAGGGCGTCGACCTGGCCGAGCTCAGCATGGAAACCCTGCAGGGTTTCTGTGCGGATATCGGCGAAGACGTGTTCGAGGTGCTGACGCTGGAGGGCTCGGTGGCCGCCCGCGACCACTTTGGTGGCACCGCTCCGACGCAGGTTGAGGCGGCGGCCAAACGCGCGGCCGACCGGCTGTCGACACGCTGATCAGTCGGGCGTTCGGTAGCGCAAACCAAACTGCAACACGAAGTCCGGCGTCGTATCGACGGCGATATCCTCACTGAAGCTGAATTCCGCCTCCCAGTCGCGCGAGAACAGCCAGCTGGCCCCCAGCGTGAGCTGGACACTGGCGTCGCCGAGCTGGGTGAGGCTGGAATCCGCCACCTCCGCATGACTGTCGACCTGGGCCTTGAGGTGGAGGGTCTGCCAGGCTCGCCATTCCATGGAGAGGCCCGCGAACCACAGGTCCTCCTCCTGTATGTCACCCAGTACCTCCGCGTCCCCCGCGTGCAGGTATCCCACCTGGCCGTGCCAGCGGAACGGCGCTTCACTGCGCTGGTCGCCGCTGAAGTTCAGTGACAGGTAGTAGTCGTCATCGCCGCTGCCCAGCAGGTCATCCTCATCCCCAGTGCCGAACTTGGCGCCGACGCGGGCGCTGACCGCGGCGGTCTCGGAACTCCAGACCTGTTTGGTGAGCGCCACGTTGAGATCCCCCCAGCCATCCACTTCCTCGCGCAGGGCAAAGGCCGCACCGGGCCCGGCATAGCTGACATCCACCTGGTCCCGGGGTGCGTCGTCGCGATTGCCGTCCGGCAGGCTAAACAGGTCGTGCCACTTCTCGATGAACTTGTCGAGTTCGCCGCCGTCGTGCCGCAGCCAGGGGAGTTCCGCTTCGAAATCCACGCCCCAGCCCAGGCCCACGGCCCCGCGCAGCGCAAATCGCTGGGTCTCGACGTCGAAGTTCACCGATTCGCGAGCGTTGTCGTCGACGCTGTAGTTGTTGGCGATGTTGCCGTGAATGGCGGCCTGGAACTCGCCCGCAGCCAGGGTTTCCGCTTCCCGCAGGTTCGGGATGCCGAACAGGCCCGCCAGCGGGGCGAGGTTCTTGGCATACAGGGGGTCGGCCGATGCCGGGGTGGTAAGGCCGGCCAGCAGCAGTAAACAGATCGAGCGGTGCAATCGGGGCTCCTTGTGGTTCCTTGCCGTTGTGCGGGTCGCCTTGCCAGACGGGCCGCAGCTATAATGCGCGCTGGTTTCCAATGGATTATCGCAGTGCGATCACCGCTTCGCCTAGCTCCGCCCGCAATCCTGCTGGCCATCGCACTGTCGGGTTGCGGCCAGAAGGGCGGCCTCTACATTCCGCAGAGTGCAGCCGAACCGCCGGCGCCGCCCGGCGCGGCGTCGCCCGGCGTGGAAGCGTCCGGCGTGGAAGCGCCCGGCGTGGAAGCGTCCGGCGTGGAAGCGCCCGGCGTGGAAGCGCCCGCAACGGAATCGTCCAGCGAGCCCGAACCGACCGCAGCCAGGGAATAAACCACAGAATGCGTGACTTTGACTACCGCGACGGCGAGCTGCACGCCGAGGGCCTGCCTTTGACAGCCGTGGCCGAGGCTCACGGCACGCCCACCTATGTGTACTCCCGGGCCACGTTGACGCGGAACTTCCTCGCCTACCGCGACGCCCTGGACGGCTGTGACCACCTGGTCTGTTACGCGGTGAAAGCCAACTCCAACCTGGCCGTGCTCAACCTGCTGGCCGGTCTTGGCGCCGGCTTCGATATTGTCTCCGGCGGCGAACTGGAGCGGGTGGTGGCCGCCGGCGGCGACACGGCCAGGGTGGTGTTTTCCGGCGTCGCCAAGCAGGACTGGGAGATTCGCCGGGCGCTGGAGCTGGATATTCTCTGCTTCAACGTCGAGTCGGAAGCGGAGCTCGAGCAGCTGTCCGCGCTGGCGACGGACGCGGGCCGCACCGCCAGGGTCTCCCTGCGAGTAAACCCGGACGTGGACGCGCGCACCCACCCCTATATCTCCACGGGCCTGAAAGAGAACAAGTTCGGCGTACCCTGGGAATCGGCGGGTGAGATTTACCGGCGCGCCGCGTCGCTGCCGGGACTGGAGGTGGTTGGCGTCGACTGCCATATCGGCTCCCAGCTGACGGAAATCAGCCCCTTCCTGGATGCGCTGGACAAGCTGCTGGAACTGGTGGACCAACTGGCCGCAGACGGCATCACCCTGCATCACCTGGACCTGGGCGGCGGCCTCGGCGTGCGCTACCGGGACGAGTCCCCGCCGCCGATTGCCGACTACGTGGCGGCCGTGCGGGAGCGGCTGGGTGAGCGCGAACTCACGCTGATGTTCGAGCCGGGCCGCTCCATTTGCGCCGACGCGGGCATCCTGCTGACCCGGGTGCAGGGCATCAAGGCCAGCGAGGCGCGGCGATTTGCCATTGTCGACGGCGCCATGAACGACCTGCTGCGCCCTGCCCTGTACGACGCCTGGCTGGACATCCTGCCGGTCGTGGAACGTGAGGGCGAGCCTGCGGATTACGATATTGTCGGCCCGGTCTGTGAAACCGGCGACTTCCTCGGCAAGCAGCGCTCGCTGGCCGTGGCCAAGGGGGACCTCCTGGCAGTCATGGGCGCCGGTGCCTACGGTTTCAGCATGAGTTCCAACTACAACACCCGCGGCCGCGCTGCCGAGGTGATGGTGGACGGCGACGCCGCCCACCTGGTGCGCGCCCGCGAGCGCGCTGAGGACCTGTTCAAGGACGAGCTGCTGCTGCCGCAGGCGGCGGAGGCTGCATGCGACTGAAGTTCACCAAGATGCACGGGCTCGGCAACGACTTTGTGGTGCTGGACCTGGTCAGCCAGCGCTGCAACCTGCGCGCCAGTCATATCCGCAAGCTGGCGGACCGGCGCACCGGCATCGGCTGCGACCAGGTGCTGGTGGTGGAGCCGCCCCAGGACCCGGAGGTGGACTTCCGCTACCGAATCTACAACGCCGACGGCCGCGAAGTAGGGCAATGCGGCAATGGCGCTCGCTGCGTGGCCCGCTTCGTGCGGGACCGGCGCCTGACCCCCCGCAACCACATCAGCGTGGAAACCGCCGCGGGGGATCGCATGGACCTTAACCTGCGCAAGGACAAGACCGTCGAGGTCAACATGGGTCCGCCGCGCTTTGAGCCCGCGGACATTCCCTTTGACGCGCCGGAACGCAGCGACCGCTACTCGCTGGAGGTCGACGGCGAACAGCTCGAGATCGCGGCCCTGTCCATGGGCAATCCCCACGCGGTAACGCTGGTGGAGGATGTCGACACGGCCCCGGTAGAGCGCCTGGGGCCGCTGGTGGAAGCGCACACTCGCTTTCCGGAGCAGGTCAACGCCGGGTTCCTGCAGGTCCTTTCACGCAATGAAGTGCGATTGAGGGTCTATGAGCGCGGCGTCGGCGAAACCCGGGCCTGTGGCAGCGGTGCCTGCGCCGCCGTGGTCGCCGGGCGGCTGTGGGACCTGCTGGATGAGCGGGTTACGGTACATCTCACCGGCGGCGATCTTGAAATCGCTTGGGCAGGGGAAAGCCATCCGGTTATGATGACGGGACCGGCCACCACGGTATTCGAAGGGAGCGTGCGAATTTGACTGCCAGGAAGAAAACCGCCAGCAACAAGGCAGAAACCGGCACTGGTCTCAATGAAGAGACCGTGCGTGACTACCTCAGCGACAACCCGGACTTCTTCGACCACCACCCCGATATTCTCGACCAGCTCCAGGTCAGCCACAGTTCCGGCAGCGCCGTGTCGCTGGTGGAAAAGCAGGTCAGCGTACTGCGCGAGCGCAATATGGAAATGCGCAAGCGGCTCAACACCCTCACCGGCAACGCCCGCGACAACGATCGACTCTATGACCTGACCCGCAAGCTGGTGCTTCAGCTGATCGAAGCTGACAGCGTCGACGCCCTGGCATCGACCTTCAATGACAGCCTGCGCGAGGACTTCGGCGTGGAGCACGTCAGCCTCATCCTGTTCGGAGACCCGGACAGCACCAGCGAGCGCTGCCGGGTCGATTCCGCCGACCGGGCCCGCATCGAGATCGGCGCACTGATCAAGGGCAAGGTCCCGGTGTGCGGCACACTGCGCAAGGAAGAGCTCAGCTACCTGTTCCCCGGAACCAGCAGCGTCGGCTCCGCCGCCGTGGTGCCGCTGGTGAAAGGCGGCGATCTCGGCGTCATCGCTGTCGGCAGCGAGGATCCGCACCATTACAGTGCCAACATGGGCACCCTGTTCCTGTCCCATCTCGGCGACGTACTGGTGCGGCTGCTGCCGAAGCTGCCCCAAAGGTAAGCCAGGCCGGCCCGTGGCGCCGAAGCTCTCACAGCAAATCCAGCAGTTCCTGGAATACCTCGAGCGGGTGAAGCAGTACTCGAAGCACACCGTCAACGGCTATCGCCGCGATCTCAACCGATTCCAGGCCCTCTGTGAGGCGGAGGACATCGCCAGGGCAGACCAGGTACACACCAGCCATGTGAGACAGTTCGCCAGCCAGCTTCATCGGCAGGGGCGCCAGCCCCGCAGCATCCAGCGCAGCCTGTCCGCCCTGCGCAGCTTCTTCAACTTCCTGGCCCGCGACGGCGCGCTGCAGCAGAATCCCGCCAATGGCGTGCAGGCGCCGCGGCTGCGACAGCGCCTGCCCAAGGCCCTGGACGCCGACCAGGTCGAGCGTTACCTGCAGGCCCAGGGCGACTCGGACATCGAACTGCGCGACCAGGCCATGGCGGAGCTGTTTTATTCCTCCGGCCTGCGATTGTCGGAACTGGCGGGACTGGACCTGGATGATGTCGACCGGCGCCAGGGCCTGGTCACCGTCACCGGCAAGGGCCGCAAGACCCGAACGGTACCGGTGGGCGGCGTGGCGCTGGAGGCACTGGCGGCCTGGATAAAGGTGCGCACGGCGCCCGCCGGCGAGAATGCCCTGTTCCTGAGCAGCCGCGGCAAGCGCATCAGTCCCCGCAGCATCCAGGCGCGGTTGCAGCGACGGGGCCGCGCCACCGGTATGCACCAGGATATACACCCCCATATGCTGCGACACAGCTTCGCAAGCCACATGCTGGAGTCCAGCGGCGACCTGAGAGCGGTCCAGGAACTGCTGGGGCACGCCAATATCTCCACCACCCAGATCTACACCCACCTGGACTTCCAGCACCTGGCCAAGGTCTACGACAGGGCGCACCCCCGGGCCCGGCGCCAGCCGGACGACGAGGACTGAGCATGATCAGGGTCATCACCTTCGACCTGGACGACACGCTCTGGGACGTGAAGCCGGTGCTGCTGCGGGCCGAAGACGCCATGTACCGCTGGCTTGAGGAGCACCGCGAGAAAGTCACCCGCCAGTTCGACGTGGTGGAGCTGCGCAAGCTGCGTATGCGCACGTTTGAGCTGCACCCGGAGCTTCGCCACCACATCAGCGACCTGCGCCGCCAGGCGCTCTACGACGTGCAGCTGCACTGCGGTTATTCCGAAGACGTGGCCCGCGAGGGAGCGCTGGCGGCCTTCGACGCCTTCCTGCAGGTGCGCCACCAGGTGGAACCCTATGAGCGGGCGCTTGAGGTCCTGGAGGCGCTGGCTGAGTGCTACACCATTGGTGCGCTAAGCAACGGCAACGCGGACGTGTTCAAAGTCGATATCGGTGAGTACTTCGACTTCGCGTTCTCCGCCGAGCAGGTGGGCGCCAGCAAGCCGGCGCCGGATATGTTTCACGCCAGCATGCGCCACACCGGCGCAGAAGCCCACGAAATGGTGCACGTGGGCGACCATCCCGAGCACGACGTGGCAGGCGCCAGGGCCGCGGGCATGTACACGGTATGGGCGAATTACAGTGGCGTCGAGTGGCAGGGCGAAGAGCCCGCCGATGAAGAGGTTTCGACCCTGGAACATCTCCCGGCCGCGGTGCAGCGCATCGAGGAGCGCGCGCAGACCCTGCTGCGGCGCTAGATGGCGTCCTCTCCGGTCTCGCCGGTGCGGATACGGATGACCTGCTCGAGGGCCTGCACGAAAATCTTGCCGTCGCCGATCTTGCCGGTATTGGCGGATTGGGTAATCGCCTCGATGGCGCTGTCCACCTGGTCGTCCGGCAGTGCGACTTCGATCTTCATCTTGGGCAGGAAGTCCACCACGTACTCGGCACCGCGGTAGAGCTCGGTGTGGCCTTTCTGGCGCCCGAAGCCTTTCACCTCGGTCACCGTGATCCCCGTGACCCCCACATCCGACAGGGCCGTTCTCACATCGTCCAGCTTGAAGGGTTTGACAATCGCGGTGACCAGTTTCATGACAGCATCCTTGTATCTCAACCAACTCATTATTGGCCATTTACCGCGCCATGCCTAGAGCCACACTAAGTGGTGGCTAAGAGATCCTCCGTAGGACGGGTGCGAACTGGGCGTACGCCTCCCCGGACACGCTAAAAGCATGACATCCCTGTCGCGCTCGGCAACGGCCGTCCATGGCCGTTGACGGTCCGGGGAGGCGTACGCCCAGCTCACACCCTCCGTCGGCGCACGGCTTCAGCCCATCAGTGTCGAAGTTCGGAATTGGGTGTACCAAGAATGGAGCGCGTGCGGTGCGTGGGGCCCTTCCGGGACCGTATGCGGCCAGGACGGCCGCATCCGAGCGAGACATGGACGTCATGCTTTTAGCGTGTCCCGGAAGGGCCCCACGTGCCGCGCGCGCGGCACCAGTGCAACGTCCAACATTCCCTCTTCTACGTGATGAGCCAAAAAAAAGGGGGCCAAAAGGCCCCCAATACGCACGTTAATGCGCCCGCAATACTTTAGGAGTTACCGCCGGGGGTGAACTCCGGGTAGGCCTCCATACCGCACTCGGAGAGGTCCACGCCTTCGTACTCTTCTTCCTCGCCGACACGGATGCCCATGGCCATCTTGAGGATGTACCAGACGATGCCGGAAGCGATGAACACCCAGAAGAAGATGGTCAGCGCGCCGATCAGCTGGCCGGAGAAAGATGCGCCGCCGTCGTCGGTCAGCGGGTTGGTAATCGGTACCAGCAGCAGACCCAGCAGACCTACCGTACCGTGTACGGAGATCGCACCGACGGGGTCGTCAATCTTCAGCTTGTCCAGGGTCACGATGGAGAACACCACCAGCACACCGCCCAGGGCGCCGAAGATCGTGGCCTGCAGGGCCGTCGGCGTGCTGGGCTCGGCAGTAATCGCTACCAGTCCAGCCAGGGCACCGTTGAGGGCCATGGTCAGGTCAGCCTTGCCAAACATGAAGCGCGCGGTGATCAGTGCAGCCACCAGGCCGCCGGCCGCCGCCGCGTTGGTGTTCATGAAGACCACAGCCACTGAGTTGGCGCTTTCGACAGATGCAGTCGCCAGCACCGAGCCGCCGTTGAAGCCGAACCAGCCCAGCCACAGGATGAAGGTGCCCAGGGTCGCCAGCGGAAGGTTGGCGCCGGGAATGGCGTTGACCTGGCCACCGGGGCCGTACTTGCCTTTGCGCGCGCCCAGCAGCAGAACACCTGCGAGGGCAGCCGCTGCGCCGGCCATGTGCACGATGCCGGAGCCGGCAAAGTCGGAGAAGCCCTGCTCACCCAGGGTGTACATGCCAAACACCGGCTGGCTGCCCCAGGTCCAGGAGCCCTCCATGGGGTAGATGAAGCCCGTCATGACGACAGCGAAGGCCAGGAACGCCCACAGCTTCATGCGCTCGGCGACTGCGCCGGAGACGATGGACATGGCGGTGGCGACGAAGACTACCTGGAAGAAGAAGTCCGCCGAAGGCGCGTAGGTGGCAGGTTCTTCAGCCCCTTCCACGCCATCGGCGACGATGCCGTCGAGGAACATGACGAAGTCACCGCCGCCGTACATGATGCTGTAGCCGCAGACCATGTACATGATGCAGGCGATGGAATACAGCGCGACGTTCTTGGTGAGGATTTCGGTCGTATTCTTGGAACGGACCAGGCCGGCTTCCAGCATTGCGAAGCCCGCGGCCATCCACATGACCAGTGCGCCGCAGATGAGGAAGTAAAACGTATCCAGCGCGTAGCTCAGTTGAAAAATTGAATCTTCCATTTGATGTGCTCTCTATCTGTTATCTGTGTTAGATGGCGTCTTCGCCGGTCTCGCCGGTGCGAATACGGATCACCTGCTCCAGGCTGGAAACGAAAATCTTGCCGTCGCCGATCTTGCCGGTGTTGGCTGACTTGCTGATGGCCTCGATGGTGGACTCAACGGTGCTCTCTGCGACCGCAACCTCAATCTTGACCTTGGGCAAGAAGTCCACGACGTACTCCGCGCCGCGGTAGAGTTCGGTGTGGCCCTTCTGGCGGCCAAACCCCTTTACCTCGGTCACGGTGATCCCCTGTACGCCGATCTCGGACAATGCTTCGCGAACATCGTCCAACTTAAACGGCTTAACGATCGCTGTTATTAATTTCATACTGGTCTCCTGGTGGAAGGGCGGGCCTCGTGGCCGCCCCGTTTTATGCTTGGGTCCAGGTTCCGGATGTCTCGGGAGGCAACGCCCCTCTCCCGACGCTCCAGCAATACGCACAGGTATCGCCCCGGGCAATGAACCGCATCGCCCCATCGTGTGCAGGCCACGTGCCAAGTTCTGCTTTGTGTTGGGATTTCAAAGCCTTAGCTTATTTTCCGGAAAGCCTGCACATGGCTGGGCGGGCTGGCGCGCCCCAAGGTGGTGCACACTCGCACTGCTTTCGAGCGAACCTGCCGCTCACTTGCGCCGCGTGATTGAGACCCCTCTCGGCAATCGGGTAGACTGCCGCCATGGCATTGAAACCACCCCCCATCGGCGACGTCGTCCGGCAGCTCAACGACCTGCTCGGCGAAGGCGGCCTTCGCGAAGAAGCGGACCGGAATGCGCGGGCCCTGCTGCAGTCCGCACTGCGCAAACTGGACGTCGTCAGCCGCGAAGAATTCGACGCCCAGGCGGAAGTGCTGGCGCGTACCCGCGATCGGGTTGCCGAGCTGGAACAGGAACTGGAAACGCTGACCCGGCAGCTCCAGGACTGACCCGCCCCCTTTTCTCCACCCGATTCGCGCAAATGCGGTGACACCCCCTGCGCCCGGCACCGGCAGCCAGCTAGACTCGACCTGAACTGCCCCGGCTCAGGGAGGAGCCTATGGAGCTGTCTACCGTGCTCAGTCGCGCGCAGCGCGGTATCGAGGCACCCCTGGTACAGGTCGAAACCCATATTTCCAACGGCCTTCCCGCTTTCAACATCGTCGGCTTGCCCGCCACCGCGGTGCGGGAAAGCAAGGAGCGGGTTCGCTCGGCGCTGCTGAACTCCCATTTCGAATGGCCGGCGCGTCGGCTTACCGTCAATCTCGCCCCCGCCGACCTGCCCAAGAACGGCGGGCGCTTTGACCTGGCGATCGCCCTGGGCATTCTCGCCGCCACCGACCAGCTGGAGGGCAAGGCGCTGGCCGGCCGCGAATTCGTCGGTGAACTCTCCCTCGACGGCCGCCTGCGGCCGGTGACAGGAACCGTCGGCGCCTCCATCAGTTGTCATCGCGATCGGCGTACCCTGGTCATGCCGCGCAGCAATGCAGCAGATGCGGCGCTGGTGCCGGGCGCCCGGGTCATGGCCGCCGACAACCTGCTGGAGCTGTGCGCCTGGCTGCAGGGCCGGGTAAAGGCGGACTATGTCGATGCAAAGCCCCCTGACGAAGACCCGGTCTATCCGGATCTCAGCGATGTGCGCGGCCAGGGGCTGGCAAAGCGCGCCCTGGAAGTGGCCGCGGTCGGCGGGCACAACCTGTTGCTGAGCGGTCCTCCCGGCACCGGCAAGACCATGCTGGCGATGCGCCTGCCCGGCATCTTGCCGAGGCTTACACACAGTGAACTGCTGGATATTCTCGCGCTGCAGAGCGCCACCGGCAGCAGCGCCGTCGGGCAATGCCGGCGACCCTTCCGGGCGCCCCATCACTCGGCGTCTGCGCGGGCGCTGGTGGGCGGCGGCAACACACCGCGGCCGGGCGAGATTTCCCTGGCGCACCACGGTGTGCTGTTCCTGGATGAACTGCCCGAGTTTCCCCGGACCGTACTGGAAGTGTTGAGAGAGCCGCTGGAATCCGGCGAAATCACCGTGTCCCGCGCCCTGCAGCAGCTGACATTTCCCGCCAGCTTCCAGCTGGTCGCGGCGATGAATCCCTGCCCCTGCGGCTTCGACGGCGACCGCCAGCGCAGCTGCCGGTGCAGCCCGGACCAGGTACAGCGCTACCGGCAGCGGGTGTCTGGGCCGCTGCTCGACCGATTCGACCTGTTGCTACACCTGCACCGCGCTCCCGCGGGCGAACTGCTGGCAGGCGCAGATGGGGAGGAATGCTCGGCCACTGTGCGAGGACGGGTGAGCAAGGCGCGGGCAGTGGCACTGGACCGGCAGGGTTGCATGAATGCAAGGCTGGGCGACGCCGACGCGACACAGCATTGCACGCTGACAGGGAAAGATCGCGACCACCTGGAACAGGCGGCGGAAAAGCTCAGGCTTTCCCTGCGCGGCTGCCAGCGTATCCTGCGGGTGTCCCGCAGCCTGGCAGACCTGGACGAGTGCGAGCGGATCGAGCGCCCGCACGTGGTTGAGGCATTGGCCTACCGCCAGGCCGCGGTCGTTTCCCCGCGGCTCACAAGCTGAGCGACGTCAGTCGTTGGTATTGGTGACGTCGCGCTTGCGCTCGTAGGGCTTCTTGTTGGGGCGCGCGGAGACCTTGTTGAACTTGATGTCCTTGAAGGGGTTCCAGCCTTCGTCCTCGCCGTCGGACTTGGCGGAATCCTCAGCCTCATCGTCTTTATCGGCAGCCGGACTGCTCGCAGCCGCAATGCTGGTCGAAGTCAGGGCAGTGCCGCTGGAGGACACTCCACTGGCTTTGACACAGGCGCTGGCCGCAGCGGTGCGGGCCAGGGTTTCCATGGGATCGGTCCACTCGGGATAGGCGATGCGCAGTTCGGCCACAGTCTGCTCAACGATGGCTTTGCAGTCGGCGAGTGCGGGCAGCGGCATTACAACGCCAAGGGCCAGCAGCAAGGAAAAGAAGGCAGTGGGGCGGTTCATAAGATCTGTCCGGGATGAAAACGGCTCGACATGTTAACCAGCGATTCCGGCACTGCCTAGCATTTTCTCTTTCCCCGGCACTCGGCACCATCACGGTGCACAGTCGGCACCAAAAAGCAGCAAGACCACGCCGCAGGACCGCGAACATCGCGGGCAATGCCTATCAAAAAATCCAAAAAGTTGCGCTGATTCAACGCTTCCCGCGAGTTGGCCCGCTTCTTGCTCATTGACCTGCGATGCCGACAAACACGACTACGCGGCACAGCACATTTACGAACAGACTAATGGGAGAAAATTCCATGCACTTTAAGAAAAGCCTTACCGCTGCCGCGGTGGTAGCCGCCGGTCTGATGACCGCGCCGACCTACGCAGATACGCACTCGCTGTCCGCCAACGCATCCGTCACCAACAACTACATCTGGCGCGGCCTGACCCAGACTGAGAACGAAGCCGCAGTACAGGGTGGAATCGACTACGGCCACGAATCCGGTTTCTATGCCGGCACCTGGGTGTCCAACGTCAACTACGGCCCCAGCGACGTCTACTCCTACGAGCACGACATGTACGTCGGCTTCGCCG
The DNA here is from genome assembly GCA_965601975.1 of Halieaceae bacterium. Lineage (GTDB taxonomy): Bacteria > Pseudomonadota > Gammaproteobacteria > Pseudomonadales > Halieaceae > JANQIO01. The sequence continues at coordinate 4,103,718 of OZ271856.1, forward strand.
GTGAGTTCGGCGAAGTCAGCTACGACGTGGGCTACCTGTACTACAACTACGACGAAGAGGCCAACTTCGACTTCGGCGAAGCCTACGTTCAGCTTGGCTGGAAAGGCTTTGGCGTGGGCGCCTGGGTTCTGACCAACACCGAAGCCGACGAGGAAGGTGACCAGGACTTCGGCGCCGGTGAGGCCTACTACATCTCAGTCGACTACGCGTTCGAGATCCTCAACGGCATCGAGATCGGCCTGCACGGCGGTTACCACGACGGTGACTTCATGGAAGCCTTCAACGGCGCCGACGGCGACTACTACGACTACAACATCTCCCTGTCCAAGGGCGGTTTCGGTTTCATGATCTCCAACACCGACGTGGACGGCCCCGCTTCTGAAGGTGGCTTCGACAACGACGAAGTGAAGTTCGTCGTGTCCTACTCTGTCGACGTGGATCTCCTGTAAAGAGACCTTCTGTAAAGACCTGTAGTCTTAGCCCGTCATGCGACGGGCAAGAGTATCGGGAAAGCCTGCCCAGGGATGGGTGGGCTTTTTTTGTGCCCGAGCAGTCAGTTGAGCCAGGGGGGCGAGGGCTGGGTCTCTGTATCCAGGGGCACTTCGAGGGTGTTGCCACCTTCCCGACCGGGCTGGCCGATCATCTCGTCGTAGGCACTCTCGTGCACCAGCACCAGTTCGCGAATCTCCAGCTCTGACAGCGCGCGCTTCATATCCAGCAGGTTGAAGCTGCGCAGGGGTTTGCCGTCCTTGCCTGCAATGAGCTGCCTGACACCGTCCACCACGGCCTCGGCCTGGTACAGGCTCAGGTCCATGCTGCGGATCGCCACTTTCTCGATGGGCCCGCGCTTTTTCAGTGCAGCCAGCTTGATCGCCATTCGGGAATACTCCCCTCGTCACAGTATTGAAATAGCAGGGTATATACGCAGCCTGCTACAATCTGGCGCTTTCGCAGTATCCCGTTTTCGTGACTGACCTGAATCCCCGACAGCGTGAGGCCGTCGCCTATATCGACGGCCCCCTCCTGGTCCTGGCCGGCGCCGGCTCCGGCAAGACCAGCGTGATCACCCGCAAGATCGCCTACCTGATTGATTCCTGCGGTATCAGCGCCCGCAATATCGCCGCCGTCACGTTTACCAACAAGGCGGCCCGGGAAATGCGCGAGCGGGTCGGCAAGCTGGTGTCACCCGAGGCGGCGGAGGGCCTGGTCGTCAGCACGTTTCACCAGCTGGGCCTGCGCATCCTGCGGGAGGAGCGCAAGGCTTTCGGTTTCAAGGCGGGATTCTCCATTTTCGATGCCCAGGATAGCCAGACCCTGGTGAAGGACATCCTCCTGCAGGAGCACGGCGCGGAAGGCGACCAGGCTGCCACCATCCAGCACCGGATCTCCCAATGGAAGAATGACGGCGTCTCGCCGGAGCAGGCCATTGCCGCCGGCGGCGGTCCGGCGGACCAGCTCTGCTCGCAGGCCTACCTGCGCTACAACCGGGCGCTGCGGGCCTACAACGCACTGGATTTCGACGACCTGATCCTGCTGCCCATGCAGCTGTTCGAGCGGGAGCCGGAAATTCTCGAGAAGTGGCAGAACCGGGTGCGCTACCTGCTGGTGGACGAGTACCAGGACACCAACACCAGCCAATACACCCTGGTCAGGCAGCTGGTGGGCGTCTCGGGCCGCCTGACGGTGGTGGGCGATGACGATCAGTCGATCTACGCCTGGCGCGGCGCGAAGCCTGAGAACCTGGCACAGCTGCAGGATGACTTCCCGGGCCTGAACGTGGTCAAGCTGGAACAGAACTACCGCTCCAGCGGCCGGATCCTGGGCGCGGCCAACACCCTCATCGCCAACAATGAGCACGTGTTCGACAAGACCCTGTGGAGCGATTTCGGCCCCGGCGAACCCCTGCGGGTCATGCGCTGCGCCGACGAGCAGGCGGAAGCAGACCAGGTGGTGGCGGAAATCCTCGACCACCAGCTGCGCAAACGCACCCGCCTGGGGGACTATGCAGTGCTGTATCGCGGCAACCACCAGGCGCGCATCCTTGAACTGGCCCTGCAGCAACAGCAGGTGCCCTACCAGATGAGCGGCGGCCAGTCCTTCTTCGCCCGCAACGAGGTCAAGGACATCATGGCCTACCTGCGGCTGCTGATTAACCTGGACGACGACAACGCGTTCCTGCGCATCGCCAACGTACCCCGCCGCAAGCTCGGGCCCAGCACCCTGGAAGCCCTGGGCCACTACGCGAACACGGCGCGGCTGAGCCTGGCCCGCGCTGCCGCCGGCGTCGGCGGTGAGATTCCCGAGGCGGGCCGAGAGCGCCTGCGGCAGTTCGTGCACTGGCTGGAACAGACCCGGCAGCGCTGCGCGTCAGGCAACGCCATCAGCGGCGTACGGCAGATGATACGCGACATCGAGTACCGGGACTGGCTCGACAACCTCAGTTCCAGCGAGGAAGTCGCCGAGCGCCGCATGGCCAACGTCGATTTCCTGGTGGACAGCCTGCACCGGGTCATGCAGCAGGACCAGGTCGACCTCGATGAGGCCATCGCCCGGCTGGTGCTGCGAGACCTGATGGAGCAGCAGGAAGAAGAAAAGCAGACCGGCGATTCGGTGCAGCTGATGACGCTGCACGCCGCCAAGGGCCTGGAGTTTCCCCACGTCTACATGATCGGTGTGGAAGAGAATCTACTGCCACACCGCAACAGCGTCGACGATGGCAATATCGCCGAGGAACGGCGACTGGCCTACGTGGGTATCACCCGCGCTCGCCAGACCCTGACCATGAGCTACGCGGCAAAGCGCCGCCAGTTCGGTGAGACGGTGGACTGCGAGCCCAGCCGTTTCATCGAGGAACTGCCCCAGGGCGACCTGGTATTCCAGGGCGGCGAGGCGGCGGACGAAGAAGTTGCCCAGCAGCGAGCCAACGAAACCCTGGCCGGCCTGAAAGACCTGTTTGCCTGACTACAGAAGGCGCCAGGCGTAGTTACCGCCGTCACAGGCGCGTGACATTGCGTGTCCGCTCCTTGTTCCGTCAGTCCCCATCGTCCTCGATTACGATGCCCCGCACCCGGGCGCGCTGCTTCCAGCTCTCTCGCGCCAGGGCCTGCATATCCTCGACGCTGTCGAGTTCGTCAACGATCTCAAGTCCCAGCATCGTCTCGAAAACGTCCTCGAGGGTTACGACGCCGCGCATGCCGTCGAGGTCGTCGACGACCACCGCCATATGCTCGCGCCGATTCAGGAAGAAACCGAGCAGGCGATCGATTGGTTCAGACTGATTGACGGTGGGGATATCCCGCTGGATGGTGTCCAGGGTGGCGTCCAGCTGGCCGTCGGCAATGCGCTGCAAGGCCTCGCTGCGCAGCATGTACCCGACGATGTCGTGGGGGTTGTCGCGATCATGCAGTGGAATCCTGGAAAACGGAATCTCCTGCAGCTGCGGCTGGAATTCGCCAAAGGTCATGCCCGCATCGGCGATCGTCGTGACCGTTCGCGGCGTCATGACATCACTCGCGCTGACCTTGTTGAAGCGCATCAGGTTGCCGATGAAATCCGACTCCCGTTTTCGAAGCACACCCTCCCTCGCACCCGCCTCTGCCATCGCAGTCAGTTCGCGGCGGCTGAAGATAGAGCCCGAGGTATCGCGGCGCAGGACACGGGTGATCAGTTCGGTCATCCACACCAGTGGCGCAAGGATCTTCAACAGGAAGACCAGGGAATAGACCGTAAAAGGCACGAGCTCTTTCCAGTAGTTCGCACCCACGGTCTTGGGAATGATCTCGGAGAGGATCAGGATGGCCAGGGTCATCAGGACCGGCACGGCCACACCCGTCATCAGGGGATTGGTGTCCTGCCAGATATGTGTCGCCTGGTTACCCACGCCGATTGCGCCCACCGTGTGCGCGATTGTGTTCAGGGTCAGGATGGCGGAGAGCGGGCGGTCGATATTGTTCTTGAAATCCGCAAGCCTGCGGCCTATTCGGCTACCCCTGTCCTCTTCCACCAGGGCGTAGGCCGGGGTGATGCTCAGCAGCACCGACTCCCACAGCGAACAGAGGAAGGACACCACCACCGCCAGGGAAGCGAATGCGAACAGCAGTAAAAGCTGGGGGTCCATCACTCCACAGATGGCGCGAACAGCCGCCGCTTCAGCCGCTCACGCACCGACTGCACGATCACGTAAAAGCCGGGAATAAACAGCGTGCCCACAAACAGCGCCGCCAGCATGCCACCGAAGACCGTGTACCCCAGTGAACGCTGGCCGAACATGCCGGCGCCCATGGCAAACACCAGCGGCAGGATGCCGAGGATAAAAGACACCGCCGTCATGCAAACCGCCCTGAAGCGCAGCTTTGCCGCCTCCCGGGCGGCGTCCACAATTTCCTGCCCCTTGCTCTCGCGGAGCTGGCGGGCAAACTCGACGATGAGAATGGCGTTCTTGGCCGCCATGCCGATCAACAGTACCAGGCCGATCTGCGCATAGAGGTTCAGGGCGGTCCCCGTGAGCATCAGTGCCGCCACTGCGCCCGCCAGCGCCATCGGCACCACGACAATGATGGCGAAGGGTATCGACCAGCTCTCGTACTGGGCCACCAGGAACAGGTAGATGAACACCAGCGCCAGCGCGAAGGCGATCGGTGCCTGACCGCCGGCCTCCTTCTCCTGGAAGGCCAGCCCGGTCCAGTCGTAGCGGTAGCCAGGCCCCAGCACATCCTCAGCCAGGTCCTCGAAGGCGGCGATACCCTGCCCCGAGCTGAAGCCCGGCGCCGGACTGCCGCGAACGGTCGCGGCGCGGAACAGGTTGTAGCGCTCTGCCACATCGGGGCCGAGGATGGGCCGCGTCGTCACCAGGGTACTGAGCGGCACCATCTCTCCGCGCTTCGAGCGCACGTAAAATTGCTCGAGGTCTGTGAGATCTGAACGAAAGCGCGAATCTGCCTGCATGATGACCCGGTAGGTCTGGCCGAACTTGTTGAAGTCGTTGATGTAGTAGGACCCCATCTGCGCCTGCAGCGTGTTGAAAATCTCGCTGAGGGGCACACCCAGGTTCTTGGCCTTTACCCGGTCCACATCGATGAAGTACTGGGGGACGTTGGCTCGATAGGTGCTGAAGACGCCGACCAGGTCTCGTCGCTGGTTGGCTTCCACCACCAGGATATTGACCATGTTGTTGAGTTCCGACTCCGGGCGGCTGAGCGTGTCCTGCAGCTTGAATTCCAGGCCGCCCACTGCGCCCATGCCCGGCACCGCCGGCGGCGCAATGGCGAAGACCACGGCCTCCGGCACCGTTGCGAAGGCAAGCTGGTTGATGCGCTGCACGATCGCAAAGATGCGGTCCTGTGCACGCGACCGTTCGTCCCAGTGCCGCAAGACGATGAAGAAGGTGCCGGCATTGCTCTGGGCAGCACCGTTCAATACGGAATAGCCTGTGATTGCGGTCGTGGATTCAATGCGCTGGTCCTGTCGCAACAGCTCAGTCATCTTGTCCATGGCAGCCTTGGTACGGCCGAAGGACGCGGCATCCGGCAGTTGCAGGCTTACCAGCATGATCCCCTTGTCCTCGTCGGGCACGAAACCCGTCGGTGTAGACAGGAAGCCCAGCGCCAGCGCACCGAGCACGATGGCATAGACGATGCCGACCACGGCGAGCTTCCGCACCAGCCAGCCCACCCCTCGCTGGTAGCGTCCGGCGACCCCGTCGAAGCCCCGGGTAAACAGCTGAAACCAGCGGGCCGGTTTCCGCTCGCCGGGCTTGAGCAGCAACCGGCACAGGGCCGGGCTCAGGGTCAGGGCATTCAGGGACGAGAATACGACCGCCACACAGATGGTCACGGCGAACTGACGGTACATGACCCCGGTGATGCCTGGCAGCAGCGCCACCGGCACAAACACCGCCAGCAGTACGAGCGTTGTGGAAATGACCGCACCGCCCACTTCCCGCATGGTCATCGCCGCCGCATCCCGCGACGTCATCTCGGGGTTTTCCCGCAGCAGGCGGTCGCAGTTTTCGACGACCAGGATTCCATCATCCACCACGATACCGATCGCAAGAATGAGCCCGAACAGCGTCACGGTATTGATGGACATGCCGATCAGCAGCATGACGGCAAACGTGGCGATCAGCGACACCGGGATCGCGATCGCCGGCACCAGGGTGGTACGCCAGTTGCCCAGGAATATGAACGTCACCAGGATGACCAGCGCCACGGCCATGAACAATGATTCGGTGACCTGCTCGATGGCGACGCTGACGTAGCGCGTCGTGTCGTAGCCGATCTGGTACTCGATATCCTCCGGGAAAAATTGTGACAGCTCTTCCAGCTCGGCATCAACCCGGCTGCCGGCCTGCAGCGCGTTGGCCCCGGGCTGGGTGTACAGCGCGATACTGACCGCGGGGCGGCCGTCCACCTCACCCACAATGGAATAGGCGGACTGACCCAGTTCAATCCGCGCGATATCGCGCAGGTACAGCGCGGAGCCATCGGGATTGGCCCGCAGCACGATTTCACCAAATTCCTCGGGCTCCTCCAGGCGGCCCTTGGTTTGCAGGGTGTATTCCGTTTGCAGGTTCCCCTCGAAGGGCGGCGCCCCGACCTTGCCGGCGGCCACCTGCACGTTCTGCTCCTGCAGCGCCGACAGCACATCCGTCGTGGAGACGGAGAGCTGTGCCATCTTGTTGGGGTCCAACCACAGGCGCATGGAGTAGTCCGCCTCGCCGAGGATTTCCGCCGTGGAGATACCCTCCAGCCGCGCCAGCGCGTTCAGCACATTGATGGAGACATAGTTCGACAGGAAGGTGTAGTCGAAGGAGTCGTTGGGTGAATAAAAGCTCACGATCTTGAGGATGTCCGGGGAATCCTGTTCGATCGTCAGGCCCTGCACCCGGACGTCTGCGGGCAGCCTGGGTTCCGCCAGCTGCGCGCGATTCTGAACCCGCACCTGGGACATGTCCGGGTCGGCGCCCACCTTGAACGTGACGCGCAGGCGGTAGCTGCCGTCATTGGCGCTGTTTGACGACATATAGATCATGTCCTCGACGCCGTTGACCGAATCCTCGATCGGGGTAGCGACGGCCTGCTCAACCACCTGGGCAGATGCGCCCGGGTAGTTGGCCTTCACCGAGACGGTGGGCGGCGCAATGTTGGGGTACTCGGCTACCGGCAGCATCCGCAGGGCAATCAGGCCGCCCAGGGTCATCACGATAGCGATGACCAGGGCAAACTTGGGCCGGTCGATGAAAAATTCGCTGAACACGCGCCTATCCGCTGTACGGGGGCATCATTTTGCTGGTGACCGGCTGTCCCGGCCTCACCTGCTGGAGACCTCGGACAATCACCTGCTCCCCCTCCTCCACGCCGGAGAGCACGACGATACGATCATCTACCCGTTCGTCGAGCACGACATTGCGCCGCCGCACCACACCCGCCTCCACCACCAGCACGTAGCTGCCTTCCTGGTCCGCCTGCACCGCCGACTGGGGGACAAACAGGGCCTCGCTGATCTCTTCCTGGACAATGACCACCCGCACATACTGGCCGGGTACCAGCAGCCCGTCGGGGTTGGGAATGATCGCGCGGGATTCGAGTGTGCCGGTATCTTCAGAGATTCTGTTGGAGAAATAGTCGACGCGGCCGATGTCCGGGTAGAACACACCACTGCGCAATTCCAGGCGCACAACCAGGTTGCTCAGGTCGACGTCGTTCAGATTCCGCGAGTCCGCCTGGCCCATGCGCTGGACGATAATCTGCACAAACGTCGCCTCGGACAGCTGGAATAGCGCGTAGATCGGATCGACGCTGACCAGCGAGGTCAGCAGCCCGGTGGTGGGACCGACCAGGTCCCCGGTGGAATGGGTGCTACGTCCAATGCGGCCGGAGATGGGGGCCCGAATCTGGGTATAGCCCAGGTTGACTTCCGCGGTCTTGAGCGCGGCCTCGGCAGCCGCCACGCCGGCGTCCGCTTCCAGGCGATCCGCTTCCAGCTTGTCCATCTCCGTCTTGGAGATGTTCCCATCGGGCAGTAGCTGCCGCCCGCGGGCATAGTTGCGCTTCGCATTGGACTGCGTTGCCTTCGCTCGGGCCAGCTCGGCCTTTGCGCGCGCCAGCTCCGCTTCGAAGGCCGCGGGATCGATCTCGTAGAGCAGGTCACCGGCTTCGACGAACTGGCCCTCGCGAAACTTCCGGGATTTCAGGTATCCGGTTACCTGGGCTTCGATGGATACATCGTCGATGGCCTGGAGTCGGCCTACAAATGCGGACTTGGGCTGATGCGGGTCGAGAACCACCTCATCGACGACAACCTCGATCATCGGCGGTGGGGGCGGTTCGCTGGTGCAGGCCAAAAGCGCGGCCAGCGTGGCGAGGGCCAGTAATCTCACGGACATTCCTTGCTGTTTCCTCCGCATAAGTTAGCAGACGCACCCGGCAAACGCGCACAAAAAAGCCGCCCGCAGGCGGCTTCTTCCTTGACCGCGGGTATTACTGGCTGTTGTCGACCATGTAATCGACGGCGGCGATGATTTCCTCGTCGCTGCAGGCCATGCAGCCGCCGCGAGCAATCATGCTCGTACCGGCCACACCGTTCAGGCCGCTGTCATGCAGGACGTCCGAACCCTTGGCGATACGATCCGCCCAGGCCACGGCATCGCCCAGTATGGGAGCACCACCGGCGCCGGAGGAGTGGCAGGCCACGCAGGCGGCATTGTAAACAGCTTCGCCGGAGCGGGGACCGGCAGACGCAGAAGCGCTGGCCGTCGCGGTACCGCAGGTGCTGTCACCCTGCAGGCAGACGTCGCCGTGGGGCTTGATACGCGCCTCGATGGCGGCGCGCTGCTCTTCGGTGATCGCCAGGGCGGCCAGGCTGAAAACGGCGCAGGCCCCAAAAATCACCAGTTTTTTCAAAGACTTGGTCATGACTTCCTCAGTCTGGACTGTTTGCGGTGCGAAATTATAGCGGCTTAGCCCGCGGGCGGAAACTCGCAAAGCTGGTAAAAGCCCCGGCGCCTGCCTAACATCGTGCTTCCATTGACCCGAGGTCCCATCATGAAACTGTACACCTATGACGTTGCCCCAAACCCACGCCGCCTGGGTTTGTTCCTCAAGTATAAGGGCATCGAGCTGGACACCCAGCAGATCGACCTGGGCACCAAGGAACAGCACGGCGATGAATACGGCAAGATCAACCCGCTGCGGACGGTTCCGGCGCTGGTCACCGACGAGGGCGCGGTACTGACCGAGGTCATCGCCCAGTGCGTTTACCTGGAGGAACTTCACCCGGAGAAACCGCTGCTGGGAAGCACGCCGCTGGAAAAGGCGCAGGTGATCAACTGGGACCACCGCCTTTTCCTGACCGGTTTCATGGCCATTGCGGACGCGTTCCGCAATTCACACCCGGCCTTCAAGGGCAGCGGTATGCCCGGCCCGCTGGCGGTGGAGCAGATACCCGAACTCGCCGAGCGCGGCATGCTTCGCCTGAAGCATTTCTGGCCGGCGATGGACGATCAGCTCGGCAAGTCTTCCTGGGTGACGGGTGACAACTTCAGTTTCGCCGATATCGATATGTTCTGCATCGTGGAGTTCGCCGGCTGGATCAAGGAGGGCATTCCCGAAGACTGCGCCCACCTGAAGGCCTGGCACGAGCGAGCCAGCGCAGAGCTGGCCTAGGGCAATGCCCTGTATCCCGGCGGCCTGGCGCCGCCGGGAACCCGCCAACTCCCTCAAGTTTTTCTCCCAATCGGTCGATAAACAACAGCACTCTTACCCTGCGTGGTGCTGACATAATGGCCACAAAAGAAGCGGCTGGGCCCGTCGTTGGCTCCATGGAGCATTTCCGCGAAGGCGTCATCGACAAGCTGTTGACGGGTTGCTCGGTCATCGCCCTGGTGGGCGTCCCGACTTCCCTGTCACGCATACCCGAAACCGGCTGGATGCCGATGTACGCGATACACGTGATTCTGGGCAGCATTGCGGTGGGCACGTTCCTGGCACGCGGCCGAATTCCCGGCCGCGTCAAGTTCGCCATCGTGATCACGCTGTTCTACGGCGTGGGTATGGTGGGCATGGTCAACATGGCGCTGGTGGGTGCCGGTATCTGGTGGCTGGTCGTGAGCAGCCTGTTGATTGGCGTGCTGTACTCGCCGCGCATAGGCCTGTGGGCCACCCTGGGTGCATTTTCCTTCGTCGGCATCGTCGCCTACTTGTACGTGAACGGCTACCTGCAGCTGACGATGGACGCAAATCACTATGTCACCGTCTGGTCTTCCTGGGCCACGCTGGTGATCGCCACCACCATCATGCCCTTTTTCGTGTTCCAGGCGATCGCCACCCTGCAATCGGAAACCGCCAGCCTGCTCCAGCAGGTCCAACTGCAACGGGACGAGATCGAGCGCCTAGCCACCCACGACCAGCTCACCGGCCTGCTGATGCCCAAGGCACTGGAAGATCGACTGGAGCACGCCATCGCCCGCAGTCATCGCACCGGGAAACGCCTGGCCCTGATGTTCCTGGACCTGGACCGCTTCAAGGCTGTCAACGACACCTACGGTCATGCGGCGGGGGACCGTGTGCTGGAAGTGCTCGCCGAGCGCTTCAACACCGTGCTGCGAGAGACTGACAGCAAGGGACGCATCGGCGGCGACGAATTCGTCTTCGTGCTGGAACAACCCGGCAACGAGCAACAGATTTCCGCCATCGCCCAGCGATTGGTGGACGCGGCAGCTGATCCGGTTGTTTTTGGCGACCACTCGCTGGAGGTCGGTGTCAGCATCGGCATCAGCCTTTGCCCGGAAGACGGCAGCAACGCGTCCAGCCTGCGACGGGCAGCCGACGCAGCGATGTATGACGCCAAAGCAGCAGGCCGCAACGGATTCAAGTTCGCCAGCAACCCTCCGGCGCAGGGACCATTGGACGAGGCGCCGATCAGCGTGCTGCCGAAGTCGATACCCGCGCAAAGATAGCCTTAGCGATTGCTGTGGCAAGACGCCACAAAACAAAACCTTGTGGCATAATTATTATAATTATCAGCCACTTAGGTTAGTCTCGCGAAATACTCGTCACAGATCACCGGCGGGCAATGGTTTAAAGAAACGCCGGTGTTTTGCCGAAACAGCTTGAAGGGTAGTTGTTTCCATGCCTTGGACAGGGAGAGGCCGTGGAGGATACAAATCAAGCCGAGGTAGGCTCAGTCGGGCATTTTCGCGATGCCATGGTCAACCGCTTGTTGACCGGGTGCTTCATTATCGCGTCCGTGGGCGTGCCCATTTCGCTCTCGCGCATTCCGACCACGGGTTGGATGCCCCTGTATGGGTTTCACTCCCTGCTGGGCGTAATCGCCATCAGCACATTCCTGGCGCGCCAGCGGCTTTCCCCCCACATCAAACTCGGCATCGTCGTCGTGCTGTTCTACGGCGTCGGCATTGTCGGCATGGTCAACCTGGGCCTGCTGGGCGCCGGCGTCTGGTGGCTGGTTGTCAGCAGCCTGTTGCTGGGCGTGTTGTACTCTCCCAAGGTCGGGTTGTGGGCCACCTCGGCCTCCTTCGCCTTCGTGGGCCTGGTGGGCTACGGCTTCGTATCGGGCCACCTGCAGGTGGCGATGGACGCCAACCAGTACCTGGTCAGCGCCTCATCCTGGGCCACGCTGATCATCGCCACCTCGATCATGCCCTACTTTGTCTTCCAGGCAATCGCCACGCTGCAGCTGGAAACCGAGCAGCTGGTGCAGCAGGTGCAGGAGCAGCGGGATGAGATTCACCGGCTGGCGACACACGACCTGCTGACGGGGCTGTTGATGCCCCAGGCCCTGGCGGAGCGGCTGGACCATGCCATTGCCCGCAGCCACCGCACCGGCAAGCGGCTCGCCCTCATGTTCCTGGATCTCGACCGTTTCAAGCGGATCAACGACACCTATGGCCACGCGGCCGGCGACCACGTCCTGAAAGTGCTGGCCGAGCGCTTCGCGGCGCAGCTGCGCGAAAGCGATACCAAGGCGCGCATCGGCGGCGACGAGTTCATTTTCCTGCTGGAAGAGCCCGGCAGTCGGAACGAGCTGGCAGTGGTCGCAGAGCGGCTGATCAAGGACGCCGCCACACCGGTTGAGTTCGGAGACCTCAGCCTTCAGGTCGGTGCGAGTATCGGTATCAGCCTGTACCCGGAGCACGGCTACGATACCGTCGACCTGCGCCGCGCTGCAGACCAGGCGATGTACGACGTCAAGGCGGCGGGTCGCAACGGCTTCCGCTTCGCCAAGGACCTGACCGAGGTCGAGCGTACCCGGGAACCAACCCTGGTGCAGCTGGTGCCCAAGCGCGCTGACTGATCTTCAGCGGCCGGTTGGGTACTGGGGCTGCGAGGCGATTTTCACGAACGCCGGGCGAGCGGTGTGTCCGGCAAAGTACCGCGCCAGCGCCGGGTAATCGTCCAACGCATTCGCACCGAACCACTTCAATCCATTGGCCAGCGCAATATCGGCGACGGTGAAACGATCTGCTGCGATGTAGGTCTTGCGCGATAGCTCCTGCTCAAGGAATGCCAGCGTCGCTCCAAGTGAGGCCGAAGGGGCGGGATCGTCCCCGGGCTGCCGTGCCGGGTCGGCCGACTCCAGTGTACTGACCGCAAAGAACAGCCACTGCAGGACCCTGACGTAGTCGCTGTCGGAGGGATCGGGGAGCAGGTCGGCCCGGTCGCGAAAGCGCCCGGCGAGGTACAACATGATGGCGCCGGATTCGAAGATCACCTCGCCGTCGATGTCGACGAAGGGCAGCCGCGCCAGTCCATAGCGCTCGCGGAATTCAGGCTGGCGATGCTCCAGGCCGAACACGTCGAGTACGCGGTAGGTGTAGGGCAGCCCCAGCTCTTCTAGCGTCCACTGCACGCGGTCGCTGCGGTTGTAGGGGCGGCCATAGAGCGTAATCTCCATGGCCTTTGAGTATAGGCGCCGCCCTCAGAAGCGGGGTTCCGCCTCGTTGAGCAGGACCGAACCGCCCCGCGGCAGGACAAAGTTGTAGCCCCAGACCTCGAACCAGCTGTAGCCATCATTGGGAGCGCCTTCGGGCTGCAGCCCCTTGCGACTGCGCTTCAGGTTGCCGAGGGAAACTTCCACCTCGCGCCAGCCGCGAACGTTGTCCACGAACGTGGTCTCATACAGCTCGGCCGTGTCGGGTGCGCTGTAGACGCGGACATAGTCGACCAGCATTGAGGCAGGCAGCTGGATGTTGGGATCGATCTGGCCACCGAACGTGCCGCCTATGGCCATATTGAGAATCAGGAACTGGGGGTCCTCGAAGACCCAGTCACCGGGGACGAGTTCCGGAGTCGCCGTGTGGTATTCGATGTCGTCGACATACCATGTGATCAGGTTCGGCTCCCATTCAACGGCGAAGGTGTGGTAGTCGTTGTAGACGGGCTCATCAAACAAGTACTCGCCACCGAAACTCTGGCCGGCGGAGTAGCCGGGGCCGTGTATGGTGCCGAAGATCTCGTTGGGCTCTTTCCCGACGAACTCCATGATGTCGATTTCGCCGGTGCGCGGCCAGCCCACCGAGCCAATATTCGTGCCCAGGGTCCAGAAGGCGGGCCACAGCCCGACGCCTGCGGGCACCTTGACCCGGGCCTCGATACGTCCGTAGCCGAATTCCTCCTTGTTATTGGTGATCAGGCGCGCCGACGTGTACTCACAGGTCCCGTAGTAGCAGCTCAGGGAACCGTCTGCCTCCTTCACCGTGATCACCAAGTTACCGTCGCCGTCCATCGCGGCGTTTTCAGGTTCGCCGGTGTAGGTCTGCCGCTCGCTGTTGCCCCAGCCGGGGATGCCGTTGGCGGTCCCGTCGCCAATCTCCGGCATCCAGATATCCGGGTTGGGCTGGGTGCCGGCCGGCTCATTGAACTCTTCGCTCCAGGTCAGCACCCAGGCTTCCTTGCCGGGATCCTGGGCACGGTTGTTCTTGATCTGTACCGTGACCGTCTCGCCGCTGCCGGTGCCGTAGTAGGAGAAGTTCAGGGTCTGGCGGCCCGCCCAGTTCCTGACCATGGCGAAGTTCTTGGTGAAGACCCCATCCTTGCCGTCCTCGTAGAGGTCCTCGGCTTCCAGCATTCTCAGGAAGCTGCGCAGCTCGGTGTATTCCTCGCTGCCTGCGGCGATCGTGCTGACACCGCCGTGGGCCGCCGGGTTGCTGACGGTGTCGAGCATGTAGGCGCGGCCTTCTGACACCGTATCCAGGAAGCGGCCCAGTGCCGTGATGTTCTCGATGTCCTGCCGTTCAGAGGGGCCGGCCTCGAATACCAGCCGCGTCTGGCTGGCACTGCCGGTAGCGGTATGGCAGTCGAGGCAGTGAGTCTCAATAATCGGCCCGGCGATGTTTTCCTCGTAGAACGCATTGAGGCGGCTCGCCTCGGGCCTGAACACCGCCACCGAGGCCGGGGTGACAAAGCCCGGGAACCTCTCCTCCCACAGCGTGGCCAGGCTCGCGCTGACGTTGTAGTCGCAGTTATTGCCTTCCGAGGCCTTGTCGCAGTTGAGATTCTCCCAGGCCGCGAACTCCCAGCCATCCCGGGGAACCGGCTGGTAGGAAACGATGTACTCCTCACTGACGACCTCGTTGTCGGTACAGCGTGGGGCTTCCTCGCGGAACTCCTCCAGCGTACATCCGCGCTCGCCGGCCAGGCGCTCGACGATGTCGCCCTCACCCTCGATGGCCAGCGGGTGTTTGCAGGCATGCAACAGGAAAATCGAAGTGATTATTAGAATTTTCTTCATGGTAGACGCGCCGTCATGTTTCCAGCAGGTAACTGTAAAAACTAGGTAGATGACGGCACGAAAACAAGCGCCGACCCCGCAAAGCACGTTGAGCGGGGTCAGGCTTGCGACAAGGCGGACGCGTTCAGCGCTCGACCGAGAGCATGTACTCCACGACGGCCAGGCGGGTTTCCTCGTCCAGGTAGTCCTGGGGCGGCATCTCCGGGTAGTCGCCGCGCTTCTTCACGGGGTTGGCTGAGCGGAATCACAGGGTTCCGAAAACGTCCCAACCTCCATGCAAGCAGATAACTGCAAGTTTAGTGCGGTCTCAATGCGACTCTCCCCCAAATTTGGTGAGAGAACCCGTGAATCTATCGCAGTAGTAGAAGTGCAGTGTCGCAAAGTAACGAGGAACGTTTTATGAGCAACCGATATTTCCCACTACTAGTCCTACTGTTTCTGGCAGGCTGTTCGTCACAGATAAAAGTCTATGACGAAGCAGGGGTTGAACAGAAAGGGGTCCCCGTGAGGTCACCAGTACTCGTCGAGATTACAACGACGGTTGAGTACGAGATTAGCCCTACCGTTCCGCAGGATGCTGCAAACTACGCGCTCATAGTGGAGCTCTGCAAGCCCACCGTAGAGCAATCCACATCATTCCTTCCGCTTGGCGATATCAACTATGTGAGCTATGTACCCGCGACTTTCGCGAAAAGCGAGTTCACAGTGGACTATCTAGAAAACGGTGGGGTCAAGAGTATCAGCGTAAATTCCGATCCCGCTGCCACAACCGAATCAGCAGCAAACCTACTTGATGCCGTTCTGCCGTTTACAGCACTAAAAGCACCTGCTGCCCCGGCAGCTCCCGCTGCACTGATAGATACGGAGGCTTTAAGAAAGGCTTCCTGCATCAAAAAAAGCACAAAGATCACTTCAATCTGTGAACGAGAGCTTGGCTCACAAAGCTGTAGCAGCTAGTGCGCAGTAACTCGATTCAAAATGAAGGAGAAATGATGTGAAGAAAATAATGTTTTTGCTAGCTACTATGGCAGTGAGCAGCTTTGCGCACGCACAGCAAGAGAGTTTCGACGCCATATGTCTTCAGGCCTTTCCACCAGAAATTCAAGCTCGCCTGGAGCTTAGAGATCGTCAGATTAGCAACTTACAGAGTAGCGATTCCCTTGGATTTGTTCCTTTTGCGGTTATCGAAACGCTCAAGCGATGGAGGCCTGGCCAAACAATTACAGTCGCCTTCTCAGGTGGCGATCGCCAATTGCGAGCTGACATAGCTCGTGTAGCCAATGAGTGGGCCGCGGCCGGCAACATAAAGTTCGACTTTGGAGCAACCAGCCCAGGAGGAGCGTTTCGCGAGTGGTCGGCGTCTGACCAGAGATATAGCGCCGACATCCGCATAGGTTTTGATAAGAGGGGTAACTGGTCGTACGTGGGAACAGACAGCAGAGACCCAAGCCTTTCGCCACCCGGTGAACGCTCAATGAATCTGCAGTCATTCCACATCAGCAGGCCCTATGGTTGGCGGCGTACGGTACTACACGAATTTGGCCACGCTCTCGGCTTCCACCATGAACACCAACATCCTGGAAACGGATGCGACAGCCAGTTTCGCTGGCACGATGACCTTGGATACCTACCAAGCACAAACAATTACGGGGAATTCGTCGCTGATTCAAATGGCAAACGGCCAGGTCTCTATACGTACTTGGGCGGACCACCAAACGAGTGGCCTAGAAGCAAAGTAGACTTCAATCTCCGCCAGCTAGAAAACAGCCGGGCATTCGACTACGGACCGTTCGATCCACAGTCAATCATGAAGTATTTCTTTGGAGAATGGATGTTCGTAAATGGATCCGCCAGCTACTGCTACACCCCTTACCCAAACGAAGAACTATCAGCGCAAGACAGAGTTGGGGCAGCTAAAGCATATCCATTCGATCAAGAGCAGGCTCTCGAAATACTTACTCAACGACGCGCTGTATTTAGCGCTCTGAAAGATGCAAGCACCCTCTCTAAGGATGTGAGCGCAAGATTCAAATCGGATCTAGAGTCTCTCGGAGAGGCGGGGCTCTAAAATCGGTGGGAGCAGAACAAAGTCAGACTTGGCGCGCCCTATCAGATGGCGCGCCAAGTCTCCTCGTTACCGCTCGACCGAGAGCATGTACTCCGCGACGGCCAGGCGGGTTTCCTCGTCCAGGTAGTCCTGGGGCGGCATCTCCGGGTAGTCGCCGCGCTTCTTCACGGGGTTGGCGATGTACTCGGCCAGCCCGTGGGGGTTTTCCATATAGAGGGCCTGGATGATCTTCACCGGCGGGCCGATCATGCGGCCCTCGTAGGTGTGGCAGCCGGCGCAGATGCCCAGGTAGGCAATCTCGCCGCGCTCGCCCGGCTCGATGACCCGCGGCTCAACCGGCGGCAGCAGGTAGTTGGCAATGCTGAAGGTATTGGTGAAGTCGCACTCGGCAAAGTCGTCGATGCCCGCATGCACGTAGCGGTGGCGATTGATGATGCAGCTGTCGGCGGTCGGGCCCACGACGAAGATGTCCGGGTTGCCGGTCTTGAAGTCCGCCAGCATCAGAGCCTTGATCTCGTCAATCGTCTCGTAGCCGTTGTTGTGCATGGTGTTGTTGAGGATCTTGAGTCCGTCGGTATTCGGGTCCGCCTCGGGGTCCACGGTCACGTTGGTGAGCTGGGCCGCCGTGTTGTGATCGACGGACATGATGCCCACCGTCTTGTTGTTGGTGATGATGTTGCCCTCGACCACCACGTCGTCCGCCGCCATGATCATCATGCCGGTGCCCGCGGGGATGCCGCCCACGGTGGAGCCGGGCGCGCCGAAGTTGGGGGTGTTGTTGTTGGAGACCCAGTTGTTGCGAATGATCACGTCGTAGGTGGTCTTGATCGGCAGGCCCGGGGTGATGAAGGCCAGGATGCCCCCGGTGTTGTTGTAGACGAAGTTGCTCTCGACGATGGCGTGGCGGCTGTTCTCGATCTCGATGCCGGCCACGGAGTCGAACACTTCGTTATACGCCACGTGCACATTGTCGCTCATGCCCACGTAGATGGCCGCGTCCTCGATGCCGGAAATCACGTTGTGCTCGACCACGCCGTTGGTGCCGAGCTGCGGGAAGATGCCGTAGACGCCGGTGTCCACGATGATGTTGTCGCGGATCTCGTAGTTGTTGCCCGCCTGGCTCATGATGGCATTCCCCTTGTACTTCGTGATCAGGAAGCCTTCCACCACGATGTTGTTGCCGGAGAACAGAATGGCGTCGTTCATTGTGCCGTTACCGTGCAGGGTGGCGCGCTCGGAGCCCTCGACGATGCCGATCAGGCGAATACCGTCCTTGTCGATGTAGACCGTTTCCGAGTAGGTGCCGGGCATGACGTGGATGGTGGTACCGGGCTCGGCGGCCTTGACTGCTTCCTGGATGGACTCGCCGTCTTTCACCGTCACTACCACGTCGCTCATGGGCGGTCCGGCCACGAATTTGCTGCTGCCCTTCTTGATCAGCTTGCGGGCCTCGGCCACGTCTGCCTCGGTGGCGTCACCCACACCGCCGGCGTAAGAGGCACCCTCGCTCGCACTGGTGACTACCGGTGCGGCACCGCCGGTCTTCTTGCCTAGCTGCATACCCGCCCCGAAGGCGACGACGATCAGGATGACCGCCAGGATTTTCCCCGTATTCATGATGATGCTCCTTTGGGCTTGGCCTGCTTGCTCGCAATCGCGGCAGGCTTGTTATCGTCAAGTGGTGAGACCCCGATCGGCTCCAGCCCCGAGGGTACGACCCCGGGAATGGGCGGCGCGAAGGTTTCGTCTGTCAGTGTTCCAAGAAATTCCACCAGCAGGTCCAGCTCCTCATCCTGCAGATTCGGATCCCAGATATGCCAGTGGATGTGCATGTCCACGCCTTCGGGCACCGCGTGGCCGCGGCCCTTGGTGTAGAACTCGACGGTGTCGCGAAGGTTGTCGAACTTGCCGGAGTGCATGTAGGGCGCAGTCTTCGAGATGTTGCGCAGGGTCGGCACCTTGAAGCCGCCCTTCATCTTCGGCGCATCCCAGGTGGCCTCGGCGCCGATATCCAGCGGCAGCCCCTCGGGCTCCGGTGCGCCGATCACGGCCACCTGGCCGTTGGTGAACAGCGGCGGCGTATGGCACTCCGCACAGCGCGCGACGAAGGACCGGAACACGTTCATGCCGGCGATTTCGCGCTCGTTGAGCGCGTCGTGGTAGCCGTGGGCGTAGCGGTCATAGCGGCTGTTCAGGGAAATCAGCGAGGTCTGGAAGGCCGCCAGCGCCCGGTAGACCTGGCCCAGGCCCACCTCGTCGAGCTGACCCTCCGGGTAGGCCTGGCGGAACAGGCGGCGGTAGGTCTCGCTGCCGTTCAGGGTCGCCAGTAACTGCTGCGGCGTATTGCCCATTTCCTCGGGAGAGTAGAGCGGCCCCTCGGCCTGCTGTTCGAGACTGTCCGCGCGCACGTCCCAGAAGAAGGAATCGAGGAAGGCGACGTTCCACAGGGTGGGTGACGCCCGCTTGACCTTGTGGGCGGCGACACCGATGGAGCGGTCGCGGCCGTCACTGAAGCCCAGGTCCGGGTGATGGCAGCTGGCGCAGGAGTGGGAACCGTCGCCGGACAGGGCCGGATCGAAGAACAGGTAGCGGCCCAGGTCGATCTGCTCCGGGGAAAAGCCGTCGCGGTGGTCAGGCAGAGCGGTCTGGGTTCCACCGACGCCGCGGTCCTGGGTAGAACCATAAAACTGGTAAAACGTGCGCAGCTCGCAGACACCGCCGTCGGTTTTTTCGAAGCCCGGCGGACAGCGATCGCTGAGGACAATGCCCTCGGGGGTGGCAGGCACTTCGAATTCGGCAAGTTCCGCCGGCGCCGGCGTGGCGGCCGTCGGCGTCGCCAGCCAGGCCAGGGTCCCGAGCGCAGCCAGCGCCACCCAGGAAACCCCGATGGCAATCAGCCAGTTGGTGCCGCGCTGGGAAATCACTGGGACAGGATAAACCCGATGACGTCGTCCAGGTCCTTCTCGGTGGAGAGCATGCTGGACATCATCTGCATCTGGCGGCCGTACTTGTCATCCGCGTGGGCGCCGCGGATACCGGCCTGGAAATTCGCGTACTGGCGGCGCAGGTAGGCGTCGTCGAGAATGGCGAGGTTGGGCGAATTCAGCGCGGGATTCCCCTCGGCTGCCGGGCCATGGCAGGCGCCGCAGGCGGCGTTGTACTGGACCTCGCCATTGCGCGTGTCGTGTTCGGGCGCATCACCGCCCTTACCCGCCGGCAGGCCGGCAATGTACTCGCTGACGGTCTTCACCGCCTCGGGCGTGGTCAGGGTGGCGGACATTCCCTGCATCTGTTTGCCGAGGGTGTCCCGGGGGTCCGCGCCGCGAACGCCTTTCTGAAAATGAGCCAGCTGGCGCGCGGTGTAGGCCGCATCCTGGCCGGCCAGCGCCGGTGCATTCAGCGCCGGGTTGCCGGCGCCGTCGGCGCCGTGGCAGGCCACACAGGTCGAGTACAGCTGCTTTCCGTCCTCAGCAATGGCCGACTGGCCGAGTACTGCCAGCGACAGGCAGAGCAGCATATTTGCAAAATTGTTTTTCATATTTATTGAGCCCCGAACGCAGCCGTCCCCCGACGGAATGGCGCAATTATGCGGTTCTCTCCCCCTGAATCTCCCCGATTTTAAGAATCCGTCAGCATTTTCCGCGCGGATTGCTCATATTTTAGTCAGGCTGCGGCATTCCGGGCGCCTGTGTGCTGTTTGCGCCAGGCGGTGGGGGTGACCTCATGGGCGTCCTTGAAGGCCTTGTTGAAGGAACTGAGGGAGCGGAAACCGGCATCCATGGCGATGGTGAGCACCGGCAACTGCACCTCCCCCGGGTCTGCCAGCCGGCGCGCCGCTTCCCGAACCCGGTAGCTGTTCAGGAAGTCGCTGAAATTGCGATAGCCCAACCCCTGGTTGATGAGCTGACGCAGGCGGTACTGGGGGATCTCCAGCCGCTTCGCCAGTTCGCCGATGGTGAGGCCCATTTCGCGCCAGGCACTGCCCTCCTCCATGTAGCCCATCAGTCGTGCGACCGCCCCCGGATCGGCGAACTCGGTAACCGCCTGGGGCGCGCGGGGCTGCTCCGGAGCTTGCTGGAACAGAAAGCTCGAGCGGTACTGCAACAGGGCCAGGTTCATCACCAGCAGCAACACCGCCGGCGGCAGGTACTCCCAGGTAGCCAGCCACTGGGCGCCGGGAAACAGGATCTCGCGGGAGAGGATCAGCAGGAACAGGTAGGTGCCGTTGAGCCCCACAAACCACAGCCGCAGGCGGCGGCGGGCCTCCACCAGGTCGGTGCGCCAGTGGCGGGACACCACCCACAGGGTCAGGCCCAGCAGGGCGAACTCCACCCCCTGTGGCAGGGTGACGAACAACCAGGGGACAACACCGAGCACCCAGCCGATCAGCGGCATCACCACCGTGAAACCCACCAGGCCCAGCTGCCACGGACGCAGGCGGAAGTGGTCGTCGAAGACGCTGGCGCTGAATAGCCAGAACAGGCCGGGTGCCGCGGTTTGCACCGTGCCGGCGACGATCGCAAAGCCGGTGCCCTCGGCGAGCGGCATGCACAGGTAACCGAGTATGGCCAGCATGAACAGGCCATACAGTCGCTCGCGCAGGCCCCAGTCGGGCTGGCGCAGCAGCAACAACAGGCCCAGCAAAACCTGGGACAGGCTGAACCCGAGGGCGGCTACTAGCAGGTCTGGCATGGTCCGGCTTCCGTGATCACCGGCGCATCATACCAATAGAAATGCCCGGCCAGTGATGGCCGGGCGAGGGTTCCGCCGCGGGGGCGACGGGTACGGGCTTGCAGAGATCCGGTTTAGATTGCGCAGACCGGTCGGTCTTCAGGGCACTCGTATTCCTCGAAGGCCGCCACCGAAGCCTGCATGTCCCGGGCCGAGTAGACCCGGGCGTTGTGGGCAGTCACAATCTTGTTGTAGCCCAGGTCCAGCGGCTTCAATGCCTGCGCCATGCTCACCGTGTTCTGGTTGGCGGTGGGTACGCCCTCGGCGTAGGGTCCGCCGAAGTGATCGGCGATAAACAGGGTGCGGGTCGCGGGAACGTAGACCAGCAGGTTGCTGTTGGCGTGGATGGTCGACACGTCATAGAGCTCCACCCGGCTGTTGCCGTCGCCCAGGGTCAGGCGCTTGTTCACCGCCAGGAAGCGACCGCTCTCCGGCTCGAGCTGGCTGTTGTCGCGGATGGTCTCGACATTGGCGTCGACCGTCACCAGCGTGGCGCCCAGGTTCAGGGCCTCGTCGAGCCCGCCCAGGTGATCCTGGTGATGATGGGTCACAACCTGGTAGCGCAGGGGCCGGAAATTGCCGGTTTCCTGCTGGAAGCGCTCGAGCCGGCCCACCAGGCCCGGGTAGCCGCCGCTGGCGATGACCTCGGTGCCGGTATCCACGAAGATGGAGAACCCGCCGTTCTGGCCGATGTGGTAGACGTTCTTCGACAGCCGGTTGACGATCATCTCACTGGCGTCGATGCGCTCCCCCTCTTCCGCATAGCTCTCGGGAACTACAAACATGCCCGGATCCATGGCCTGGTTGAAACGCACCTCGCGGCCGGCGCTCATCAGGTTGGGATCACCCGCCACAGAGAAATTGATGTAGCGCGCCGACACCAGCCCGTCCACCAGGGTGTGGCCGGTGAATACGTAGTCCAGCAGGCCCAGCTGGGGATTCTCGCGGGTCATGCGGTTGATCACGCCGGATTCCGCGTCAACGTACAGCGTCAGGTCGGGGCTCTGCGGGAACGGGATTCTCACCATTTCGTGGCTGCGGTTCATCCACATCGACTCACCGAGGTACTCCGCCTTGTCGCGGGAGCGGTACAGCTCCCGGGCCAGCAGCGTATCGGTGGTGCGCATCACGCCACCCGAGGTGGTGTAAGGGTCCGCCGACGGTGCCTCGCCGAAGCGCTCGGTCTGGAGGTTCAGGTTCCAGGCCTCTTCCCCGTGGATCACCAGCAAATTGGGGAACACCCCGCTGCGGCCCTTGAAGAAGCTTTCCTGGTAGAGCCGCCCGTTCTCGATATCGTGCACCAGGCGCGTGTTGAACTTGCCGATATCGGTGAGCGCCGGGCTCCAGCTCTGGCCGGTGGCGGGCTGCATATAGCTTTCGATGATTTCGTAGTTGCGCAGGCCGGTGAGGGCGTCGCCCCCGTAGGTGGTGACCACCTTGTCGACCAGTGGTGAGAGTTTGTCTTCAGGCTCCTGGGCTGCAGCGGGCAACGCAATGACCGCCAGCGCCAGCAGTGCGTGCTGAATGGCTTTCATGATCCTCCCCCCTTTGGGATCTGTGCCACTCAGTGTGGAGAAGGGAGAGCGAGGGCGCCACGGCGCCCGTCGCGTGTCAGGCTCGCTTTATCGCAGCGCCGGGCCGACGACGGAGGTTACCACTCGCGCAGCGACGGGCCCAGGATGTGGCGGGAGCGCCCAATGGCGTGCTGGCTGTGCCCGACGATCAGCGGGTCCGGCGACTTGACGACGTGATGGTCCTTGTTCGGGTAGTCCAGGGTACTGAGGAAATGGTGCATGCAGGCAATACGCGCCCGCTTCTTGTCGGAAGACTTGACGATCGTCCAAGGGGCGTCCGCCGTATCCGTGTAGAAGAACATGGCCTCCTTGGCCTCGGTGTAATCGTCCCAGCGCTCGATGGAGGCACGGTCGATAGGCGACAATTTCCACTGCTTCAGCGGATCGTTCTCCCGTTGATTGAAGCGCGCCGTCTGCTCGTCACACGTCACCGAGAACCAGTACTTGTACAGCTTGATGCCGCTGCGCACCATCATGCGCTCCAGTTCGGGGGTTTGCCGCATGAATTCCAGGTAATCCTCGGGGGTGCAGAATTCCATCACCCGCTCGACGCCGGCACGGTTATACCAGGAGCGGTCGAACATGACGATCTCGCCCTCGGTGGGCAGGTGGCTGATGTAGCGCTGGAAGTACCACTGGCCCTTTTCCTGCTCGGAGGGCTTCTCCAGCGCGACGACCCGGGCGCCGCGGGGATTGAGGTGTTCCATGAATCGCTTGATGGTGCCGCCCTTGCCGGCGGCATCGCGCCCTTCGAACAGTACAACGATCTTCTGGCCGGTTTCCTTGACCCAAGCCTGCACCTTGAGCAATTCCACCTGCAGGGCCATCTTTTTTTCTTCGTAGTCTGCCCGGGGCATTTTGCTGTGATAAGGATACGCCCCGGTCTGGAACAATTCCTTGATCGCCTCCGGACTGTGGCGCATCTCCGCCTGCCGGTGCCGCAGCTCCGCGCCATGCAGTTCATCCAGCCCCACTACCGCGCTTTCTTCCTTCTTGGCCATTCGAATTCTCCCGCTATAACCCCCCTATTATCCGCAGGTGGCGTGAACGGAAACTGATCCGTGTCAATTCATGTCCGCAAAGCGGTGGGAATGTCTCAGGGATGTGAAGCTGGCACGCTGATTCGGCGAGGCTGGCGGCGACCGGGCCGGGGTAAATCCCGGCCGAAAAAAAGCCCGCGCAAGCCGGCATGCATGCATGCCAGTGCGCGGGCTCCATTACATAGCTAACAAACGCCTGTGTGCGAAATATCCTGGACCTGGATGTCTGCCGACACCGGCAACCCGGTGGCGACCCCCGACAGCGGCAACCGTGTGAAAAACCCCTATCAGTCGCGCAGAACGCAACGGATCAGTGGGCAGTGTTACCCCGTCAAATTTTTGTGCGCTACCCGGGTAGCGCGACACGAAACTAAGTGCAAAGCGCGTGCCAGCTCAGTAAGTACCTGTTTAGCAAACACTTTCCAGTTTGAGGGGTTACGGAAGGACGCAAATCCTGCGCTGAGGCAGTGCAAGGCGCACCAAGGTAGCCCAGGAATTGCACGAACAGGAGGCGAGCAGGAGGCGACAGAGAAAGCCGAGCGGTGGACGCCCGACTATGGTGGGGGTATGATTCGCGTCCCTTTCAGGGTCCCGACCGCCCGTAGCGCAGCTGGGCGAATTGCACAGCAATTCGCGACCAAGCAAGGCCGGGATACGAGGAAAGCGCAGCTTTCCGACCCCGGCCTGATCAGCGAGGGCCGGGCTTGCAGCCCCCAGGCTGCAAGGAGCGCGGCAAGCCGCAGGCTTGCTAGAATCAGCAGTTGGATAGATGCTGATTGTCACCACCAAATTATCCGCCCGTAGCTCAGCTGGGCGAATTGCACAGCAATTCGCGACCGAGCAAGGCCGGGATACGAGGAAAGCGCAGCTTTCAGACCCCGGCCTGATCAGCGAGGGCCGGGCTTGCAGCCCCTAGGCTGCAAGGAGCGCGGCAAGCCGCAGGCTTGCTAGAATCAGCAGTTGGATAGATGCTGATTGTCACCACCAAATTATCCGCCCGTAGCTCAGCTGGATAGAGCGCTGCCCTCCGGAGGCAGAGGTCAGAGGTTCGAATCCTCTCGGGCGGGCCATATAAATCAATAAGTTAGAGATATTCTGAAGCCACCGTTTTTCTGATTAACTTTCCGTAAGTCCATGGTAAGTCCAACATCGGAAAGGTAAGTGACTCCTTGCATACGCACCCTCAAAACACAGATAGCGAAAATAACCGCTGAGGGCCGAATATAGGTGCATACTGCATTTCCATATTTAGTAGTATTACATCGACGTCAAACAACTTGGCGCGATGCTAAGA
Organism: Halieaceae bacterium; assembly: GCA_965601975.1. Classification (GTDB taxonomy): domain Bacteria; phylum Pseudomonadota; class Gammaproteobacteria; order Pseudomonadales; family Halieaceae; genus JANQIO01. The sequence continues at coordinate 4,129,173 of OZ271856.1, forward strand.
TTTGGCAATGAATGTAGAGGCTTTTGAATCAGTCTTTGAGCCTATTCGTCGCATTATCTACGCACGAAATGTTGTCGTTTCTGAACCAATTTATGAGTCACTCCACATGACTGATCTCAAAGAGATGCATTAACGTGGAAGGTAGCTTCGCTTGTTGCTCAAAATACTAGAAAAGGCAAATCTAGTTGCTGATTCGCAAACCCATAGAGAGATTGCGACATCTCCCAGCAAAATCGCTCGTCTAGATATCCAGAGCCCTGAGACGCTCTGCATTTATCAGTCTGACCACCGTGACACTACATTAGAATTCTTCGACCTGATTTCGCGCGCGGTTTTTGAGCATCACTGCTACGTTAGCTTGGACCTTTCCGGTCTTCAAAGGATAACAGCAGCTGCCGCCGTCATTCTTTTTGCGCATGTAACACGCGCACAGAATGCGTCTCCTTTAGAGCTTTTCCGCTTCCGCGATCGCGTCATAGACATACACTTTGGTGACAACAAAAAAATGCGAGACTTCTTTTCCAGTACGGGCTTATACGAAGCCCTGAGGCCTGGAGGAAGAAAGAAGCTAGAATCCCTGTGGGATAATCCGACAACCCCTTTCAAAACACATAACGAACCAAACAGAAAGCACGTAGAAGTGGCCGCCTGGCTACGCAGCTACTACGGTCTTTTGCCAAAAAGGATGGCCGCAGCTGTCCAGGAAGCGCTTCTAAACATTACTCACCATTCCTATAGCCTCTTCAAGCAAGGGGAGCTGCCGCTAGATCCGTTTATGGTCAATCGCTGGTGGCAATATGCCGACTTTGAAGAGAGCGATGATGCTTTTCGGCTAACTTTCATCATATACGACATGGGAAGTGGAATACCTAAGCTGGCTTGCGAAGCGGCCAACTCCAATGATGATGCTGGCATAATTCAAGAAGCCATGGTCAGAGGATTCAGTTCTACTGGAATACCCGGGCGAGGTAATGGATCAGCTGATATGCTGAAACCTATCGTTCTGAGTGAAAAAGAAGATTCGCTGTACGTATACAGCGGGAGAGGAGAAGTTGGGTACTTACACAACTCCATAAAAGATTCAAAAACAAACTTGCACTCTATTGGCGGCACACTTTTGGAGTGGACTTTCACCTCATATGAACATGTGGACACGCAAAGATGATTAAAATTGATATTGGCGAAGATTTTAGTCCGACTCCATATGGACGTTACCCGAGTGATGGGAAATATAGCGCGGAGAAGTTCAGAGAACAGCTTCTAGTGCCTGCTCTTCAAGACGCCCTTTCATCGGAAGAAGTGGTCATTATCTATATGGATAATGTGGATCCAAACTTTGAATACACTTCGTCTTTTCTTGAGGAGGTATTCGGCGGTCTAGTTAGATGTAGCGATTTCTCGGCCGAAGACGTCGAAAATCGTATAAAGATAGAAACGCACGATACTCACTTGTGGCCAGAGTTGCAGTTCTACATTCGTAACGCATCCAGCTAGCAAGAGAATGGCTTCTAACGCCAGAGAGAAAGCTGAGGAGCTTCAGAAGAAAGCAGCAATGCTAGCTTCAATTCACTCTGAAGAATACCGCCTCAACAAGACTGTAGATGCATTGCTTACCCTGTCATCGCTATTTGTTTCCATATTTATTTTGGCCTTTAGTTTTGCGCAGGCAGATTTGTTTTCTCCCCACATCGTAATTACTGAAGCAAGTCTCAAGGTAATTCTGAGTCTGCTGGCATTCGCAGCAATTTGCTTGAGCCTTACCGCGATGTTCTTTCAGCCAGGCGTAAAAGCTGCGCGCAGTAGGGAAGCTGTAATAAAGTACTCCAAGATCAAAAATCGAATAGAGCAAAAGTTGCTAGCAGACCCTGATGTTTCTGTTGAGTATGTGAATGACCTTCAAGAACTTTACCTTTCCGGTGAAGATGTCCCGATCATTCCTGACAATAGATTTTTAGAACTGAAGAAACGATATCTACAAAATCAGAAAACTAGCGAAGCGATCAAGAAAGACTTGCTTGAGATTTGATCCTACTGCAACTGTAAATGGCAGCTTCCAACCAGGAGGGAATCTGAGTGACTTCTGCCACGCCTTATAGTGATGTACTACTTTCTTGTGAGCGCTTCCAGGAGAGGACCGCGTACTCAACAGAACGATTTTCAGATGCAAAAGAAGTCGTAGGTCGTCGCCTAGATGAATGCGGTGACGCAAAGACAAAATACACGTGTTACTGCGTCGGCTCTATCGCTAGAGGGGACGCTGGCTCCATGTCGGATCTTGATCTCTTCATCCTTGCAAAGAAAAAGCCACCTCGATTGCAGGAGATAAAAATACTTTCTTCACTGGTCCACTCTAATGACGAACTCGAGTATCCAGAGCCAAGCAATGATGGAGAGTATCTAGAAATACACAGCTTCAAACACATGAAGAGAAATCTGGGCAAGAGGGAAGATGACTCTTTAAATCTATTTACAGCTAGAATGTTGCTTCTTTTGGAATCGAAAGCACTCTTCAATGAAGAGTTGCATGAAACCTTCATGAGAAAAGTCCTCTCTTTGTACTCCCGCGATCGAGAGGGTCATGAGGAAGAGTTTCTTCCGCTCTATTTGATAAACGACCTGCTTAGATACTGGCGCACTTTATGTCTCAACTATGAAGTCATAAGGTCTGAAAACAAGCCATGGAGAAAGAAGAACATCAATCTAAAATTCAGCAGACTGCTCACTGTTTACTCCGCCATTGTTCCAGCAGCATTTACGCACTGCCAAACACCGCAAGACTGGGCATTGCTATTGAAACAAAGTCCGCTTGAGCGCATTGCTACAACGTTGGACGATCTGGCGGATGAGCGCTTTCTGGCTGCATTTCGAGAAATTGTGGACATCTATCAAGACTTCTTGGAATGGAAAGATGTGCCCACGAGCGAAATTGACGCTTTTCTGGCTCAGACGGGCCAGCGCGAGGTTCAAAAAAGCAAAGCAAAAGAATTTTCGCAGTTCTTTTATCAGTTACTTACTAGTGATTATGTGGAAGCAGCGGTAAGGCGCTGTTTAGTCATTTAGTAATTAGGAATGAACTACTTTGTTTTTTTGGCAATAGAGGATGAAGACGTAGTCAATCTTCTGCTCTGCCTTAGGACGATCTTTTTGGGTAGGAGGCCCAGTACGCCTATACACGTCACTCTGAGAGGCCCCTATCCTGAGCCAGTATCAGCAGTAAAGCTTGCTGACTGGGAGAGTACCGTAAACCAAGAACCCCTATTCATTACAAATGTAGGCCGCTTTTCCAATCCGGACTCACAAGTCGTTTATCTTGAAGTCGTCAACGATAAGTTTGGCAAAATTTGGTACAAGCCCGACTTCCCCGTAAGGAAATATGGAAGAAATCCACACATAACGCTGTACAAAGGGCAGGACAAAAACAGAGCTGAGGCCGTTTGGAGGTTTTTACGCAACGAGCGACTAGCCCTTCGTTGCGATGAGTTTCGACTTTACTGTCATGGCTCAAAGACTAGTGGGCTCTTTGATCATACGACGGCTAACGCGAATTCTTCCTTTCAAGCTCTAGTGGACCTAGGGAAGGTTAAATTTGACATACTTGAAAGGGCAATGGCCGCCGTGAATGACCACAAGTTTGCTGAAGCAATGCCCACACACAAAGATCCATATACGCTTAGCAAATAGCCAAGATCGTGTGATCGTAAAAACCCAACCAGTTTGTACATGATCAGCATAAAACTCGTACAGTTATTGACAGTACTCCAAGGAAGCCCCGCCCGCGGGCGTGACTTCTGACACAGGCCCTAATTCAGCGCGCCTTGCCGCAGCCCGTCTCAATATCGAAGCCCTAGTATCACCCGTAGGTCTGTAAGAGATCGTCCAGGTGTAGATTCGGGTGATGATTGCCTCCGCTTTGTACATCACACCCTTCAGAGACCTCACAACCTCTCCGTACTTGTTGCGAGCCTTCGTAACCAGCAGCAACGGACGGATGGGCCGAGCATCCCTGCGACAGTAGGCTCCGCCCATGAGCTCCGTGAAGCGCGCCCAGTCCGATTCGTCTGCAGCCTGCCGGATTTCTTCAAACAGATCGTCCTGCCCAGCCTGTGGGGCTATACGCCGCAGCTCACGCCATACGGTGATGGGAGGCCCGCCGATTTGCTGAAACTGGCGAATCCCCCAAGTGGACGCCCATGCTTCAATCCGGCAGGCGGATACCATGGCGTCATGGCCATAGCTATCGGTATCTATGCCAACCCCGTCGATATTCTTAGCAACGTACTTGGCGATATACCCCGTGGCACTCCCCTTCGCAGGATCAATCCTCTCAACCTTGAGTCGGTGTTTGCGCGCACCTCGCTCATTACCATCCTCCTGCAGTGCGTAACCCCGGAAGATATTGACCGCTGTCTGCACGTCGCGCGCCGGGATGAAGAGCAGCAGGTGCCAATGCGGAGTGCCGTCATGATGAGGCTCTACTACTCGCATACCAAAGGTGCGTATCCCCGCGCGGTCCCAGGCGGACCGAGTGCGAGCCCAGACACCATTCAGCATATTGTGAGCATCTAGCGGGGTATAGCCATCGTATTTTGGGTTTGGACGGCCATTGTGGCCAAAGACGTGGTATTTGGAGGGGGTTGTGAGAGTAAAGAATATGGCAACGTGGCTCCCCTTGATCCGCCGGGCCACTTCTTCAAACCCGCTAAGGCGAACCATTAGCTCGGCGCGCCGGACCACCGGGTTGCCAGGGCTCAATTCTTGAAGCTCAGCAAGGGTGTAGCGCGCACCCTCTTCGTTTTCCGCCAGGATGACTTCGAGGAGCTGCCGGTTGCGCAATATTTGAGCAACCCTGCGCCTGAACGTTAGCTCACTCACGTAGAGATCACGCTTCTTGTGCACGAATCCCAACTCTCGGATCAGCGCTTCACGGACTTTACGCTGGCGCGCTCGGAGGCGCTTAAACCACCAGTCCTCATCACAATATCGCTTCAAGGCGCGAGCAATCTTATCTTCGCCAGGCTCTGCGCCTGGCAGTGGTGTAACACTCGTTTCCTCCACCCATGACTTTATCGTGACCAGGATGGCTAGCGGATTCTCGTTTTCTAGTCTGGGAAGAATTTTCCGCGATAGGTGCCTTGCCAACCTGGTGCCGTACTTCTTCAATCTTTCGTCTTCGGAATCAAGCGAGAGTCCCGTTCGCCCGAGATTTAGGCGCGGCTCGAGTTCCCTCAGCCAGGTATTTGCAGCCACATGGCCCTCAGTGCGAGCTAGCCGCCGGTAGTATGCGATGAGATAGAACGCCATATTTGGGTGCCGCTCAAAAATCTGGTTTCGCCATCGCGGGCAGTCCTTGGCACCGATTCCATCCAGTGTGGCCATGGCTTTCTGGAGATCACGGGAGATCATGCTTGCTCTCCCAAGTGGTGTAGACGCTGAAACTTGTCCAGCCACGCGTCCAGGTCCTCCCGGAGGTAGCGAACAGACCGGCCGATCTTGATGAAAGGCGGGGCTGGGGTGCGGCTTTCCCTGGGGCCGTCCATCCTGGACTGGGCCAGAAAGGACCGGCTCATGCCAATGTAGCTGGCAGCCTGGCGCTCATTGAGCGCCCTCTCATGCTTGATTGCACTTCCGTACTCCACAGCGTATCTCCCAAATTCTGGTGAACTTGGTTACATGCTGAGGTAGCGCGATGCCTAAATGAGCTTATCGATGATTATTAGTCTTATTGATGAGCCTATCCGTGAGAAACTCCGAAGCCCGCTATTACAGACTCATTTGCGATCGATCCGGGCGAGCAGAGAGCCGCTCAGAGGTTGAGCGGCCAAAAGGAAGAGGTAGTCTCGGAGCCGATACCGTAATTGTCCCGAATTGATTTAGCCACAAATCTGGCATCGTAGACGAAGACACCTTCAGGTTTTTCCTTGAAACACACTATCCGCTTCGTTGAGCTCAGTTCTGTAGAACTATGGGTCACCACAGGCGTGGTATGTGTTTCAGTAGTGTCGGTAACCGGGTTGTATGTAGTCGTTGTATTACCGCCAGTTGTATATTGACTATGCTCTGCCTGGTCATCTTCTCCGACGACTGAAAAATAGGTGAAGCCATGCTCCAGCGTTATCTCTGAGGCACGAAGCATCGCGAAGTCGCGCGTCCTATGCTTCTCCGATGCGCCACCACCATGGAAGCTAACCTCGAAAACATTTTCGGCGAGCTGTGTGTCATAGAAGCCAGTGCCAAAAATGTCAGCCTTGTGGTACTGGGTGGCACACCCGGCAATAAAAACGATTAGCACCAAATAGTATAAGTTCTTCATCGAATCTCCTTGTCTGTCCCGCCAGGAATCAAGTAGTGAACGCAATAGCTAGCAGATGAAATACATCAGAACTCTTTGTCACTGGTGAATGATGGGCGACACCCCTTGCTACTAGCTCATCAATGGACACGCCCGGACATCTTCAAACGAACAGTTTCCCGTATTGAGGGACCTCACCACATGGCGATTCCCGACAGGTGCATGGCCCTAGGCGACTAATCGGTGCTGACAAAAATGGGGGCTGCGAAACTTCCGAGGGATAGCGGCTGCCATTCATGACGAAGCTTGACTCAGGCTATGTGAAGCGCCAGAAACGAATACTCAGGAATCCACGACTATAAATCTGGCTTAAAGAAATGCTCACGGTGATATCGGATGTATTCGACATCGATCTTGTGCTCGGGGTGAACCTCAAGGCCTCCATCCATGCCCAGTAGCGTAAGATCGTCCGCCAGGGCAATCGCGCCCTTATCGAATAACACGTGCATGTTTGGGCATAGGCAAAGCACATTGGACGCAAGGTCAGGGCCGTTGTGGGGCTTTCCTAACGGTTTAATGTGACAGCCCTCCGAGTAGGGCCCAGAAGGTGTCTCCAGCACTATCCCGGAGATCTGGCACTTTCCACTGTATAGCTCTTTTACATAGTTGGTGACTTTCGAGCTACGAATGACCCTGGTTGAGATCACTATGGCGCGCTCAGGGGACTCCACTCCCTCAGGAGCGTGCAGCGTGGCGTCTTCTGCGGCCGCTGCATTGTTAACTTGCAGGACATCTGAATCTCCGATTTTCGACAGGTGATAGCGCCAGATCAGAAAGCCATCCTGGCCTTGCTCGTGCCAGTATTCATCGATCCTGTAAAGGCCGTCATATCTATAACCCTCTGCAGGAGCGTACCTTGATTTAGCCTTGTAGCCCCTGATAACCCTGACCGGATCTCCAGCATCGCACCTCTTCGCCAAGTTTAAGTTTCCGACCGTGAGTGTCTGATCCTTGATCTGACGGCCGGTGTTGGGGTCTCGGCCACCCTCGCCTGTATAAATGACCTCGTCACCTTCATCGCTGTCATCGACATAGCCCCCTGAGAGGACAATTGACGCACCTTCAACACCGATACCTTTTTGGAGGTTCTTATGGACACCAAGGTCATGCAGAATCCTGCGATCCGCAAACTCAGAGCCCTCTGGATATCCAGGGATTTCACCTATCATCGCTCATAATCCTCTTTGCAGTTGGTATGTCTGCAGGAGCCAGGTCATGCTCAAGCAACTCTGAGAGGGGAACCCAGTCAATCTGATGATGCTCATCGGCACGCGGTTCGCCATCGACTAGTTTCGCCCAATAGCAGTTAAGCCTGTACTCCTTCCCTCCCACCTCAAAATCAGTGCTCTCGATAAGATCGCTAACCTCAATCGTGACAGACAATTCCTCATCAATCTCTCGAACCAGCGCTTGCTGCTCCGTTTCATCGGCCTCGACCTTGCCTCCTGGGAACTCCCACTTTCCTGCGAGCGCGCCAGAGGCTCTCTGCGCCAGGAGCACCTCACCATCTGCATGGATTACAGCGCCAACAACTACTTTCCGTGTCAATTCGGCTTCTCCTTCATACGCGCTCGAAGGGTTGATAAGCGATTTGCCAGAGACGCGAGCTTCAGCGTCTTCTCCCTACCTTTTTGATCTCTCCACTCCACTGCTAACACATCAACCGAGACCACGATTGAGTCAAGGTCGTACTGTGGCACCTCTGCATCGATTTCGTGCTCCAAGAGTGAAATACACTCTTTGGCAGATATATCAGGATGCTGTGACAAAACTCGCCAGAGCAGTTCACCCATAGCATCAGTTCTTTTGAGTGGCGGTCGGTTAGCGGGACTTTGATCGGGAGGCTGCGAGCAATCTGGATCAATCACTAATGCATTATTGTCCTGCTTGCCATTGAATGTTGGTTCAAGCGAAGCCAGCATCTCTGGGCTAATGCAGAGGTCGTCTATAGTAAATCTGCCCATCTGGGCATAGCTATAGACGTATTCTTTCTTAAATATCTCAGGCATCTGGACCTGACCGATGTCGTCATCACCAGTAGCAATCCCGCCTGAGGCCTTCTCCAATCCGTTTTCGAGTAACTTCCCCACCGTATATAGCGCGGATCGCTGTATCTTCGGTAATGGCATGAGTCTTAGTGCCCCACCTGCAGGGCACGCCTCTTCATCCCAAATGAGGTCGGCCGGCGGTTCATGATCGCCAAATGGATATTCATCTTCAAAGCTAGAGATGTGGCTAGCATCCAGAGGCGTAGCCCATTTGGTCAGTATTATCTCCTTTCTAACCAATAGACTGTCGATCCAGCTGTGATGTACACGTAGCAGCCCGTAGTACTGACACGTCGAATTGGCTACTAACCGCTTATTATTCTGATCCCATACGATGAACAGATAGCGGCGTTTCGGCGACAACAAATCTGGTACAAGTTGCCCTGTCTTTATGAAATGCCAGAGGTCGGATTCTGAGTAAGGAAGCACCTCAGCGGCTTCTGCGATGTTGTAGTACTTTCGGGAGGGTTTCATGGCACTACATCAGATCCTTTGATGTATCCCAAGCTACCATAGCCGGACAGGCGGCCCATAATAGCTCTATACATAATAGATATAGCCAGGGCGTATATACGTACGGGCACGTTACACATATACGTAATAGATTTAGCCGAGCACGCCCACAGCATCCGCCTTATGGCTCGGTGCGAGGTGTGCGTAACGTAACGTTGTGTTCGAGTCCGCGTGGCCGCACAGGTCCCGTACGGTGTTCAATGGAACTCCGTTCATTACGAGCTTCGACGCGAAATCATGCCGCATATCGTGCCAGCGGAAACTCTCGATTTTGGCGTCTGCAAGAATTGAGGCCCATGACTTCCGGACGTTGTCCAGGCGGCCTCCATCATCTGCCGGAAACACTCTCTGGCTTTCATCTGGAATCTGGCCAAGCCAGTCCTTAAGGGTCTGATAGGCAATCGGGCTCAAAGGAATGTGCCGGGTATGACCGCTCTTGGTCCGCTCTCCATCCACGGTGAGAATCCGAGCCTCCAGGTCGATATCCGCCCTTATAAGGTCAAATAGCTCCCCTCTCCGGAGCCCGGTCTTCCGGGAAACCCTTATAAGGGGAGTCATCCGGTCCGCGAAGGCACACTCGGCCAGATCCGGCAGCAGCGGATATCCCCGCGCTGCCCGGTGTTTGTTCCCGGATTCCCGGGCAGCTTTTAGCCGGGCGTCCCGGGCATCTAGAGCCGCGTCCAGGCGTTCTTCCTCCTCTGGGGACAGGAATCTCACCTTGGGAGCCCGGTCCACCCTTAAGGGTTTCAACCCGGAAAGCGGATGCTCAGTGAGAACGCCCCACTCCTTCGCCCGGGTAAGGAGTCCACGGAGGCAATTCACGGAGCGGTTGATCGTGGAAGGCTTCAGGCCACGCTTGAGCTGCTTGGTCCGCCACTGGTCGAGGCGCTTCACGGTGATCTCTTCCATGGGGAGGGCCATGAAATCCTCGAAGGCGCTTCTCAGGCGATCCAGGGTCGCCTGTCCGGACTTCTGGTGAGTGGTTAGCCAGGGGGCATACTGATCCTCAAGGAACGCCTTCAGCGTCCTCTGGCGTGCAGCTTTGGCCTGAACCAGGGTGGCGACTTTCTCCCCCTGCACATCAACGCCCTGTGCCACCTCCCCGGCGGCCTTCCTGGCGGCGTCCCTGGCCATAGCTACGGTGACCGCGCCATGAGCGCCCAGCTTGATGCGTTTGCGCTTCCCGGTACTGGTCCTGTAGCTGTAGTAGTATGTTTTCGCGCCCGAGGGCTGGACTCTAAGCAGGAACCCCTTGATCTCTGAGTCCACTACCTCGAAAGGCTTCACGCCCGGTTCCAGGGCTTTGACCGTCGTTGTCGTCAGCTTCTTCTGCACTTCCTACTCCGCCTGACCTGGACTTAAGTCCACTGTAAGTCCAAATGCAATGAGTAGAAGTGAAGCACGAGTAACCGCCATGAACAACAGTGAATCCGTAACCTATTGATTTAAATTGTCTTAATGTTACATGGCGCTGTCTGTGGATTCACAGCGATTCACCGGGATACATTGGGAAAACGCCCTCCGGAGGCAGAGGTCAGAGGTTCGAATCCTCTCGGGCGGGCCATATCAATAGATAAGCCACCCGCGCGGTGGCTTTTCTATTCAGGGTGGTTGCACAGGGCGTCTTGTCACCTGCTGGGTCGCCTGCGCAGGCTATGCTAACCTTTGTTTACAAGTCACAGGCGCCACAGCGCACCCCCCCTGAGCGTTAGTCGAATGGATTTCGTTAAAACCCTCCTCTCCCTGTCGCTGATCGTCGTATTGGCGGGCTGCAAAATCATCCAGACTGTGCCGCAAGGCGGCCAGATAGTTTCACGCACCGGCCTGCATGACTGTGCTGAAGGCGCGACCTGCACGATCGATGTGGAGGACGGCACCAGGTTCGCCGACACGTTCATGGCGGTTCCGAGGAGCGGGTATTACTTCAACCGATGGAAGGAGGCGCGCGGCTATCTCTGCGGCGGTTCTACCGCTCCCTGCGCCTTGGAAGGCGTGCCGGGCTCGCTCACCGCCTACGATGTTGACTTGAAACTGCAACCCGAGTTCCTGCCCGGCACGGGCCCGCTGCGGGAGAGCGATGTCGGCTTCCGGAGGCACGTCGAATTTGCCGAACGTATCTCGCTGTTGTACCCGGCCCACCTTCAACGCTTCATCAGCGACAGCCCCGAGATTCTGGCCATTTTCAGCGAGAAGCGGGAGGGAGCCTCCGACGAGGTCCTCGAAACGATTGCCCTGGTGAAGAGTTCCTCGCCGGGCCTCGGGGTCGGTCCGGAGGGCACAGCGCAACTGCTGTCCGAAGCGCCATACACCATAGGAGGTATCCAGGGCTCCGAGGCCGTATACGAGGTCACCCTCAATAGCGCGCCCGGCGTCAGCCTTCGCGCACAGTACCTGTCTTTCCCCTTAAACGGTAATTACTACGGCCTGCTGCACCTCGCCGAAAGCGCCGCGTTCCCAAGGAATCGGGAACTTGTGAAACGGATGGCGGACAGCCTGCAGATCGGGCAAAACGTATTTGAAGACATGAACCTGCTGTCTGACCTGGAGGAACCGGGTAAGCCCGCAATCGCCAGCGACGGTGAGAACTACCTGTTTGCGACCTGCCGACCCAAGCGTGGCACAGGAGAGGCCAGCCTGTTCGGCCGGGTTCTGCGTAGCGACCGAACATTTGGTCCGGAATTTCTCATCGAAGAGAATCTTCAGTCTTACAACAACGGCTGCAACCTCAACGACTACCAGCTTGTCTTTGACGGTAACTCCTACCTGTTCATCTATGTCAACGTGGTGGATGGGCTCCGCAACGTTCTTATGCAACGAATCTCGCGGAACGGCGGGCTTGTCGGCGGCCCGATTCGCGTATCCCGCAACGACAGCAGCCAGGCGCTTTCCCCGGCGGTTGCCTTCGACGGAGAGCGCAGTCTCGTAGCCTGGTATGACTACGTCAGCCGCGGCGGTCGCAGCTCGATTATGGCGACGTTTATCGAAGCGGATGGAACCCTTGGGGCGCCCTTCACCATCGTCGAAAATCTGCGAGACAGTTACAACAACCTCCCCTACCAGGCTCCTATATTCAGGGTTAAGGCGGCCAGTTCCGATACGGGCTTCCTCGTAGTCTGGGAGAAGGACTTCAGCCGGGGTACCCAGGACTCCTGGGGTCGGCCGCTTTACGGCCAGTTGCTCGATTTCAGCGGCAACAAGCTATCCAGTGAGCCGCTGCTCATACGCGCCGATAAAGGCGACAACCCGCGCTACGTCGACGTCGAGTCCGACGGGGACAATTTCCTGGTGGGATGGATCGAGGGCACCCTCGAGACAAATTCAGTCTACACGGGGCTGTCGCGAGTCGTCGCCAGGCAAGTGTCCGCTACGGGGCAGATGTTGCCCGGTACGGGCGAAGACCCGTTCCTGGTCGTCAGCGAGCAGCAGGACGTTCAGGGCACCATCACAGGTTCACCGCCGCGGACCTTCCTCGACCTGTCTTACGACCGGGGGCGCTACAGCTTCCTGTGGACCGATATCAGTTTTCAGGTGCCGGCCATCTGGGCCGCCGACGTTGCAAAAGATCTGTCATCCGTTACGGATCCTTACTCAGTATCTGGAACGGCCTCGGACGGCTACGGCGAATCTCTCAACCGGATGCGTCAGTCCAATCTTGCGTACGCCAATGGAACAGGCGTCGTCAGCTGGACCGACCTTTCCGTTCAGGCCTGGGTATTCGATCGTACCGTCGGCATCGCCGGCTTTGCCCCATCTTCGGAAGCACCAGATTCCGAAAACATCCAGGTCGCGCCAGGCAGCGCAACGCTTACCGCAAGTGACTTACCACGCTGGTATGCGGGGATTGACCAGGCGGCATACCTGGGCAAAGCAGTGGCGCATGCACTGGAAACATACGACCTGGGCAGCTTTTTGCGCGACGACGTCATTCTCCGCTGCGAGTTTGGCGGCGACGTTTCCCTGGGCGACACACTGGCCGGGGGTGGCGCTCGGCTGGACTTCAATCGCTGTGAGCCGGCGCCCTATCTGGTGATTACCGGCCCGGCCACCGTGAGCCGAAGGGCCGGCTCGGCCAATTACACGGACGCAAAATCTGTCGCTGTGGACGACATGCTCATGGTGAGATGGGAATTCGCCCATCGCTTCTCGGGATCCCTGGAAATCGAGCGGTCAACGCTGAACCTGACGCCCACACGGGTGCGCGTGAACGCCCAGGTCAGCAATACCCCCGGGATGAACTATCGCCTGCGCGACCTCGCATTCAGTGTCGGACAAGCCGGCGCGACCGGGCTCCAGGACATACACAGTTTTTCAGGCTCCATCGAAACAGGTGGCGGCGTTCTGAACCTTGCCTCTGGCGACGTCGGGGAGCCCGTGCTGATGCGCGGTGCCCGCGCCAGTGCGCAGTTTGATCTTGAGGCCGGCTATACCCAGCTCGATTTCGCTCCCGCTGACGGAGTAGTCACCAGGAGCGTGAGGGTCAGCACCGGGGGCATCGACTCCGGCGACGTTGAACTCCTCGCCAACAACGCCCAGCCTCGCCTGGCAGACCAAAATGAGCGGACCGCGCTTGATGTCATCACCGCGATGCGCACACTGCCGACGGCTAACCCGATATTGGCCGGTGGGCGTCGCGATCTGAATGTGTCGGGCATCATCACTCACGATAACGGCATCCCCCTGAGCTACGAGCTGAACGTCGCTGCTGCGGAGGCATCCTCGGAATACGGAGTCCCGACCGGAGAGCCGCTACCCAACCCGGGTTACACCCTGTCCCCCGTCGATCACGTGACCTTTGTCTTCTCGGCCGATGACCCCGGCTTGTACCGACTGGAGCTTGTCGGCATCGACGGCATGGGCAACCGCAGTGCACCCTATGAGTTCTCTGTGTTTGTTCTTGGGGACCACGATGGTGACGGTTTTGCCGACCGGGACGACTTTGACGATGACAACGACGGCTATTTTGATTCCCAGGACGCCTTCCCCAGGGACCCCACCGAGTGGCAGGACACGGACGGCGACGGCATCGGCGATAACCAGGAAAACGACACCGACAATGACGGCGTTGATGACCCGGATGATCTCTATCCCACCAACCCGAACTGCGCCAGCGAGTTCGACGGGGACGGAGAGACCTGTTACGCGGAATCAGTAGCATTCACACAGACCGTTGCCGGCGGAGGCTACTTTTTCTTCTTCTCCTACCAGGAAACGGTGATCCCTGTCTGGGACATTGAACAAGGGCGCTTCACGCAGCAACTGGAAGTGGGCACGCTGGAAGCGGGCAACGTCGGGCCGATCGTTGCCCAGGCCCTGCCGAAACAGGAACGGATTTACCTGGCCTACGAATCTGGGCTGATAACCTACTTTGATTTCGATGACCCTGAAACGGAGAAATTCTTCGCCCAATTGCCGGAGCGCCCTGAACGGCTGGTAGATGGCGTGAATGTGCTGCTTGCGATCTATCGGGGAAGGACCGACTTCCAGGTCAACATTTACAACCGATCCGGCACCCTGGTATCGGAAGTCCAGGAGGGCTTCTACTTCGCTGGGCGCGAAGACTATGTCTACAGCGAGGCAGAAGGCATCTTTTATGACCTGTTTGTTGAGGGTGACCTGGATATCAATACCGGCGAAATTATTCCCGAGCAGGAGAAGCTGCCTGACCGACCGCTCGCCAGCTCGCCCGACGGCAGGTATTCGGTGCGCGCACGCAGCTTTGAAAGACTCACCGTGGTTGACGTCTCCACGGGTCAGGTCGTGGCACAGCTTCCCTTCTCAAGTAATTACACGCGGCAGGTGATCTGGACTGACAGCGGCATGGTGCTCACCTCCAACGGCAGGTTCTACAGGCTCGATGAAAGGGGGCAGGTCCTGGAGAGCTATGGTTTCGGCACCCCGGGCGCACCCACGCTATATGAATACGACGGCAAGCTGTTTGCAAAATCCGGTGGATCCAACGCCTCATCACCGCTGAGGGTTCAGTTGGTGACAATCTCCGAGGACAGTGACGGTGACGGCGTTCCCAACCTGCAGGACCGCTTCCCAAATGATCCTGAGGCCAGCACAGACGAAGACCTGGATGGCTACCCCGATGCATGGAACCCTGGATATACCGAGAGCGGCGACAGCGGCCTTGAACTGGATGCCTACCCAGGGGCGGTTGATTGCTACATGGCAGCCCATGGCGACGGGTCAAGCTGTGACCCCGCCTCCACCATTACATCACTCGGTGTCCTCTCAACTGCCATTGAGATCGGTCTCGATGGCCTTGTCTATATTCGTGGCGGCAGAGGCAGCGGCCTGGTCTATCGATACTCCCTGGAACAGGAGCGCTACCTCGCCTCGCTGCGAGTCGGATCTACCAATCCTTATCTCCGGGAGCCGGAGTCCCCCGGAGCAATGGCTCTCTCGCCGGATAAGTCGAAGCTATACCTGGCCTACGCCGGCCATGACCGTCGCATCACGCGTATCGACCTGTCCACACCTGCCCTGGAGGAAGTACGCTTCGCTGATCTTGCGGTAGATCCTGAACTGCTGGTGGCGACAAATGACTATGTGGTTGTGGGCGTGGACCAGTTTCGCACAGTTCGCTACTTCTACGACCTCACGGGAGAGTTTGTGCAGACCAGCGACGAGCCACGATCCGCTGACACCATGACCTGGGACAGCGCGAAGAACAAGCTGTATTCAGCGACACAGTTTGCAGGTGTATACGTGGAGTCACTGGACCCGGCAGCATTTACCGGCACAGCTTCGTTGCTACTGGATACCGGCATTGGCAGTCGCGGCGTCCAGGTGTCGCCTGATGGCCAGCAGTTCGTCCTGGGCAGCGACCAGATATACAACACGACTGACGGCAGTGTGCGAGCGACGCTGCCGGCAGCCAGCGACTACATTACCCGGTACCTCTGGCTGTCTGATGGACGGCTCGCCAGGATCATTCAACGTGGTCCTCTCCAGGTGTTTGACTCCCAATACCAGTTGAGCTTTGAGTCCACGGATTGGTCCGACTCTGCCGTGGCCATCCTGGAATACAACGGGTCCGTAGTGGTCGTTACTCGCCCCAGCTTCAGTCCGCTCTCATTCACCAGGCTGCCTCTGCCCTGACCCTAGTAATTGGGGTCAGAGTAAGATTTTCGAATATCGTCTGTCTCCAGGCGGAAGCGATTGCGGCCACCTCGACACCTGCAGCGTAGTTTCTATACTGACATTATCGAAGCAGGTCTGGTCATTGTGCCAACCTTGCTCGGACCTGCTAGGTCTTGTGACCGCGCTTATGCGTAGATCGCCCCTCTTGCTTCGGAGGAGAATTGATGACCAAAGCCCAGATTGCCCTAGTCGCAGCACTAGTATTCCCGATTCACGCGAACGCATCTTCCGAAGAAGTGGTCAATACCGTACGCCAACTTTGCCAAGCCCCAGGAGAAAGCGGTTCGCACCTGAGAGTCAGCGGCGGAGGTGCGGCAGAAGGTAGCGTTCGAGTCAAACTCCTCGGAGTCATCGGCGCTAACGCGAACGTGGAGTTCGATAAGAGCGAGTGGGAAGGTGTGCAGGCAGTTCTTCGTGAGCATCAGGCCGGAGAATTGGCTAATTATCGCGACTGCGTGAGAGAACTCACGCCCCTTTTCTTAAAAGCATCCTCAAGCGATAGCGACAGCGGCAGAAATGCGACCAAAGCACCTAACAGTCGCAGTAATACGGCGCTCAACCAGGGACATCATGGCAAAATCGGAACCTACCTTGGTGAGTCCCTAAATAAGGCGGGATACAAAAGAGGTGCAACAACCATAGACATATTGCAGATCGATGATGCCAATCGAATACGCGCTAGAATTACTTGGTCTCGTGGCCTATATGGCTCTGGCTCGTTCAAAGGAACAATGGAAGAAAATGGTGTGGTAGAACTTTTTGGTACTGTTCTTTCGGACGTGTCCGGGAACTGGGATTGCGATGTAAGCGCACGATTTCTTGATGATGATACGTTAGAGGGCACGTACCGCTTGTACCCGAAGGCTGGAAACGCCAATGGCACACAGGATGGTGAGTTTACAGTACGCAAGTAGCACCTGGTGTGAAGCATTCCTGCACTTCCTGACCAGCCAATCAAAGCACGCCAGATATTCAGCTTACTGTGGCGGTAAGTATCGCACTCTCGGTTGCGTCCCACACCGGTTACCTGGAGTCAGAGTAAGATTTTCGTGAAACGCGGCGGGGAAGAGGAGCTGACTTTCAGAGTAGGGCTTATTTTCGAGGGGAAATCACTACTGATTTCTTTCAGCCGGAGAATGTAACTCCAACCCGAATTACCCCAGATTGCGGGCTCTTGGCAGCACTGCATGCACGCAAATTCCCTGTACCTTCCCACCGCTCATCACTCAAAATGCGAACTCCTCGCCAATAAGACTGCCGGAGTACGTGATGACGACCACCGACCACACCACCCGCTATACCCCCGCAACGGAGTTTCTCACCGCCGAGGTGAGTAATGCCGTCCTGACCATTACCCTCAACCGGCCGGATGCCATGAACGCGTTTCGGCCGGAGATGCTGGAGGGCATTGCAGACCTGGTCGGCAAGGCGGCAGAGGATTCGGACATCTCGGTGGTCGTTCTGCAGGGCGAAGGACGGGCGTTTTCCGCGGGCGTCGACCTGAAGGTGCTGCAGGGCATAGAGCCCGCCAACGGCAAGATCGGTGACCTGTTCGACGAGCCCGCGCGCCGGGCGGCCCTCGCCATCCGCAATGCTCCCTGCCCTGTGATCGCCAAAGTGCACGGCGCCTGTTTCACGGGCGCCCTGGAAATTGCCCTGCACTGCGATTTCGTTTTCACCACGGTTGATACCAAGTTCGGCGACACGCATACGAAATTCGGATTGCGACCGACCTGGGGCATGTCTCAAACCCTGGCCCAGGCCGTGGGCATCCGGCGCGCGAAGGAACTCTCTTTTACCGCACGGGTATTCTCAGGCGCTGACGCCGCCCGCTACGGCATCGCCAATGAAGCCGTTGACGACAAGGCTGAACTTGACCAGCTGGTCACCAAGCGCGCCGCCCAGATTGCCGGCAACTCCAGGGCAGCCGTGGCGGCCATGAAAGATCTCTATTCGCTGGCACAGGAGCGGCAGCCCATCGAGACTGCGGTCCGTGAGGAACTCGCCAGGGAGTACCCGGATATTCGCGATTCAGTAGAACGGCTATCCCAGTTCTGATGCACCCCGCTGGCCTATTGATCCTGGTTCTCACGGCGGCATCAATCCACAGCGACCCGTCATCGGCAGATCTCGTAAACACGGCCGCTCGAACCTATCCGAATGAAAAGGCCATCGAGTTCACCGCCAACAGCGGGGAATCCACGGATGCATTCGAAGGGTTCCTCCAGGTTCCCGAGAACCGAAACAACCCGGCCTCGCGCCTTATCCGGGTCAACTACGTGCGGTTTCCGTCCACCGGCGACAAACCGGGTTTTCCCATCGTCTACCTGTCGGGCGGGCCCGGCGGCTCGGGAATCGCCACCGCGAAGTGGCGGCGCTACCCACTGTTCCAGGCCTTGCGGGAGTTCGGTGACGTCATCGCACTCGATCAGCGCGGCACCGGTGCCTCCAATGACATTGAGGCCTGCCAGTCAGGGCAGATACTCCGTATCGATACTCCGCAAACTCGCGACAGTATTGCCGACACCTATTCAAAGGCTGCGAAAGAGTGCCTGGCAGGCTGGCGCGAAAGCGGCATCGATGTCTACGGCTATACGACCGTGCAGAATGCCCTGGACCTGGAGGACTTGCGGTTGCACCTCGACGCCGAGCAGATGGTGCTGTGGGGCATCTCCTATGGCAGTCACCTGGCCTTCGCGGCCATGCGCGAGCTGCCGGACTCCATCGACAAGGTGGTGCTGGCCAGTGCCGAGGGGCTGAGCCAGACCGTCAAACTGCCTCACCGCACGGATGGCTACTTCCCGTCGGTACAGGCCGTAATCGATACCCAGGCCGATCTCGAGGCGCGCTTCCCCGATGTCCCGGGCCTGATGCGCAGCGTCCACCGGCAGCTGGAACGGGAACCGCTGGAACTGATGATCAGCTTCGAGCGCGGGGCGAAACCGGAACGCTTCCTGTTCCAGCGCATCCACCTGCAGTGGCTGGCGACCATGGTGATTGCGGACCCCGGCCAATACCTGGGCATGTTGCTCACGGTTTACGAGGAACTGTCGCGAGGTGAGTCGACAGCACTGGAGTCACTGCTGCAACGCAAGGTGCTGAGCAATGACCCGATCCAGCTCAGGCTGATGCCGCTGGCCATGGACGTCGCCTCCGGAATCACCCCCGAGCGCGCCCGCCTGGTCGAGCGACAGGCGGCGACCTCATTGCTGGGGGACATGCTCAACTTCCCGATGCCGCATCTCGCGGGCCTGGACTCTGAGCTGGACCTGGGCGACGACTTCCGCGAGCCCATTCGATCCGATATTCCCACGCTGCTGTTCAGCGGGACGCTGGATGGCAGGACCTATCTGGCGGGGCAGGAGGAAGCCGTCTCCGGCCTGAGCAACCTGACTCACATCCTCGTGAAACATGGCGGGCACAATGTGTATATGGCGTCTCCGGAAGTCGAGGAGCGCATTCGCCAGTTTCTTGCGGGAGAGCCGGTGTCGCGACAAACCATAGAATTGCCTGCGCCGGATTTCGGGTTGTCGAATCGGAAGTCCGAGTAGGTAATTGGATTCTTCAGGAATTGCGGTCGCCGACCCGTAGCATCGCACGCAGCGCCAACAAGGTGATGTCCTTGTCGTCTCTCGCGGGCCAGGTCCATTCCGTCGCTGCCCCATCGCCCCGGTTGAAGATCGTGGCCAGCTCCAGCAGCTGGGCGTTGTAGTCGAGGCCCGCCCGCTTGCTCAATCCCGCATTGATGCGAATTTCGGTTCGCTTGCGTATCCTGGCCAGCGACAGCATCCCGCCCCGCTCGGAAAACTCACGGAAACTTCCAACGGTCAGCACAGGCTGCTTTTCGATGCCTTCCAAACCCCACCCGTTCTCCAACTGCCCGGGATCGGTAAAGAACAGGACATGGCAGCCCAGGTCAGCCACTTGCATCCCAGCGCCAAGCTCCACCACCTTGACGGGGTGGGAACCCACCGTCCTCTGTTCCAGTGCCAGCATGGGCGCACGGAATTCTTCAGAGGAATACGTGCAGACTCTCAAGGGGGCGTCCTCGCTGGCAAAACTCCCCGCGGGCCAGCGTACGAACTTGGTCACGTTGTACAGCAGTGCCACTGCCACTTCGCTTTCCGAGTACTGGTCTCGAGCCGCGGCATGGGTGCAAAGCGACAACAGCAGTCCCGTGCACAGCACGATCCTCCGCGATAAACGGGACAGGGAGACGGGATGTGAAGTCGGGGAGAGCATCGGCGGGCAGACCTAGAAGCTGTACCGGATTTCAGCCCGGTAGGCGCGTTCGATCTCGGTTTTCACAATCTCATCCAGCACCGACGAATACTCGGCATGAGCACTGTCGAGAAGATTGTTGCCGACCAGTGACAACTCCAGGTCGGGGGTAAGCTCCCAGGAGAATCGCAGGTTCAGCTCCCAGTAGCTGTCGAGGAAGTAGTACTCGACGTCGTCGGCATACCGCAGCCATAGATCCAGCTCTGCACGCTCACCCAGGTCCATGCGGGACTGCAGGGAGAACAGGTGGTCAACGTCCCACTGAGAACCCTCCGCGGGCTGCGTATCGGGCGTGATGTCGTAGTCCATGTAGGTATAGGACGCGATCACTTGCCACCATTCCAGGGCCTGCCAGTTGATGGCAATCTCAGCGCCCAGCCCCTCGCTGTCGGCGGCGTTGGAGAGCTCAGTCTCGAAAACGAGGTATCCCGTTGACGGATCCGCCAGACATGCGGGGAAACTCCCCAGTCCCGGGCCGCAGGCAATGTCTTCAAATTTCGGCCAGCGCGTGTTCTGGTAGTCGTTGTAGTACAACGCGATATCGAGATTCAGATCAGGCGTGACTTGTGAGCGGTAACCGGCCTCGAAGGCCAGCAGGTCTTCCGACCGCATATTCCCCGTGCCTATCAACGAGGCGAACGTGGGGAACGGGAAGCCCGGTACGTAGTTGGGGTGCCGCTCGTCGAGTGCCACAGACGCCCGCGCATACTGTTCTGCTATTGCCGGCGAGCGCACCGCGTTGGTGACCGCGAGCCAGGCGCTGCTGTCTGAGTCAATTTCCCACAACAGCCTTGCGCTGGGCATGAATTCCCAGTCCGAATCCGAGGTGTCGTTCCGCTCCAGCTTCGCACCCAGCGTTAGCGTCAGCGTGTCCTCCACCAGGTCAAATTCATCTTGCACGAAGAGACTGACAATCATGTTGTCATAGTAGGAGCCTTCCAGGGCCTGTGCCTCGGAGCCGTTCAATTCGATGTCGTGGTATCGGGCCGTGCCGCCGACGATAATATCGTGACCCTCTATCGCAAGTGAGCGATGCTGTATCTCGAACTCGACCGTGTCCTTGTCTTCACCAATAATCGGATCTTCACGATCCATGACATCGACATAGGCATGGGCCATGGTTTCGCCGCCGTTGTCATGCTGGCGATTCCACCGACCCATGATGTGAAAGCCCTCGGAACGGGTGCAATCATCCTCGCGGCTGCGCATGTAGGGCGGCTCAAACCGCAGGACGTTGAAGGACGCGCCTGAATCAATGTCATAGGCATCCGCAGAGAGCATGAGCGAGTCAGACTCCGTCGGGTGCCAGTCGAGGCGGCCACCGACACGCTTCTGGTCGGCGGTATCGAATGTCGACTCTCCCTGGAGATCGCGATTCCCGTCCCGGTCCTTGCTCTGCAGGTAGACGCGGTAAGCCGCTTCGTCTGCCAGGGTGCCGCCCCAGCGCAGGACGGCGTCATGGTTTACCTTGTTGCCGGCGCTGGCCACCGCCAGGCCGCCCTGAGAATCGTCGGCGTGTCGTGTCACCACATTGATCACCCCGTTCACCGCGTTGATTCCCCACAGCGCACTGCCCGGCCCGCGGACCACTTCGATCCGCTCGATATCTTCCATGGGAATTTCCTGCAGGTCCCAGTAGACGCCGGAATAGGCAGGCGTGTACATGGTGCGCCCGTCGATCATCAGCAGCATCTTGCTGGCGAAGCGGTCATTGGAACCGCGGGCGCTCACGGCGTAGTTGTTGCCGTCGATCTGGCCCACGTGCATGCCGGGGACCATGCGCAGCGCTTCGGGAATGTTCAGGGCGCCGGAACGCCGGATATCCTTCGCCGTGATCACGAACGCCGCGGCCGCGGTCTCCGACAGCTTCTGGGCCTTGCGAGCGGCACCCGTCACCTCGAGATTGAGGAGCTCCTCGAGCGACAGATCGAACAGGCTGTCCGCCGACGGGAGGGTTTTGCCCGAGGCGCCTGGTGCCAACAGGGCGGTCGAGGCTACCAGGCACAGTATTGTCGAACGGGTTTGCCGCATGAGGTTCGGAGGCAATTTCGCTGTTATTCCAATAACTTATCGACCCGGATCGGCGGTTCTTTAGTGCTGCTGGAGCCGTCGCATCCGGTGGGTGCACTATTGGCCGATATCTGAGACAGTGTCAGCTATCGCACTATCCTGGCGGGGGGATGCCATGAGATTTGTTCTTGCTCTCATTCTGGTCGTGGTCGGCGCGTTCGTGAGCCTGGCGACCTCCCCGGGAATTGAAGGCATCCCGGCGCTGGTGGGTTACGTGATCGGGGCAACCCTGGTGGGACCCACCCTGATCGCCGGCTTGTTCTGCATCCCCAAATCCGGGCGCAACAACAAGCGGTTCTTTCGGGTGTTCAACGTTGTCCTGCTGTTCTCCATTCTTGGCTACAGCACCACGCTCGTTGAACAGTTGAACGTGAAGCCAAAGGCGATCACGGACGGCAGCGGACTGGTTGAAATCACCGTGCCGGGGGACTTTGAGGCCGCCGAAGTGACCGACCCGATGCTGTTCAACCTGAAGAACCGGTCAGGGTTTCTCAACGTCATCATGACCTGGGAGTATGCGGGCCCCAATAGCCTGGACCTGGAACACCAGGCCCAGCTCACCGCCAACCGTTTCAGGAACAACGAGAAGTTTGTCGAAGCGTCAGAGCTCAAGCCCTGTTCAGCAGGCGCGCTGGAGTGCGTCTACCAGACCATCACCATGTCCTTCGGCGAGAAGGGCACCATTACCGTTCAGGCGACGCTGCGGGGGCGCGACAATTTCTACAGCTATATCGCCACCACCAACCCCGGCCTGTACGACAACTACCAGGACGAAATATTCGAGATCCTGGGGTCCGTCAGAGAGCCCTGAGCATCATCGGCGCGCGCCCACGGGCATCAAATGGCGCTCACTACTCCCCGCGCAGGTTCTCGAGCCAGTAGTCCCACAACACGTCGGCGTAGGACTCCACCGGCGGACACACAATATTCGCTTTCGCCAGCAGCTTGCGGGTCTCGCGGGAGTCGAAGCGGGTCGGGTAGTTGACGTAGCCAATGACCTCCGGCGGGATACCGAGCCAGGAAACGATCTTCCCGCCCACGTACTTGAGCGGAGGAATGCGGCCGATCACCTCGCCGGCGACCCGCGTGGCGTTGTCCAGGGTTTCGCTCTCCAGGGCCGTTAGTCGGGGGCCTTTCGACACCTCCATCAACACCTTGAGGAGGTCGCCCACCCGGATGCCCTCGGGGTCGGTGATGAAGAAACACTCGTTGTCGTGCTTCGGCAGGTGGGCCAGGTGGTCCATGGCGTCAACCACGTAATCCACAGGAACGACGTTCAGCAGGCCAGCCTTGTTCAGCACCAGGGGCAGGCCGCTGGGGGTGACCGAACTGAGATTCCTGAGGAGTTCGAAGAAATAGTAGGGGCCGTCGACCTTGTCCATCTCACCGGTCCTGGAATC
Source organism: Halieaceae bacterium (assembly GCA_965601975.1). Taxonomy (GTDB): domain Bacteria; phylum Pseudomonadota; class Gammaproteobacteria; order Pseudomonadales; family Halieaceae; genus JANQIO01. Next base: position 4,152,983 of record OZ271856.1, read on the forward strand.
GCCCACCACCATGCCGGGCCGATAGATGCGCCAGGGCATGGTTTTTTGATCACGGACCAGCCCCTCGGACTCGTGCTTGGTGAGGAAGTAGGGATTATCCATGGGTCCCGCTTCCTCGAACATCTCCTCGGTGAATGTGCCTTCGTAGAGGCCCGCCGCAGCGATGGATGAGGCCTGGTGGAAGCAACGGCATTTCAGCGCCTTCGCCAGGGCGATGGACTGGGCAGTGCCGTTGACGTTGGCGACGCGCTGGCTCTCGGCGTCGGCCTCCAGGTCGTAGATGGCGGCCAGGTGAAAGAAGTGGTGGATCTTGCCGGCATGGGCCTTGATCCAGGCGGGCTTCACCCCGAGCTTCGGCTTACCCAGATCCCCCGCTACTGCAATGACCTGGTCCTCGTCGGCGCCCCACTCTTCGCGCAGGCCGTCGATCTTGTGCATCGAACCCTGGCGTACCAGCACATGCACGGTGCCGCCCCGGTCCAGCAGTTTTGGCACCAGGAATCGGCCGATAAAACCGGTCGCGCCGGTCACGAAGTAGTGCACGTCAATCTCCTTGAACTATCTGCTCAGGCGCGCTTGCTCGCGGCCGGCTTTGGCGTGGCCTTGCGGCGCGTCGCTTTCCCGGTCGCTGCCTTTTTGGTCGTTGCCTTTTTAGCCGCTGCCTTCCTGGGCGCTGCCTTCTTGCCGGCTGTCTGCTTGCTGGCTGCCTTCCTGCGCGTCGACTTCTTCTTGGGTGATTTCCAGGTCTTGCGGGCCTCGATCGCCAGCTCCCGCACCCGGGCGATGTCCTCGTCGGAATAGACGCCGTTGACGCCGGAAATGGCCGCCAGCTGCATACCGTGCTCAAGGCCCATCTTGTAGATTTCGTGCACTTTCTCCCACTCGAGGTTGCGGCCCAGGGTGAAGTTCTCGAAGCGGCCCTCCAGGGTCAGCACGATGGTTTCCGCCAGGCAGGCATACACGACATTGCGATCCTCGAACCCTATGGACTTCATATCCACTTCACCGGGCAGGGCGACCTCCCCCGATTCGATGACCAGCACATCGGGACGTTTGGCCACCTCCTCCGGTGGCAGGTCCAGGGGACGGGCCACGTCAGTGATCACGCAGCCGGGTTTGACCCGGGTAATATCGAGTATCTTCTTGCCGGCGCCAGAGGTCGCGGTGACGATCATATCCATGTCGCCAATACTCTCGTCGCTGTCGGCATAGGAACACAGCACCAGTTTGACCCCGGGAGATTCCTTGAGGATGGACTTCTTCAGTACCAGCAGCTTGGCGGCCTCTGGTGATACAAGGTGCAATTCCTGTGCGGTCCTGGCCAGGAGGCGGGCACAGGCGGCCCCAATAGCGCCGGTGGCACCCACCACCATGGCCTTGCCCTTCACTCGCTTGCCCCTCTCCAACTTCAGGAAACCCAGGCGCTCCACCGCGTCGTGCGCCGCCCACAGGGCACCGGAGGCGCTGTAGCTGTTCCCCGTGGTAATAGGCAGCGGAGCCCGCTTGGCCACGGTGACCCCGGCATCGCCGACTACCTTGGTAAAGGCACCCAGCCCCATGATCTGGGCGCCGAGCTTGCGGGCGATGTCGGCGGCGTCCAGTAGTTTTCGATAGGTGAACTCCGGCGTGTGGGACATGATCTCCTTCGGTGTACCCCCCACGACAATCAACCAGCCCTCGGCCTCGACGCCAGTGGGCGAGCGGATGCCCTCTACCTTCGTGTACACAAACGGCGGCGTGTAGGCCACGGCCTTTTCTACCAGGTCCATGACCGGCGCCGGTGCGACCTTCGACACCATTTCCAGCGGCTTGAGGTTTTTCAGGTATTGCTGTGACAGGGGGTGGATAACGAAGGCGAAGCGGTTGATCTGCTTCAGGCCCTCGATGGGATAGAGAATTCTCGGCTTGATGTCGAGGTCGGTGAAGATCTCCAGATAATCGTCGTGGGTAATGTCTGCCGCTGGTTTGTCCAGCGCTGCCATCACCATGGCCTCGACCACGTTGAGGCCTACGATCTCATCGAAGGGCTGCACACTGCAGTCCAGCACCAGCCTCACGCCCTTCTCCGCCAGCTCCTCCAGGCGCTCGTCGGTAATGGTGGACGTGATCACCGTCTTGCCCTCCAGCTCATCGCGGTCGTAGTGCCGGAGCTGTTCATAGAGGGCCACCACCACGTGGGCATCCTTGACGGCGCGCCGCAACCGCAGGTGGTTGAAGAATTTGAAAGTCGCCAGCGAGGGAACCAGCTCCCGGCCAGTTTCCATGCGCAGGATCGGGTGACTGCCGGCGGCGTAGAGCTCCAGCGCGTTCAGGCTGTGCAAGAGGTTGGGAAGCCCGAACTGCACGATGGGATCGGCAAAGGACAGGTTGTCTGTGAACTCGGCCATGATCGACGCCAGTCGATAGTTGAGCGTTCCCGACAGGAACAGCACCCTGGCGTTATTGAATATGTTGCCGAGTTCAGCCTGGGTGGAGCGCAGCGTCCACTCCTGGACGATCTCCCGCAGCTTTGAACCCTCGGTGACGGGCGTGTCTTCCGCCAGCTTCTCCAGTTTGCGGGTCGCCGGCTGGGTGAACCGGTCGGTGCCCACGGTATAGTGCTCCCGCACCATACCCAGACCCAGGGTATCCGCCCTGTCGCGCCAGTCCCTGATGAGTTTCTTCGCTTCCCGGGTACTCCCGTCCGTGCCGATGCGCGACACCTGGAATTGCTCACCGAGAAATCGGGTTTTGAAGCTGCAGTCCAGACTGGCCGGACCGAGGCTGATGCTGACGACCTTTTTCATGGGGCCAGACCTTTTGTCATGAATCTCCTAAGGATAGTCTGCCGCCGATCACCCGGGGTTGATGGAGCGCAAGAAAGCCGGATTGTCCCAGACAGGCCGTCCCGGACAGGGAGTTCCCGACAGGCCGGGAAGTGCGGAGCGAGAATCCCCCCTATACTCATGACTAAATAACTAGAACAGGTAATTACAATGCGCCGCCTTCCCCTCACAGACGCGATGTTCCTCGTCAATGAAACCCGCCGCACCCCGATGCACGTCGGGGGCCTGCACCTTTTCGACCTGCCCAAGGGGCGCAATGAAACCGATTTCCTGCACGGCCTGAGCGAAATCCTGCGCTATGACGAGCACATGCGACATCCGTTTGGCGCGAGACTGAAAATGGGCCCACTGGGCCAGTTTGGACCCATTTCCTGGGAAGACGACGACCAACTGGACATGGACTACCACATCCGTCACTCGGCCCTGCCGCGCCCCGGCCGCTACCGCGAGCTGTTTGCACTGATATCCCGCCTGCACAGCACGCTGCTGGATCGTTCACGCCCGCTTTGGGAGATGCACCTGATCGAGGGTCTTGAGAACAACCAGTTCGCCACCTACTTCAAGGCCCATCACTGCGCCATCGATGGCGCGGGCTCCATGCACCTGCTCAACAGCATGTACTCGACCAACCAGCGCACACGCCTCACCTACTCGCCCTTTTCGGAAGAAGCCTACGAGGCCTACAAGGAGGTGCTGAAGGCCTCACAGCCCAGGAAGCTGCGGCCCCGGGAAGACGAGATGAAGGCGGTGACCGAGCTGATTCGGGAGCAGCTCGGCGGCGCCGTCAACGTCGGCAAGGCCCTGCGGGACTACGCCGGCGTGTGGCTGGGCCGCAACAAGAAACTGGCGGCCCCGCTGTACAAGAGCCCGCGTACACCCCTGAGTACTCGCATCACCGGCGCCCGTCGGTTCGTGGCGCAGTCCTGGAACTTCCAGCGCGTTCGCACCATGAGCAAGGCCTACGGCGGCACACTCAATGACGGCGTCCTCGGCATGGTGTCGGGCGCCCTGCGGCGGCACCTGATGGACCAGGGCGGCTTGCCAAAGCACTCGCTCAAGGCCATGGCCCCGGTATCCCTGCGCGCCGCAGACGACATGGAGTCTGCCAACGCGGTGGGGTTCATTACCGCCGATCTCGGCACCGACCAGAAGGATCCTGCCAAACGGATGCGCGTCATCCAGGACTCCATGCAGGCCGGCAAGGACCAACTCTCAGGCATGAGCCGCCGGGAAATTGAGGTCTACACCGTATTGACCCAGGCTCCGCTGCTGCTGACGGCAGTAACCGGGAGCACACACCGTTTCCCCGCCTTCAGCACCGTGGTGTCCAATGTACCGGGACCACGCCAGCCCATGTACTGGAACGGCGCCCGGCTTCGGGGTCTCTACCCCGTGTCGATCCCCTTTGACGGCTTTGCCGTCAATTTCACCGTGGTATCCAACCACGAGAACCTGGACTTTGGCATCGTCGCCTGCCGCCACAGCGTGCCCCACGTACAGCGCTTTATCGACTACATGGAAGAAGCTCTGGTCGAGCTGGAGCAGGGCGCCGGCCTCAGCCGCCCCGCGCCAAAGCGCAAAGCGCCTGCGGCCAAGCAAAAAGCGCCTGCGGCCAAACAAAAAGTGCCTGCGGCCAAACGCAAAGCGCCAGCGGCCAAACCCAAAGCAGCAGGCAAAAGCAAAGCTGCAGCGCGCAAACGCAAATAGAGGCCGCACTATCGCCTGAATGACCCGCTTTGCCTCGTTTTAGCTGTTATTTGAAGCCATTTTGTACAACCGTTATACCTGCGGGGGAATCGACACTCCCCCGCGCCACCTGAACGACCGCAAAAGGCAAAAATAAGAAGAACGATATGTCCACAGCGCCCAGCACAGAAAAACTCAGCTTCACCGAAAAAGTCGGCTACGGCCTAGGTGACACCGCCTCGAATTTCTTTTTCCAGGTGTTCAATATCTTCCTGCTGTACTACTACACGGACGTTTTCGGGCTGAGCCCGGCCGCCGTGGGGACGATGTTCCTGGTCACCAAGGTGGTCGATGCCTTCACCGACCCGGTCATGGGCATCATCGCCGACCGCACCGAATCGCGCTGGGGCAAGTTCCGGCCGTACCTGCTGTGGGCGGCCATTCCCTACGGGCTGCTGGGCTACGCGATGTTCGCCAATCCCGACCTGTCAGACGCGGGCAAGCTGGTCTACGCCTATGCCACCTACACGCTGATGATGCTGGCCTATACCGCCATCAACGTGCCCTACGGTGCGCTGATGGGCGTGATTTCGCCGTCCTCGGACGAACGGCTGAAAGTGGCGAGCTACCGCTTTATCTGCGCCTTCAGCGCGGCCTGGCTGATCGGGACCTTTGTCACCCCGTTGAAAAGCCTGCTCGGAGGGGGCGACGAGGCCGAGGGGTTCCGGCTGACCATGATGATTTTCTCCGTGGCCTCCATTGTGCTGTTCTGGGCCACCTTCGCCACTACCAAGGAACGCGTAAAGCCGCCCCCCGTGGAGCACAGCCTGAAGGAGGACCTCCGCGCCGTGGCCGCCAACCTGCCGTGGATCGTCATGCTGATATCCGGTGTCTTCACGCTGGCGCAGGTCGCTGTCAGGGCGGGCGCCCAGGTCTACTTCCTCAAGTACTATGTCGGCGATGATGGTACGCCCCTGTTCTGGATCTTCGACAAGACCGCCGTATTCATCTCCCTGGGGACATTCGCGTTTATCGGCGGCGTCTTCATGACCCGCTTCCTGAACGGGTACTTCGAGAAGCGAACCCTGCTGATGGCCCTGAATATCATGGGCGCGCTGCTTGCCATACCCTTCTTCTTCATACCGCCGGACCAGTACTGGCTGCTGGTGGCATTCGGCTGCCTCGGCCAGTTCATCGCCGGCCCGGGGCCGGCGCTGGTATTCGCCATGTACGCGGACTGCGCCGACTACGGCGAGTACAAGACCGGTCGCCGCACCACCGGCCTGATCTATTCCGCCGGCGGCTTCGCGGCGAAATTTGGATTGGCCCTGGGCGCCGGGCTCTCGGGCTTTCTGCTGGCGGGTGTTGGCTTCGTCGCCAATGCCGAGCAATCCGAAACGGCAATGCTGGGTATCCGCCTGATGTACACGATCTACCCTGCCATCTTGTTGGTATTGGGCACCGTCTCGCTGTACTTCTATAACCTTTCCGACCAGAAGGTCAGGGACATCGAGGTCGAACTGGACACCCGGCGCCGCGCCCACGCAGAGCCCCAGATGGCGTAGTTGGAAGTTGGGGGCGGGACTCCGCTCTCAGGCGCGCGGCAGGCCTGCGCGCTGTTTTACCCGGCCTGTGCGAGCCCGGGCACTGGCGAGGGCTGCACCGCTGATACGGGCGGTGCGGGTGTCGCCGAAGGGCGTCCCCAGGCCGCTGTTGACGATGAACGCCACGGACAGGTTACGACTGGGGTCCGCCCAGGCACCGGAGCCGCCGAAGCCGAAATGACCGAAGGCCTGCCGGGGAATGCCCCGGGTAGTGAACACGCCGTGGTAGCCCAGCCGCCAGCGCATATCGAAGGGAATGACCGAATTCTTGCCCGTGGGGCGCTGCAGCGTCGATGCCTGGTCCACGGTGTCCCGGGACATGAGCCGCAGGCCGTCCAACTCACCCCCGTTTGCCAGCAGGGCATACATCTTCGCCAGGGAGCGGGCGGTGAACAGGCCGTTGCCGGCCGGGATGGCCACGCTGAGGGTCTCGGGTGAGCCGAAGTCGAAATTGCTGATCCCCCGCGGCGCGAGCGCGTCGAAAATGCTGGTCAGGTCGGAATCCACCCCCAGGCGGCGCAGGATGCGGCCGATGCGCGAGACATGGACTTCGAGACGCGAGCCAAAGGAGGAGCGGGCCAGGTTCTGGGTACGCTCCGGGAAGACCAGCGTGGCTGCCCGGGCATGCTCGCGCTTGGGTGTACCGATAAACAGGCCGTCCAGGCCCAGTGGCCGGGCGATCTCTGTCTGTACCAGGTTGGCGAACTTTTTCCCGCTGACCCGTTGCACGATCTCACCGACCAGGAAACCATAGGTCAGGCCATGGTAGCCGGTGCGGGTGCCCGGCTCGTGTGCAGGCTCGGTCTGCTCGATGGCCTGGATCATATGCTTCCAGTCCAGCATGCGATCGACATGGTCGATCATCTGGCGAATGTGGTAGAGCCCGGACTGGTGGGCGAGCACCTGGCGAACGGTGATGTTCTCCTTGCCCTGCTGCCCGAACTCGGGCCAGTACTCGGCGACCCGGGCGTCGTAGTCGACCAGGCCGCGGTCGGCGTAGATATGCAGCAGTGTGGAGGCGACACCCTTGGTGGTGGAGAAACTGGGCGCCATGGTGTCACGCTGCCAGGGGGTGTCACCGTCGTCGCTGTAGCCGCCCCACAGGTCCACCACCGGCTCGCCGTGGTGATATACGCAGACGGCGGCGCCGCCGCTGTAGCGGCTTAGCAAGTCGCGAAAGGTGGCTTCGACATCCTTGAAGTCGGGGTGGAGTCGGCCATCCAGGTGCAGGATGGGCTTGTTGGTCCGCTTCAACAGTCCGGTCATCGAGGAACCTGCTGTCTGCTTATAGTAATAATACCGCGGGCGCCAATCAGGCTGCTTATCAGAACACTAACACACCGGGACAGGTGGCGCCCTCGACTGGGTCAATGCCACGGTTGCGGAATGAATAGTTGACCCGCTGCCCACCTGGGGTGTTGTAGGGTCAGTCCACCCAGTGCAGCACGTCGCGGATGATGGACCAGCGCGGCGCGCTGGGGCCAGCCCCACCGCCCGCAATCCAGTGATCGAACAGGGCATCGACGGTGCCGTTTTTCTGCTTGAGCACGGTCCACTCGGAGGTGAACCGCTCCCAGTCAGGGTCTCCTGGCGGCAGCGGGTACCCGAGCGGCACCTTGTAGATGAGAGGGTGCGGCAGCGCCACGGTGTAGCCGGGGTATATCAGCGTCCATGCGGAACCGCCTTCGGCGGAATACACCACCGCATCCAGCTCGGGTCGCCGGCCGCGGAGGAAAGGCCGGGGGGAATCGATGGCGTGGAATTCGGCATTGGGGAACCGTAGCCTGGCCTCCCTGACAAACGCATCATCGGACTGAACCACACCAAGCTGCAGATCGTCGATCTGCAGCACGGCCCCGTGGGAACTGAATTCCCGGCGGCGGTGGTCTGCAACCAGGAAGGCCAGTGACAGGTCCATGGGCGAGGCCCCGAATTGCCATCGAAGGATACGCCCGGGCGTCATGGCAATGCCGGACATCACGATATCGATTTGCCCGCTGTCGAACAGCTCTGATATCTGGTCAATGTTGATCCGCACCATTTCCAGTTCGACGCCAAGGTCGCTGGCCAGGTGGTGCGCCATCTCCACATCGAAGCCCACAACTTCGCCCTGTTCATTGCGGAAGGCAAAGGGGAGTGAATCGCCGAGGTAGCCAACTCGCAGGGTGCCGCGATTCGCTATCACCTGCAAACGCCCACGGGAACCCGCATCGGGCTCAACGGGCGGCAGGGCATCGTGCCAACTGGTTGATGGCACGGACCGCTGCATCCAGCTGATTTCGATCAGCTTCTGCTCGCCTCCGTCGCCCTCGCCCATCGCGTAATCCAGGTACCCGCGCAACAGCAGCAGGGAAACGACCACGGCAAGCAGCGAGATCACACCCGCCCTCAGCAGCCGCGGCAGGTCGACCCGGAACATTCCGCGACTGATAGAGACGGCGACGATGGTAAGCGCCAGCAGGTGCATCGCGCCCAGCACTACCCGGATACGGTCGGTGTAGACGGTGGACATGACAAAGAGCTCCATCATGTCGGCGGGAATCTGGAGCAGGTCGAGCAGGAACGGGATGCCGATTATTGGCGCAACAAAACTGCTTAGCAGGGCGCTGCCCTGGAACATCAGCTGCTCGGGCAGTTCCAGGCCACGCCCGAGGTACCAGGCGGAAAAGGGCACGAACATGAGAATGGCGTAGGTGCCCAGGTTGGGAAACGGATAGGCCAGCGGCATCAGGATCCGGATGGCTGCATCGCTGTCGTCGTCCTCCACCCCGTGGCGCCGGAACAGCTCGCGCACGTTGTCGATCAGCTGGGGTAGCACCACGATGATCTTGCCGGTTGCGAATATCGTGACCAGCGTGTCCCTGGGAATCGCCAGCAGCTCCCCGTAACGGAACGGGGTCAGCGCGGTTATGAGCAAGGGCAGCACCAGGAACGTCAGGATCAGGCACACCACGGTATAGGTCAGCAGGTAGGCCTGCAGCTTGCTGATTTCTGCGACCTCAATCGTGCCCGCCACGCCGGCGGCGATCGCGAACCCCCCGATGGGCGTCAGCTTGATGACAATCTTGTTGATGCGATTGAGACCGTCCGCCAGAACATCCAGCGCTCGCAGCAGGCCTTCATTGCCCTTGAGGCCGCTGATGCCGACACCCAGGAGGATACTGAACAGCACGGTGGCCGGAACGATATTGTTCGCCATGGAACCGAAGGGATTGGCCGGAATATAGAGAGCCACGAGGTCGATGATGGGCGGTGCTTCGACCAGGCTGCGACTGAAGAAAGACGCCGACTGCCATTCGGGAAACGCCAGCGGCACCGTGACCAACACCACCACACCCAGGCTCAGCAGGGCACCCAGTGCTGCCATGGCCGCCAGCAGCAGGCCGCGGCTCTCCGACCAGGAAATCGCGCCGAGGTTGCCCACCAGGGAGACCACGATATAGGGAAGCACGGTCATCTGCAGCAAACCGATGAAGACGTCCCCTGCGACCGAGAAGGGCGCCGCCAGCTCGCCAAGAAAGATGCCGGTGAAAACCCCTGCGAAGAGCCCCAGCAGGATCTTGGTAGTGAACGACATCGATAGAGCCCTTATCCGGGGGTTTCCACTATTTTTGGCGGCATCCCGGGAACAATCGGTCTCACCGGGACACCAGCACGCTTTCGAGCACGCGCTTCAGGTCCGTCACCACGAAGGGCTTCTGGATGAACGCCGCCAGCCCCCGACCCACAAACTGACGGGTTGCTTCCTGCTCGTTGTACCCGCTCGCGAGTACCACCTTGACGTGCGGGTTGAGTTCTCGAATGTGCCGGAAAGTCTCGATGCCGTCCATCTCGGGCATGGTCAGGTCCAGAAGAACACAGGCAAATTCTTCCGGGCCGGTTTCATAGATCTTCAGCGCCTCGATGCCGTTGGCCGCCTGGACCGCTTCAAGACCCAACTGCTTTAGCATGGCAGAGCCTACGCTGCGAACCAGTTCGTCATCGTCAATGAACAGGACCTTGCCAGCCGGCAGGGCCGGCGTATCCTCTTCGGCTGCAATGCTGTGTGTGTGCTCAGCCTCTTCAGACGAAGCCGGAAAAAGCACCCGAACGGTCGTTCCCCGCCCTACTTCCGAGTAGATCTTGATCGAGCCTTCATGGCCCCTGACGATGCCCAGTACCGCCGACATGCCAAGACCCCGGCCTGTGAACTTGGTGGTGAAAAAGGGATCGAAGAGCTTTTCGCGTATCTCCCCTGACATACCCTCACCCGTGTCCGAGACCTCGATGAACGTGTAGTCCCCCTCCGGCAGTTCCGCGTCCAGGTAGGGTTCCGCCAGATACGTGCTGTCGCAGGTCTGCACGCCGGTCGAGATGCAGACCTCGCCCGAACCCTCGCCAATGGCCTCGCCGGCATTGATCACAAGGTTGAGAATGATCTGTTGCATCTGCGATCGGTCCGCGACGATTGGCGGCGCCTTGCCAAAGTTGAAACGCAGGTTGATCCGTCGATTGATCGAGGACTCCAGCAGCCCGCGCATTTCGGACACCAGCACCGTCGGGTTGATCGGCTCCAGCACGAAGCTGCCCTTCCCCGCATACGCCAGCAATTGCCGGCACAGGTCGGATGCCACCCTGGCCGCCTTCCCGATATCGCCCAGGTACTCGCGGCCGGGCGAACCCGCCGGAATGATCCTTTCGGCAAGGTCGGCGTTTCCCAGAATGGACAGCAGCAGGTTGTTGAAATCGTGGGCGATACCGCCGGCCAGCAGCCCCAGGCTCTCCAGCTTCTGGGCAGCGCGCATCTGGTCTTCCAGGCGCAGCTTTTCTGCCTCGGCACGCCGGATCCGCGAGATATCCTGGGTGACGCCGATGATGGCCTGCTGGTCACGCGGGCCGTTTCCGAAGGTCCTGCCCTGCAGCGCAAGGTATACATCCTCGGGCTCGCCCTTGAACACCAGCTCGCAGGTCAACTGCTCATCGTCTGACGAGACATACTGCTGGCGAGCCGCCGACAGGCGGGCAATATTCTCGTCGCCCAGCACCTCAGACAGCTGATCCCGACTGGCCAGGTCACGCCGCGACGACTCCCGGTGGTCGCTGCCCGGAAATTCGAAGTAACCCGCCTGGTGGGCGGGGTCCCACTCGAAGAAGCCGATGCCCCCCGCCTCGACCGCCAGGCCGATACGCTGGCGGCTGGCCTCGATTTCTCGTTCTGCCTTCACCTGCGCCGTGATGTCTCGCACGCTTCCCCACACGCGGCGGAGGTGGCCGTCCTTGACCAGGCCTGTGGCGGAAGTGATGTAGGTCCTTGCCGGCCCCTCGGGCAGGCTCACATCGTTGCGATAGTCGATCATCTGGTAGCCGTTCTCGATGAAGAAGATCTCCTGCAGCCGAAAGCCCTCGGGATTCAGCGCGGCGAGATCGGCATAGGTCATGCCCAGGGCATCCCGGGCAGTACCCAGCCCGAAGTCACTGGCAAACACCTCATTGCACTCCACGAGAACGCCCGAGCCCAGTGCTTCAAGCTGGGCGTCCACGGGCAGCGCGGTATCAATGGGCTCGGCAAACTCCCAGCAGTAGACACCACTCGGTGTCGCCGTCATGAATGAGCGGAACCGCTCCTCAGCTTCGACCAGCCGCCGTTCGGCCAACTGCTTGTCCAGCGTCCCAATCACCATCCGGGCCAGCTGCTCCACGGTGTCGAGTTCGCTGTCGCTCCAGTCGTGCGGCTTGTCGTCGTTGAACCCGACGAACCCGCGCAGCCTGTCGTCGTAGAACACCGGCTGCATCAGGGCGGATCGGAGCCCGCGGCTCTCCAGTTCCCGGCGATTGTCGGCGAACTCCTCCGGGAGCAGGCTTGAGTCCGGGATCACCAGGGGGCCCTGCCCGTACACCCGCTCCAACTCCTTGATGCGCCTGCCGTCGAAGTTCAGTGCCGGCACTTCCTGTTTGTACCAGGCATAGCGTCGCTCAAGGCTCACATTGCCCTGCTCGTCAAACGCCACCAGCATCACGTAGGCGCCCGCGCAATCCACGAGATCGGCGATCTGCTCGAGCATGTTTTCGACGCTACCGTCGTCCGTGAGCGGTGCTTCAGACGTGAGTCGATCCAGCAGCAGGCTGAGAAAGCGCTCCCTGGCTTCCGGGAGATTGAGATCCTGGGACAAAGACATACCTGTCATGATGGCCGGATTCCGTTCAATTAAGCATAGGCGCCAGGGCGGGAGAACGCTCCCCTTGCAGGGCTTTTTGTGGACTTGTTGAGCGAAGTCATTGGCTGGCAGCTACACTGCCAACACACTGTCGACTTTTCTTGCTTGCATAGCAACTGACTCATACCGGGCGCAGGGGGCCACCATCATGGATTTTGTTTCAATTCTCGGCGACGAAGCTGACGATCTGCTCAACTACAGCTGCAGCGGCATACCCGCGGACATGCTGCACCTGCCGGGTCCCGACTATGTGGACCGCGTCGTCAGCGCCAAACATCGCAATCCCTCGGTGCTGCGCAACCTGGCGACGATGTTGGGGCACGGTCGCCTGGGTGGCACCGGTTACCTGTCGATCCTGCCGGTGGACCAGGGCATCGAACACACGGCCGGCGCCTCGTTCGCGCCGAACCCGATCTACTTCGACCCGGAGAAAATCGTCGAGCTGGCCATCGAGGGCGGCTGCAATGCGGTGGCCTCGACCCTGGGCGTGCTGAGCTCCGTCGCCAGGCAGTATGCTCACAAAATCCCGTTTCTCGTAAAGCTCAACCACAACGAGCTGCTGACCTACCCGACCATGTACGACCAGACCCTGTTCGCCAGCGTGCAGCAGTCCTTTGACCTGGGCGCCACGGCGGTGGGCGCGACCATCTACTACGGGTCCCCCGAGAGCCGGCGCCAGATCCAGGAGATCAGCGAGGCCTTCGAGATGGCCCGCGAGCTGGGCATGGTGACCGTGCTGTGGGCCTACCTGCGCAACTCGGAGTTCAAGAAAGACGGCGTCGACTATCACACCGCCGCTGACACCACCGGCCAGGCCAATCATCTCGCGGCAACCATCGACGCCGACATCGTCAAGCAAAAGCAGGCCGAGGGGAACCACGGCTTTACCGAAATCGGCTTCGGCAAGTCCCACCCGGGCATGTATGACACCCTGACCTCCGAGCACCCGATCGACCTGGTGCGCTACCAGGTGGCGAACTGCTACATGGGCCGGACCGGAATGATCAACTCGGGCGGCGCCAGCGGCTCGGACGACCTGCGCCAGGCGATTCGCACGGCGGTGATCAACAAGCGTGCCGGCGGCATGGGTTTGATCTCCGGCCGCAAGGCCTTCCAGAAGCCTATGGCAGAGGGCGTCGAGCTGCTCAAGGCCATTCAGGACGTCTACCTGGACACAAGCATCACGATCGCCTGAGGAAGCGCCACTCGATTTCAGGAGGTTGGTCTATATTCAGAGTGTCTTCTTATCTGGGATGGCCCGACAGCTGCGCCAGGGGCGCAAGGAGCAATCGAGATGAAGAACTTCCAGAGACAGGCAGGAAAGGCATTCCTGGTGACGCTGGCCGCCCTGGCCACGAGCGTCATGCTGGCAACATGGAGCGTCGCCGACGACGATGATGATGACGATGACGGCGCCGCCGGATTCTCCAGCGAAACAATCGAGGGCAACTGGGGCTTCTCCGGCTCCGGCACCATACTTCCGCCGGCGCTGCCTGCGCCGACGGTCGCCGTGGTGGTGGGTATTTTTTCCTTCGACGGATCAGGGGGATGCACGATCACCGACCAGATCAATATCGGTGGCCAGGCCATCCCTTCGAGTCTCGGTTTCCGGAGCTCGCAGTCCTGCAGCTACCTGGTGAACCGGGACGGCACCGGCACCATTGAGGTGATCTTTCCCGGTGACCCGGCCCCGACCCCGCTGAGCTTTGTGATCGTCGACGAGGCCGAGGAGCTCTATTTCATCCGGGCCGACCTCGGCGTGGCCAATGGTGTGGCCACCCGTCAGGGTGACGCCGACGACTGAGCCTCCCGGGCGAGCGAAGTCACCGGCCCTCCTGACGCCTCGGGAGGGGGACATCGGGGATGCCCAGGGCGCTGATCTGCCGGGGGAACCGACGCTGGTCATAGCCCAGAATCACGTTGCCCCGGACCACAAACAGCGGCACCCCGGTCTTGCCGTCCTGCGCCCTGTGCGCCAGCAACTTCCTGTGCTCGGCCGCAATGCGGACATCTGACTCGATATCGTATTCCACGTAGTCGATGTCGTTGGCGTCCATGTAGTTCCGGGCCGCCTCACAGAAATTACACCAGCTGGTCGCATACAGCCGGATCGTATTCTCGGTGATGGGCGCCGTTCGACCCTGCGGCGCCTCTTCCGAACAGCCCGTGAGCAACAGTCCCAGGCAGACGAACGCAATGAGCTTCATATCCATCCCTGTATGGTACTTACGCTGCCCGAGTGTGCCGCATCGCCCTGTGCAATAAAACGCTACTATGTCGACCATGCAGGAGAAGCGCGACAGGCTTGCGATCATCGGTACGGGTATTGCCGGGCTGTCCGCCGCCTGGCTGCTGCGGGAACACTACGACATCGTCGTGTACGAGAGCGCTCCCCGGGCCGGCATGGGTGCCCACAAGGTCGACTACACCAGCCGCGGCGTCACCACCCGGATCGACATCCCGCTGCGCATCTTCTGCCGCGGCTACTATGCCAACCTGATAGCGCTGTACGAGCACATTGGTGTGAGGATCCGCAGCAGCGACCACGCCGGCGTCTTCGCCGACAGCGCGGGCCAGGTTGTGTTTCACTACGGCAATTTGCGGCTGGGGGGCATGCGGCTCAGCTATCTCAAGCCGGACAATTCTTTGAGCAGCACACCCTGGCGGATTGCCCTCTATGCCAGGCGCTTCTTCGAGCAGGCGCGCGGGGATACACAGGAAAACAGCGAGCTGGAGACGGTGACTTTCGGTGAATACCTGGTACAGCGGCAGGTACCCGCGCTGTTCATCGATACCATCCTGCTGCCCATGCTGTCAGCCACCTGCACCTGCGACTACGACAGCGTGCAGAACTATCCCGCCGACATCATGCTGGACTACCTGGCCGGGGGGATTCACGACTTCGGCGTGATGAGCGCCTCCGGCGGCGTGGACGATATTGCACCGCGGCTGCTCGATGGGGCGACTTTGAAGACCCGCTGTCCCATCGAATCTGTGAGCCCCGATGCGGGCGGCCTGCGAGTCACCACTCGCACGGGCGACAGCAGTCGCTTTGATCACGTCATCGTGGCATCCCAGGCGCAGCAGGCGGCCGGGATGCTGTCAGGTTTCGAACAACAGGCTCGCCTGCTGGACGCGATACCCTTCGAGCGCTCCACCATGTGCGTGCACACCGACCGGGACATGCTGCCGCGCAGCCTGGCGCCCATCTCCCCGGTCAGTTACACACTGCCCGGCGACGGCCCCCGGGCCGAGGTGTCCGTGGACCTGACCCGGGCGTTCAACCGCTTTCGCCGCCAGCAGGCCGTGTTCCAGACCTGGAACCCCCTGCGCGACCCCGCCCCGGGTACAGAGCTCGCGCGGGTGGATTTCACGCGACCGGTCGTCACCCACGCCAGCCGCAAGGCCGTCCGGGAACTGCAGCAGATACAGCGGCAGGCGGACAACCGGCTCTGGTTCTGCGGCGCCTACATGACCGAACGCGTGCCCCTGCTGGACGCCGCCGTGGACGCGTCCATGGCCGTGGCGGAGCAGCTGGGAGCGGCGATTCCCTGGAAGGCCCGGGCCTAGAGTTCGCGTGGCGGAGTTCTTCGACCTCGCTGAACTGCCGCTCAACCGCGACGGCGAGGCCTGGGGAAACCTGGGTTACTGGGAGTCCGCCACCGACTATTCCGATGCCTGTCGCGAACTCGCCACCCTGCTGGGCAGCGCCTGCGAGCTCAATGCCGACAGCGCGGTACTCGATGCCGGCTTCGGCTGTGGCGACCAGCTGTTGCACTGGCTGGAGCATTTCGGCGTGCAGTGCATCACCGGCGTCAACCTGTCGCAGAGCCAGACCGAATTTGCCCGCACCCGCATGCTGGCATCAGCCTATGCGCCCGCCGTCGCCACCCTGCAGCAGGGCAATATCAATGACCCTGGGGTTTGGGATTCGTTTACAGGGCATGGAATCAACCGGGTCGTGGCGCTGGATTGCGCCTACCACTTCCCCGATCGCAGTGACTTCATCGAGCGGTCCGGCAGCCTGCTGCCCGAGGGTGGACGTCTCGGGCTCACTGACTTCGTGCTCGCGGAACCACACCGCGGCCGCTCCTTCAGGGGAGCTGCGCTGGCATCGATGCTGAGGGCATCGAGGATTCCGTCGCAAAACCTGGTGCAGCTGCCGCGCTACGTGGAGCAGCTTGAAGATGCCGGCTTCCGGGAAGTACAGAGCCGGGATATCAGCGAATGGGTGATGCCTTCGTTCGGCCAGTGGCTGCGGAACTTCAAGCGCACCCACCGCTGGCGCATGCCGCGGTCACGCTGGCTTAAATACGAGGTGACCGGGGCCTTCCTTGACTGGGCCTACCGCCGCCAGGTACTGCGGTATGTAATGATCAGCGCCGTCCGCTGAGCGGCTAGGCCGCCAGCAGGGCGCGAGCGGCCTGGATTTCCTCTTCCGCCTCATGCAGGAAGTTGATGGCGACTTCCGGCGCCAGCGCATTCTTCTCCGACAGCTTCCGGAACGCGGGCAGCTGGTCGATCTTCGGCAGCTCGCGCTTGCCGATGCAGGCGTGGTAGTTGGCGAGAATGATCAGGTCGCAGAGGTCGACCGGCTTGCCGGTGTCCCGGGACCAGTTCTCGGCTTCCAGTGCGCAGGCCAGGTATTCGGGAGGAAACGCCCAGCGATCCAGCACCAGTGCACCCACCTCGGTCTTGAGTTCGTCTACCGTGCGCTGCAGGGCCTCTTCATCCTCGCAGAGCTCCGGATAGTTGGCCGCATAGTTGAACACGGACAGAACGCCGATATTGCTGAGTACCCCGGCCAGTAGCGCTGCTTCCGGCGGACAGGTGCGGGTGTGCTTGGCCATGGCATGGGCGATGGCACCGATGTGCAGGCTGTGCTCCCAGGCGCTCTGCATCGCCTTGGCCAGCACCGGGGATGAGCTGCTGAACAGCTCTTTCACGGCAAAACTGGTCACCAGCTTGCGGGTGGTCTCGAAGCCCATGCGTGACACGCTGGCGGACAGGGTTTCGCAGGCCTTGGGGCCGCGATAGAAGACGCTGTTGGCGGTTTTCATGACCTTGGCCGCGATCGCCGGATCGTTGCCGATCAGGTTCGCAATGGCATCTACCGTGATTTCGTCATCTTCCAGGGCCTTGCGAATGTTCATGGCCACTTCCGGCAGGGATGTCAGAACGAAGCGATCCTTGTTGAGGTCGTCCATGAATGACTGTTTCAGGTCCATAGCTTGGCGTTCTCCTTGGGCAAAGGGCGGCACTGCGGCGTCGCCGGGGCGTGCAGCGGAAAAAATAGTGCTATCTGGTTTTCTATATCGGCAGGTTCGGCTCAGGCTTTAGGCTGCAGGGCGTCCTGGATCGCCGCACGCAGCTGACGGTGGCCGACGGGTTTGACCATGACTTCGAACCCACTTTGACGCAGCTGCTCGAGGCGCTGCACGCTGCTGTGCCCGGTGGTGATGAGAATCCGCTCAGCGTCGAGGAATTCCTGCAGGAAATGCGCGATATCCAGGCCGCTGGCTTCTTCGTTGAGCATGTCATCCAGGATGGCCATATCGAAGTGCTGCCCGGCCGAGACCCATTCACGCACTTGTTCAAAGCCGGAGGCGGTGCTGCAGCTTCCACCCCAACCTGAAATCAGGCCGGACAGTGCCTCCAGGATCGCGTCGTCGTCATCGACCAGCAGGAAACGCAGATCCGGTATCTCCAGCTCATCCAGCGCCTCGTCGCGCGCAGCCGTGGTAGGTATGTCGACAAAGCCTTCCACAACCTGGGCGGTCGGGATCGTCACCGAAAACGTGCTGCCGGTGCCGAGCACGGATTGCACATCGAGCTCCAGCTCCAGCAGTGCGCCGATACGTTTGACGATCGCCAGCCCCAGGCCCGTGCCCTTGGATTTGGTGCGGGCCTTGTTGTGCACCTGGTAGTAGTCCTTGAAGATCTCATCCAGGTCCTCCGCGGCGATGCCCTGTCCGGAATCGCGAACTTCGACCACCGTGCCCCGGTCGCCTTCGGCCACGGATATCTCCACGGCACCCTCGTCTGTGAACTGGATGGCGTTGACCAGCAGGTTGCGCAGCAGGCGCTCGAGCAGCAGCACGTCGCTCCTGATGGCGACGGGCTTCGCCTGCAGTTTCAGCCCAATGCCCTTGTCCTCGGCATTGGGGGTCGCGCCGTCGACAATTTTCTGCAACAGGGCGTCCAGGCGAAACACGGAGTACTGCGGCTCTACCACCCCGGCGTCGAACTTCGACAGGTCCAGCAGGCTGTTGAACTGGTCGTGCAGTACGTTGCTGTTCTCCTCGATCTTGTCGACCAGTTCGGCGTCGGGGCCGCCCGCCACGCGTCGCTTCAAACTGCCGAGGAACAGGGTCATCGCGTGAAGCGGCTGGCGCAGGTCGTGACTGGCCGCCGCCATAAACCGGTTCTTGTCCTCGTTGGCTGCGCGGGCAGCAGCCAGCGATTCCTCCACCAGGGCCTTTTGCTCCTCCAGCCGCAGGTTCTTCTCGACATTCTCATGGCGAATGAGAATGGAGTCCGAGAACAGGTGTGAAATCTGCCGGGTGAACTGTGACAGCAGCAGGATCATCGCCGCCAGCGCAACCGCCACCTCGAAGTCGACGGGGGAGCGCACAATGCCGAAGAACACCACCCCCTGGCCGAGGTTGGAGACCAGCAGTACCGGCATGCCGCGAGCGTGGATCGCGGAGTTGACGGTGGTGCCGACACCGTAGATACAGCTCAACAGCGTTACCGCCAGCACCACCTTGTCGGTGCCGTCGAGGCACAGCCACCAGAACCCGCTGCCCAGCGCCGTGGTGCTGCTGAGCGCTGTTGCAAACAGCCACTGCTCATTGCGGTAAAGCCGGGCCGTGGTGGTGGCCTTGTCGAAGCTGCCCACCATGCGATTGCAGACCCCGGTGCGCACCACCGCCAGCGCGATGTTCAGCCCCATCCAGGCCAGCATATTGAACGCGTTCACCTCGCCCCACAGCGCCACCACGTAGATGAGCCCGGCTCCGGCGACCAGCGGCAGCGCATTGCGGGACTGGGCCGCGCGGATGCGCTGGGATTCCAGTACCTCGTTGAAGGCGGGCCCCACCATTCCCGGATCATCGGGCCGGAAACCGGCAATGACGTCTCCTAGCCTCATAGCGCCGACACCTTTGCCAGCTCAACGGTGATCGGGGGCGCCAGCGGCTCCCCGCGGCTGTCGTAAGCACCCAGGATCACCTGCGGGTTTTCCGCGTCGTGGAGGTCGAAGCGCAGGAAATGCTGGTGGCTGTCCGTCAGCAGCGTCTGCTCGTAGTGCAGCGTCAGCGCGTCGCTCACCGGCAGCGCCCGGGGCCCGCCATCCCAGTCACAGCGCCGCGGATTGGTGTTGATGAATGAAATCGGCGCATACAGCCCCGAGGCACAGATATGGGTGAGCCGGGCGCTGCCGTGGTCCGCATCCTGCAGCTGCAGCTGCGACAGGCAGGACAGGTGCGGATCACCGCTGAGCCAGCAGACATGGCGGTCCCCCGCGTGGGTGCGGAGCAACTGCGCCATGCGGCTGAGAAAGCCCGGGTAGGACAACAGGGTATCGCCACCCTGCAGCAGCCAGGGTTCGCGTGCCTCCGCCCGGGTCACCGGCCCCATCGGCGAGCCGGAGGCGATGAACAGGACCGGTTCCGTGCTCTTTCTGAGCCAGGTCTCGAAGGCGTCGAGCTGCACCTGACTCATCAGGCTGTGGGCGTCGGCGCGACTGAACGCCTGCGCCTGGCGGCGCTCGAAGCGCGTGTCGAATACGAAGAACGGGTAGCCTGCACTGGCAAAGCGATGCCAAAGGCGAGGCGTCGGGTCCGCCCAGGCGCTTTCGCTGTGCACCTGGTAGTGAACCGCCATTTCCCGGGCATATGCGTAGTCCTCCGCATCGTGGCCGGCCCCGGGTCCCTGGAAGTTGTCCGTGCATTCGTGATCATCCACGGCGAAATAGCTGGGTATGTGCGAAAGCAACTTTCTTGCATGACGGCTGCCGAAGGCCCTGCGGTATCGACCGCGGTACTTCTCGTAACCTGTGATCGGATCCATGACATTGGCGGTGGCATCCGCATAGATCTGGTCACCCAGCAGGAGCAGGTGGTCGACCCCGCGACGGTAAGCGACCGAGCCGTCCTCGTGTTCGGGAACGCCTCGCTGAACGTGGCGGAACATACCCTCGAACACCCGGCCCATCTGCTCCCGGTCAAAGGCGGTACCGGGATACAGGCAGGACCCCAGCAGGAAACACAGGGCCGGGTCCTTCGGCGCCGGGGAAGCAGCGTCCCGCAGGCGCGCCAGCCAGTCGAGGCCTTCCCAGTCCAGCTCCACGGCGTCGTCGGGAACACGCTCTTCCCCGCCGTAGTCCAGCCACAGCTTGCGGACCCCCGCCTCGGGCCCATTCGCCTGCGGCTGGATATCGTAGTGGGTGAGCCAGAACACATCGTCGGGACGGTCCCAGTGAGGCAACTGACGCATCCGGCGATTGGCATTGTGCAGGGGCCGGAGCCTGGCGAGGCTGCCGTCCTGGACCAGCACCTCCTCCAGCGGAATCGAACTGAAATCCTGGGCTTCCACCCACAGGTTGAGCCTGACGACACCGGAGCCGTCGTCCACCAGGCGCGGGTGTGAAATGACGGGTCCGGTGAGCGGCAGCTTGAGCGGACCGACCCGGGATTGCGCGCCGCGCTCCCGCCTGAAGGCTTCCTCGGCCCCGGGGGTCGTGAACTCATCCCGGTATTCCTGTTCGACGCCGCCGCGCTGGGCCGCGTCGAAGAAGCGATGCAGCTTTTCAAAGACCTGCCCGCCAGCGCCGGCATCCCGGCCCAACACCATGTCCATATGACCGTAGCCGGGCAGGACTTCGATCCACACATTCTGCTCACAGTAGTCGCGCGGAGTGATGTCACTCCAGAAATCCGCCATGGCGTCACCGAACTTGCGGTGCCGGGTCAGCATCTCCGCCGATTTCCTGGAGGTCTCTATGTCGAACACGGTATTCCTGTCGCCGTGGATGAACAGTGTCGGAAACGTCCAATGGTCGGCAATCCTGTCGCGAGTGACGTAGACGTTGTTGCCGTCGTGATTGGACAGCAGGCCCCGCACAATTGAAGAGTACACCTGCTGCAGGACGTCCCTGGGTACCGCCCCGATCATGCCGGCAAATTCATTGCGGGTGGCGCGGTTGATGTTCTCGTTGCGCCACTGGCGACCCCAGATGATCGTGTACCGCGAGTAGATGGTGCGTGGGAACATCGGGCCGCGCTCGTCATTCCAGACACTGCAGCGATCCCACTGTGCGTTTTCCGTTTCGTCCAGTGTAGACAGTGCCACCCGATCGAAGATGTTTTCGACCAGGGGCGTATCCCGGTGCGGGCAGGGTTCCACCACGTCCAGGGGCTCCATGTTCTTGAACATGGCCCAGACATTCTCCCGCGCCCGGTTCGCCACCGAGGCGAACAGCCAGGGCGCCACAGCATGGGGCACCAGGGAGGCGAGCATTGACTCAGGCTCATTCGCGCTGTTGGTAATGTTCAGCTTGCCGTTCAGCGCAGCAATGGCCACCGCACCGGCGCCGATGCAGTGGGAGAACACATGCACCTTGCGCACCGGGTCGTGGGGATGCTCTGCATTGACGCGTTCGAAGATCGTGCGCACCGCCCAGGGAATATCCGTGTTGGCGATGTCGTCCCAGCGGTCTTCCGGCGTCACGGACTCGACGTAGTTGGCGCTGGTGCGGTGATCGACAATCCACACATCGTAATCGCGGTCGAGGAAGTACTGCACGAAGTTGTCGCGGTTGGTATCCACCCGGCCGCTGTCCGCCGTGATTGGCGCCTCGCTCCAGAAGATGCGGCTGCTGTGAGCCAGGCCGTGCACCAGCAGCAACACCTTGCGCCCCGCCGGGTCGTCGGTGTCACCCTGCGGCTGATACCGGATCAGGCGGCAGGTTTGCCTGCCCTCGTTGTCGCCGGGATAGAGCCAGGTTTCCACCTCCCGGGAATTCCGGTTCTTGCCGCGACCGAAGTACATTGTCTGCGGGGGCTTCGCCATGCGCCCGAGATCGGGCATGGCCTCCATGTCCTCGAGCCGCATGTACTTGCGATAGTCCGCGGCGCCGAAGCTCCAGAAATGGGTCTGCAGGAACAGCCGGAAATACAGGCCGAGCACGCCGCCCAGGCTTGCCAGCACGGTGAGCAGGTCCAGCGAGTCGCGCACCTGTAGTGGCGCCGCGCCCCGGGTGATATCCACCGCGTCCACTTCCCAGAACACGTCCGCCTGCCTGCCGCCCGCGGACAGGCTGGCCGGCATCGACATCATGGAGCCCCAGATGCTGTGCTGGCTGTTGTCGTAGGCGAGGGTCTTGGTGCCATCGAAGCGCAGTCCGACGCCGGTGGCCGCGGCATCGGTGGGGTCGGCCTCGAATCGGTAGTGCAGCTGGCGGTAGTCCGCATGGAGGCGGGCAATGCGAGCGGACTCACAAACGGATTTCCAAACGCTCTTGCCGGAGACGCCGCTGACCAGATCGTACAACCTGAAGCGCAGGAACCTCGGAAAGACCCGCGTCAGCGCCCGCCACCAGGACAGCCGCGGTCGGTCCACCGCGCCGAGATTCACCGTGCCCCGCAAACGGGCGATGGGCTCGAGCGGCGCCTCGGCCTTGGACAGCACACCGCCGCCCCGGTTGTAGGACAGGGTCGCCACCGCGGGAAGCTGCTGGTCGGGCGACGCCGTCCACGCCTGCAGGTTCTGGCTGCCCCCCAGCTGGAACTCGATTTCCAGCACCAGCGCCCGGGTATCTTCCGGCAACTCGACAGCCGGTTCCAACAGCGCGTTCAGCTCCGCCACGGTGTGTTCGCCTGGCCGGGACCAGGGCATAAGGTTCTGGCGGCCGATGAAGTGCACCAGGTGCTCCCGGAATACCGCCTGCACCGGCGCGGACTCTGCCACCGGGTGCACCGGGGTGGGCGGGCCAAGCCGGTAGCGGCGCTTGTCGAGCAGCGGGAACGGTGCGTCCAATGCGGGGCCGTTGTGTAGCAAGCGGTCCGCCAGCTCGTGGGCCAGCAGGTACGCCGTCGTCGCTATGGTCATGTAGGGATTGGCGCCGACCGCACCGGGCAGGATCGCGCCATCCAGGACGTAGAGGCCCTCGTGCACCGCATCGCCATCTCCGCGGAACACGGCGCCGGTGATGTCCACCGCACCGTCCTCACTGGTGATGCCCATGCAGCATCCACCGATGGGATGCACCGACAGCAGCGTGCCGCCAAGCTCCTCGGCGCCCTCCACCGCATCGGCAAAGCCATCGGGCAGCGGCTTCCACAGCATATTGGGGTGGTACTGGCCGCCGTCGAAGCAGGCGCCAGGATTCTCCCGTTCCGCCGCCGCCAGGCGCTTGTCCAACGCCTCGAAGAAATTCAGCCCCGGTTCACGGGCATTCCAGCTCGGCGTGGTGGTATCGCTCTCTTCGTCGTATTCCAGCCTTCCCCGGGCCCGGTCATCGCCCATCACCAGCAGCACCTGGCTGTGCTGGTTCAGCTCGGCGGAGGTGCACAGGTAATCGTGCGACCTCCGGTTCGCCTCGTGCCAGTCGCTGAGTCGGCCATCGGCGAAACGCCGGAAGAAGCTCTGGGTGGTTATGATCTCCTGCCACAGGTTCAGCAGCGGGTAGGGAATGGCGCCCTCCTCCAGCGTGAAGGACTCGTCCGGGTCCAGCGGATTGCCGAGACCAATCTCGGCCTTGCCGATGATGGTCGGCCCGGGCTGCTTGTCCGGCGTCAGCTTGCCCGGCACGTCGGCGATCGCCTCTACCGGGTGCGCCTGCCCGACGCTGGAGAGCAGGCCGTCACCGTTGGTGGAAAACCGCTCCCCGAGCTGCGGCGACAGCAACAGACCGCGCTTGCGCTCGGAGCGCTTGAGGATGTCCACACTGCCGATGGTGCCCGCCGCCAGGATGACCTGGCGCGCGCGAATGGAGAACGTCTTGCCGATATCACGGGTCGGTGCGCAGTGCACCTGCCACCGGGGTCGCCCGTCGTAGACATCCTCCACCGATTGCACGCTGACCCCGTTGTAAAGCTTCGCGCTTGCACCGCCCAGCTGCGCGAACAGCGGCCAGGCGTTCAGATTCAGCGACTGCTTGGCGCCCGAGTGACAGCCGACCACACAATTGCCGCAGAGATTGCATTCACCGGCGTCCACACTGTGGGGGCCGGTGCCGTCGAAGTTGATGCTGAGCGGCGCCGGCGCCACCTCACCGGCCAGCCCCTGCGCGGTCCTTACCAGCGCCTGGTATTTGGAAAACCCCGACGCGTCCGGCGTGGGTGTCACACCCAGCAGTGCCTCGATCTTGGGGTAGACCTGTTCGAACTTTTCGGCCCAGCTGCCCGCCTCTGTCGGCCGCGACGGCCACTTCTCCAGCACCGATACCGAGGGCCTGGCGGCGACGCTGGCATTGATCAGCGAGGTGCCGCCGATGCCGCTGCCGGAAAGAATGGAGACCCCGTCGCCGGCGCGAATCTGGAACAAGCCGCTGCGGTTGCGCACCGGGCCCGCCGTGCCGATGCGCTCGCGGCTGACCAGGTCGACATAGGCCGGCAGGTCGTCGAAGGTTTTGGGGAAATCATCAGGCGTGTATTCCCGGCCGCGCTCGAACACCCAGATACTGGGCTTCTTACCCGCTTTCGTGTGATGCTCCACCAGCGCGAGGGCCGCCATGGCGGCTCCGTAACCCGAGCCTACGACAAGGAAATCCACCTCCACGGGAAGCGGCGCTGCGGAGGATTCGGGCGAGAGGCTCTCCCATGACGCGACGTGTTCCCGCAGCAGTGATTCGATGGGTTCTGAAAGCGAGTAGTCCACGGTCTCTTCCGATCTGCCTGCCGTGGTTTCCATACCGACTCCTGGTCTTGTACCGGCAGTTTTTGGCTGCCGTCCACGGCAGTATAGTCGCCCGCGCACTAAGCCGGACAAGGCGGTGTCTGCCACCCCGCACCCCAACACTGCCGCCACATCGAAAACCTACCGCATACGCCGGTCACAGCATGAACCAATTCCAGTTGCGAAATGCGCACCATCAGCGCAATCTGGCGATGCTGGCAAGATGCCATTTCCAACACGTTACCTCACGGGAAGAGGAGTCACTATGTCTGACATGATCATCACCAATATCGAAGAAGTTCCGGGTAAACGCATCACGCGTCACCTGGGAATGGTCCAGGGCAATACCGTGCGAGCGAAACACGCCGGCAGGGATATCATGGCCGGGTTCAAGAACATCGTGGGCGGTGAGCTGAAGGGCTACACGGAGCTGCTGAACGAATCCCGCAGCGAAGCCACCGGACGCATGATAGAACAGGCCAGATCCATCGGCGCCAATGCGGTGCTGAACGTACGGTTCTCGACCTCGTCGGTCACCGCCGGCGCTTCCGAGCTGTTCGTCTATGGCACGGCAGTGGTCGTTGAATAGGAGACACCGTCATGGATCTTATCGTCCTGCTGGTGCTGCTGATCATTGGCTACGGCTTTGGCAGCTTCAATGAACGCCGCCACTTCCGCTCCATTCGCGAGCGCGAGGAAGCCCTGAGCCCGATCGTCGCGTTCAGCACGCGAAAAACACCCCCGGGCACGCCCCCCGGCTCCTCCCTGGTCGCCGGCAACGTCGTGGTCTCCATCGACTACTTCAAGAAGATCTCCGCAGGCCTGCGCAATATCCTGGGCGGCCGTGTCAGCGCCTATGAATCACTGGTTGAACGGGCCCGCCGCGAGGCCATCCTGCGTATGAAGGAAGAGGCCCGGGATATCGGCGCCGATGCCATCTTCAACGTCAAACTCGAAACATCCTCCATTACCAAGGGAGCCAAGGGACAGGTCGGCGCCGTCGAGGTACTGGCTTACGGCACGGCCCTGATTCCACCGGCGAGAGGCTGATGGAGTACGAGAACCGGTCCATACCGGAAGGCATCAACGTCTCCGACACGCACCCGCTGGTGGATTTCGGATCCCTGGTGCTGGGCGTGGTATTACTCTGTGGCGCCCTGTTCGGCAGCGCCTATCTCGCCGCGGGCTGGTTGTTGCCACACATCCCCTTCGAATACGAAGAGGCCATGGTGGAACGCTTCGAGGCCTCGGGCTATTTCGATAGGGAACTGGAGCCGGATGAACAGCGCGCCGAGGAAGCCCTGCAGGCACTGGCGGAAAAGCTGCTAGCAGGGCAGCCACTGCCAGACGGCATTCGCATACATGTCCACTACAGCAACAGCCCCGAGAAGAACGCCTATGCGACCCTGGCGGGCCATATCGTCATACACCGGGGACTGCTGGACTCAGTGGACTCGGAAAACGCCCTGGCCATGGTGCTGGCGCACGAGATCGGCCATATCGTGCACCGCGACCCGATCATGGCGACGGGACGCGCCGCCGTGACCGTAACCGCGCTGGCGTTGATGAGTGGTTTCTCCCAGTCATCGGTGGCCGACCAGGTGGCGAGCCTGTCGGCGGAGTCCCTGCTGCTGGGATTCAGCCGCGAGCAGGAGCGGGACGCTGACGCCTATGCCCTGGCCCTGCTGCAAAGCCACTACGGGCACCTCGGCGGTGCCGACGAGTTCTTCGAGCATATGCGCGACGAGGAAGCGCGCCTGCTGGACGACTCCGAGCTGCTGGAGTTTTTCAGCACCCACCCCGGGGTCGATGAGCGGATCGAGCGCATCGAGGCGGCCCAGGCGGCCACCGACGGAAACCTCACGCCCCTGCCGGCAGCGCTGCAGGACATCGAAGCCGGGGACGCCGGCAGCCGGGGGCGATGATGGCTGGGGATCCCGCGCCACCCACCGACGCCTCCAGGTTCTGCCCCCACTGCGGGCACGAAATGATCATTCCTGTCATCGCGGGAGAGCCGCGAAATCACTGGTACTGCGAGCGCTGCCGTGAGCCCTACCACGAACACCCGATGATTGTCGTCACCGCCTTTATCGCCCATCAAAAAAGCCTGCTCTGGGTCAGGCGCGCCATCGAGCCACAGCGCGGCTGCTGGGCCATTCCCGGCGGTTTCATGGAACAGGGCGAGACCCTGCGCGAGGCGGCGGCGCGGGAACTGCGCGAGGAGGCCGGTGTGACCGTCGACCCGGCCACGCTCGAGCTGTACATGATGGGCACACTGACTTTTATCAACCAGGTCTACATGGGCTTCCGGGCGGCGGTGGACACGCCGGCCTTCACACCCGGGCCGGAATCGCTGGAGTGCGCGTTCTTCACGCGCGACCAGTGCCCCTGGGATGAAGTGGCCTACCCCCAGGTCAATGACGCCATACAGCAGGCCTACGAGGACCTTGAACGCGGGGAGTTCGCCCAATGGCACGTGGAAATGACCGGGGAGAAATACGATCGGCGGCCAATCTATACGGGGCCGGTGAAGCTAGCCCATCCGAGTCAGCCATAAGTCTCATTGACAGTGAGGGCACCCAGGGCGTACAAAACCTGGTTGTTAGTCTAGGTTTTCCCACATCGGTATCATGATTCCCATACAGCAGCACCGCCCAAGTCACTACCCCTGGCCCGCCAGCGAACCGGGTCAGTTGGCAGAATAACAGAGCGAACCGCGTGCAACGATCCCGCCTCTGCCTGGCCATTCTCGGCCTGTGCGTCATCCTGCCGGCCTTCGCCCAGGTGCAGGACGAGGCCCTGCGCGTCGATCTGGTGGAGATGGAACCCCGGCTGTACCGCGACCCGGCGGGCGTGCTCGAGGAACTGTCCCGCGCCGAGGATCGCTACCGGGAAGCGGACCGCGAAACCCAGCTGTGGTACCTGCTGCGGCGCGCCCAGGCGCACAATGCCCTGTTCATGTACGACGAGTTCGAAGCGGACATCGCCCTCGCCCGCGGGCCACTGCTGGCGGCCGCAAGCCCGGAACTGGTGCTGTGGCTGCACAGCTATGCGGGCATCATCGAGGTGCGCCGCGGTGAACTCAAGCGCGGCATAGAGATACTCGCCGACGTCGCCGAGCGGGCGCTGGCCATGGGAGCGGACCGGGTGTACATATTCGCCGTGCAGGAGCTCGCCTATACACGCGGCCTGCTGGAACAGTACGACACCTCCCTGCAGGAGCTGCAGCGGGCCTACTCGATGGCGCTGCAGCTCGACCAGCGCGACCTGCTGGGCATGGTGACCGACGCCTACGGTGCCGTCTACGCCTACATGGGGGACTATCAGCGCTCGCTGGAGTTCTACCTGCAATCCCTCGATATCTTCAAGGGGCTCGGCTACCGTGAGCAGACCGCCAGCGTGATCCAGGGCCTGGCCAGCACCTTCCGCTATTCCGGCGAATGGGCGCAGGCGGAGCGCTATTTCACCCAGTACCTGGAGTTCACCGCCTACGCACCCGGCGAGAGCCGCCTGTTCTACGGCAACTACGGCCTGGCCATGACCTACGCCGAGCAGGGCGACTGCGCCCGGGCGCTGCCACAGATCGCCATCGCGCTGGGCCATGCCGGCCCCGAAGACTACGACGCCGAGCTCTACAAGAAGCAGGCCATGTGCCAGGCGCAATCCGGCGAGATCGAAGCGGCGGAGACCTCCCTCTCGCAGGCCCAGGCAATCCTGCAGTCGATGCCGGAGCTGGAGGGCACGACCTGGATGCTGGAGCTGGAGCGCGTGCGCAGCCATATCGCGTTCCATCGCGGAGACTCCGGCCAGGCGTTCAATATGCTCGACGAGTTCTACCAGGACTACATCCGGCAGATGGAGAAGCACTCCTCGCACCGTATGAACACGCTGCGAGCGGGGCTGGAGAGTGAGCGCAAGGATCTCGAGATCGCCCTGCTGGAACGGCAGGCGCAAATCAACCAGCTGCAGGTGGCCAGCCACCAGCAGGCCAACCAGACCCAGCGTTACCTGATCATACTGACCGTGGCCCTGTGCCTGATGGTACTGGCGGGGCTGCTGTTCCAGTGGCGCAACAACCGTCGCATTCTCGCGCTGTCACACCGGGACGGCCTGTCGGGCCTGTACAACCGGGCCTACATATTTGACTACCTGGAGCAGGTTATACCGCGCATCACGGTTGAAGAGGGCGGGCTGTCGATCATCCTGCTCGATATCGACAACTTCAAATCGATCAACGACAACTATGGCCACCCGGTCGGTGACGAGGTGATCCGGCAGGTCGCCAACGTCGGCCAGGCGTCCCTGCGCAACCGTGACATCATGGGCCGAATCGGCGGCGAGGAGTTCCTGTGTATCCTGCCGCGCGCGACGTCCGAGCAATGCGCCCAGGTGGCGAACCGCCTGCTCACGGCCATCGCCGCAGAGAAATTCACGGCCGAGAACGGCGAGGAATTCTCGGTGTCCATCAGCATCGGCATTGCCGATTACGACAATGGCGTCGAAAACGCGGACCAGCTGTACGGCCGTGCGGACCGGGCGCTCTACCAGTCCAAGGCCACGGGCAAGGGCCGTATTACCTCTTTCCAGGGCATGCTGCTGGCGGGCGCCAGCGTCTGACGGTATCGCCGCGGAATCAGCGCAGCGTGGGGAAGGTCACGCCGCAGGCAATGCCCGCGGGAATACTGTTGTCGCTGTTGTCGAGCTCCAGCCGAATCCTGAAGGTGCCACTGGCCGCATCGATGACCGGGTCCACGGTTTTCACCACCGCTTCGAGCTCACCGCCAATGGGGGCTTCCGGCGAGATGCGCGCGGTCATGCCCGGGCTGACCTGGCGGTAGAGGCCGACCGGCGCGATCACCTCCACGTGCAGGGGGTTGACCTGTGCCAGCGTCAGTATGGGCTGCTCCTCGACGTATTCCCCCACTGACTTGTAGCGATCGACCACGTAGCCGTCCAGCGGGCTCACGATCTCCCTGAGCTTCAGCACTTCCCGCGCGCGTTTGTACTCCAGCCTGGCAATGGCCTGTTCCTCTACTGCCGTGTCGTAGTCGAGCTTGGCCAGGCGCGCCGTGGTGCGGGTTTCGTCCTGCTCCTTCTCGGAAATCATTTTGTTGGTATGCAGTGTGTCTACACGCTTGAGGCTGCGCTGGGCGAGTTCCAGGCGCTCCTTTTCGGAAGCAATGCTCACACCGCTGTCCGCGCGCTGCCGCGCCAGCTCAACGCTGGCGCGCTCGACACCGGAATTCAGCCTGGCCAGCATCTGCCCGCGACTCACCGTATCGCCGCGGTCGACTTCGATTGATTCCAGGATGCCGCTGACCGCGGTACTCAGGTCTACCTGGCGCGAGGGTTCGATCACGCAATCCAGGCTGCCGAAATCCGCCGGCTGTGACAGGGCCACTGGCGAAGCGAGCAATATGAGGGAGAGGGCTACAGGTCGTGTCTTCATGGGACTAAAGCATACTTTGACGGAGGCAAGCAGGACAACGCGACCCTGATCAATCCGCTGCGGCTTCCTCCCGCAGCTTGTCGCGTACATCCATCAGCACCTGGCCATAGGTGTTGTCGCCGCGCCGGTCGCGGCCGCAGCCCCAGTAGTAGTCGTAGGCGTTGTTCTCCACCAGCCGCGCATCGCCGGTGGCCAGCAGGCGTTCCGCCACCTCAGGATGGGTGCGGCACTTGATATACACCGCCCGGGTCATGATCACCCGTCGGACTTTGCGCCAGTCGCGGCGGAGCTTTTGGAAGCGGGAGCGCCCCAGCTTGCGGGCCTTTTTCGGATGCGTCGACTGGCGCACGCGCTCCCGGTACTCCGGATCCTCGAACTTCATGGCCTGGAAATAGTGTTCCACAGAGGGCCAGTCGGCGTCATCGAGGTGGAACCCGTGCCGGGAAAAACTGGACAGGGGCTCGTTCACGTCGCTGCGCGAGAGAAAAATGGCTCCCGCTACGTCATTGACTGGATCCAATACCCGGCCCCCTGTCAGCGCTTACGGATTTCATGCGGCTATGGTGTACACCGCCAAAATACCCAAATGAGGCGGCACAGTGAACTCTCAAATAGTGAGTCGCGTCGATGGAAAAACGCCGTGGTGTAACCTGGGTCGTCTTGCGCGCCCCGGGCGCGCCCTGCTAGAGGTTTTCGACCCGCGGCGTCATCTGTTCGCGGGTTGGCGCCGCATCGATGCCGCCGTACAGGCACACGAAGTCGGCGGCGAGTTCCGCGGGGTTGCCCACGTTCGTAGACAGGTGCATGCGGTCTACCCAGGTGGGCAGGGCCGGCTCGGTGGCGGTCTCAGGCTCCTGGGCCCAGATACGGATACCCATGTGACGCATGGCGTGAGCACCCTTGAGGCCGTCGGTGCTGGCGCCGCTGAAAACAATCACGCCGCTGGGCTTCAGTGCAGTCATCGACATCATGACCTGGTCGATGTGGGGATCGACTCGACCGCCCCAGGAATCCCGCAGGCTGAAGACTTCACCCTGCTTGCCGAACTGCAGACGGCAGCTGGAGGGCACTACCAGCAGCTGGGCCGGGTTGAACCAGTGGCGACCCACGGCGAGGTTGCAGCGCAAACCCGGGTTTGAGGTTGCCAGTCGGTTGGTCAGACCCAGCTGATCCTTTTCCTTGACGTGCTGTGCGTACAGGAACGCGACGTTCGGCACCCAGGGCATGGCCTCGAAAAACTCCCTGGCCGCGGCCTCGGCACCGGCGGAGCCGACGATCAGCCAGACACCTTCCACGTCGGCAAAACGATCCGGCGTGGAGTCCCCTTCCGAGGCCTTGCCGTGCCAGGCATCGGCGGTCCACTTGTCCAGCGTCTTGATGATGCGATCGCTCCAGTCGCGATAGGCATCCTTGTCGGTGACCTCGGGCCGGTTGCTGAGCGCAACCACGGGAGAATCGATCTCTGCCAGGTCCTCGGCGATGGCGTCGTGGTCCTCGCAGTCAACGACCCAGATATCCACCGCGGGGCGCGTGCCGGGCTTGAGCATGGCCGGGGACACCCGCGCGACGCGGTACCCGGCGCCCTTGATGCGGCTGACGAGGACAGAAAAGCTTGCGTCGCAAACGACGCCAATGAAAGGTTGCGTTGCCATAGGGTTTCGATCATTCCACGGCACAATGTGACAGGGAAGGGCAAAATGTAGCGGAAATCAGGAACTGTGATTGCAGTCCAGAAAAACGTTTTTGAGACGCAGTTTGCGAAAAACTGACAGTATTTGTTTCACCGCGGGGTTGAACTTAGGCTGGCAGCTGTAGCCAAAGAGTTGTCATTACGAGGCAACCCTCATGCGAACCCTGATTTTCTGCCTACTTACCCTGCTCGGGTTTTCTGCGCCCGCGCTGGCCCAGCACCCCGGTGGTCACCAGTGTGCGCCGGACGGTGTGGCCGTCGGCGGCTACGACCTGGTGTCCTACCATGAGCCCGGCGGACCGGTGATGGGCAGCGCGGAGTTCGAAGTCGAGCACAGGGGGCTGCGCTACCGCTTTGCCGACGCGGCAAACCGCGACCGATTCAATGCCGCCCGCAAGCAGTTCCTTCCCCGCTATTCGGGCTTCTGCGCGGCTACCCTGTCGATGGGTCGACTGGCCTGCCCCGACTACACCAACTTCAAGATCGAAAACGGTGAACTGCTGCTGTTCGAGCTGGCCGGCTTTACCAACGGCCGCACCCTCTGGAACAGCGACCCGCAGGGCTTCCGCCAGCGCGCCGACGCCAACGCCCTGGAACTGCTGAAGCAGTGATCAACACAACCACCGTGCGCACCCTGGTCCTGCTCACCGGGCTGCTTCTTTGTACGCTGGCCCGGGCCGACCTGACCCTCGGTGTGCACGCCGAGGAGCCGGCCCCCACCATCGGGGCGCTGATCGCGCGCCTGACACCCGGCGAACAGGCGCTGACCATCAGGGCCTACGATTCCAGCGCCGAACTAGCAGATGCACTGATGGCCGGCGATGTGGACCTGGGCATTATCGAGGACACCGGCCGCATGCTGCCGGGACTGACCCTGGTGTCGGACCTCTACCCCAGCGTGCTGCATGTGTTGCACCGGCAGGACAACAAGCCAAAGGACCTCGGCGAGCTGCTACGCAGCGGGCCCATTTGGGCCGGGGCGCCCGGCTCACTGGGTCACCACCTTGCGGAGCAGCTGGCTGAGGACTTTGGCATTGCGGAGGGCGAAATCACGCTGCTGCCAGACCCCTGGAGCCGTGAACCGGATATCTACTTCATGTTCGGTGGCATACTCGCGCGGGACGCCCTGTCGCGCCTGCCGGGTTTTACCCTGTACAGCCTGGATGCGCCGGAAAAACTCATGCACGGCAGCGTCGCCGAGGGTGTCGCACTGCGCTATCCCTTCCTGCACCCCTTCACGCTGCCGGCCCAGCTCTATCCGTCACTGGGCGGGGACGCGGCGCTGACACTGTCCGTCAACAACCTGCTGGTGGCCCGGGCCGGCCTGGACACCGAGCTCGTCTACGAACTTGCCCGGGGGCTGGACAACTTGCGGCCACAAATCACCGCGGGCTATCCCCTGGCGGGTGTCCCGGTGCTCTTCGACGTGACGCAGATGGCCCAGTCGCTGCCGCTGCACCCGGGCGCGCGCCGCTACCGGGACCGGGATCTGCCCGGCTTCCTGGAGCGCTACGCGGAAGTGCTGGGCTTCCTCGCCACGGTGGTCATCGCCTCGGGCAGTGTGCTGGTGGCCGTGCGCCGCCAGCGCAAGCAGTCGCGCAAGGACCGGCTGGACATCTACTACCAGAAAATCCTGGACCTGCGCCGGTCGCTGGAGCAGTCGGCGTCCGGTAGTGATGAAATCTGCAACGCCGTGCGCGACACCCAGGCCGAGGTCATGGCCCTGGTGATCGACGAGCGCATCGATGCAGACGGTTCACTGATGGCGTTCCTCACCCTGTCCAACCGGCTGCTGGATGAGGCCGGGGAAACAAAAGAGGGCCCGGGTGTCGCCGGCCGGATCAGCCAGCAACTACCCCGGGCCCAGTAGGGGATCCTACTTCGCAAAAACGCTGCGGACGCCCACCTCTTCAGACATGGCGCTGCAGGGCAGCATTGAGGGTGGCCTGGGACTGCACGCCGGTCAGGGTTTCCACCGGCTGGCCGTCCTTGAACACCATCAGGGTCGGGATTGAGCGGATGCCGAAGCGGGCCGCCAGGGCCTGGTTCTCATCCACGTCCACCTTGCGAACGGCGGCCTGGCCGTCGAATTCCTCGGCCAGCTGATCCAGTACCGGCGCGATCACGCGGCAGGGACCGCACCACTCGGCCCAGAAGTCCACCAGCACCGGCTGAACGGCAGCCAGCACCTCGGATTCGAACGTAGTTTCAGTAACGGCTTGGGGGTTGCTCATGGGTCTGTCCTCCTTTCGATTGATAATAGATGACCAGTCGTCTTACTTTTGATCCAAAAAAAATGCGCGTATCACGCAGCGTTCAACAATCGCGGCAGCATGCCGAGGAAGGCATCCAGCGGCTCGCGGCATTTGTCTGTCTTCATTCGCATGAGCGTTCCCTCCCATGCATTGAACAGGAATTCCGCTGTCGTCGCCGGATCCACCGAGGAATCCAGGCGACCGCGCGCCCGTGCGTCTTCCAGCACCCGGCGGAACATGGCCGCGTTCGTGGCCAGCGTCTGCTGCACCTTGCAGCGAATCGTCTCGGAAGAATCTGACATCTCCTGCCCGAGATTCCCGAGAAAACAGCCCGCGGTGAACTGCTCGCTGCAGATACGATCGCGGTGGGCCTCAAAAAAGGCGGTCAGCCGATCCAGCGGCGCGTCCTCGGGGGAGCCCATCAGCGCGCTGCCCTCGTCCACCACGTTGCGGCCAACCTTCTCCAGGGCTTCGACGGCAAAATCCTCCTTGCTGTCGAAGTAGTTGTAGAAAGAGCCCTTGGGTACCTGGGCCGCATCGACGATGTCCTTGACGCTGGTGCCGTTGTAGCCGTTCACGCGCATGACTTCGAGGCCGCGCTCAAGCAGCAAGGCCTTCTTCGCTTCACGTTTGCTCAGGGCAGGTTTGTCTTCGGCTGTAGCCATGGCGAAAATATATGACCGGTCGTCTTACTTTGCAAGCATCTTCTTAGATGTCTTGCTTCTATCTATACGCCTGATCGGCATCAACATTTCGCAGGTGAATAACAAATATCCTTAGCATTAATTTCATTTATGTTGGTCCGGGGTCTAGGATACACGTCATGAACCTGGGCCATTGCCCGACCGCACAGTTTTATCTCTGATAAAAGGTACACCACGATGTCTACTTACCAGGAACTCGTAAACGAATTTGCCGCCCAGCGCGAGGCCCACGGCCACAACTGGGACGCCATCAACCCCGAATTCGCCGCCCGCATGGAGCTGCAGAACCGCTTCAAGACCGGCCTCGACGTCGCCCGCTACACCGCCGACATCATGCGCCAGGACATGGCCGAGTACGACGCGGACAGCGCGCAGTACACCCAGTCCCTGGGTTGCTGGCACGGCTTCATCGGCCAGCAGAAGCTGATCGCCATCAAGAAGCACCACGGCACCACCAACAAGCGCTACCTGTACCTCTCCGGCTGGATGATCGCCGCCCTGCGCAGTGAGTTCGGCCCCCTGCCCGACCAGTCCATGCACGAGAAGACCTCTGTCTCTTCCCTGATCGAAGAGCTGTACACCTTCCTGCGCCAGGCCGACGCCCGCGAACTGAACCACCTGTTCCGGGACCTGGACGCCGCCCGCGAAGCCGGTGACCAGGTCGCCGAGCAGGCTGCGCTGAAGGCCATCAACGGTTTCGAGACCCACGTGGTGCCGATCATCGCCGACATCGACGCCGGTTTCGGTAACGAGGAAGCGACCTACCTGCTGGCCAAGAAGATGATCGAAGCCGGCGCCTGTGCCATCCAGATCGAAAACCAGGTGTCCGACGCCAAGCAGTGCGGCCACCAGGACGGCAAGGTGACCGTTCCGCATGAGGACTTCCTCGCCAAGATCAACGCCATCCGCTACGCGTTCCTCGAGCTGGGCGTGCCCAACGGTGTCATCGTAGCCCGCACCGACTCCCTCGGCGCCGGACTGACCCAGAAGATCCCGGTATCCACGGACGCCGGCGACCTGGCCCACAAGTACAACGCCTTCCTCGAGACCGAGGAAATCGGTGGCGCTGAAGACGCCAACGAAGGCGACGTCATCATCAAGCAGGACGGCAAGCTGGTGCGCCCGGTGCGCCTGCCCAACGGCCTGTACCGCTTCAAGGCCGGCACCGGCGAAGACCGCTGCGTACTGGACTGCATCACCAGCCTGCAGAACGGCGCCGACCTGCTGTGGATCGAGACCGAGAAACCCCACGTCGGCCAGATCGGCGGCATGGTGGACCGCGTCCGCGAGGTCATCCCCAACGCCAAGCTGGTCTACAACAACAGCCCGTCCTTCAACTGGACGCTCAGCTTCCGCCAGCAGGTGTTTGACGCCTGGACCGAGGAAGGCAAGGACGTGTCTGCCTACAACCGGGACGAGCTGATGAGCGTGGAGTACGACGACTCCGAGCTTTCCGCCGAAGCAGACAAGCGCATCCAGTCTTTCCAGGCGGACGCGTCTCGCGAAGCGGGCATCTTCCACCACCTGATCACCCTGCCGACCTACCACACGGCCGCCCTGTCCACCGACAACCTGGCCAAGGGCTACTTCGGCGACGAAGGCATGCTGGCCTACGTCAAGGGCGTTCAGCGCCAGGAAATCCGCCAGGGCATCGCCTGCGTCAAGCACCAGGACATGGCGGGTTCCAACATGGGCGACGATCACAAGGAGTACTTCTCCGGCGATCAGGCCCTGAAGGCCGCCGGCAAGGACAACACGATGAACCAGTTCGGTTGATCGCCACGATTGTCTCGCTCCCCCACGGAGCACACTCGAAGGGGCCGCAGGATGCGGCCCCTTTTTTTGTGACGCGAATACTCACCGTCGCACTTAAAAAACTGCGTTTCTTGCTAACATACCCCTGCGGTAATGGGAGCACGGATGCGCATGCGGTACCCAACTCTTTTAACATTTCCCGGCCGGCTCATCGTCGCGGGCCTGGCACTACTTCTCAGCGGCTGCTTCCAGGTGCAGCTGAATGGCCCGGTGGGCGGCGCCACCGTCACCCTGGCCGAGTGGTGGACCCCTGAGGACATTCTGCAAACCACAGTCTCGAAGGATGAGACCGCGCTGATCGCCGAGCATGGCGCCGAGAAGTGGGCGGGCATGGGACCCAAACTCAAGTTAATGTATCTCGGCGCGGCGACATTCGATACCAGCGTAATAGATGATGAGACCATCTATCTCGTCACAGCCACCGGTGGCGTCGACTACGACTGGGACCGGGACGGCGTCCCGGATGACTCCCCAACTCCAGTCGCCGGCAAGCTGCGGGCAATCCTTCCGGGCTCGGCCCTGAAAGGGGAACTCACCCGGGTCAACCTGATCACCGAGGCCATGCACGCCACCGTGAGCACTCGCTATTGCCCAGGCTGTCGGGACGGGGCGGTGATCACGTCGCTGCTGAATGCTACCAGCGAGCGCGTCGTTTCAGACATATCTCGCGACGGTGAAGTTACACTCAAGGACGCACTCCGGTGGAACAGCGCGCGCCATCGCACCGCCTACTGGGGCGACCAGCAAACACTCGACGAACTGGCCGAGGCTGTTCGTTCAGGCCAGGCTATCGAGCAGGACTGGATAGCGGAGCGTTTTCTCAAGGATGCGAAACTCATATCGGATTTGTGGGAACAGTACCCCCACCTGGCGCAGTGCAGCATTCTCAGTGGCGACGCCCTTCTGTATACCCATGAAGTAAGGGAAGTGCAGTGCTACGGGCCTGACCCGTACGAGTCGAATCCATCCGCACCCAGCCTCACCGGCATCGAAAGATATTCTTCCCTCAGGCGGGTACAGCTCGGAACGCCGGAGTACTACGGAAAACTGGAACCACTCACCCGGTCACCGAGGCTGGAGACAGTTGACACAATCTTCTTCATCGATGGCCCTGCATATGCTCCCTCCCTGGAGGACATGGCCGTGCTGGCACGCATTCCCGGGCTGAAAAGCCTGGGACTCAGCAGAGCCCGTTTCGCCACTCACGACTGGCTGCGGCAGATGACGTCACTGGAAGTGCTTGCGTGGAGACTTTCAACAGACAATTTCGATGCCGTAATGGACGAACTGCGCCATTTGCCTGAGATCAAGGAGATAGATCCCGACATTGCCGCGCTATCGACGCAGCAATTGCAGCGCCTGCAGGAGCTGGAACGGCTCAAATACCTGCAGATCGTTGTCGAATCTGACCCCGTTGATCTAAACAAGCTGCCCGCCCTGCCAAACCTGGAGGAGCTGACAATTCTCGGGTGGGGGGCACCGACGCTGGCGGAGCTGCCCAACGGCATCGGCCGAGTAGCAGATTTCCCGAGGCTCAAATACCTGAGGGTCCAGGAAACTGACCTGAGCGACCTCTCACCCATCATGGGACTCGTTGAACTGGAAACCGTATCTACGTTCTACAACCAGATCACCGCGATTCCGGACTTATCTCGCCTCAAGTCGCTGCGCCGGCTTGAGATCTACGACTACTCAGAATTTCCCATCACGGACGCCAGCGGCCTTGCCGGCCTTACTGCTCTCGAATCCCTGTTCATCAGCAGTGCGCGGCTCAACACACTCGATGCGTTCTCTACGCTGGAGAACATGAGGTCACTTCGCCTGCAGGGTGCCGGACTGGTGTCGCTGGACGGGGTCCAGAATATGCCGGGCCTGCGCGAGTTGGATATCAGCGGAAATCCCATCACCGACTTCTCGCCGCTACTCGGCCTTACTGCGCTCAAAGAGCTGGATGCCATCGAAATGGATCTGACTGAGGTGAACGGCCTGGCGGGGCATCCCTCGCTGAGGTCTCTCGACTTGAGCTGGAACGCCATTCGGTCCACCAGCAGCCTGGGAGAGCTCCCCACGCTCCAGACCCTGAACCTGCGTGAGAATGCATTGATTTCCCTCGAAGGGCTGGACACGCTCAATTCAGCTCGTCGTATCGACGTTTCGAAAAACCGCGACCTACAATGTGACGAAGTGGAGAGAATCCGAGCCTTGCTGCCAGATGCATACATTGTCGCTAACGGTATTAACTGCCCGAATTAACAAGAGCAGCGGGGCGAAGTAATCATGTTTAGTTGGGTTTCCGTCAGGCGGGTCAGATCTATTCTCTTCGTGACCTTCTCACTGATGCTCAGTGGCTGCTTCCAGGTGCAGCTCAACGGACCGGTGGGCGGTGCGACTGTCACGCTCGCACTCGCCGACCAGCCTGACACTATCCTGCAAACGGTTACCTCGAAGACCGAGGCAGAGCTGATCGACGAGCTGGGCGAGACGACCTGGGCCGCAATACCTGACAAGCTCAAGCGCCAATACCTGGGTACTGCAGAATTCGACGACGAACAGATCCAGGACTTCAGGCTGTACCTGGTCACTGCTACTGGCGGCATCGACTACGACTTCGACCACGACGGCGCGCTCGACGCGGAGCCTCGCTCGGTGAGCGGAAGCTGGCACGCCTTCCTGAAGGGGTGGCAGATAAAGAGAGTCAGCACAAAAATGAACCTGCTGACCGAGGCCACGTACCAGATTCTCGGGGATCGCGCCCTGTTCGCTTTCGGCGGTAGTCTCGGTCCTGTCATCAACGAGAGACCTATCTTCGTACCCGGTCCAGGCATTTTTCCGATCACCAGATTCGTTTCATTCGCCTACGTACCCGTGATCTTACCGTCCTCCCCTCTGGTGCTAACCTCGCTGTCGGAAAGCAACGCGGCTCGCCTGCTGGAGGATGTGAACGGTGATGGTTTCATCAACTACGATGATGTGGCGCGCTGGTCCCGCAGCCGACACGCAGACCGCTTCAGGCGCAGCGAGACAGCCCTGGACGACCTGGCGGCACGCATCGCAGATGGCGAAGCGGTGGCCTCAGCAGAGGTGGCGGCATCCGTGTTCGAGGCGGTCCCAATCCCCGAACTGGCCTTCGCCGACGATTCGCTGTTGACTTGCATCACACGTGAAGAGCCGTTTTACACGGGCTATCGTTACGCACACGAGGTGGTGCGGCTGGCATGCCCCCGACAGTCGGTTCCGGCGATTCCTTACATCGATCCTTTTGGAAACCCCTTCCTGGGGTCTCAAGAACCGCTGGAAATCGACAACCTCGCCGGCGTCGAAGCGCTCTCGGAACTCAGGTGGATCAATCTCAGCCAGCAGGATATAGAGGACATTGGGCCCATCCTCTCCCTGCGCAAACTCGAGCGACTGGACCTCGGGGGAACCCCCATTCCCTCAGAGGAACTTGCGCAACTCAGGGAGCTGGACACGCTTAGAGCACTGACACTGGCCAATCTGCCGGTGACGGATGCGTCGTGGCTAGGCTCGTTACAGAAACTCGAGGAGCTGCACCTTTCGGGCCCATCCACCAACATCTCCAGCGTGCTGGACGCGCTCCCGCAGCTAGAGCACCTCTCTCTACTGGTGCTGAGAGGGGGGGCGATCAGCGATGAAGACCTGCCCCGTCTCAGGGGACTTTCGAACATCAGGCAGCTAGACCTGGAATCGAACGGGATCGAATCGCTCTCCGGTTTCCCGGCGCTGGCGCAACTGGAAGCGCTAAGCCTGCGAGACAACCGGCTCACGGCCGTGGCGGAGATGCCCGTCATGCCCGCGCTGTCCCGCCTCGATCTCGGCGCGAACCAACTTGAGAGCCTCGACGGCATCGAACAGCAGACCGGCCTGACCATGCTGCTCGCCAACGGTAGCTCGCTGTCACGACTGCCCGATCTCTCCAAACTCGACGATCTCTACTTGCTCAACCTCGCTGACAACGCCCTGACCGGACTTGAGGGCATTGAGGGTCTGGACTCACTACAACGCCTGTATCTGGGTGACAACGAGATCGATAGCCTGGACGGCCTGAGAGATCTGCCTTCACTGGTCTTGCTTAACGTCCGGGGCAACCGCCTGAGCGACATCAGCAGCGTGGCTGCAATGACCGCGCTGCAGGATCTTTTCGTCGACGATAATGCGCTTACCGACCTGGCGCCACTGTCCGGGCTCACATCGCTGAACACGCTCGCTGCCAGCAATAACCTGATCAGCTCCGCTGACGGGCTCGGCGGGCTGTCCGACCTGTTGTCGCTGGATTTATCCGCAAATTCGCTGACCGACATCGACGCGCTGCTCAATCTCCTGCGCTGGTACCAGCTGGACCTGTCGGATAATCCCGAACTGCCCTGTGAAACAGCGGCGATGTTGCGGAGCATCCGGTCATCCGCCCGGCTGGAGGTACCTCAGTGCGGCATCCCATGATTGCTGCATAGGTATTCATCGTCGGGGCAGCCAGATCGGGCGTCCTGTAATAACAGCCCTGCTATATTTCTCTGTATAATCGCGCCGCCGATTACAGGGAGAATCCATGAGCGACAAGATCAAGGTCGCGGCACCGCTGGTGGTGCTGCACGGCGACGAAATGGCGCAGGTTGCCTTCGAGCGCATTCTCGACATGTTTGTTACGCAGCGGCTGGACATTCCGCTGGTGGAGATCGACCTCTCCGCCGAGAAGCGGCTGGTCACCAACGGCGCAGTGGTGAACGAGGCCATAGAGGCGCTGAAAGAGCACGGTGTCGGCATCAAGAACGCCGGCATGACCGTCAACCGCGACCAGCTCAACGACCTGCTGGAGACCTACCCGGATATCGAAGAGGCGAAGCTCGACAAGCTGGCCACCAAAAGCCCCAACGGGGCCATTCGCAAGGGGATCGGCGGCAATATCACCCGCGAGGACATCCAGTTCCGCAATATCAAGAACTCCCCGCCGGACTGGGTCGGCCGTGACATCGTGGTCGACACCATGGAGAACGGCGGCATCAAGGACAGCTACAGCGCACTGAACGAAAATACCGGCGTTGCCAAGCTGGTGTTCGTCGGCTCCAGCGGCGACCCGCAGGAGCTGCACCGCCGCCGACTCAATCGCGGCGACCCCTTCATGCTGTCCACCAGCAACTATGCCGAGGTGCAGGCCTGGGCACGCCAGTTCTTCCAGCGTGGCCTGGACGAAAAGCGCGATGTCTACGTGGGCCTCAAGGATACGGTGATACCCGGCTACGACGGTGTCATGAAGGAGGCGGTCGAGAAGATCTACCGGGAAGAGTTCATGGAGGCCTATGACGCCGCCGGGCTCTCCTACCACTATGAACTGATCGACGCCCAGGCGGCGCGCATCGTCGCCAACCCGCCCGAGCGGGCCCTGTGGGGCATTCCCGACAACAATACCGGCCGCCGCATGGTGAAGCTGGTGGACACCCTGCGCAAGTACGGCATCCCGGATCGCAAGTTCCACGTGTCCATCTCCCGCATGAGCGCCGGCGGTGGCGACCAGTACGGCAGCTACAATACCCCCGCCCCGGAGGACGGCATCGTCAAGATCATCGTCGACGGCGAGGAGATGTGCGCCCGTGACGTCAAACAGAACGATCCCATCCTGTTCATGTCCAATGACCGTGAAGCCATTCGCGACTGGGTCATGCAGGTTTACCGGGACGCATCGGTCAAGGAGAAGGAGGTCTACTTTGGTCTCAAGCGGGAGTACATCCCCTACGACGACGTGTTCTCGACGGTGATCAACGAGGTCCGCAATGCGCTGGTGGCCGACCACGTCGAGCCGCCCTCCTTCATGATCATGCGGCCCTCCAACCAGCTCAAAAAGATGATCTCGGACCCGCCGCGCAATGCGCTGTACCCGGCCCAGAACCTGGATGGCGATATCTTCTCGGACATCGCCGCGGCCCTGGGCGGCAGCCTGGCCACCGCCAGCTCCATCATCGAGAGCAAGGACGGCACCATGCTCTACGAGGCGCCCCACGGCACCGCCCACGACCTCTACCTCAAGTACCACGAGAGCAATGGAAAGGTCGCCATCTTCAACTCGTCGGCTCTGATCTTCGCCCTGGCGAACGCACTGGAAACCCTGGGCAACCGCGAGGGCAACGATGCTCTCGTCAACTATTCGGCAAGCCTGAAGGAAGCGCTGATCGATACCGTCGACCAGGGCATCATTACCGGTGATATCAAGGGCAAGACTACCGATCCCGACAATGAGAAGGTGGTCGATATGCAAGGCTTCCTCGACGCCATTGAGAAAAACCTCTCCGCCTGAGCTGATCGCCACCCTCCTGCTGCTGCTCTCGGGCAGCGGCGTGGCTGCCGATGACTTCCAGTCCTGCCTGGCGGGACTGCAGGAGCGCGCCCGCGAACGCGGCATCGACGCACAGATCGTGGACCAGGTGATTCCGGGGTTGAAGCAGCAGCCGCGGGTGCTGGAACTGGACCGGCAACAGCCCGAGTTCATCAAGACCTTCGCCGAGTACATCAACGCCAGGGTGACCGACAAGCGAGTTGCCCGTGGCCGCGAGCTCTACGCCCGCCACCGGGAATTTCTCAAAGGCCTGACCCGGCAGTACGGCATACCGGGCCACTACCTGGTGGCGTTCTGGGGTCTCGAGACCAACTTCGGCAGCTTCCTGGGCAGCACGCCGACCCTGGATGCGCTCGCCACCCTGGCCTGCGACCAGCGCCGCAGCGAGTTTTTTACCGGTGAACTGCTCACCGCCCTGGAGCTGGTTCAGCGCGACAACCTCGAACCCGGGGGCATGAAGGGATCCTGGGCGGGCGCGATGGGGCATACCCAGTTCATGCCGTCCACCTATGAAAAGGCCGCCGTCGATGGCAACGGTGACGGCAGGATCGACCTGTGGGGAACCCCCGAAGACGCTCTCGCCTCCGGCGCCAACTTCCTGGCCCAGCTGGGCTGGCAGCGCGGGCTGCGCTGGGGCCGGGAAGTGATCCTGCCCGAAAACTTCGACTGGCAGCAGGTCGGCCTCGATACCCAGACGACCATCCGGCGCTGGGCCGAAGCGGGGCTGAGGCGCGCCGACGGCCACCCCCTGCCCGCGGCCGATGTGGATGCCTCGATCATCGTGCCGGCGGGGCATCGCGGACCGGCCTTCATGGTCTATGACAACTTCCGGGTCATCATGGGCTGGAACCGATCCGAGTTCTACGCCCTGTCCGTAGGACACCTGGCAGACCGCATCGCCGGAGGTGGGCGCCTCATTCAGCCGCCGCCGGAAGCACAGCAGGCGCTGTCCCGGGACGCGGTCAGGGAAATACAAACCCTGCTATCGGCACTGGGCTTCGATGCGGGCAAGACCGACGGCATTCTCGGTCCCGGCACCCGGCGCGCGATCAGCCGCTTCCAGCAGCAGCAGGGCCGGGTGGCCGACGGCTACCCCGATCCGGACACCGTGGAAGCGCTGCGGGCACGTGGCCGCAAGGCTGGAGAATAGATGGACGTATGGCTGACAGAGTACGGCGTTACCGTGGGCGTGGGCGCCCTGATCCTGTTTATGGTCTGGATCGTCTGGGACCTGGCCAAGCGCAGCA
This sequence comes from Halieaceae bacterium, assembly GCA_965601975.1. Lineage (GTDB taxonomy): Bacteria > Pseudomonadota > Gammaproteobacteria > Pseudomonadales > Halieaceae > JANQIO01. The sequence continues at coordinate 4,197,695 of OZ271856.1, forward strand.
ATGCCGGCAAATTCGGCACGGTGATCCTGTATATCGGGCTGGGGCTTGGAATTTTCGGTTTCTTGATGAAATTTGTGATCAGTTACCTGCTCCAGAAGTCCGGCGTCTGACTTAAGCCCCTGATTGCTGGTACAATTTTTCCGTATGTCAGAGAGTTTTGTCAGAACGATCTGCGATGGAAGCTGAGGATCACCCGCACCTGCCCGTGCAGCAGGCCGGGGCCGTCTACAGGCAGTTTATTTCCCAGTTGTATCAGCTTACCGATGCCGCTGGCGTTTCCCTGTACATCGACGCCATCCCCGGCACCGACGTACAGCCCGTGCTCCTGCACCGCGGCGGCACCGAGGCCGTACCGGAGTTCGAATCCACCGAACGGGCGCATTCCACCACGTTTGGCCTGCTGGGCCCGGGCGGCGGCGACGGCGCCAACGCCATTCAGGTTTACTCCAGCGAAGCGGACGACAGCTGCATCATCCGGGTCGCCGTACCCAGTAGCGAGTCGGGCCCAGGCGAGATGGAGCGCCGCCACGATATCGTGCCGGAGGACAGCGGTGACCGGGCGATCTGGATTGGCCTGCGCTACGACGCCGGCGCCGTGCCCGTGGAAATCCTCGATCTCGCCAATCCCACGGCGCTAATACCCAAGTCCCCTACGGACTGGCTGGCCCACAGCCTCATCAACAGCGCCTCGATGGTCTGGGAGGCCAACCAGCTCAACCAGTTGTTGCGCGACCCCACCAGTCACCTGCCCGGTCGCGCCGAGTTCCAGTCCCATTTGCGCACTGCGATCGAGTCCGCGACGGGCAAACATGGCCTGGCCCTGCTGCTGGTCAACCCGGATGAATTTGACCTGGTCAACCGTCGCCTGGACCGCAACAGCGGTGATGCGGCGCTGGCGGAAATCGCCACAAAGCTCTGTGAGTGCCTGCGCCAGTCTGACGAGGTGTTCCGCTACGGCGGCGCCGTATTCGCGGTGCAGATGCCCGGGGCGACCCGGGAAGTTGCCCTGGAGGTCGCCGAGAAGATCCGCGCGGGATTGACCGGCGCCTACCTGCAGGGCGCCATGCGCCTGACCTTCAGTGTCGGCGTCGGGCTGTATGAACCGGAAGCCGTCGAAGACGAGGACCTGGACGACCTGACCCTGCTGCGCCGCGCCGACCAGGCGCTCAACGCCGCCAAGGGCCAGGGGGGCGACTGCGCGGTGGCATGGCAAAGCGACGCAGACGGGCACGAGGTTATCGGCCGCGATCGGCTGGCCGGCATCTTCACCGCCGACGCCGAAAAGGATTACCGCAACATGCTGGTGCTGTGGGACATCATCGCCATGGTGTCCACAGCCACCGAGGAAGAGCGCATCGCCTCGGGCTTCGTCGAGCGCATCGAGCTCGCGTTGCGCGGCGCCTGGGTTGCCCTGTACACCGAGCGCGAAGGCGGCGGTGAAGCACTTATCGCCCAGGGCGGCCGCTCGGCCTCCGGCACCGGGGTATCTCCTCCAAGGGAGGTCGTTCACACCCTGCGCCGGGCCCAGGAAATGCAGCGTATCGAGCACATGCAGCGCCCGGGCGAGGAAGGCGAGGAAGATCGCGTCGGCTACGCGATTCCCCTGATTGCCGACAGCCGCGTGATAGCCTGCCTCTATATAGAAGGGCTGGAGTCAGAGTTGGTGCTCGATTCCTCGGACCTCGTGTTCCTCAATGCACTGGCGGGACAAGTCGCGCTGGCGCTGGACCGCGCCGACCTGGCCGCACGCTACCAGGCGGAAACGGAGCGAGAAAGCCGCCGCCTGCGCAGCGAAGTGCACGGCCTGCGCCAGGCGGTACAGAGCGCCAGGCTGGTATACAGCTCGCGCCAGATGGACGCCCTGCTGGAAACCGCGCGGGCCGCCGCCCCCACCGATGTCACCGTGCTGATCAACGGCGAGAGCGGCACCGGCAAGGAAATGCTGGCGCGCTCGGTGCACGAATTGAGCAACAGGAAGGGCAAGCCATTTGTCACGGTGGATTGCGGTGCCATCGCCTCCAACCTGATCGAGGCGGAGCTGTTTGGCCACAGCAAGGGCGCCTACACCGGCGCAGACAAGGCTTCCCTCGGCCGTATCGTCCAGGCGGATGGAGGCACGCTGTTCCTGGACGAGATCGGCGAGGTGCCCCTGGACGTGCAGGCCAAGCTGCTCCGCTTCGTGCAGGAAAAGGAAATACACCCGGTGGGTGCCGCCACCTCCCAGAAGGTCGATGTACGCATCATCGCGGCCACCAACCGCGACCTGTCCAGCGAGGCCGCCGCCGGCCGCTTCCGCGAGGATCTCTACTTCCGCCTCAACGTGGTGACGCTCACGGCGCCGCCCCTGCGGGATCGGCCTGACGATATCCTGCCGCTGGCGGGACACTTCCTGGAAAAGTTCGCGCTGCAGTACGACAAGGGCCCGCGGCGCTTCAGTCCCGCGGCGGAACGCCTGCTGCAATCCTACAGCTGGCCCGGCAACGTCCGCGAATTGCAAAACGGCATCCTGCGGGCGGTGGTGCTGTCCGCGGAGGAGGTCATCGACGCCGATCAACTGGTATTCGAAGAACCCTCGGAGGCCGCCCCCGCAGAGACTCAGCCCGAGGCCGCGGCCAGCGAAACCGCCGAGCCGGAAGGCGCTGTCGCGGAAGCGCCGCCCGAAAGCGACTCGGAAGAGCCCTGGGAAGTCCTCGGAATGGAGCTCGAGAAGCAGGTGGACGCTGCCCTGGAAGGCAACAGCGCCGCCACCGCGCCCCTGGGCCGCTGGTTGAGCGAGGATCTCGTGCTCAAGGTAGATGAACTGGCACGCGGCACCGCCCGACGCGGTGCCAAGCGCCTGGGCGTGGCTGAGACCACCTATCGGCGCCAACTGGAAAAGGCCCGGCGGCTGGAGGCCCAGGGCCTGCTGATCCGCTCGGAGGCCTGGAACCGGTTGCAGCCCACCATCAAGCTGCTGGCCGACTCCCTGGCCGAAGACAACAACGCCAATGTCATGGAAATTGCCCGCGCCCGGCTGCTGGCCGCGGTGATCGACCGGGTCGGTGAAGATGCCAATATCGGGTCTGCACTGATGGGCATTACCGTCCCCACCTATCGGCGCTGGACTGCCGAAATATAGCGAAAAAATGGTGTATTGGCGCATAAACGCGCCGCTTTTCTGCCAAATACACCGATATTTCGGAGCAAACCTGTCAAATCTGTGAGTAGTTCGCAGGCTTTTTGTCAAAAATCCGCCACTTTTTATGAGCACTGAACTCTAGTTTTGCCAACCAGTTAACGCTTTAAAATCGCCAAATCGCCCTTTTTCAAGGTTGGCACGATCATTGCGATACCTTTCCCACGCAAGCCCAAAAACCGGGAATGGATCGACAATGAACAAAACGCGGATAACAGCAAGGCAGGGGGCGCTCATCAGCAAGTGGTTGGTAGCGGTGCTGATGTGTTGGAGCCTCACCGCCACGGCCAGCGGTATCAAGCCGCGAACCGCCTTGTTTGACCACCTGTCCCTGGAGCAGGGCCTCAGTCAATCCGTCGTTCACACCGTTACCCAGGACGTACAGGGCTATATCTGGCTGGGCACCCAGGAAGGCCTGAACCGCTTCGACGGTCGAGACATGCGCCTGTACGAGCATGTCCACGGCAATACAGAGACACTGTCCGATAACTTCGTCTGGACACTGGAAGTCGCCAGCGACGGCACTCTCTGGGTTGGCACCAACGCAGGCGGCCTGAACCGCTACAACCGCGATACCGAAACCTTCACCCAGTACCGTTTCAACCCCGAGGACGAGCGCAGCCTGGGCAGCGACACAGTGCGCGTTGTCTACCAGGATCGCCGCGGCAACCTGTGGATCGGCACCGACGGTGGCGGCCTCAACCTGATGGATGTGGAGCGCGGCACCTTCCAGCGCTTCACGCACGACCCTGCGGACACTGCCAGTCTGCCCTCCAACGTCGTCCTGACGATCCTCGAGGACCGTGACGGCAACCTGTGGGTGGGCACCGCGGACGGCGGCCTGGCGCTGATGGACCGGGATACCGGCCACTTCTATACCTACCGCCACGACCCGAACAACCCCTCCAGCCTGAGCGACAACTCGGTTCGCACCATTTTTGAAGATCGCGATGGCCGTCTCTGGGTGGGCACCTACGAGGGCGGCCTGAACCTGTTCGACGTAGCTGCCGGCATGTTCCAGCGTTTTGAACACGACCCGGAGAATCCGCGCAGCCTGAGCCACAACCGCGTGCGCGCCGTCTACCAGGACTATAACGGCGCCCTCTGGGTGGGCACGGACAACGGCCTGAACGAGTGGCGCCCCAACTACGGCGGCTTCGCCCGCTACTACCACTCCATTACCGATGACGCCAGCCTCAGCGACAGCCGCATCACCACGATCATGCAGGACCGCGGCGGCGTGCTCTGGGTGGGCACCTATAACGGCGCCAACAAGTGGAACTACCTCAGCGACGCCTTCACCTACTTCCAGGCCGAGGGTACCGCCCTGCGCCTGACCAGCGACATCATTACCACCGTTGACGAGTCTCGCAACGGCGACATCTGGGTGGGCACCTACGGCGGGGGCCTGAACCGGATCAACGAAACCACGGGCACGGTGCAGCACTACACCAAGTCCAACAGTGAACTGGACGACAACCGTGTCATGGTCGTTCACGTCGGCCCCAGCCAGCAGGTCTGGACGGGAAGCCGCACCGGCGGCCTGAGCCTGCTGGACCCGAACACCGGCCTGTTCACCCACTTCCGCCACGACCCGGAAGACCCGACCTCCATCAGCAGCAACGCGGTGACCTCCGTCCTGGCGGAAACCAGCGGTGTTGTCTGGGTAGGCACCTATGGCGCCGGCCTGAACCGCCTTGACACCCGCACCGGTGAGTTCACCCACTTCCGCCACGATCCTGCCAATGTCACCAGCATCAGTGGCGACCGCGTGCTGGCACTGTACCGTGACCGTCAGGGCACCCTGTGGATAGGTACCGAAGGCTCCGGCCTGAATGCGCTGGACAACGGCAGCGGTGAGTTCCGCCACTTCAAGCATGACGAAAACGACGAAAGCAGCCTGAGCCGCGACTCCGCGTGGTTGATTTCTGAAGGCAGCGACGGCTCGCTCTGGGTTGGCACCAACGGTGGCGGCCTGAACCGCTGGCGCCCCGAAGACCGCCGCGACAATCGCGTCTACTTCCAGAAGTACCGCCGCAGCGACGGCCTGCTCAGCGACTCCGTGCAGGGCATGGTCGAGGACAGCGATGGCAAGCTCTGGGTCAGCTCCAACCGCGGCCTGGTGCAGCTCAACCCGCTGAATGGTCACAAGCGCTATTTCAGCCGGTCCAACGGACTGCGCGGCAACGAATTCCACTTCAGCGCCACCCATCGCACCCGCTCCAGCCGCCTGCTGTTCGGCGGCTCCGACGGCCTGCTGGCGTTCTACCCGAACCACATCACGATCAACCGCCACGAGCCCGACATTGTGCTCAACGCCTTTGATCGCAACGGCCCGCTGACTACCCGCTACAGCACGGAAACCGGCGGCGAGAACATCGAGCTGGGCCACCGCAACGACCTGGTGACTTTCTCCTTCAGCGGTCTCGACTACGCGGCGCCCGAGCGCAACCGCTATCGCTACAAGCTGGAAGGCTTCGACGGCGACTGGTCCGAGCCGGTGGAATACGACCGCGCCACCTACACAAACCTGCCCGCGGGCAATTACACCTTCCGCGTACAGGCCGCCAACAATGACGGCATCTGGAACGAGTCCGGCGCCGCGATCGACCTGGTCATCGTACCGCCGCCCTGGGCTTCGGCCTGGGCCTACGCCAGCTACGTGCTGGCAGTACTGGCGGCCCTGTTCCTCTTCCAGCGCATGAACGCCATGAAGCTGGCCCGCGAAACCCGTCAACGCGAGCAGCTGGAGCAGCTGGTCGACGAGCGCACCCGCGAGCTGGCAGAACGCAACGAGGAGCTCGAGTCCCTCAACGACCAGCTCAAGGAGTCCAGCCTCACCGACTCCCTCACCGGCCTCAAGAACCGTCGCTTCCTCAAAGAGTTCATCGAGACCGAAGTCGAGCACGCCCGTCGCCAGGCCAGCGAGCAGCTTGCCGGCGACAACGCCGAGTCACTGGATATCGCCCCGGCCCTGTCTTTCATGATGGTGGACCTGGACGGCTTCAAGCAGATCAACGACCAGCACGGCCACGCCGCCGGCGACGCCGCGCTGCTGCAGGTTCGCGACGTGCTGCAGCAGTGCTCGCGTAAGTCGGACACGATCATCCGCTGGGGCGGTGACGAATTCCTGATCGTCAGCCGCAATACCAGCAACCGCGCCGCCGAGAAGCTGGCCGAGCGTATTCGCACCGGCCTGTCCGAGCACCAGTACCTGCTGGGCAATGGCGCCGTCGGCCACCTGACCGGCTCCATCGGCTTCGCGGTCTATCCCTTCATGCCGCTCAAGCCCGAGCTGGTGAGCTGGGACCAGGTCGCCAATATCGCCGACCAGTGCACCTATATCGCCAAGGAGAACGGCCGCAACGCCTGGGTCGGCATCTACGGCACACGAGACACCAATGCGGAAGACGTCGAGCGTATCGGCCACGATCTGGAAGGCCTGCTGGGCCAGCGCCGGATCGGCATCCGCACTTCAATTTACGGCAAGCTGCGCCTCGCTGAACTGCGCCAGCGCGAACAGAAATAACGCTGACTATGAACAACAACAAATCACAGCAGCGAAAACAATTTCAACAAGAAAAGTCATGTATGGCTACGTGGCTGAGGAGACCTGAAGTGAACAGGCAGACTGGAAAAGCCCTGGTGGGCGTGACAGCGGGGGCGCTCTTTACCGGCGCGCTCTGGATGAGTACGAACTGGGAGGCCGCGGTATCGCCGCAGCCTCAGAATCCGGTACCGTCGCAAATGACGCCGGTCGCGGAAGCCATGCACGCCGTCATCGTGCAGAGCAATCGCGCCGGGGTGGCTGTCACCGCCATTGAAAGCGTCGGTGGCACAGTGCAGCGCGACCTGAGCCTGATCAAGGCAGCCAGCGCCGAGCTGACTCCTGCTCAACTCCGGAAGCTGAAGGCCCTGCCTCTCTCGCTGCGCATCCACGAGGATGCCCAGGTCAGCAGCACCTCAACCACAGACGGCGGTGAGGAATCCGGCACCGACACATCCGGCACCGACACATCCGGCACGGATACTTCCGGCACCGACACATCCGGCACTGACACTTCCGGCACCGACACCTCCGGCACCGACACCTCCGGCACAGATACTTCCGGCACCGACACCTCCGGCACAGATACTTCCGGCACCGACAACTCCGGTACGGATACTTCCGGCACCGACACCTCCGGTACGGATACTTCCGGCACGGATACTTCCGGCACCGACACCTCCGGTACGGATACTTCCGGCACCGACACCTCCGGTACGGATACTTCCGGCACCGATACCTCCGGTACGGATACTTCCGGTACGGATACTTCCGGCACAGATACTTCCGGTACGGATACTTCCGGCACCGAAACTTCCGGCACCGAAACTTCCGGCACCGAAACTTCCGGCACCGAAACTTCCGGCACCGACACCTCCGGCACCGATACTTCCGGCACCGACACCTCCGGCACCGATACCTCCGGCACCGATACTTCCGGTACCGACACTTCCGGCACGGATACTTCCGGTACGGATACTTCCGGCACCGAAACTTCCGGTACCGACACATCCGGCACGGATACTTCAGGCACCGAAACCTCGGGCACCGACACTTCCGGTACGGAAACAGCCGCCGGGGAGGAACCCGCTTCCGAAGCGCCCGGATCTGAAGAGGGTGCTGCCGCTCCTGCGCCTGAGGCTCCGCCGGTCGACGAGGAAAACTTTGTCCTCGAAGAGACCAGCGTGCCCTACCTCGACTTCCCGCACCTGGTGGGCGCGGACATCCTGCACCAGTCCGGCGTCGACGGCCGCGGCGTCGGCGTTGCCGTCATCGACAGCGGCCTGACTGTCAGCACCGAGTACTCCGAGAAGCCCGACGGCACGGTACGCCTGGTGGCGTCCTACGACGTCGTCGGGGGTATCGAAGACGCCGCGAGCGTGGTGGACGAGTTTGGCCACGGCATGCACGTGAGCAGCATCATCGCCAACAGCGACGCCAGCGAGAACGGCAAATTCAACAGCATCGCACCCTACGCCAACCTGGTGTCAGTCAAGGCCTTCGGCGCCTCCGGCTCCGGCACCTACTCCGACGTGATCTTCGCCATGCAGCGCATCCTCAACGAGCGCGAGCAGTACAACATCCGTGTGCTCAACCTGTCATTCAGTGCGATGGCGCGCTCACGCTACTGGGACGATCCGCTGAACCAGGCGGTGATGGAGCTGTGGCGCGCAGGCATTGTTGTCGTCGCCTCTGCCGGCAACACCGGCCCCGATGCCATGACAATCGGCGTGCCCGGCAACCTGCCCTATATCATTACCGTGGGCGCCATGACTGATAACTGGACCCCGGCCGACGGCAGCGACGACTACCTGGCGCCGTTCTCATCCGCGGGCCCGACCACCGAGGGCTTCATCAAGCCGGAAGTGGTGGCTCCCGGCGGGCACCTGACCGGCCTGATGAGCCCCACAGCGACGCTGGCGACCAATCACCCGCATTTCCACAGCTTCGACGAGTACTTCACCATGTCCGGCACCTCCCAGGCCACCGCCGTGGTGAGCGGCATTGCCGCGCTGATGATCCAGCAGGATCCCAGCCTGACCCCGGACGACGTCAAATGCCGCCTGATGGCCACTGCACGCCAGGCCGCCTACCCTGACGGATCACTCGCCTACAGTGTGTTCCAGCAGGGCGCCGGCATGGTGGACGCGGTAGCCGCGGTCAACAGTGCCGACACCGGCTGTGCCAACTACGGGCTGGATATCGATGCCGACATCGCAGGCTCTGCGCACTTCGCAGGACCGGCGAACGTGGATGAGAACGGCAACTTCATCATCCAGGGCATGGACGGCCACGCCTGGGATCCCAATGAGGTCAACGGCCAGGCTTACTTCTGGAATGACGGCTACTTCTGGAACGATTCCTTCTTCTGGAACGACTCGTTCTTCTGGAATGACTCTTTCTTCTGGAACGACTCCTTCTTCTGGAACGACTCGTTCTTCTGGAATGACTCGTTCTTCTGGAATGACTCCCTGACAGAACCCGCCAGTGTTAACACCTGGGCACCGCAGGAGTGATATCGATGGGAAGCGAGCGTAGAGTTATGGACAACAGCAAGGTCTATCACCTTGATCAACGCAACACAGATACCGCTGCACCCCAGGTCAGCTACGACGAGAGTGAGCTGGGCGTCAAACTGTGCCGCGAACTGCTGGCGGCGCGCGCCGCGGGACAGCGCGCACAGCTCCTGGTCTTTCGCATCAGCAACTATTCACTGCTGGTCGACACTTTCGGCTCAGAGTTCGGCACAGCGGCAGAAGCCGCACTGATGCAACAGCTGCGCGGCCTGCTGCGCCGTCGCGAGCCGGTTCAGCGCATCCGCCCCGGCGAGTTCGGTATTGTCGGGCGCGGTATCCGCTCGGAGCGGGCCCTCAACGCCATGGCCAATCGCATGGTCCAGGGCGGCACGGGTCACTACGAGATCGAAGGTGTGCCCTGCCGGCTCAAGCTGGAAATCGGCGCCGCCGCCTGCCCCTGCGATTCCGAGGAACCGGAAGAACTGCTGGCCTGCGCCCGTTTCGCACTGCGAGATGCGGCCGAGGGCAACAGTGAGTGCAGAACCTTTTCCAGCGACCGTCTGGAACGGCGCAAGCGCATGCTGCAACTGGAAGCCGAGCTGGAGAAGGCACTGGATGAACGCCGCTTCATGCTGCAGTACCAGCCTCAGTTCGAGGTGGACAGCGGCCGCATCGTCGGCATGGAAGCACTGGTACGGCTCGAGCGGGAAGATGGTACCCGGGTACCGCCGAACGAGTTCATTCCCGTCGCCGAGGACAACGGGTTCATCACGCGTCTCGGCTACTGGATCATCGAAGAGGCCTGCGAGCAGCTGGCTCGCTGGCGCCGCGCGGGGGTCGACATCCCGCGCATCTCTATCAACCTGTCACCGCGCCAGTTGGCAGATCGCGAACTGCTGCGCGTCATCGACACCGCGGTCAAGGCCTCGGGCCTGTGCCACTCGGACCTGGAACTCGAAATCACCGAGCGCTGTATGCTCGAGGATTCATCCCGGATCGAGGAGGTGCTGGTGGCTCTGCGCGGCCGCGGTGTGCGGCTCGCGGTAGACGATTTCGGCACCGGTTACTCTTCCTTCGCCTACCTGGCCTGGAAGCCGCTGGATATGGTGAAGCTGGACCGATCCTTCCTGGCGCGCCTCGACAGCGACCCGCGCACGCGCGCCGTGGTGGCGGGCATGATTGCCATGGCCCGCGAGCTGGGCCTGGAAATGGTGGCCGAGGGGGTCGAAACCATGGAACAGGCAAAATTCCTCAAGGACCTGGGCTGCGACATGGCACAGGGTTTTGCCCTGGCACGGCCTCAGGATCCGGAAGATATTGCCAGGATGATGCTGGCGGAATGCGCCTGAGCAGCGCAGCCGGCGACTAGAGTTCCGTATCTACTGCCCGGGCGGCCGCGGTCGCCTTTTCCCTTGCCATCTGCGTGGTGGCCGCGCGGGCCAGCGCTACACCCATGCGGCGCTTGCCGGCGACCTCCGGCTTACCAAACAGGCGCAGCTGGGTATCCTGTTCCGCCATCGCCTGGTCCAGGTTGCCGAAACTCACAGATGTCGATTCGCCTTCCACCAGGATAACCGCTGACGCCGAGGGCCCGTGCTGCCGGATGTTGGGCACCGGCAGTCCCAGTATGGCGCGAGCGTGCAGGGCGAACTCCGAGAGATCCTGGGAGATCAGTGTCACCATGCCGGTATCGTGTGGCCGGGGAGACACCTCGCTGAAGTACACTTCGTGCCCCCTGATAAAGAGCTCCACGCCGAACAGGCCGCGGCCGCCGAGCGCCTGGGTGACTTTCTCCGCCACGTCCCGCGCGCTGACCAGGGCTTCGCTGGACATGGCCTGGGGCTGCCAGGATTCCTGGTAGTCGCCGTCCTTCTGGCGATGTCCGATCGGTTCGCAGAAGCTGGTGCCGTCGCGGTGGCAGACAGTCAACAGGGTAATCTCGTAGTCGAAGTCGATGAAACCCTCGACGATTACCTTGCCGCCGCCGGCTCGACCACCCTCCTGGGCGTAGTCCCAGGCTGTATCGATATCGCCCTGATCCGCCACAGTGCTCTGGCCCTTGCCGGAAGAGCTCATGATCGGCTTGACGACACAGGGCAGGCCAATGTCTTCGATGGCCGCGTCGAACTCCTCGCGGGTCTCCGCGAACCGGTACTCGGAGGTCTTGATCCCGAGCTCCTCTGCCGCGAGCCGGCGTATGCCCTCGCGATTCATGGTCAGGGACGCGGCTCGCGCGGTGGGCACCACGTTGAAGCCCTCCGCCTCGAGCTCGACGAGGACGTCGGTGGCTATGGCTTCGATTTCGGGAACGATATAGTGTGGTTGCTCTGCCTCGATCACTCGCCGCAGTTCTGCGCCGTCGAGCATGGAGAACGTATGGGAGCGGTCGGCCACCTGCATGGCCGGTGCGTTGTCGTAGCGGTCACAGGCAATGACCTCCGCGCCCAGGCGCTGGAGTTCGATCACGACCTCCTTGCCCAGCTCGCCGGACCCGAGCATCAACACACGGGTGGCCGTGGAGCTGAAGGGGGTACCAATTCTGGTCATTGCATTCTCCATTCGTCAGGGAGGGGTATTCACAACCGGGCTTCATGATAAACGTAGTCGAGGCCATTGTCCTCAACCAAAGCACGCCGGTTGCCCGCGTGCCGAACAGCCGATAGCATCCCTCGTTTTGCCGGAAGTGTAGTCATGCGCCACCTCATCCTGATGTCTTTCCTGGTTTTGGGTAGCCTATCCGCCAGCGCGGAGCCGCTGCTGCCTGAAGGTCTGCGGGAGACCGCCACGCAATTGCGCAACCGGGGCCTGGAGGATGAGAGGGCCTACCAGCTGGTCGAGTCCCTGACCACCGAAGTGGGGCCGCGCCTCGCCGGGACCGAGGCGGAAGCCAGGGCGCGCACCTGGGCCGTCAAGCAGCTCGAGTCCCTGGGCTTTGACAATGTCAGGGTGGAACCGTTCGAAGTGCCGCTGTGGACCCGCGGTATCGAACGCGCCGAGATCCTGAGCCCGTATCCGCAGCCCCTGCGCATCACGGCGCTGGGCGGCAGCACCAGCACCGGCAAGCGCGGGGTGAGCGGCGAAATTGAAGCAGTACCGTCCCTCGCCGCCCTGGAAGCCATGCCCGACAATGCCCTCAAGGGCAAGATCGTGTTCGTCGACGAAATCATGACCCGTACCCAGGACGGTTCCGGCTACGGGGTGGCGGTGGCGAAGCGACGCTCCACCGCCTACGAGGCGAAACGGCTGGGTGCACGGGCCGCCATGATTCGCTCGGTCGGCACCTCCAGCCACCGCTTTCCACACACAGGCCAGATGCGGCGCGCCACGGAAGACGGCGAAGGCGGCGTTCCCACCGCCGCCCTGTCGGCGCCGGACGCCGACCAGCTGCGGCGCGCCCTGTCACGGGGCAATCCCGTGAAGGTCAGGCTGACGCTGACGCCTGTCACCCACCCGCCCGCAGACTCCGGCAACGTGGTCGCGGAAATCACCGGCAGTGAAGTGCCGGAAGAAATCGTGCTGGTGGGGGCCCACCTCGACTCCTGGGATCTCGGCACCGGCGCGGTGGACGACGGCGCCGGCGTCGGTATCACGGTCGCCGCTGCCAAACTGATTCAGGAGCTGCCGCGGGCACCGCGCCGCACCATCCGCGTGGTCCTGTTCGGCGCCGAGGAAGTGGGGCTGGTCGGGGCCAAGGCCTATGCAAGTCGCCACGCAGGCGAGCTGGACCAGCACATCATCGCCGCGGAGTCGGACTTCGGCGCCGGCCGGGTCTGGCGTTTCGACACCCGTGTCGCCGAGGAGAAGCTGCCCCTGGCCCGCGCCATCGGCGAGGTCCTGCGCCCCCTCGGCGTCGGCCCCGGCCACAATTTCGCCCGCGGCGGCCCCGACCTCGGTTACCTGAGAACGGCCGGCGTGCCGGTCGCTGCCCTGTACCAGGACGGCTGGGACTATTTCGACCTACACCACACGCCGGATGACACCTTCGACAAGATCGATCCCGACAAACTGGCCCAGAACGTCGCCGCCTACGCCGCTTTTCTCTACCTCGTGGCGGACATGCCCGGGCACTTCCGAGCCGATGCGCCGCCGGAATCCTGAATTTCTGCGCTTTCCCCTGAACTTTATATGTCTATTCAAGTCTATACGGCCGCCCCGGCCCGGGATGCGTACAAAACGGCTACCGGCGCAGGCGTCGTACAATAATGCAGCAACAGACCGAAGGGAGTAGTCCTTTGACCAACAGCGAACACATCGCCGAGCTTGAGCAGTGGCTGGGCCAGCAGATCATCGGCCAGGCGGAGCTCGTCAAGCGGCTGCTGATCGCCCTGCTGGCGGATGGGCATTTGCTGGTGGAGGGGGCCCCGGGGCTCGCCAAGACCCGCGCCATCAAGTCACTGGCAGACGGGATCGAAGGCAGCTTCCACCGGATCCAGTTCACCCCCGACCTCTTGCCCGGCGATGTCACCGGCACCGAGATCTACCGCCCCCAGGAAGGCGGCTTCCACTTCCAGCGCGGCCCGGTTTTCAACAACCTCATCCTCGCAGACGAAATCAACCGCGCCCCGGCCAAGGTACAGTCCGCGCTGCTGGAAGCGATGGCGGAGCGCCAGGTCAGCGTGGGCAGCGAAACCTATCCGCTGCCCGACCTGTTCCTGGTCATGGCGACACAGAACCCGATCGAGCAGGAGGGCACCTACCCGCTGCCGGAGGCGCAGCTCGACCGCTTCCTGCTGCATGTCTTCGTGGACTACCCGGACCGCCAGGCCGAGGCAGATATCCTGCGGCTGGCGCGAGACGAGGCCATACAGGCCGGTGTTCCGCAGCCGCCGGAACTGCCCCAGGCGGCCATATTTTCAGCCCGAAAGTCGGTACTGGAGATGCACATGGCGGAGCCCGTGGAACGCTACATCGTTGAGCTGGTGGTCGCGACCCGCGACCCCGCACACTACTCCCAGGACCTGGACCACTGGCTGGAGTTCGGCGCCAGCCCGCGGGCTACCATCGCGCTGGACCGCTGTGCCCGCGCCCACGCCTGGCTGCGCGGCAGCGACTTCGTGACCCCCGATGACGTACAGGCCGTCACGCACGACGTGCTGCGCCACCGCCTGATCCTGAGCTTCGAGGCCGAGGCCAACGGCATCAGTGCCGATGCGGCCATCGACCAGTTGATTGCGAGAGTGCCCGCCGCCTGAGATGACCGCAGCCCAGGACAATGCGCCCGCCAGCGGCGCCTATATCGGCCTGCCGGCACTGATTGAACAGCGCTTCGGCGCCAGTAAGCTGGACCTGGGCCAGCGCAAGCGCGCACTCAGCCTTCTTTCCGGCCCCAACAAAACCAACTTCCGGGGCCGCGGCATCGATTTCGAGGAAGTGCGCGCCTACCAGCCCGGCGACGATATCCGCACCATTGACTGGCGCATTACGGCCCGCACCGGGGCCGCTCACACCAAACTGTTCCGGGAGGAGCGGGAACGGCAGGTGCTGGTCTGCGTGGACCAGCGCTCGGGCATGTTCTTTGGCAGCCGGACCTGCTGCAAATCGGTACTCGCAGCGCGACTCTCGTCCCTGATCGCCTGGGCCTCGCTGCAGCGCGGTGACCGGGTCGGCGGGCTGGTGTTCTCCGAAGCCGATCACCGCGAGATACGCCCCAAGCGCAGCCGCCGGTCGGTGCTCGCCTTCCTCAACGCCATTCACGACATGAACACCGCACTGCCGCTGCCGCCGAGGGAGCGGCCACTGGTATTCGCCGACATGCTGGTGGAACTGCGGCGCATTGCGCGGCCGGGCAGTGCGCTGTACCTGGTCAGCGATTTCAGCGGCGCCCTCGAGGACGATGCGCTGGAACACATCAACCGCCTGGCCCGGCATTTGGAAATCACCGCGATTCACTGCTCCGACCCGCTGGAGCGGGAGCTGCCGGATTCCGGCACCTACGCCGTTACCGACGGCCGCTCGCGGGCGCGTCTGTATACCGGCGACAGGCGCCTGCGCGAGGCCTTCCACGAGCGCTTCCAGCAGCGGCTCGACACGCTGCAGCAGGCTCTCGGCAAGCTGGGTATCCCCATGATCGAGGCCTCGACCGGCGACTCACCCCTGACACTGCTGCAGGACTACTACGCGGGTACCGGAGAGCGACGCCGATGAATCCCGCGGACCCGCTGGCGCAGCTGCGCGACATCCACCTGCCGGAGCCGGTCTCCGCCTGGCCGCCCGGACCGGGCTGGTGGCTGGGTGCAATCCTGTTGCTCGCAATGCTTGCGCTGCTGGGAACCTGGCTGTGGCGGCGCCGGCGTGACAATGCCTGGCGCCGGGAAGCCTGCTTCACGCTCAATACCGCCTACCAGTCCTGGCAGGGCGACGGCGATAGCGGCCGCTTCCTGCAGCAGGTCAACGCCGTCCTGAAACGCGCGGCACTGAGACAGTTTCCCAACTACGAGGTCGCGCGCCTCAGCGGCTCGGACTTCGAAGCATTCCTCGACCGCCAGTGGCGCAAGCCACCAGAGGAGGGATTCCGCGCGCTGGGATTTGCTGAGCATGCCTACCGCCCCGCGCCGGGACAGCTGGATATCGACGCGGTCCACAACCTGGGCCAGCGTTGGCTCAGCCAGCTGGAGACAAAGCCATGCTAGAGCTGCAGTGGCCCTGGGCGCTCTACCTGCTGCCCCTGCCCTGGCTGGTGTGGCGTTTCTGGCCCGCTGCCGGCAGCGAGGATGCCGCCCTGCGTGCCCCCTTTTTCCAGGCCTGGCGTGAGCTGCAGGATGAAGGCCGCGGCGCCGGGGCCGGCGGCGGCCTGCTGATGGCGCTGCTGTTGTGTGTCGCCTGGCTCGCCCTGCTGATCGCACTGACCCGGCCCACCTGGGTGGGGGAGCCGGTCAGCCTGCCTACCTCCGGGCGTGACCTGTTGCTGGCCGTGGACCTGTCCGGGTCCATGCAGGTGGAGGACATGCAGGTGGGACAGAACACGGTGTCCCGCATCGACGCGGTCAAGCAGGTGGTCGGCGACTTTATCGAGCGCCGGCACGGCGACCGGCTGGGACTGATCCTGTTTGGCAGCAACGCCTATGTGCAGGCGCCGCTGACCTTCGACCGGAATACCGTCAAGCGTTTCCTGTGGGAAGCGCAGCTCGGTTTCGCGGGGCGCGAGACCGCCATCGGCGATGCCATCGGGCTTTCGGTCAAGCGACTACGGGAGCGACCCGCGGACAGCCGGGTGCTGATCCTGCTGACCGACGGCGCCCACAACGCCGGTGAAGTGCAGCCCTTCGACGCCGCGCGCCTGGCAGCGGACAATGGCGTCAAGATTCACACCATTGGCATCGGCTCGGACAAGATGGTGATGCCCGGCCTGTTCGGCTCCAGTTTCGGTTCGCAGGTGGTCAATCCCTCACGGGATCTCGACGAGCACTCCCTGCGCCAGATCGCCAGCATGACCGGCGGCAACTACTTCAGGGCCCGCGACCCCGCCGAGCTGGTGAACATCTATGAACTGCTCGACGCCCTGGAACCGGTGGAGCAGGAGGCCCAGAGCTATCGACCGCGCAAGAGCCTGCTGCACCTGCCGCTGGGGATCGCCTTCGCCCTGAGCCTGTTGCTGGCATTCGCCCGGGGGCTGCGCGCGTGAACGAGATCGTCGCCAACTTCCACCTGATTCGACCGGAGTGGCTGTGGGCGGCGCTGCCGGTGCTCCCGGCGGGCTGGCTGCTTTGGAAACGCATGCGTTCCGGCAAGGCCTGGAGCTCCGTCATTTCACAGGAGCTGCTCCCCCACCTGCTCGGCGACAGCCAGCAGCGCAAGGTCAGCCACTGGCCGCTGTGGGCACTGTTGTTGAGCTGGCTGGTGGCGGTACTGGCGCTGGCGGGGCCCAGCTGGGAGCGCCTGCCACAGCCGGTGGAGCGGAAAGAAGATGCGCTGGTGGTGCTGTTCGATCTCAGCGTCTCCATGGCCACGGCAGACATGACGCCATCGCGCCTTGTTCGCAGCCGCCAGAAATTGCTGGACCTGCTGGAACAGAAAACCGAGGGAACTACCGGCCTGGTTGCCTACGCGGGCGACGCCCACGTGGTCAGTCCCTTGACGGACGACCTGCGCACGATCGCCAACCTTCTTCCCGCACTGACCCCGGACATCATGCCGGTGAAAGGCAGCCGTCCCGGACTCGCGGTGGAACACGCCGTGCGGCTGCTGCGCGACTCCGGCCTCGAAAACGGCCAGATCCTGCTGCTGACCGACGGCATCCACCCGGGAGACAGCGATGAGATTGCCCGGGCGCTGTCGGGAACTGCCTTCCGACTCTCGGTGCTGGGCGTCGGCACCGAGGACGGCGGACCCATCCCCACCGGCAACGGGTTCCTGCGAGACGCCGACGGCAACATCATCATCGCGAGCCTGGACCGCGGGCCGCTGCAGCGCCTGACCAGCCGCTTCGGCGGCAGCTACAGCGACCTGGAACTCGGGGACGCGGACATCCTGCGCATTCTCTCCACCGACCTGTGGGACGAAGACGCCTCCGAACAACTGGTGGGTCGAAGCGTGGATACCTGGGAAGACATGGGCTACTGGCTCGCCCTGCTGCTGGTCCCGGCCGCCCTGGGCGCGTTTCGGCGCGGATGGCTGTTGTGCCTGCTGCTGGTGGTGCCACTGGCAGAGCCTGTCCACGCCCAGGACTGGCGCGACTATTTTCGCAACCAGGACCAGCGCGGGCAGCAACTGCTGGAGGCCGGCGAGCCGGAGGCGGCGGCCGAGACCTTCAAGAATCCCGACTGGGCGGCCGCGGCCAACTACAGGGCCGGTGAATACGAGCGCGCCCTGGAGCACTACAGCCAGGGGGATTCCGCCGACAGCTGGTACAACCGCGGCAACAGCCTGGCCCGGGCCGGAGACCTGGAAGCGGCCATCGCCGCCTATGGGGAAGCACTCGAGAAAGCACCGGAGATGGAAGACGCGGCCTTCAACAAGGCGCTGCTTGAACAGCTGCTGCAGCAGCAACAGCAGGACCCACAGCAGGGCCAGCAACAGCAGGACCCGCAGCAGGGTGAGAATGACCAGCAACAGCAGTCACCCCAGCAGTCCGGCCAACAACAGCAGGAGCAGCAACAGCAGCAGCCCGGCCAGGAAAACCAGCGCGCCGATTCGGGCGAACAGTCACCCGAGGAACAGGAACGCGAAGGGCAACAGAATCGCGGCCAGGACAGCGGCCAGGAGAACCGGCAGCGGCGGGAGGAAACCCAGGCCGAGGCCGGTGAGCAGGACGGCAATGAGGACGCCCAGCAGGCAGCGTTGCCGCGGGACCCGGACGAGATGGAACGGGAGATGGCCAACGAGCAGTGGCTGCGCCGCATTCCCGACGACCCCTCCGGGCTGCTGCGGCGCAAGTTCCGCTACGAGTCACGCCAGCGCTCGCGAGAGAATCCGGACAGGACGAGGGAGAATGATGAAGTTCGCTGGTAGGCTCGCCGTGCTGTTTCTGTGGGCGGCGGCGTCTGCGCACGCCGCCGTGACGGCTTCCGTGGATCGCAGTCGCATCACGCTGGCCGACAGCCTGGTGCTGAAACTTCGCGCCACCGGCGGCGAGGACCTGGAAAAGATCGACTTGCATAAACTGCTCACCGACTTCGAGGTGGCCAACACCCGCACCTCCAGCCAGTTTTCAATCATCAATGGCAAGAGCGAACGCAGCAAGGAGCTGAGCGCCGTGCTGCTGCCGCGTCGCAGCGGCAGCCTCGTGATCCCGTCCCTGAATATCGAGGGCCAGCGAACCCGGGAGATCGCCGTGCTGGTGACGGACGCGCCCGCCGGTATCGACGCCGGGAAGGACGTGTTTGTCGAAGCGGAGGTGGACCGGGAAGCGGTCTATGTCCAGTCGCAGCTCATACACACCTTCCGCATCTACCAGGCGATCGAACTGGATGACCTCAACCGGTCCAAGCTGGAGATCAACGACGCGGTGGTGGAAGAGCTGGATTCCACCACGTTCCAGCGCACCGTCGAAGGCCGCACTTACCGGGTTATCGAGGTCAAGCATGCCATCTTCCCGCAGCTGAGCGGTGAGCTGGAAATTCCGTCGATTACGTTCAACGCCCGGCGCCTGTTGCCGACGCGCAGCCTGTTCAACATCCGCAGCGGGGAACCGGTACGCCGCCGCAGCCAGCCTATCAAGGTGAGGGTCAAACCGGTGCCAGCCTCCTGGCCCGATGCGCCCTGGGTTCCCGCTGACCTGCTCAACCTGGAGGAGAGCTGGTCGACCCTGCCGGAAGAACTGGAGGTCGGTGACTCTGTCACGCGCACCCTCACCCTCACCGCCCGCGGCGTCGATGCCAGCCAGCTTCCCCGGATCGACCAGGAAGAAGTGCCTGGCATCAAGGTCTATCCGGACAAGCCGCGCTCGGAAAACCGCCCCGGCAACAACGGCATCACGGCGATCGGTACCAGCAGCGCGGCTCTGCTGATCACGGAGCCGGGGAACTTCAAGCTTCCCGCTATCCGCATTCCCTGGTGGGATACGCAGTCAGACCAGCTGCGCTATGCCGAGGTCCCGGCGCGCACCATCAGCGTCGCCGGCGCGGCGCCTGCTCCGGCGCCGGTGAACGCGACCGCACCGGCAAGCGCACCGGCGGCCGCGGCGCCCACGGCGGTGCAAACCGGTGTTTCCCTCTGGCTTTGGACGACGGTGGCGGCCCTGCTGGGGTGGCTGGGAACCACAACCTGGCTGCTGATGCGCCAGCGAAAAGCTCCGGCGCCGACAGCCGACAGCGGCTGGCAGGCAACGGAGGCCTCGCGCTTCAAGGCGCTGCTTCGAGCCTGCGACCTGGGACAGGCCAATGCGGCCCGCGGAGCCCTGCAACAGTGGGCAAACAGTTTCCTCGGCACCAGCACCCTGCCCACCCTCGCCGAAATCGCGACCCGGTTTGGCGATGAGCCCCTGGCACAGGCGCTGGAGGAGCTGGATCGCAGCCTCTATGCCGGGGCTGCCCGTGATTGGGATGGCAAGCCGCTGGCGGCAGCACTGAAAGCCTGTCGCCAGCAGGGGCGCCAGGCGCCCGGACGCGGCGCGGCGCTGCCGCCGCTCTACGCCGGCGGACCCTAGCAGGGCTTTTCGGGGTAAAATCCGCAGCCCGGACAGGAGTCGTATCAAGCTTATGGAACTGATTGTTTTTGACCTCGACGGCACGCTGCTGAACAAGCAGAGTGAGATTTCGCCCTACACGCGGGACACCCTGCGCGCCCTATCTGATCGCAAGGTCGCCTACACCGTGGCCACAGGCCGGATGCTGCATTCGGCCCGGGAACTGCTCGAGGGGCACGGGTTCAACCTGCCCCAGGTGTACAAGAATGGGGTCATGATCTGGAACCCCCTCAACGACGACTATTCGACGCGCAACTTCCTGACCATGGAAGAGATTCACCACGTGCTCGAAGCGATCCTGTCCCAGAACGTGACGCCCTTCATCTTCACCCTGGAGCCCGGCAAACGCCACGCGATATATCATCCGCCGCTGCGCCATGAGATCGAGGAAAAGCTCGCAGCGGATTTCGTGAAACGGTCCGGCGTGGAGGTACTGCCCGCCGGCCAGATTCCCGCAGAAGCGGAGATCACCAACATCAGCGCACTGGGTCTGCCGGCCTCCATCATGGCGGTAGAGTCGATGATCGCATCGGAACCCGGGCTGGTGGCCTACGCCGGCGATGCCCTGGAAGGCAGGCAGCTGCGATGGATCGACATTCACCACAGCGATGCCAGCAAGGGTGGCGCGATCGACATCCTCCGGGAACAGCTGGGCGCGACCAAGGTCATCTGTTTCGGTGACAGCGACAACGACCTCAGCATGTTCGAACGCGCCGACGAGGCCTACGCCCCCGAAAACGCCAAGGCGCCCGTCAAAACAGCCGCGACCGCGGTCATCGGGCACCACGACCAGGATGGCATTGCGCGCTTCCTGCGCGAAAGATTCGACCTGGACCCCCTGGCCACGGTAGCCTGACGCAATGGAAGAGCAGCGCCCGGAAGTGGAACAGAAGCGCCTGGGCACCGGCATGCTGGTGCTGGCCTGGGTCGCGTTTGGCGCGCTGGCCGTGTACTGGTTCGACGGCATGCTGGATCGACAGCGCAACCCCAACCAGGCGGTGAACACCACGTTCCAGGACGGCGCCCGGGAAGTGGTCCTGCAGCGCAATCGCTCGGGCCACTACATCACCAGCGGCAAGATCAACGGGAAAGACGTGGTGTTCATGCTGGACACCGGCGCCACCACAGTGGCGATACCCGGCAAACTCGCCGATTCCCTGGAACTGCCCATCGGCCAGGAGTTCCTCACCCAGACCGCAAACGGCGTGGCAACCAGCTATTCGACCCGGCTGGACAGCGTGAGTATTGGTGAGATTGGACTGAACAACGTGGCTGCCGCGGTATCACCGGGGCTGCAGATGGAACAGATCCTGCTCGGCATGTCCTTCCTGCAGCATGTCGAGTTCACCCAGCGCGGTGACGTTCTCATCCTGCGGCAGTATGTAGACTGAGCGACACACCGCGCGAGTATCTCCCCGCGCGGGCGCACTCAAACCCCAACCGATCAGATCTGGCGACAGACCGTGTATTCGGCAGCTTCGTTGTAGGCCGCCGGCGGGTTGGCGTTGGTCGGGTTGGTGTTCTGGCCGCTGGTGCCGACGTTGGCGCGGAAGCTGCCGGTGCGCGGTGCACCGTCATCCATGGACAGGTCCATGGCCGCAGCCGCCTTGCCCGGTACCTGGCTCAGGCAGACCTTGGGGCCGGTCATGCCGTTGTGAGCGGCAGCGGTCGTCACGCCCATCAACCCGCCAAAGGAATTGCGCGGGCTGGCGTTGGTACCGGTTGCCGTCGGATCGCCTGCAAGGTAACCGGAAGCGCGCAGGTGCTGCCAGAATTCCTGGCCTTCGCCGCCGCCGTTGAAGGTCTGGTTCAGGTTGACTTCAAGCTGGCCGTCATTGTCACCGCCGTTGACGCCGGTCCAGTCACCGCCGCGCGCCTGCACGGCCGCGGTGTTGCCGTCGTCACCGGGCAGCGAGCGGTAGCGATCCTGGTAGGCCACGTAGGCCGCGGAGATCGCTTCCAGATTGTTCTGCTCGCGACGAATGCGTGAATTGTCGATCATCTCGGTACCCTGCAGGATACCGCCGATCAGCAGTCCGATGATGACCAGCACCACGGCAATCTCGACCAGCGAGAAACCCGCTTGCCTGTGCTTCAGTGTCCCTGTTCGTTGTTTCATGTTCTCATGCCTCACCTGGGATTGTGTCCTTTAACCACTCCTGTACTACGTTATCGGCAGCGCCCGCCGGCTTCTTCACTCGCCGGATACCGCCCATATCCAGAGGAGCTAGTACATACTAGCTACCAGATTAGATGATCCCGTTCGTCAAACTCCACTGCGATCTGTCAATTTGACGACTATCTCTCAATTTAGCTGCCCCGCGCGCACCAGCTGGTACACCAGCGTATTCGGCGACAGCCATCGCAGTTCGTCGTCGAATTCGCTGCCCGCCGCTTCGATGATCGTTCGCGAGACGAAACGCGCGTCTCCGTCCGTGTTTTCGTTCTGGTCCGCCGACCCGCTGGTATCGTCGGCCTGGGAGAAAACTACAGCCACCACGGCATCCGCCAGCGGAGTCGTACAGGTGCTGTCCGGACAGATTTCGAAGTCCGGCGCCAGGTTCAGGGGAATACTGTTGCTGTAGGCGCCGCCGTCCGCGTCGCTCAGGCTGTAGCGCACCGGGTTCAGCCAGCGGTCCACCAGCAGGTTGTTGGCATTGGTGGGACCTTCGATGCCCAGGGTGCGCACCGGCACGAAGCCGTGATTGGTAGTGCAGGAGGTGGTCGCCGTATTGGGCGCCGACAGCCCGTTGGAAGTCGTGGTCGCCGGGCAGGGCAGCCTGCCCGTGGACGCGGCGAAGCCCACCAGTGCATCGCGAACTTCTTCCAGCATCTTCTCGGTCGCCCGGCGCCGGCTGGCCTCCTGTTGGCTGCTCAACGGCAACACCAGGCCGCCGAGCAGGGCCCCGAGAATCATCAGCACGATGGCGATCTCGACGAGACTGAAGCCCGCCTGGCGGCGCCCGCTGTCAGGGAGAGCGCAGGTTCGTGACATCGTTGTAGCTCGCGGTGTGATTGATAATATTAAGCCCGGCAAACGTGTCGTCCGGTGCAGCCGTATTATCCCCCTCAAAATAGTTGTTGAGCATACTGGAAGGGCGAACCTGGCCTGAGAGCGGTACGCCGGGAGAAAGCAGCACCGCGCTGCCGGAACCGGCGCTATCGCCGGTGACGGTCAGGCAGCTGCCCTGTGCTGCCGTGCACATACGGTACAGGAACTGGTCGTCCCAGTGGGTTGCCAGCCAGGCCGGCGGCGTGGGCGCCGTGCCAAAAGGGCAGGCCGCACCCCAGTTGAAAGGCAGCGCCGTCGTCAGCGGCAGTGCCCCGATCTGCTGCGAAGCACTGCTGTTGTAGGGCCCGCCGAACGGCGCCGCCCAGGGGTATTCGCCGCAGCTGGTACGGTAGTCCTCCAGCAGTCCGGCCGCCTCAGCCAGGGTGCGCCGTGCCATGTGTGTCCAGAAGCCGCCGGTCTCAATGACGTGAAGCTGGTCGTTGCCGCTGTCCGCGACCAGGGTCTGGTAGCTGGCCTGGTCGGCATCGGCGTTGACCCCTTCGAGAAAGTCCGTGACATTGAGCGGCGACCTGCCCTGGCCGTCAATAGGCGGTCCGGGTGCGATGATGACCGCCGCGGAGGCGCGCCCATCCACGGTCAACAGCGTTCCCCGCGACGGGTTGCGCGGCGCCGCCGCATTGCCCACGTAGGCCAGCTCCACCGCGTACCACAGCGGTGCGCCGCTGGCATCGGTGAGCTGGTCGATATTGAGGCTCCGCACCGGCAACAGGCCGCGCTGGGCCTGGCAGCCACCGAGCGCGGAATCCCCGATCCCGTCACCGTCGACATCCGGGCAGGGCAGCGTGCCGGGCGGCAGGGTTTGCAGCGCGAATCCCTGCAGGGCCTCACCGGCCCGTGCCAGCGCGTCGTTGTTCTTGAGCACCCGGGCCGTGACGAGATCGTTGACCGACAGGCGCACGACGATGGCAACGGTGAGCGCAACAATCAGCACCCCGATCAGGGCCAGCAGGGCGAAGCCGCGGTCCCGCCTGCCCAGTGGGCTAGTCCGTGCCTTCACCGGCGGAGCTCCCCTGCAAGGCCTGCACTGCGGGCTCTTCGGCAGCCGGCGCCTCATAGCTTTCCAGAACCTTGCCTTCATTCAGCAGCCAGGTCTGCCCGGGCTTGAGCGCGGCCCGGGACTGTCGCGCGGAAAACACGGCGGAGCCAGCCCTGACCTTGTCGTGGCGGGCGCCGGCGGCGCCGCCAAAGTCGCCTATCTCGCTGCTGCCGTCGATCCAGACCGTCTGGGATCCATCGGAGCGAACGACATAGCCGGAAAACTCCACCTGGTCGGTGGCGCGGACAGCGCTCCCCGTCTCGCCACTGCCAGGCTGTTCCAGCGCCTGGGACTTGCCGCTGCGGCGATATTCGTCGAGCGCGCGGCGCTGCTCCGGGGAACTGAAAATCTTGCCGAAGGGATAGCCGGACTCCGCCTGCGCAGGGAATGCGACACCGAGCAGGAGCAGGAAACAGGCGACGGTTCTCACGAGCTGCCTCCCCAGGTCTCGGTGATATCAAAGAGGGTGTACCAGGACAGGTCGCAGGCCCCGCTGAGACGGGTGAGGCTCAGCGTGTAAATGTCATCCGCCTGCCAATCCAGCTTGCAGTTGTCCACGCTGAACAGTCCCGGCGCCCTGTGGCTGAGGCCATCCAGCAGGCGGTAGAAGTCACCCTCGTGGGCCAGCTGCATCTCGATGCGCATGGGCGTGATCCGCATCGCCACGCCCGGCTGCCAGTGCGTGTCCTCGCCCTCCTGCAATACCCGGCTTTCTTCCAGCGTGAACTTGACGTTGGGCAGGGCCAGGGCGTCGGCGACTTCACGGAATGCTTCTATCCACGCAAGCCTGCGGGGTTCGCCAATCAGCCCCCGGTCAAGGTAGGTGTTGTAGCTGATCAGGTTTTCCCGCAGCACGGTCTGGTCGGCGATCGCCTGTTCCAGGGTGTCGCGCTGGACCCAGTTATTCGCGGCGGCGTTACCCAGCTCCGTGCGGGTATGAAGATTGAATCCGAGCGACGCCAGCATGAGGGACAGCGTGATGAAAAACTTTGACATGCCCGACACATGTGAGCGCCATTGCACGCTTTTCAAGAGCTCAAACACGGGACTCCTCCCGAATCAGCAGCAACAGCTCAAAGCGATTGTTTGACTCTTCCGTGGGCGCGCCGCCGGGCTCGCGGCCGAGCTGGTCGGAGAACCGGGTGCGGCCCCGCACGTCAACCGGTGACTTGAGCAGCAGGACATCGGTAATGTCATCGAGATCGCGCAGACGACGCACCATGGATCGCATACGCTCGACGCTGGTGGTGTAGCTCATACCCTGGCGGTCGATGCTGCCGTGCAGGTGCAGGATCGCGCTGCGCATTTTCTCACTGCTGTGATCCTGGTAGTCCTCTTCATAGCCGTCATAGTTCTGCTGGTAGGGGTTTTCCGCGCTGCGCAGGTCTGTGCGCGCCTGGTCCAGCAGCTGGTGGGCCTGGTCCCAGCTATGTTTTTGCCAATCGAGGCGATCGAGCTGCAGCGCCGCAAATTCCGGGTCGCCCAGCACCGAGGCCAGGGAGGGGAACAGGCTGTGAGGTGCATTGTCAGCCTCGCCAAAGAGTTCCTCCACCGCGAGCACGCTGTCGCGAATCGTCCCCGCGCTGGCCAGCTGGTCTTCGAGGTTGGAGAAGGCGCCCTCGTACTGCGCCTGCAGCCGATTGGTGTCCATGGCCAGGCCGTTGATGTCCTGGCGCAGCTGCATGCTATTGAGCGCCAGCAATACCGCAGCGGTGACAAATAGCAGCATGCCCAGCTCTTCTGCCTGGGTAATGATGGTGTCGACGAAATGGCGGTGAAACGCCTGCTTCTGCTCGTGCATGCCGTAATGGTCACGCAGGATGGGTTCCTTGCTGCAGATATAGGCGAACAGCGCGTCCGCCCTGTCAGTGTGTTCCTCTACACCGTCCAGCTTGAAGGCGCGATGCAGCTTGTCGATGCTGACGAACTGGTACTTCAGGGCATCGGTATCACCGATCAGCTCGCGCACCTCTTCGGTCTGGGATTCCGGCAGCAGGCAGTAGACGTTGAGATGCTCGCCCTGCTCCAGCATGCGCTGGCTGACCACAAAGCTGTCGATCTCCAGGGCGCCGCGCTCCATGTGATCGGCGACGATCTCCGCGGAGTCGTCATCCCACACCCCTTTGTCGAAGCGGACCTGCCGCGACAGCAGCAACTTGCCGCCGCGAAAATAGGTGTTGCGCAGGCTGGAGTGTATCTGCCGGCTGATCACCAGGGTGTGCCGGTCTTTGGCCCGCAGCGGCCGCAGCAGCTTGTGGCTGATCAGCGGCAGGGACCAGATTCCCGCGAGAAAGATCTCAGCCTTCGCGATCCTGTCCAGCCACGGCTTGATGGGATCCACGCTGGTGAGCGCGGTGATCAGCACCTGGTCGTCGCGCCGACCGCCGCTGCTGCGACCGATCACCCGCGAATAGACGTGGGGCCGGTCGCGGAAGTGCCGCTCCATCAGGCGGTCCAGCAGCTGTTTGCGATCGCGGATGTTCACGTGCGGGATATGGTCCCGGTGAAATTCTTCCTCGATCAGGTCTACCAGCATCCGGGCGGGCAGGGGTATGGCCTGCTGGAGAAATTCCTCGAAAGCCGCGAATCCGGCATCGTCAGGCTCGAAGGTGCAGGTGCCGAGCAGTTCCTCTTCCGCCCAGTCGAAAACCTTCATGCGGTAGCCGGAAAAATAGAAGACCCGTTCCATGACGCTAACCCAGGTTCCCCATCGCGTCCCAGACGGGACCGAGCACCGACAGCATGATCCAGCCCAGCACCACGCCCATGGTCACCGTCAGCACCGGGCTGATTGCGGGCTCGATCGCCTCGATCGCTTCCTGGACCTCGCGGTCATAGAAGTAGCTGACGTTCAGCAGTGCGTCGTCCATGTTGCCGGTGCCCTCGCCAACCCGCAGCATGCGAACCACCAGCGGCGGGAACATCTCGGTCGCGGAGAAGCTGTCGCTGATACTCATGCCTTCCGCGATGGAATTGCGGGTGTCGGTCAACGCTTTTGACATGTAGGAGTTGTCGACCACCCCCTCGCAGATTTCCAGGGAGCGAAGCACCGTAATGCCCGCCGAGTACAGCAGGGCCATGTAGGTGGCGAGACGCGCCAGCTTGATCTTGAACATGATGGGGCCGAACAGGGGCATGCGCAGCCTGAGGCCGTCGACTACGTAGCGCAGCTCGGGACGCGTTTTCTCCGCAACCTTCACCACCACGATCAGGAGCGCGGGCAACAGGAAAATCACGGCCCAGTAATCGACGAAAAAGTTGGACACCGCCATCAGCGCCCGCGTGTGCCCGGGGATTTCACTGCCCAGTTCTTCCACGAAGGGGATGATCTGGGGCACCAGGTAGATCATCAGGAACGCGGTCACGCCAAAGATTACCGTCGCCACGATGGCGGGGTAGATCAGGATGCGCTTGGCGTTCGCCGCCAGCTCATCAGACCAGCGCAGGTTATCGCCCATCTGCTTGAGCACCTTGGGCAGTTCGCCGGACTCTTCACCGACCGCCACCAGGGAGACAAACACGGAGTCAAAGTCCTTGGGAAATTCCGCCAGGGCCGCCGAGAAGTTCTTACCACCCTCGATCTCCTCGACCAGGCCCGCCAGAACATCGCGGAAATAGCCCGGGGTCACGCTGCCGCGCAGGTCCTGCAGCCCTTCGAGTAGCGGCACACCGGAGCGGGTCAGCTGTTCCAGGTGGAACACCATATTGATCAGGTCGCGCCGGGTAACGTTGCCGCCGCTGAGGGACATCTTCGAACCGCGACGCTCTCGTCGATGGCAGGTAATCAGGTCCAGGCCCTGGTTTTCCAGGCGGAACGCCACGTCGCGTTCATTCTTGGCCTGCAGCCAGCCCCGCTGGATCTTGCCGTAGGCGTCCATGGCCTTGTAGCGGTAGTCGGACACGTCAGTTCAACCTCGCCGTCAGGTCCACGACGCGGCTGAGTTCCTCTACCGTGGTCACACCCTCGAGAATCAGCCGGATACCGTCGTCCGCCATACTGACAAAACCGGCGCTGCGCGCGTACTGCTCGTACTGACCGCGGGTGGCCTGGTTGGCAATCAGGTCATTGAATTCGTCGTCGATGGACAGCACTTCGATCACGATGCGCCGGCCGCTGTAGCCGCGCTGGTTGCACTGATCGCAGCCCACCGCATCGTAGATGGTAGCGGGTTCTGACAGTCCCAGGATTACCTGCTCGAACTCCTCGGTCTCCCGCGGCTGGCGGCAGGCGTTACAGAGCGTCCGCACCAGGCGCTGGCCGATCACACCGATGATATTGCCGGACATGATTTCCGGTTTGACGCCAATATCCTTGAGCCGGGAAATCGCGCCGATAGCAGAGTTGGTGTGCAGCGTGCTGAACACCTGGTGACCCGTCATGGCGGCGCGGAACGCCATCTCGGCTGTTTCGGAATCACGCACCTCCCCCACCAGGATGATGTCCGGGTCCTGCCGCATCAGCGAGCGGATGCCGCTGGCGAAATCCATCTTGGAGGCATCGCCGATCGAGGTCTGGCGGATCAGGTCCATGGGATATTCCACCGGGTCTTCCAGGGTCATGATGTTGACCTCGATGGAGCGGCGGAACGCCAACATCGAATACAGCGTTGTGGTCTTGCCGCTGCCGGTGGGGCCGGTCACCAGGATGATGCCCTCCGGCCGGCTCATCAGCAGTTTCAGCTGCCCCAGCGTATCCTCGTGAAGCCTGAAATCGTCCAGCGGCACGATGCCTTTCGCGCGGTCCAGCACCCGCAGCACCACGTTCTCGCCGTAGGTGGTCGGCTGCACCGACACCCGGAAGTCGACCTGGCGGCCGCCGATCTTGAGGCCGATGCGGCCGTCCTGCGGCGAACGCGACTCGGCGATATTGAGATTGGCCATGACCTTGAGGCGCACCACCATGGGCGCCCAGTAATCCATGTGCAGGCTGCGGATCTGCTCCATGACGCCGTCGATCCGGTAGCGCAGGCGCAGGAAACTCGACTCGGGCTCGAAGTGTATGTCGGAGGCGTTGCGCTTGACCGCGTCGGTGAGAATGGAATCCACCAGCCGCACCATGGGCTGGCTGTACTCGGTGCGGCCGGCGTCGAGACTCTGGTAGTCGACCTCGCCGGTTTCGATCTCCCGGAGAATGCCGTCCACGGACATCTCGTAGCCGTAGAAATTGTCCAGCGCCTGGGTGATTTCCGCTTCCGTCGCCAGCAGCGGCTGCACATCGATATCCGAGGGCACACCCGCGCGAATGCGGTCCAGCAGCATCACGTCGGAAGTATCCGACATGGCAACCTGCAGGCGCCGGGACTGGGGGTCGAAGCTGACTGGCAGCACCGTATATCGCTGCGCCGCCGACTTGTCGAGAATGCTCAGGGCTTCCGCATCAGGCAGGATCGTCGTGAGATCGATACTCTCTCGACCGGTGATCTCGGCGAGCATATCCCGCATGATCGCCTCGGAAATAAAGCCGAGATCCACCAGCGCCTGGCCCAGCAGCTTGCCGGTTTTCTTCTGCTCGGTCAGCGCGATAGCGACCTGGTCTTCGGTGATCAGGCCCTTGTCAACCAGGCGCTCGCCGAGGCGCTTCTTGCCGCCGCTCATCCGCCACTACCTTCCAGTTCGGAAACCCGGCGCTTCACCAGGTCAACATCAAACCCGGGGCGCGTGTAGACCGACAGCGCCAGGGCCTGTCTATACTGGGCCAGTGCCTCGCGCGGCTTGCGCAGGTAGTCCAGGGAGACCGCGAGGTTGTAGGCGTAGTCCGGGTTGTCACGATCCCAGGTGCGCGCTTCAAAGAACGACTTCTGGGCATCCGCCCACAGACCCGACGAGGCCTGCAGCGAGCCCAGCAGGAAATGCAGGTGTGCCTCGCGGGGGTGGTCTTCCAGCAGCAGTTTGACCTCGCTGCGCAGCTCGGGGCCGGTCGCGCCCTGCCCAGCCAGCGCCAGCAGGCCGGCCCGGGCAAACTGGTCGCGCGAGTCGTCCGCAAGCCTGCGCTGGTAGAAGCGCAGGGCGTCCTGCCAACGGCCCTGCTGGACGGCTATGGCGGCGGAACCCAACAGCGCATCGCGCTGGCGCGGAGACTGCTGGAGCGCTTCCCGGTAAAGCCGGTCAGCGGTCTCGATGTCCCCGGCCTGGTAGGCCCGGTAGGCCTCGTTGACGGTGCGGATGACGGGCCGCGGTGTTTCGCGCCGCTCGATGATCAACCGGCTGGAACTCTCACTGGCCGCTTCACGGGCCGCCGGCGTTGCTCGGGCCACGGGCGCCGGCTCCGGGGCAACCACCACGGCCTCCGGCTCGGCGATACCCGCGGGCTGCCGGGTTTCCTCGGGAACCGCCGTCACCGCTTCCGCGACAGGCGGCTCCGGCTCGGCGGGCTCGTCCGCCACCGCCGGCAGCACACTGGCCTCGGGTCCCGAGACCAGTGAAGGCGACGCGATGACCTGGGGTGCCGGTGCCGCCTCCGGCGTCAATCCACCCTGCTCCTTGGACAGCACGTAGTAATAAAAGCCGATGGCGCCGAGGGAGGTAATGATCAGGCCGGCATACATAAGAGCGCCGCGGCGGTGGCTGTCGCGGTCTACCTTTCGACTGCGCTCCACCAGCCTCTTCAAGGCACTTCGCTGCGCCTCCTTGCCCTCGATCCCGGCGCTTTCATGCGGCGCTTCCTCGAGCTGAAGCTCGGGCGCCTCCTCGGCCGCCGAAGACACGGAAAACTCCACGGGCTCGGGCTCGGGTGCCACCGCGCTGATTGCGGGCTCCGGTTCGGGCTCCGGTTCGGGCTCCGGTTCGGGTTCGGGTTCTGGCTCGGGTTCTGGCTCGGGTTCTGGCTCGGGTTCGGGTTCCGGCTCGGGTTCTGGTTCGGGTTCGGGTTCGGGCTCCGGCTCGGGTTCGGTTTCGGCAGTTACCGACTCCACTTCCAGGGCGTCCCCTTCGTGGGATTCATCCTCGTGTGACAGATGAAGATCGAGATCAAGGTCCTCTGCGTGCGCATGCTCGTCGAGGTGTTCGGGCGCCGGCTCCGGGGCAGGTTCGGGAGCAGCCTGTGCTGTTGGCGGGGTGTCGTCCTCCACGTCATGGTGACGCGCCGCCTTTGCCTCCTGGCGGGCCAGGTAGGCCGCGGTGGCACTACCCATGGCCCTGCGCGTCCCTCGCTCAGCGGACTCCGCTGCGGGTGCGGCGCCCCTGCTATCGGCGGGCGCAGCTTCCGGCTCACCGTCGGCGGTGCGGCTGCGCTTCTCCAGTGCCGCCTTTTTGAGGGCTTCGAGCAGCAGGCTCATGGCGGATTTACCGCTCCGGCGCTTCCGGCAGGTAGCGCCGGTAGTCGCTGAGGTCTCCGTACAGGCTGGCGTCCGTGGTAACCCGCGGCTGGATGAAGATCACCAGCTCCGTCTTCTCGGTCTTGTCTTCGTCATAGCGGAAGGCGGGGCCCACTACGGGCAGCGACCCCAGTATGGGCACCTGGGATGAGTTGCGCTGGATCTCGTCCTGCATGAGTCCGCCGATCACGGCGATATTGCCGCTGGCGACTTTGAGCACTGATTCCACTTCGCGCACGCGAATCACCGGCACCTCGCTGACCACATCCTCCTGGGCCAGGGCCGGGTTGGGATCCTGGACAAAATCGATGACCCGGGAAATGGTCGGCCTGACGTTGAGGATGACTTCATTTTCGTCATCGACAAACGGCGTAACGGTCATCACGAAGCCCACCGGCACCGTGTAGACCTCGGTTTCAAAGGTGGTCAGGCGCCCCTCGCCCACGGCGTTGGAAGTATTGTCGATGTTTACCTCGAGCAGGAAGTAAACCAGGTTATCGACCACCTTCAGCACCGCAGTCTGGTTGTTCATCGCCATGACCTTGGGGCTGGACATCACGCTTACATCACCAAACGTTTCCAATGCGCGCAGCGTCGCCGACAGGACATCGCCGCCGTCGAAGTCGGTGACATTGAAGACAAAGCTCGGCGGCGACTGCAGCGTCTCGCCGACAATGGACTGGTTGATATTGACGCCGCTGGTGCCCTCCTCCTGGATGACCGACCAGTCGATGCCCGCCTGGTAGCTGTCACTCAGTCGCACCTCGGCGATGGTCGCCTCGATCAGCACCTGTTTTCCGATACTCGATTCGACCGAATCCACAAAGCGCTGGATCATCTTGTGCTGGCGGCGGGTAGCGCGCACGGCCAGTACGCCGCTCTCGCGGTTCATGATGATATTGGGGTTGAGCTGCCCGTCAGCCCGGCCCGCAGCGTCGGGATCCTGCTCGTCGGCGAGTATGGCTTCGATATTGGCGTAGAGACTGCCCCAGAGATCGTAGTCCGACTGGATCTGCAGCAGCGTATCCGAGCTGTTGCCGACACCGCCGCTGTCGCCGCCGGTCTCACCGACGTTGCCGGTGCCGGTGGACTGGATCTGGGTAGCCACCGCGACATTGGAGGTGCTGCGCCGCGCCATATTGAGCGAGTCCAGGCGGTAGCTCTTGAGGTAAGGAGTATCCTTGCGCACCCGCAGCACATTGTCCTGCACCTCGTAGCGCAGGTCTGCGGATTCTGCGATCCGATCCAGCAGTGGCTGCAGGGGCTGGTCGACGGCATTGAGTGTGACCCGGGCGTCGATGCCGGGTTCGATATCCAGGTTCAGGTCGGAATCCCGCGCCAGTGAGAACAACAGTTCGCTGGCCGGCACGTCGTACACCACCACCGTGTGGGTAGTCTCGCGCTCCATCGGGGCCGGCTCCGGCAACGTGGGGGCCACCTTGATGGGCGGCGGAATCCCGGTCCGCTCGGCTTTGGCCTCGGCTTCCGGCGGCTGGATATGCCCGCTGGAGAGCGCCGGCTTTTCGCGCAGGCTGTCGCAGGCCGCCAGGGCCAGTGCCAGCAGCACAGCCATCAACATCCTGTTCATTGTGTGTGCTCCGTTATCCGCTTGACTTCCAACTGCCCGTCCGCAGGGACCGGGCCTGAAACCGTCAGCCAACCCGCCAACAGCACCAGCAATGCCAGCGACGGCCAGGGCAACCAGCGCCAGCGCGCCGGCTTGTACTGGCTGTCGCTGGCGGCGAGCCGCACGTCCTGCTTGCTGATGGTGTGCCGGTCGCTGGTGTAGGCCCGCAGCAATGACTTGTCGGCCATGATGTTGATGCGCCGGGCCAGGCCGTGTGAGTACTTCTCGATCACGCGGGCGATCTGCCGGGAAAACAGGTCGGGGCCGTGGTAGCCACAGCTGCGCATACGGAAGTTCAGGTAGGCGTGCACGTCGTCCAGCCGCATCGGCTGCAGGTACAGGCTGTGGGAAATGCGCTCCCGCAGTTGGCGTATGCGGGGCTCGGCCAGCTTGTCATCCAGTTCCGGCTGCCCAAACAGAACGATCTGGATCAGCTTGTGCTCGTCAGTTTCCAGGTTGGACAGCAGGCGAATCTCTTCCAGGGTATCCAGCGGCATTTCCTGCGCTTCTTCCACCAGCACCACCACCTGGCGCCCCTTGGCGTGGCGGCTCAGCAGGTGCTCGTGGAGCCTGCGCATGACGATCAGCTTGTCCGTGCGCGCGGGCACGGCCAGGCCCAGCTCGCGGGAGATTTCGTGCAGTGTCTGTGCGGGGGAGAGGCTCGGGTGCGCCAGGTAGACCCAGTCGACGGCATCGCCCAGCGTCATCGGCAGCATACGGCAGAGCATGGTCTTGCCGCTGCCCACTTCGCCGACCACCTTGGTGATGCCTTCACCCTGCATGATGGCATAGCACAGGGCATGCAGCGTGGCGCCGCGGTCGCTACCTTCAAAGAATACGTTGGTGTCCGGCGTGATGCGGAAAGGAGGTTTGTCCAGACCGAAATGCTCGAGATACATCCCGTTATTGTGAAGCCCGGTACATTGCCTATTGTTATCCATGCCCGCAAAGCTGCAGGCAAATCCCCTAGTTCTGAAGGCAGTGTATGGAACTTCCATCTAAATTGCACCCTAAATATCGCCTATAAACCCTTGTTTCTAATAACAGTTTTCCTCGGTCTGCACACCGCAGTATGCTGACTGACGAAAGTGCACAAGGAGCTCACATGTTGGCAGGCAAACGTTGAACTGGCTCGACTGGCTGGTCATCGCCGGCTACCTGGCCGCCATGCTGTTGCTGGCGGTCTACCTGGGCCTGAGCCAACGGGACCGCAAGGACTACTACCTGGGTGCCAACCGGCTGCCCGACTGGGCGCTGGCCACATCCATCATCGCCACCCAGTGCTCCACCAACAGCCTGCTGGGCGCTCCTGCCTTCGTCGGTTTTGTTATCGGCGGGGGACTGCTCTGGCTTCAATACGAATTGGCGGTGCCCCTGGCCATGCTGGCCCTGTGCGTGCTGTTTATTCCTATCCGCAGGGCGGGCGTCATCTCCATCTACGCGTTCCTCGAACAGCGCCTCGGGCTATCGAGCCGCCTGCTGGCCAGTGCCTGCTTCCTGTTTTTCCGCGGCGTCGCCACCGGGGTGACGGTCTATGGGGTCGCCTCGGTGATCAGCCTGGTGACCGGCACCAGCTACACCCTGGCGGTGCTGATCCTGATGGGTATTACCATCGCCTACGATGCCCTTGGCGGCATGCGCGCGGTGGTAATCTCGGACGTGGTGCAAATGCTGCTGCTGACCGCGGCGGTGCTGTTTACCCTTTACAGCCTGGCGGGGCCGCTGGCGGCAGAGTTCCACACGCTGGCCGCGCGCAGCGACACGCTCGTCAACGACTGGGGACTGGCCGGCAACAATTACGGGTTCTGGCCCATGCTGTTTGGCGGCCTGTTTCTCTACACCGCCTACTACGGCTGTGACCAGAGCCAGGCCCAGCGGCTGCTCGCAGCCAAAGGCGAGGCCGAAACGCGGCATATCCTGGTGCTCAACGGCCTGCTGCGTTTCCCGCTGGTGCTGGCCTACTGTTTCGTGGGCATGGGCCTCGCGGCCTATGCCATTCAACACGCAGACTTTATCGGCGACCTTCCGCTGACCGCCGCGGGCGACCCCAACTACAACCTGGTATTTCCCGCCTACGTCGCGCGCGAGTTTGCACCGGGCCTCGCGGGGCTCGCCATCGTCGGCCTGTTCGCCGCGGCCATGTCATCCATCGACTCCGCACTGAACAGCCTGTCGGCAAGCAGCGTGGAGGATTTCCTCGCCAGGTTCCGCAAACCCGGCGAATCGCAGCTGTTTATCGCTTCAAAACTGGCAACGCTGTTCTGGGGCCTGTTCGCGGTGGTGTTTTCCTACCAGGTCGAGCGCATCGCACCCACGGTGCTGGAGGCCATCAACAAGGTCGGCTCCATGGCCAACGGCCCGCTGCTGGCCTTGTTCGTCACGGCGGTATTCCTTCCCGGCGCGGGCGCAGCAGCGGCGAACACCGGGTTTGTATTGGGGCTCGCTGCCAACCTGCTGACCTGGTCGTTACTGCCCCAGGTCAGCTGGCTGTGGTGGAACCCGATCGGGTTTTTCGCGGCGCTGGGCACGGCGCTGCTGGTGGCGACAGTCTCGGGCAAGAGCACGGCTGTCCAGACCGATGGCATCACCGTGCCACGCCGGACCACGCTCATACTGCTGGGTATGAGCGTGTTTATTCTCGCGACCGGTATCCTGCTGGACCATGCATCCTAGCGCCAGGCTGAAACGCAGCCTGGGCCTCGCGCTGGTCACGTTCTACGGGCTGGGCACGATTGTCGGCGCGGGTATCTACGTGCTGGTCGGCGAAGTCGCGAGGGTCAGCGGCGAGGACCTGCCCTGGGCTTTCCTGCTGGCCGGGGTGATCGCGGGACTCACCGGGGCCTGTTACGCCGATCTCTGCGGGCGGTTCCCCCGGGCGGCCGGGGCGGCGCTCTATGTCGATCGCGCCTTCGGCCGCCCGGGCCTGTCCCTGTTGACCGGCGCCCTGATCCTGGCGACCGGCATCATCTCCGCCGCCGCCATCTCCCGCGGTTTCGTGGGCTACCTCAACCTGTATATCGCACTGCCCGACACCGTAGCCATTATCGGCCTGTGCCTGGTCATGGGGCTGGTCACATCGGTGGGCATCCGTGAGTCCGCCTGGGTGATTTCGGCAATAACGCTGCTGGAAGTCAGTGGGCTGTTGCTGGTAGCAGGGCTGACGGGCAACGGCGAACCACGCAGCCTGTCCCTGGACCTTGCACCGGGACCGGTCATGCTGGGCGCGTTTCTCGCGTTCTATGCCTACATAGGCTTCGAGGACATGGTGAACCTGGCCGAAGAAGTCGTCGAACCCAGGCGCGTACTCCCGAGGGCCGTACTGCTGGCCATCGGTCTCTCAAGCCTGCTCTACATGATGGTGTCGATCGCTGCCGTTCGCCATGTAGACCTGCAAGGGCTGGCGGACAGCAGCTCCCCGCTGGCGCTGATGATCGGCAACCACGAAGCGGCGGCCCGGGTACTCGGCATGATCGGCGTAATCGCAGTGAGCAACGGCGCCCTGACCCAGATCATTACCGGCAGCCGCCTCCTCTATGGCCTGGCCAGGCGGCGCCTGTTGCCCAGGCTGTTTGGCAGCGTGCACCCGAGGACGCGGACGCCGCTTCTGAGTACCTGGCTCGTGGTCATTGCGATCGCCAGCCTGGCCGTGTTCCTGCCGGTGGCCACCCTGGCGCGAATCACCAGCGCTATCATGCTGGTCATCTTCATGCTGGTGAACCTGTCGCTGATCAGGGTGCAACGGCGCGCGGGCCCGGTGGTGGGTTTCCGGGTGTGGACCTGGGTGCCCTGGCTAAGCCTGGCGCTTAATACTGCGCTGTTGGCTTACCAGCTGGCGGGCTGGTCAGGCTGATGGCACCGCGCACATCCCCCGGGCGGTAGCCGATGGCGGTGTCTTCCGGGTAGTAGTGCTGAAGGGCGGCAGCGGTCTGCGCATCCACCGCCTCACCGTGACAGACCAGGCAAAGGGGTGCGACGCGCTGGGGGGCGAGGTAGCGCAGTCTGCCTTCGACCACTTCGGATACGGGCTGGACACTGGCGCCCGCTTTCACGGCTTCATCGAACCGACGCAGCTGGTCGCGCTCCCACTCGTCCGGGGTGGCATTCGGGTTGCGGGGTTTCAGGCTGACGCGCTTGACCGACCAGCCGGTTTCCCCGGAGAGCGCAGCGGCAATTGCGGGAGCGACGTCGGCACAGACCTGGATTGCCTGTGCCGGTGACCCGGTCTGCAATGCCTGCTTCAATTGCGGTTTAAGCTGCCCGACAAATTTCCCTGCAATGGCAGCCGCTTCAAGCTCGCGGTCGTCAGCCGTTGCCGCCGCTGCCGTTGACAGCAGGGCGGCGCAAAACAGCAATCGCTTCATCAGCCTTCCGGGTTGGGCCTGTACTTGTTCTCGATATTGAACAACCAGGCCAGGGCAGGCAGGAAGAACAGCGCACCGATCATGTTCCAGAAGAACATGAAGGTCAGCATGAGGCCCATATCCCCCTGGAACTTGATGGGGGAATAGATCCATGTACCGACACCCACGGCGAGGGTCAGGCCGGTAAAGGCCACCGCCGTGCCGCTGGTCTTCAGCGCCTCAAAGTACGACTCCCGCAGGTTGCCGTGCTCCTTCAGCGCCCGTTCCAGGGACGAGAAGATATAGATGCCGTAGTCCACGCCGATACCCACACCCAGGGCGATGACCGGCAGGGTTGCCACCTTGACGCCGATACCCAGCAGCGCCATGAGGCCCTGCCCCAGCACCGAAGTCAGCATCAGCGGGATGATGATGCAGGCGGTGGCGCTGATCGAGCGGAAGGTCACCAGGCACAGCAGGATGACCACACCGTAGACCCAGGCCAGCATTTCCCACTGGGCCTGCTTGATTACGATATTGGTCGCCGCCTCGATGCCGGCATTGCCCGCCGCCAGCATGAAGCGGATTTTCTCCGTGTTGTTCTCCGCCGCGAAGGCCTCCACCGCGTTGACCACGTTGGTCAGCGTGTCCGCCTTGTGGTCCTCCAGGAACAGGATCACCGGCACCATCGAGCAGTCGGTGTTGAGCAAGTTGCTGGGGACGCGGCTCAGGGAGTTGTTGAGGATGAACTGGTTGCGGCTGATGGCATGCCACTTCGGGCTGCCCTCGTTCATACCCATAATCACCAGCTTGGAAACATCCACCAGTGACACGATCGACTGGACACCCGGCACCGTACCCATCATGCCCTGGAAGTAGTCGATGGCGGAGACC
The DNA here is from genome assembly GCA_965601975.1 of Halieaceae bacterium. Taxonomy (GTDB): domain Bacteria; phylum Pseudomonadota; class Gammaproteobacteria; order Pseudomonadales; family Halieaceae; genus JANQIO01. Next base: position 4,236,338 of record OZ271856.1, read on the forward strand.
GTTTCATAGGTGCCGCACTGCTGGGCCTCGGTGCGCACCATTACCACGAACACATCCGTGCTGGTGGAGTAGTTCTGCGTCAGGAAGGCATTGTCCTTGTTGTAGCGCGAGTCGGGCCGCAGCTCCGGGGCACCCGGGTCGAGGTCACCGATCTTCTGCTGCTGGCCGAGGGCGAAGCCGCCGATGAACAGTAGTACGCTGATACCGATAACGATCGTCGCCGCCTTCTTCTCGGCCATGCCGGACAGCATCCGCCAGTGCTTGTACTCGCTGTGCGCCTTCACTTTGCGGAAGCCGCGGCAGCGGTTGCTGATCCCGGTGTAGGACAGGAAGATCGGCAGCAGCACCAGGTTGGTGAGGATAAGAATCGCAACGCCGGTACTGGCCACCAGCGCCAGTTCCTTGATCACCGGGATATCGATCACCCGCAGCGTGAAGAAGCCCACGCCGTCAGACAGCAGCGCCACGAATCCGGGCTTGCACAGGCGCACGAAGGCGGCCCGCGCCGCGGACTCGTCATCCAGGCCCTCGTAGCAATACTGGGAAAAGCGGTTGATGATCTGCACCGAGTGGCTGATCCCCACCGCGAATACCAGGAACGGCACCAGCATGCTGTAGGGGTCGATGCCCAACCCCATGGTATGCAGCAGGCCGAGCTGCCACACCACCGCGATGGTCGAACAGACCAGTGGCCCGATCGTACACCACTGGCAGCGGCAGTAGGCGTACAGCATGACGGCGGTAATCAGGAACGCGATACCGAAGAACGCACCCACCAGCACCGCACCGTCGATCAGGTCGCCCACCAGCTTGGCGAAACCGGTGATATGGATCTTGATGGTGTCGGTCTGGTACTTGTCCCGCACCATCTTTTCCAGGTCCTGGGAAAGCATGCGGTAGTCGAGCCGCTCACCGGTCTCCGGGTCGGTCTCGATCAGCGGCGCCTGGATGGTCGCCGACTGGAAGTTGTTGGCCACCAGGCGCCCGACCGTGCCCGACTTGAGGGTGTTGGCGCGCAGCTTGCGCAGGGTGCGCGGGCTGCCGTCGTAATCATCCGGTATGACTGCGCCGCCGACGAAGCCCTCTTCCGTGACTTCCCGCCAGCGCACATTCGGTGTCCACAGGCTCTGCAGTCCCGCCCGGTCGACGCCGCGGATGTAGAACACCTCGTCGTTGATCTGGCGCAGCAGCTCCTGGAACTCCGCGGTAAAGATGTCCCCCTCGGTGGTCTCCACGGTGATGCGAACGGAGTTGCCGAGGCCCGAGAGGTCCGCGCGGTTCTCCAGGAAATTGACGATGTAGGAGTGAGAGATGGGTATCATCTTCTCGAAGCTGGCATCGGGCTTGAGATGGGTAAGCTGATAGCCAAAGAACGCGGTAAGCGCCAGGAAACCCAGCAGCAGGATGACGCGCGTGTTGATCAGCAGGTCGCCCAGCGACTCGTGGAAACCTTTTTCAATTCGATCGACCTGGTTCATCGGTTGCCTCCCTTCGCGTGGGCAATTTTCACCAGGCCTCCCATGCCCACCAGGAGAAGATCTTCATCCAGGTCCAGGGCGGAAGAAAATGTATTGCGTGCGCTGTGCACGTCCGCGGTAAAACCATCGCCATCGACGCTGCTGGCCATGACGCCGCCGGCGCCTACCAGCACCACCGTGCCGCTGGTGAGTCGCTGACCGCCATAGAAACTCAGGCCACCGCCGTCTTCCACAGCGACCGACCGCCAGCTCTCACCGCGATCATCGCTGAGGAAAATGTTGCCGCGCAGGCCGAAGGTCACGACGCGGTCACCGTCAAGTGCCAGCACACCGAACAGGCTGCCTTCGTAGTCGAGGCCCAGCCGTTTCCAGTTGTTGCCGCCATCATCTGAGCGGTACAGGATGCCCGCCTCGCCGGACAGGTAGAGCACATCCTCACCCGCCGACGACAAGCTGTAGTAGTGATAGCCCTCGACGTTCTCGATGCCGCCGGCGGCGATGCGCCACTGCAGGCCGCCGTTGTCGGTGCGGTAGATCATGCCGTAGGCACCGACGGCCCAGCCGTTGCTGGCGTCGGCAAACCAGACGTCGAGGAACGGGTCCGCAGGCCCGGTCTCAATCGCCAGCTCCGCGTCTTCGACCGCGTACTGGGCCTCCTCCAGCGCCCACTCGAGGTCCTCGTCTGGCTCGGATTCCATTTCCTGGAGCTGGGCTTCCAGCGCCATGGCCCGGTCGGTCACGAAGTCCAGCTTCTGGCGGTTGGCATCGTTGCCGTCGAACTGCTGCTGCCAGGTTTCGCCGCCGTCACCACTGTGCAGGATCACACCGCCGTGCCCCACGGCCCAGCCGTGGTCGGCCGTCGGGAAGCTGAGCGAGGTCAGGGTTTCGCTGACGGGGACTTTGGCCTGCTGCCAGCTGCGGCCGCTGTCATCCGAGTAGATGATCAGTCCGCGCTCGCCGACGATGACCAGCCGGTCACCGGCGCGGGCAATATCAAGTAGCTGCTCAGTTGCGGGATCCGCAACCGGCAGGGCCGGCTGCAGGGCGAAGTCGGCCGCCTGCGCGAGGGACGCGCAGAGGCCGAACAGCAATGCCAGGGCTCGCACCTATCGGCGTCCGGCCCGCCGCAGGGCCTGCGGCGTGAAGTTCTTGAAGTCGGTCTTGAAGTCGAAGTCGTACTTGTAGCCCTTCTCTTCGTTGTCGAGACCAATCACGAGATAGCGACCGGAAATCAGGTCGTGCAGGCTTTCAGCCGCCAGCCAGGGAACTTTCACCTGGTAGTGATTCACCGGGTGGCCCTCTTTCACTTTCCACAGTTCACCGCGGCCGTCGTAGTGGTCGATGATGGCGATCTGCCAGGTGTCCTCGTCCACGTAGAACGTGCGGCGGGCGTAGATATGGCGCGCGCCTTCCTTGAGGGTAGACTCCACCACCCAGACCCGGTGCTTCTCATAGCGGGTGAAATCCGGGTTCATGTGTCCCGGGTCGATGATGTCCTTGTACGTCACATCGCCGTTGCGCAGCTTGTAGCTGTTGTAGGGGATGATCATCTCCTGCTTGCCCTTGAGCTCCCAGTTGTAGCGATCCGGGGCACCGTTGAACAGGTCAAGGTCATCGGCCGTACGCAGGCCGTCCGCCGCGGTACCGGGACCGTCATAGGCGATATTGGGCGCGCGACGCACCCGACGCTGGCCGGCGTTGTAAAGCCAGGCTGAACGCGGCTCTGCCACCTGGTCGATGTTTTCGTGGACCAGCAGCACGTCGCCCTCGAGCCGGGCCGGCGCCAGGATCCGCTGCAGGAACACGAACAGGCGATTCGGATAGGGGTTGTTCTCCACCCGGTTGGCAAACAGCGCCTCTTCCTCGAACAGCACCGGGGCGAAGTTGCCGTTGGTCTGTACCGGTATCTGGGTGTAGCGGCGCTGGAACGCCATGGGCACCCGGTAGCGGGTGATGTGGTTCCAGATGACGTGCAGGCCTTCCGAGGGAATCGGGAACAGGATATTGCCGTTGAAGTTCACCAGGCCGTTGCCGCCAGGCACCATGTCACCGTTGATCGCGCCCTGCCGGATCAGTTCGGCCTCCGCTTCCGGATAGCCCGCGCTGCGGCGGGATTGGTAAACGTCCATGCGGAACGTGTCCGGGTAGCGCTTGAGCAGGGCAACCTGGCCCGGAGAGAGCAGATCCTTGTACTGCTCGTGGTTGGCGGCCGTGATCGTATAGAGAATTTTGTCATCGGCAAAGGGGTCGACCAGCCGTCCACCTTCGACATAGCCGGCAGGCGGCTCGAGAATGCCCCCGGTCCATTCGGGGATACTGCCATCGGCATTGCCGGCGCGCTCTGCGCCGACGGGGGTCAGCTCCGGGCCGCCAAGCCGCGCCGCTTCCTCGGGGCTGATTTTGGCCTGCGCCAGGCCGGTGACTGCCGCCAACACAACGGCAGTAAGGGTCTTGTACATTGCGGGGTACATATTATGTTGCTCCTTGATCGGGCTCAGAAGGCGACAGAGAAACTCAGGGACAGGAAGTCGCGATCTTCCAGTTCATTGTAGTCGGCGCCGAAGAAAGTAGTGTAGGACAACTCGCCGCGGTAGGTGTTCAGGTAGTCACCCCTGAGCCCTAGGCTGAGCGCCATGCGGTCTTCCACGAAGTTTGGCGCCGGCGAATACCCCTTCACGTCATGGGACCAGGCAACATTTGGTACGAGGTTGATACCCCCGATCGCACTGTTGAACTCGAGACTCGCCCGCACCCGGTAGCCCCATGAGAAATCGTCGGTGAAGCCGTCATTGGTGCAATTCTGCGGCTGGCTGTTGGGCGCAATACCGAAGCCCGCCAGCGCCGGGTGCGAGTCACAGCTCACAGGCACATTGAAGCGTTCACTCTGGAACGGCGTGAAGCTGCCCACGCCCCAGATCGGGGAGCGGCCGTAGTTGATATCGTCGTCCATATCGTCCAGCCACACCGCGCCCACTTCGCTGGCAAAGCTGAGGCGGTCGGCGCCCCAGACCTGTTCGAAGAAGCGGATCAGGGTGAACTGGGCCTGGGTGTACTTGACGTCGTCATAGCCGTGCACGATGCCGCCGGGGCCGGCGTCCAGCACGCGGTCAGCAACCCGGGACCACTCGTTGAAGCTACCCAGCGCCAGCGCCTGGGCGATATCCGTGGTGTTGATCTGCAGCGGGAAGTCAGGGCGATGGCTGACCTCACCGGACAGGGCCCAGAAGCCGACATTGGTGGCAAAGCTCACGGCGTAGGTCTCGATGTCCTCGGGGTACTCGAAGAAGTACGCCGGATTGGCGCCGAAGATAAAGGGTGCCCCGAAGTTCTCGGTGGGATTGACGCCACTGAATATCGGCGTACGGCTGTGGGTATTGATGTAGTAGATACCGAACTCGGTGCCGTTCAGGGCCTCGACGAAGTAGCGCAGGTTGATACCCCACTGGCCGTCATCGCCGGGGTTGTCGTCTTCGGCCCGCGGAATGAAGTTGCCGGTCTGGACCTGCTCCCGGTCAGACGTGGCAGTCGTCACCGTGAGCTTGTTACAGCCGCCGCCAAACACGTCGCCGGCGTTCCAGTAGGTTCCGCACTCGTCGACGATGGTGGGATCCCACTCGTACTGGTAGAACAACTCCACCGAGAGGTCAGGCGTCAGGCCCACGTTGGTGTAGACCAGGCCGGTGGGCAGCAGCGCCTCGCGAATCTCCGAGCCCGGCCGCCGCAGGGCGGTGACGTCGAAGGGGTTGATGACGTTGATACCGTTCTGGATAAACGTGTTTTCACCCCAGCTCAGTACCAGGTTGCCGGCGCGAAATTCCACCGGCACCTCACCGAACTGGGTATTCCAGAACAGGTAGTAATCCAGCGCTTCAAAGCCATTGCTCTGGGCAAGGTCCTGGAAGTCGCCGGTCTCGAGTTCCTGGTCCGGCTCGTAGTCGTTGGGCACGTGGCCGTGATCAACATCTTCCTCATCCAGAACGTAGTCGTACCACCACTTGACCCGGCCGAAGAAGCCGAATTCACCGTAAGTGAGTTCCAGGTCATGCAGGCCGCGCACCTGCATGGAGTAGGGATCGCCATCGTCGTAGTTCAGGTTGCCGTCATCTGCGGTACTGGAGGAGGCCCTGCCCTCACCGTTGGTATTGCCGGGGCTGAGAAAGTCCTTCTCGGGGTCTTCCATCCGCCAGCTGACCCCCAGGGATACATTGGAGATAAACGAGGCGTCGACTTCACCCACGTTGAATTTCACAGCGTGGGATGTCAGCGGGCCGCAGCCCAGCACGGCGGCTGTCATGGCTGCGATGGCGGTTTTCTTGTGCATTGTGGGTACTCCCTTCCTTTTATTCACTGGTAGCCTCCAGCGCTTTCAGCAGGAGCTGCTGAAACAGTATTTCTTTGAGTGTAGACGGGTCCTGCAGCCCCATACGCTCCAGGTGTGGTGCGAAATGTTCGTGTGTTTTCTCGTTCACAGGTCCGGTTTTGGCCATGTCCAGCAGCGCGGCAGGCTTGATATGGGCCTTCAGCCAGACCATGGCGCGCAGCAGCATTTCCTCCACGTAGGTGAAGTCGCTGCCCAGCGGGTATTCGGGGAACTGGCCCTGCGGGCGGTATTTCTCGTAGATCGCCTGCAGCCGCTCCGGCGTGTTGTGGGTAAACGCCCTCGGCAGCGTGTAATCCCGCGGCAATTTGCCCGCGGACTTCGCTTTCTCCACCAGGTCTTCCTGGAAACGTGAGTCGGTGATGCTGAGCATGGCGGATATGACTTCCGCATCCGTCTTGCCACGCAGGTCCGCGACCCCGTACTCGGTCACCACGATATCCCGCAGGTGCTGCGGAATGGTGGTGTGACCGTAGTTCCAGACAATATTGGAGGACACCTCGCCGCCCTTGCTGCGGGTGGCGCGCACCAGCAGCACCGAGCGCGCGCCTTCCAGCTCGTGGGCCTGGGCAACAAAGTTGTACTGGCCACCTACCCCGGAAAGAATGCGACCATCTTCCAGGCGGTCAGCCACCGCCGCGCCCAGCAGGCTGACGGTGAAGGCGGTGTTGATGAAGCGACCGCCGAGCCGCTGGCTGCGCTTCAGCGCCTCGTCGCCGTAAAGCGCGTTGACGAAGCTGATGTTGGTCATCTCGATCTTCTCGAGCTGCTCCGGCGGCAGCTCCCGCAGGCCCTGGTAGAACGCCTGGGGGCCGAGGAAGAATCCCGCGTGCATGTGCACCGGGCCATCGGTACCCTGGACTTCGCGCTTGATGATGCCCTCCTCGATCAGGCGGAACAGCCCGTAGGTGAACATCTCGCTGCAGCCGTACAGGCCTTTTTCAAACGTACCCTGCCCACCTTCGTCGTATGCGTCGTAGTAGGTCGAGGTGAGCTGGCTCTCTTCCATCAGCTTGCGCCAGGTCGCATTGTCCTTGTGGCGCAGCATCAGGGCGCCGGCTACCGCGTCGCCCAGGGCGCCGATGCCGATCTGCAGGGTGCCGCCGTCGGGCACCAGGCCGCTGGCGGCAAGGCCGATGAAGTGCTCCGTCATCGCCACCGGCAGGTTCGGCGTGCTGATTAGCGTGCGGTGGGTGGCGGGGTCGTTGATGACCATGTCAAAGCTGTCGCCTGAGACTTCCGCCTTGTGCGTCATAAACGGCAGGGCGGGATTCACCTGTGCGACAGTAATGAGGGTCTCGCCCCGGGCCTTGCGCTCGGCAATGCCGGGCTGCATATCCAGCGTCATCTCGGGATTGCAGCTCAGGCTGTAGCTGGCGTCCTCGCCCTCCCCGCGTATGGAAACGGCCTGGGCCAGCACGTTGATGCCGCGGTTGAACATGTCCCGGGCGATATGGGTGTAGTTGGAGCTGATGTAGTTCTGCTGCGCGTAGGGATTGCCCAGCTCCGCCGCCGGCTGCACGTAGAATTCGATCAGCTGGATATTGTCGGGGAGCTTGCCCGCGTGTGAGGCATGCAGGTAGTCGAGTTCCTCGTAGTCGCCATAGACCCGCTCCACCCAGGGGTCGAGAAAGCGCTTCTGCAGGCCGGGTGCGCCCTTGGGCCTGCCCAGGGACAGCGCCGTTGCGATGGTCAGTGAGATTCGTGGGTCATCCACGGCGCGTTGGTAGAGCACATTGGCGAGGCTGTTGGGTTTGCCCAGGCCCAGGGGCATGCCGAGCACGATACTGCCATCGGTGGCCTTGATGATCTCGTCGGCCGCCCGCTCGACGCTGTCGTAATGTTCTGTCATGCCGACGCCGCCGCCTCCGCCAGTTCCTTGTAGCTCTTCTTGAGAAGCCGACCGAGTTCCTCGATGCCGGGCTGCTCCGTGGGGCAACTGGTCACCGCCACGCAAAGCCGCTTCATGTAACTCACCACCGTGATATTGATGCCCATGCCGTCGTTGACGATGGACAGTGGGTATATGGACTCGAGCTTCGCACCCTCCAGGTACAGGCGCTTTCTCGAGCCCGGCACGTTGGAGACGATCACGTTCAGCGCCGGCTTTACGTGGCCGGCCTGGCCGGCGAGCGTCAGGATGATGGTCGGCATCATCATGACGTTGGTGAAATCCTGGGCCGCGGTCTTGGAAAGCCGCCGCATATTGTCCTTGCCCTTGTTCATCACCCGCATGATGCGCTTCAGCCGGGTGAGCGGCTTTCGCTCCTCCGTGTGCAGGGGGCAGATGATGAAGCCCACCTGGTTACCCGCCTGCTTGCCGGCGCTCTTCATCGACACCGGCACGCCGGCCTCGAGGCTCTCTTTAGGCAGTGCGTCCTGCCCCTGCAGGTACTCCCGCACCGCGCCGCCACAGACGGCGAGCAAAACGTCGTTCAGGGTCGCACCCAGGCGCCCGGCCAGGTCGTGCATGGCACCCAGCGGCAGGTCGGCGATGATGATCTCCCGCCGTGAGTCGATATCGTTATTGAAGATTGTGCGCGGGGCCGTGAACGGCAGATGAGGCGTATCCTGCTGCCCGAAAAACTGATTGAGACCCATCCCCGCCAGCAGCTCGGACATCTGCGGCAAGGCCGCGGAGTGTTTGCGCAGTTCATTGCCCAGCGAACCGAGCTGACGCATCACCCCCATTCGCTTGTGGTGAGCGTCCGCCTTCGGCTTCATCTTGCGAAAGTTGATCTCGGCATCCGGCGAGGTGCTGAACAGGGTGTCGATCATCCGCAGTGCGCCGACGCCGTCGACCACCGCGTGATGCACCTTGCAGTACAGCGCAAAACGCCTGCCGGGCAGGCCCTCGATGATATGGATTTCCCACAGGGGCCGGTTGCGGTCCAGGAGGCGCTCGTGGACCCGGGACACCAGGGTCAGCAGCTCATCCATGCGCCCGGGCGCCGGCAGTGCGTAGTGCGAGACGTGGTAAGCGGGATCGTAGTCATCCGCGTGAATCCAGGCCGGGTTCCTGAGGCTCTCGGGATCCTTCAACTTCTTGTTGAAAATCGGCCACAGCTCATTCAGCCGGCCGCAGTGACGCGCCAGCTTGCGGTAGTAACCCCGGGGGGAATCCTCGGGTTCGGTCAGGATCATCAGTCCCGCCACATGGAACGGGTGCCGCGGCGACTCCATCCGCAGGAAGGCCGCATCCTGGAAACTCAGTTTTTCAATTGCCGCGCTCACCGTCGACTCCGGCTATGGGTCAAAAAACGCGAACTGCCGACCACTCTTATCATTGTCGTGCGCTTCAGCAGTAATCAGGGCGACCATTGTTGCCCGAATCGAGCCTGCAACAACATGATCAGCATCAAGGCCCGTGGACAAAGCCACGCGGAAAGGGGGTTTCAGGGTGGGCGGCCCGGAATCGGGCCGCCCGGGAGGAGAGCCAGGCGACGACCTCTACGCTGGCGGGGAACCTCGTGAGGCGGTTAGGGCTAAGCGACGGCCTCGACGCTGGCTGGCACAATCTTGTGCCAGGGAGTGCCGGCAAATCGGTCGCGGTCATCCAGGCTGGTGAGCTCATTGGGCGCGACGCCGACCCGGTTCCCGTCGCTGTTATCCAGCCCAAAGCCATTGGGCAGGGAGATATGCCCGGGCTGCATGCGGTCATTGACCTCTACCAGGGTGATTGCCGAGCCAACCCGGGTGCGGATCCTGGCCTTTCCGCCGTCCTCCAGGCCCAGCTTTTCCGCGTCCTCCGTGCAGATCCTGAGTGCGCCCTCGCGGTCCTTGCGGCGCCAGCCCGCATCCCGGTAGATCGTGTTGGCGGAGTAGTCCCGCCGCTCCCCCGCCATCAGCACAAAGGGATACTCCTCGGAGGTCAGTGACTCGGGCCCGCCGGCCAGCGCGGGCAGCTCCCCCAACAGGTCCGGGACCACCAGCTGGACCTTTCCATCCATGCCCAGCTGGTTCCAGATCGCATCATAGTCACCGCGGGCGAATACTACCCCCGAGTGCTGGCTGATGATGGCGTCGAACACCGCGTCCGCCTGGCTCATGGGATCGCCCTTGAATCCGGCCCGGGCCACCGAGTCGGAATCGCGCATCGCCAGTTCGAGGCACAGGGGCCACAACACGGCGCCGGCGGCGGCCCCCTCCGGCAGGCTCGGGCCCAGCGTCCGGTAGAGCACCACCGGCGCCACCGCAGACAGCTGAGGGTCCTCGCCCAGGGCCTGGATAAATCGATCGCGGTAGGCGGTGCGGCCCTTGTTTTCCAGGGTGTCCTTCAGCTCCGCGCAAAGTGACTCGGGCATGGCACCGAGGGCTTCCACCAGCCGCGCGTGAATCTCTGCTTCCGGCAGCACACCGGGGGGCGGGTCGAACAATGGCTTGCGCAGCTGGAAATAGTTGTCCGGGAATTCGAAATTGAAAAAGGTCGCCTCCCACTTCTCATACTGGGTGGAAGCGGGCAGCACGTAGTCCGCATGACGTGCGGTCTCGGTCATGGCGATATCGATCACCACCACGCACTCAAGGCTCCCGAGCGCCTCCGCCATGCGCTGACTGTCGGCGAGGGAATGGACCGGATTGGCCGCTTCGATCAGCATAGCCCGGTATCGATCCGGGTGATCGGTCAGGATTTCGTCGGCGATCACATTGCAGGGCACCAGGCCGGAAATGATTGGCGCGCCCGCCACCGGGCTCTTGCGGGACGAGCGGCCGCTGCCGCCCAGGCTCACCAGGTAGGGCGGCGATACCTGCCCGCCCGGTTTGGCCAGGTGGCCGCACAGCACCCAGACCAGTTTTTCCAGGTAGCTCACCAGGGTGGAGTGGCGGTTCATCTGGGTCCCGAGATCTTCGAAGAAGGACGCGCCGTTTGCACCGGCGATGGCCTCTACGGCCTGCTCCGCCTGGGCCAGCGAGATACCGGCGTGCGCCAGGTATTCCTCCACCGGGATATCCGCAAAGGCGGCTTTGACCTCATCGAAACCCAGTCCATGCTGTTCCAGCCACGGCCCGTTGCAAAGATCGTGCTGGAGCAACAGGGCCACCATGGCCGCCAGCAGCCAGGCGTCAGTGCCGGGTTTAACGCGGAGGTGGATATCCGCGAGCTTCGCGGTCTCACTGACCACCGGGTCGATGACGATCATGGTGGTGTCAGGATTCTTGCTGAAATCCCTGAGCCAGGCCCGGGCCCGCGGCAGCCCGTGGGAGTGCCAGGGATTCTTGCCCAGGAAGACCGCCACATCACAGTGCTCGAAGTCACCGCGGACGTGATTGCCGAACATCTGGCCGTTGACCCAGAATTCGCCGGTCTTTTCCTGGGCCAGCGCGCTGGAGCGAAAGCTCGAGCCCAGTACCCGGCGGGTGGCACCGGAATAGGCGCCGGGCAGGTGGTTGCCCTGGCCGCCGCCACCGTAATAGAAGATCTTGTCGCCGCCGTGGGTGTCCTTTACCGCGGTAAACCGTTCGGCGATCTCGCGAATGGCCGTGTCCCAGTCGACTTCTTCGAAGCTGCCATCGGACCGCCGCCGCAGCGGCGAGGTCAGGCGGTCGACGCCGTTCTGGTAGTGGTTGAGGCCGGAGGCCTTCTGGCACAGGTAGCCCTGGGAGGCGGGGTGGGCCTTGTCGCCGCGGATGCGCACGATTTCGCCGTCGGCCTCACCCCCGGTCTGGACTTCGATGCCACAGTTACATTCGCAGAGGATACAGGCGCTGGTCTTCCAGTCAGACATAGATAGCTCCGGGTGTGACGGACAGGGTGAGATAAAGCTAGCACCAAAAGTTTTATTACGCAACTAAATAGGGTGCCGGGTCGAATCGGCTCAGATCATCCACCACTTTGTGGTGAAATAGTGTCAGCAGCCAGGGGCGGCACCATGACCACAGCGCAAACCGACGAACTCGAACTCAGGCACCTGGCCGACGCCATGCCGGGGGATATCGCCCTGGCCCTGCGCGACATGGACGTCGACGAGGTATGGACCTGCCTGGCCCAGCTGCCCTCGGAAAAGGCCGCGCTGGCTTTGCACCGCCTGGATGAGGATTTCCGTGAGCGGGTGATGGCGAGCTACCGGGACCCGGTCTTCGTCAAATACCTGCTGGAACTGCTGGACACGGACGAGGCCGCCGACCTGCTCGCCGACCTGCCGGAAGAGGAAGCGGGTGAGCTGCTGGAAAGCCTGACCCGGGCCGAGGAAGTCGAGGAACTGCTGGCCTATCCCGAGGACAGCGCCGGCGGCATCATGGACACCCACCTGCTGGTGGCAGGGCTGTCCGACACGGTCGCCGAGACCACCGCCTACCTGCGCCAGCACGCCGCCGAGGTCGACCAGAACCATGACCTGTGGGTAGTGGATACCGAGGGCCGGCTGGTGGGCTTCGTCAGCCTGCCCCAGCTACTGATTGCGCCGGAGCAGACCACCCTGGAGGAACTCGCCACCCGGGATCCCGCCAGTGTCAGCCCGGATACCGACCAGGAACAGGCGGCGCATATGGTCGAGCGCTACGACCTGAGCCAGCTGGCGGTGGTCGACGAGGAGGGCCGGCTGCTGGGCCAGATTACCAGCGAGGATGCCATCTCGGTCCTCAAGCGCGAATCCACCGAAGACCTGCAGCGCATGAGCGGCCTGTCCGCCGAGATCAGCAGCGGGGATTCCACCCTGCGCATGGTGTACAGCCGCCTGCCCTGGCTGGCGGTGGGCATGGTCGGATCCGTGCTGGGCGCCAGCGTCATCATGCATTTCGAAACCGCCCTGCAGCAGGCCGCCATACTCGCCGCCTTCATTCCGCTGATTGCCGCTACCGCCGGCAGTGCGGGGATCCAGAGTTCCACGGTGACAGTGCAGGGCCTTGCCACCGGCGCTATCGGCGACCGGGTCACGGAACGGCTGTTCAGGGAGTTCAGGGTCGCCCTGCTTAACGCCCTGTCCCTGAGCGCCATCATCGGGCTGTTCTTCGCTGCGATTCACATATTGCTGCCAGGGCGTCTGGAGAATGTCGGCCTGCTGTTCCTGACCCTGGCGGGATCACTGCTGGGCGTGCTGGCCATCGCGGCCCTGATCGGCGCCACCATGCCGCTGCTCCTGAATCGCATGAAGATCGACCCGGCAGTGTCCACCGGGCCCTTCATCACGGTGACCGCCGATGTCATCGGCATCCTGTTCTATTTTGTCGTGGCAGATATGGTCTACCTCTGACTTGCCCCTGCTCCAGATCGTCTACAATGATCAGGGCATGCTGTAGGAGGAACCCCATGCACCGCCAACTGACGTCCTGGCTTGCCGCAACGCTGGCAGCGCTGCTGCTGGTCGGCTGCGAAACCCAGCCGCCCACGCCGACGGTCGATTACAAGACGGACTTCGATTTCAGCGGAATTCGCACCATGGCCTTCCTGCCCCAGTCAGGCGGGGCATCAGGCAACAGCCCGCGGGCGTTTATCAGCGATATCGTCGCGGAGCGCATCGACAACGGCATCGCCAATTCCATGCAGGCGAAGGGCATCACCATGGTCGACGATCCCAGCCAGGCGGATGCGTGGATCACCTGGCACCTGGTGGCCCAGGAGAAAACCGACATCCGCACCTACAATACGGGCCCCACCTACGGCGCCTATTACGGTGGCTACCGGGGCTACAATCGCCGGGCCTATTACAACTGCTGGAACTGCGGCACGGATGTGCGCGTGCGCCAGTACACCCAGGGCACCTTTATCGTTGATGTCGTCGATCCGGCCCTGAAGCAATCCGTGTGGCGCTCCGTTACCGAATCCCGCCTCAAGGGCGACCAGCCCAGCCGGGACCAGGCCGAGTATGACGCCGCAGCCGCCAGGATCATGGCGGCATTCCCGCCTTTCTAGGCTTCCTGCTCCGTCGACGCCAGGCCGGCGATATCTGCGCCGGATGGCTGCTGGAACAGGCGCAGTCCAAACGCGGGCACGATCGCCAGCAGGTGGTCGAAGATATCCCCCTGTATTCCCTCGTAGCGGGCCCAGGCGGTGGTGGTGGTAAAGCAGTACAGCTCGATCGGTACGCCGCTGGCACCCGGCGGCAGCTGCCGCACCAGCAGCGTCATGTCCCGGTGAATATCCGGCCTGGCTTTCAGGTAGTTGTAGACATAGGCGCGGAACGTTCCCACGTTGGTCAACCGTCGCTGGTTCACACCGTCTGACAGCGGGCCCAGGGACTCGTTGTGCCGCACCAGGTCGTCCTGCTTGCCGGCGATGTAATCGCTGAGCAGCTCAAAGCGCTTGAACTTCTCCACTTCCTCCGGCGTCAGGAAACGCACGCTCGCGGAATCCAGGTAGAGACTGCGCTTGATGCGCCGCCCGCCGGACTCGGACATGCCGCGCCAGTTCTTGAAGGAGTCGCTGATCAGCTTGTGGGTCGGGATGGTGGTGATGGTCTTGTCCCAGTTCTGCACCTTGATAGTGTGCAGCTCCACGTCGATCACATCGCCGTCTGCCCCGTACTGGGGCACCTCGATCCAGTCGCCCACCCGCACCAGGTCCTGGGCGGTGAGCTGCACGCTGGCCACCAGCGACAGGATGGTGTCCTTGAACACCAGCAGCAACACCGCAGTCATGGCGCCGAAGCCGCTCAACAGGACCCAGGGCTCCTGGTCCAGCAGGGTGCTGACGACCAGCAGCAGGCCGAGGATGATCACCACCATCTGCAGCAGTTGGACGAAACCCTTGAGCGGGCGCTGCCGTGAGGCGGGATAGGTTTCGTAGATCGCGTTGGCGGTGCTCAGCATCGCCGTCACCGTGAATGTGACCACCAGCAGCATGTAGATGCCGGTGATCTTCATTAACACTTCCTCGAGCGTGCCCTTGAGGGCAGGCAGCAGATCGACTCCCGCGTAGATAATGAACACAGGCAGCAGCTGGGCCAGGCGCGACGGCACCCGGTGCTCTATCAGCGCATCGTCCCAGGTGTGCTCCGTGGCCCGGGCAATCCGGTGCGCGGCCCTGACCAACACGGCCCTGCCGAACCAGTAGGACGCCAGCGCTACGAGCAGCAGCCCTGCCAGGCCCAGGATGTCGGGCCTGGCGTTGTAAATTTCCAGCAGTGCTTCCATCAGTGCTTCCATCCCCGTGTGGCCGCAGGGTACCCGATCACGACCTCATCCCGGAAGCCGGTCCGAGCCGGTATCCATCAGCACGAAGCATCCCACCAGCACCATGATGCAGGGCAGTATCCAGCGACCGTGTCGCTCCAGGGAAGTCGCCACGCGTGGATGCGCCACCAGACGGCGGGCGAGGCCCACCCAGAGCAGGGCCATGGTGATATAGGTCACCACGATTACCAGCAGCAACAGTTTGCGGGTATCCGCGACCAGCGGCAGGAAAATCGCCAGGTTGTCGCCGCTGTTTGAGATCATGAGCAGGTAGCTGCCCGCCACCCCCACCGGCTTGACGCCGGAGACCCCAGGCTGGGTGCCGCGGTCCCGGGCCCACTGCCAGCCAAGGTAGAGCCCCATGGACAGCGGTACCACCCCCAGGTAACCGACCCAGGCCGGGTCGAGCGCATCCCCAAGCAACATACCCAGGATTGCCGCCGCCAGCAGGGTTGCCGCCGCTAGCAGGTAGCCCGAGGCAGCGCGGACTCTGCCACGGCCCGCGGACAGGGCCACCAGCAGCACCAGGTTGTCGAGGTTGGTGGCCGCGAAGCCCGACACCGTCAATAGAACGAGCGGGAGCAGCTCAGCGCTCATTATCTAAGTGCCTGATTTTTGTTAAAAAAATCACACTTCCAGGCAAAAAACTGAACACGTGTCACAAAAACGGGCGGATCAAACGGTTTTTCACTGGGCCTTTCCTTATAGTCCGCCGCATGAACATCAAGTTTTTCAATGGCTACGTCGCGATCGCCGCACTCATGGTGGCGCTGCCGCTGACGACTGCCCTGAGCTCCTCCGTGGGCTCAGCCGGGAATCCCGCCGGCGCCGGCATTGCCGCAAGCGTGATTATGCCCGAGACGGCGAACCAGAGCCTTGAAATGATCGAGGCTGTCAGCGAGTCGCAGGCAAATGCTGCGGACGCCGGGCAGCAGCTTCAGCCCAAGTGGGGCGACGCCAATCCCGATATCTACGCCCGCATCGCGCTCGCCTTCGGTACCGAAGCGCTGGACGGTGCCGAGCTCATGGACGTCCAGTGCCGCGAGAGCCTGTGCAGGGTGACCTATGAAGCGGCTGACGACATGCCGGTACGCAGACTGCTGCCCATGCAACTGGCGGAATCTTTCCATGCCATGGTGACCGTGCACGCCGGCGGCAGTGACCACGTCTTCGTCGACGTGCCCTGACTCAAGGCCATCGTCAGACCGGCGACAAAAACACTACAAAGGCCGACCAAATCAAAAAGACCGCTAGCGCGGTCTTTTTTTTTGTGCGCGTTGGGCTACACTTTGGAGCGTTCTTCATCTACAAGCAAAAGGGTCAACCCAATGGAATATAGCGCCGACATCCACTCCATGCAGTGCCCCAAGTGCCACCACGGCATGGAAGAAGTCAGCTACGGAAATCTTACGGTTGACCGCTGCACAAACTGCCAGGGCATCTGGTTCGACACCGGCGAGGCGGAAGCGCTGAAAGAGCGCTGGATGGGGGAAGCCCTCGACACCGGCGATCCCGAGATCGGCAAGCGCTGGAACGAGGTGGAAGACGTTGACTGCCCCCGTTGCGGCGTGCGCATGCACAAGATGTCCGACCCCTCACAGCCGCACATCTGGTACGAAGTCTGCAGTGAGCACGGCATGTTCCTCGATGCCGGTGAGTTCACCGACTACAAGTACGAGACCCTGCTGGACAAGTTCCGCGACCTGATCACCGGCAAGCGCGGCGCCTGAGCCCCTCAATTCGATAGAATTTCACGGTATACGCAAGCTGGGGAAGGCGTCGCCGTGAATCCGAGAGTCTGGGCCCAGGCCCTGAACACCATGCCCAAGCTGACCCCCGACGAGTGGGGGCAGCTGGATGTGGTCGCCCGTTGGCTGGTTGCGACCCGCGCCTCCGTCCTGTTCATGACCTTCATGTCCGCCGCCCTGGGCGGCCTGCTGGCCGCCGCCGAGGGCCTCTTCGACTGGACCCTGTGGAGCGTGTGCTGCCTGGGCCTGGTGTTTGCCCACGCCACCAACAACCTGCTGAACGATTACACCGACTCGCGCAAGGGCATCGACAAGAACAACTACTACCGCAACCAGTACGGCGTCCACGTGCTGGAGGACGGACTGCTGTCGCCGTCCCGCTTCTGGGGCTATGTGGGATTTACCGGCGGGGTCGCCATCGCGCTGGGGCTTTGGCTGGTCTCGGTTCGCAGCGGCCTGACCCTGGACCTGATGCTGGCCGGCGCCTTCTTTGTGCTGTTCTATACCTGGCCGCTCAAGTACTACGGCCTCGGTGAACCGGCGGTACTGCTGGTGTGGGGACCGCTCATGGTGGGCGGCACCTACTACGTGATGGCGGGCAGTTGGAGCTGGGATGTGACCTGGTTCAGCCTGCTCTATGCACTTGGCCCCACCACGGTGCTGTTCGGCAAGCATATCGACAAGCTGGACCTGGACAGCGAGAAAGGCGTCCGCACGCTGCCCGTGATCCTCGGCTCCTCGCGTGCGCGCCAGTGGGTGCTGGCGATGCTGGTACTCCAGTACGCAGGCTGTGTCGGCCTGGTGGCCGCCGGTCGCGCCCACTGGATCCTGCTGGTCGTCCTGGTCAACATCCCCACCCTGCGACGCGTACTGGAGAGCTTCCGCAGCGACAAACCCACCGCCCGCCCGGAGGGCTTCCCGGAAAACATCTGGCCCCTGTGGTTCTCGGCCTTCGCCTTCGACCACACCCGCAAGTTTACGACCCTGTTCATCGCCGCCCTGCTAGTTGGGCAGTTCTTGGCCTAAATCAGTTTTTGACTGTCAGTAACTTGTTACTGTAAAAACGGTGAACTATATATGACAGGGACGGGGGCACTGGTCGCCTACCCTTGAGCGCTTCACGCGCCAAGCAAGAAGAAAAACGGAAGAGCGACCGGCAATAAGACGAACCCCCGTGATTCCACGACGCGGTAGGGGGTTACTGTGCGGAGTCACATCACAGCGGTCGCGGCAATACTGCTGGCCATCATGACAGGGACAGTCGCTACCGAGGCGTCTGCCCAGGACGATACGGGCGCGAAAGCTGAGCCCCGCTGTCTCATGTGCCACCGGGATTCCGCCAACGAGCCCGTTCACGCCATCTTCAAGACACCTCACGGCCAGCTGGAAGGCGGCGGCGCAGCCGGCTGCGTCAGCTGTCACGGCGTCAGCGACGCGCACCAGCGCCGCCCCAGAAACGAAGCGCCGGACAAGAGTTTCGGCCCGAAATGGGCGCTGCCCACCG
This sequence comes from Halieaceae bacterium, assembly GCA_965601975.1. Lineage (GTDB taxonomy): Bacteria > Pseudomonadota > Gammaproteobacteria > Pseudomonadales > Halieaceae > JANQIO01. The sequence continues at coordinate 4,254,554 of OZ271856.1, forward strand.
AGTCTGCCAACGGCGTCTGCCTGGAATGCCACCAGAAAGAAACCCAGATGTTCTGGCTGGGGGGCGTGCATGAACAGGAAGAGCTGGCCTGCACCGACTGCCACAACAGCCACACGGCGCGCGATCCCATGCTGACCGCCGAGGGTCAGCTCGATAACTGCACCAGCTGCCATACCCGGCAACAGGCCCAGCTCAGGTTGCCCTCGCGCCACCCGATCCTGGAGGGCAAGACTGCCTGCGTGGATTGCCACAACCCCCACGGCTCCAGCACGGATGCCATGCTGACCCAGCCGACCCTGAACGACAATTGCTACGAGTGCCACCAGGAAAAGCGAGGTCCGCACCTGTGGGAGCACCAGCCGGTAGTAGAGGACTGCAGCTACTGTCACAACCCCCACGGCTCCGTGCAGAACAACCTGCTCACAGCACGAGGGCCGTTCCTGTGTCAGAGCTGCCACTCGGCGGCCTTCCACCCGAGCCAGGCCTATGACGGGCGCAGCACCACCAGCGGCAGCACCAACCAGTACGTCCTGGGCAGGAATTGCCTCAACTGCCACACGCAGATTCACGGCTCCAACCATCCCAGCGGTGCGAGGTTGACGCGATGAAGGCATTCGCACGCACGCCCCTGTTTCTCGCCCTGGCCGTCGCCGGCGGCACCGCGGTCGGCCAGGAAGACAACCGCCCCCTGGCGACGCGTTGGGCGGTGGACTACTCGGGGGTTGCCGAGATCGGCGTCGGCTATGTGAGTGACGAGAATTTCGAGTTCGGTGAGTACAACGGCCTCAACGAGGACGAGGCCTTCTTCATCGGCAACGTCGACTGGTCCGGTGGCAGCAACGGCACCCTGTGGAATTTCGGCGGCAGCAATCTGGGCCTGGACACCCGCGAGGGCGAGGGCCGCTGGCGCACACAGAACTGGGAAATCTTTTTCGAGTACGACGCCCAGAAGCAGGTGCGCAACAACACCGGCCGCACGGTATTCCGCCCGACCGAAGGTGGCGAGGTGCTGGTGCTTCCTGAAAACTGGGTTTCCGGCGTCAATACCACCGATTTCACGGCGCTGGACGAAAACCTGCGCGGCCTGGATTTCGAGATCGAGCGGGACTTCTACGAGTTCGGCGCGATCTATCGCATCGGCGAAGCCTTCAGCGTCGAGGCGGCAGTCAGTTACGAAGAGCGAGAGGGCAACCGGGAGCGTGGCGCCGCCATTTTCCAGGATGCCTCGGTGGGGGACGCAGTCATCATTCCCTACACCATCGACGAGGAAGTGCTGCACTTCGAGATCACCGGCAACTACGCGGCGGGTCCGCTGGCGCTGACCGGCAGCTTTGCCTACAACGATTTCGACAACAACGAAGAAATCGAGGAGTGGCAGAACCCCTACAGCAATTTCGGCCCCGATGTGCGCTACCCGGCGGGTTTCGGCGGCATGTCCGAGGAGCCCGACAACGAGTACTACATCGGGCGCCTGATGGGGACGTGGATCATTTCCCCGACCCTGCGCGTGCAGGTGGATGGCAGCTTCGCCAAAACCGAGCAGGACCAGCGCTTCCTGGAATTCACGGTCAATGAAGCCATTCTCGAGGACGCCGCGCCGCTGCCCAGGGACAACCTGGACGCGGAGCTGGAGACCAAGGTCTTCGACGCCAGCGTGTTCTGGAGCCCAATCCGCAGGCTGCGGCTGGAGGGCTACTTCCACGGCGAGGAGCGCGACTACGACGTACCCCGGGATGGCTACCAGTACGTACTGGGCGATGCCTACGCCATTCCCGATCCGTCCGGCCAGATTTTCAACACCGCCCACAGCTACAGCATCAACACCTACGGCATCGAGGGCAGCTATCCCCTGCCGCTGAAGAGCAAGCTTTGGCTGACCTACGAATTCGAGGAAATCGAGCGCGATAACTCGGCAGTCGAGGAATCCGATGAGGACCGCTACAAGCTGCGCTACCGCCTGCCCATCGTCAGCGGCCTCAATATGCGGCTGGAAGCGCTGTACTCGGAACGCAATGCGGATCAGTACGACTGGGACCAGTCCTACTACGCGCGCCTGGACCCGGCGCTGATCAATGCCACCCCCGACAGCCAGCGTTACCAGAACCACCCGGAGCTGAGCCAATACCACATCGCTACCCGGGACCAGGTCGAAGCGAAGCTCGACTTCGACTGGCAGATCGGCATGGACTGGAACCTGACCCTGAACATGCTGTACCGGGAGAACGACTACGACGAGACCGACCTGGGCCTGACCGACGAGGAGTTCGGCAGCGTATCGTTCACCGCCAGCTGGTTCGCCAGCGAAACCCTGGTGCTGAACCTGTGGCTGAGCGGCAACGAGTACGAGTCCGAACAGACCGGCCGCGCCTTCCGCGGCGGCGTCGAGAAGAACGCCTTCGAGGTGTTCCCGCCCCTGCCGCAGGCTTCCGATCCCTCGCGAAACTGGGACGTGGATGTCGAGGACGAGGGTATCGCTGTGGGCCTGGGCGCGGAGTGGACAGTCAGCGAGCAGCTGTCACTCAGCGCCAACTACAGCTACCAGGATACGGAATCAGAGTACGACTTCTCCAACGGCGGCGCCTCCGACCTGAGTGCGGAGCCCCTGCCCGAGGATTACGAGACGGAAATGCACCACGCAATACTGGAGGGGACCTGGCAGTTCAGGGAAAACCTGGCGGTCGGGATCAACTACCAGTACTGGAACTACGACAGTGATGACTGGGCGTTTGTCGCCCCCACCGCCCTCGACAAGGTGTTGACCCTGGGTGCCACACCGGCGGACGAGGACCTTCACTACATAGGAACTTCAATCATTTATCGGTGGCAGTGAGAACGCCGAAGACGGGTGATGACGATGAGACAGCGTAATAACAGGTACTGGCTGGCAGCAGCGCTCATAGGCTTGATGACGGCCTGTGGAGGCGGTGGCGGCGGAGACCGCGCCGCGGGAGTAGACCCGGGACCACAGTCGCCAAACCAGCCCGTGGAGCCACCGTCGCCGGTGATACCCGGACCAGTGGGCTATGACGACGCCCGGCAGATCTTCTCCTTTATCACCGATGCCAGCTTCGACGGCGGCAACGCGGTTATCACGTTCCAGCTGACCGATGAGAACAACACCGCAATCATCGATCTTGAACAAGCCAACACCCGTTTCGTACTGTCCAAGCTGCAGGCCAGCCCTCTCGGCGGCAATACCGGAACCTGGCAATCCTATGTGAATCGCATCGAGGAAGCCGGGACCGTCGGCCCTGGCACTGAGGACAAGCTGCAGGCCACCTACGAACGCGACGGCACGCTGGAGAACTTCGGCGACGGCACCTATCGCTACACCTACGCCACCGACGTCAACAACCTGCCGGCAGATATCCTGGAGCAGGCCAAGACGGAAGGGCTCAACCTGGACTACGAGCCAGGCCAGACCCACAGGGCGTCCATACAGTTCGACAGAGGTCCAAACCCCGTCAACCCGATCTATGACTGGATCCCCGAAACCGGGGAGACCAGCGGGATCTTCAACTACCAGGTATCACTCACGAACAACTGCAACCGCTGCCACAATCCGCTGGCCTTCCACGGCGGCAACCGTATCGAAGTGGAGTACTGCGTGACCTGCCACAACCCCGGCACGACCGACGCCAACAGCGGGAATTCCCAGGACATGAAGGTCTTGATCCACAAGATTCACATGGGCGAGAACCTGCCCAGTGTCCAGGCCGGAACGCCCTACATCATCTACGGCTTCCGCAACAACGCTTACGACTACTCAAACATCGTCTATCCGCAGGACCTGGGCAACTGCCAGAACTGCCACGTGGGCACAGGCACCACCGACGAGTTCTATACCGAGGTAGAGCTTTCCAACCAGGGTGACAACTGGAACGAATTCCCCAGCCGTGCCGCCTGCGGCAGCTGCCACGACGACGTGGTCTGGGAAAACCACCGCGGCGGGCAGCCCGACGATTCGCGCTGTGGCAGCTGTCACGGCCCAACCTCCAGCGCCAGCGCCGCCAACTCACACCGGCAGCTGATCCGCGATGAGAGCCAGAACTACCTGCCGCAGATCGTCGCGGTCAACAACACGGGGCCGGGTGAATTCCCCAGCATCGACTTCCGCATCACCAACCCGAACACCGGCACGGACTGGGATATCCTGAGTGACGCACCGTGGACGGTGGGTGGTGGCGCCAGTCGCCTGGCGGTCACGGTCGGCTGGGACACCGGCGAGTACAACAACATCGGCAACCAGGGCGACAATAACAGCACGGTGTCTATCGACGCCCTCGCCAGCGCCACGCCCAACGGCGACGGCAGCTTCAATGTGGTCTCTTCGGTCGCCATCCCCGACGGCAGCCTGTCGCCCAACGTCGCTGCTAGCGGCTCCGGCGGCGCCACCATCGAGGGCCACCCGGCGGTGGACGTCAACAGCGACGGTTCGGAAGAGCGCATCTGGATGCAGAACGTTATCAGCAACTTCTCCATCGACGAGGCCAGCGGCACGGCCAGTGCGCGCCGAGAGATCGTCGACCTGGCCAACTGCAACAGCTGTCACCAGGACCTGGTGCTGCACGGCAACAACCGCTTCGGCAATATCGAGGTCTGCGCTTCCTGCCACAACCCGCGCAACACAGACCGCCGCGTGCGCGAGGTGGCTCAGCAGCCGCCCACCGACGGCAAGGATGAGGAATCCATCAACTTCACCAGCATGGTGCATGCGATCCACGCGCCGTCCATGCGTACCAACCCGCTGGAGGTGGTCGGCTTCCGCGGCTTCAGCACCCACGTCTACGACGAGGACCATGTGCAGTACCCGGGCGACCTGGCGGACTGCACCGCCTGTCATGGCGATTCCGGCTACCAGCTGCCGCTGGCCAGCTCGGTGCTGGGCACCACGATCGACACCGGCGCCAGCGTCGCTGACCCGGCGGACGACACCGTGGAGTCACCGCAGTCTAGCGCCTGCTATAGCTGCCACGAGGACAGCACCTCGAAGGCGCATATGGAGCAGAACGGCGGCAACTTCGCTACCACCCAGGCGGCCCTGGATTCAGGCGCAGTGGCAGAAACCTGCGAGGTCTGCCACGGTGAAGGCCGCAGCGCCGACGTCGAGCTGGTGCACGGCCTGCTGGACCCTTAAGACAGCCGTAACGAAAAAGGCCGGCGAGTATTCGCCGGCCTTTTTCTATGCGTTGGAATCGAGCGCGTCAGTTACCGAGCATCTCCTTGAGGCGGGCGGCACTTTCGGCGGACGCGTCACTGTGGCAGCTGTCGCAGCCCATCGCGTCACCGTGCTTCTCGTGGATGATGCGGAAATAGGGATCATCCCCTTCGGCTGCGTGGCACATGCCGCAGGACTCCACGGACACTTCATCAACTGGCATATGGTCGCTGGGGACAGGGGCACTGTCATGGCACATGCTGCAATCTGACTCCGCGCTGCCGGCCATTACCGAAACGCTAAGCACGGCCGCCGCCAGGGCTGCCGCCAACTGCGAGGGAGCAACTATTCCTTTCATGGGTCTGCCTCCGAGATGATTTCCATTGAATGTAGCTTACTGTAGCAGGTGATCACGACTTGACCAGATTGTGTTGATCATCATGCCATGAAACTGTGATCTACAACGCCATGTGACTTGCCACTGACACCAGACAGGTTAGTATGATTCGAAACAAGCCAGCCTGGATATTCGGGGGGATACGATGGGGTGGATAAAGCGCGTTCTGGGGATTCTTTTCAGCCCGAGCAGCAAGTACTCGATGGCCACTTTGCTCGCGGGCGGCATCGCCGTGGGCGTGGCCGGCGTGGTGACCTTCGAGTACACCATGCACGCCACCAGCACCGATGAGTTTTGCACTTCCTGTCACGTGATGGCGGACAACGCGGGCATGATGCTGGTCGGCACGACCCATCACATGAACTCCAGCGGCGTCAGGCCCACCTGTTCCGACTGCCACGTGCCCAAGGAATTCGGGCCCAAACTGGTCCGCAAGATCCAGGCGTCGCGTGAGGTCTGGGGCAACATCACAGGGGTGATCGACACCCCCGAAAAATACGCGGCGCACCGCCAGACCATGAAGGATCGCGAGATTGCCAGGCTACGCGCCAACGACTCCCAGGAGTGCCGCAACTGTCATGAGGTAGATCGCATGCTGGCCTCGTCCCAGTCCCCGAAAGCCCAGTCTTTCCACAAGGTGCTGGGCACGGGCAAGCGAACCTGTATCGACTGCCACGCGGGCCTGACCCACACGCCCAGAGAGGAACAGGTCAGCCAGGTCGATCCACGCTAGGCCCGGAGGTCAGCGATGCTGCGCACACTCACCCTCATAGCAGCGTTCTGGACCGCGATTACTGCGGCGACCGCGGGCGCCGAATCCGAGGCCTGCCTCGGCTGCCACAGTGACGAGCCGGGAACTCCGATACACGCCCTGCTCCAGTCCGGGCACGGGTCAGTGGCCCAGGCCTGCGAGGCCTGCCATGGTCCCAGTGCGGACCACATGCGCCGCCCCACCATCGCGTCGCCAGATATCAGTTTCGGGCCGCGCTGGACTGCCAACACGGCACAACAGGACAGCCAGTGCCTCGGCTGCCACCAGGCAAACGTCGCCAGCCACTGGAGCGACGCCCTGCATATGGCCAACAACGTTACCTGCGTAGGCTGTCACAAGCTGCACGTGGAACAGGACCCGATTTCTGCCAGGGGCGGACAGCTCGAGGTCTGCACCACATGCCACAAGACCCAGAAAACGGGTATCCACGGCAAGCAGCGCATGGTTCGCATGAACCCGGACTGCACCAGTTGCCACAACCCCCACGCGGACCAGAGCCCCGCAGGCGTTATGCTGGCCAACGACTCCGCCGGCTGCCGCCGCTGCCACAATCTCAAGGTCATGGCGTCCAGCGCCAACGTCAGCGACCGCGCCAAGAGTTTTCACAAGGTAATGGAGAGTGGCGACCGCACCTGCGGCGACTGCCACAAGGGCGTCGCCCACGGCGATACCACCGCAGTGGAACCCTTCATGCCCCTGCCGATGGCCAATCGCGAAGTCACCCTCTTCAACTCCGGCCAGTCAGACGCAGACTGGCTGCTGAGCTCGCATCCCGGTTCACAGCCACTGCGCCAGGGCACCAACTGTCGCCAGTGCCATCGCGGCGAGGAGGCCCAGATGGGCGCATCCCTGGGCGGACCGTCACCGACCTCCCTGCCGGTGCAGATCACCTTCAGCCAGGAGCAGGATGTGCTGGTGACCCGGCTGAGCTGGCAGGGCACTGAAGGGGATCGAATGGTGTCACTCATGTGGGGCTTCGGCGATTATGAACCCCTGCGCCGCGGCGGCTGCTGGGCTGCCTGCCATGGAGACATGAAGGGCATGAGCCTGGACCGCGGCAAGAGCGTCCCCAAGTACCTCTGGGTGTCGCGCTCCCAGCGGCGCCAGATCGGGCAGCAAGCCATCCTGAAGCGGGACAACGAACTGGAACGGGAAATTGCCGCGGGTAACTTCGCCGAACTCTGGCGCATCGACCTGCGCAAGGATGGCAGGCTCAAGGTTTACACACTGCTGGACAAGCCCCGGACCGTGAAGGCCGAGGGCTTGAGCGCCAGCGCCAGTTTCAGCGACGGGCGCTGGACCGCTGAGGTAAGGCGTCCCCTCTCGCCGGCAGAACCGCTCCTGACCGCCCCGGACGGCCGCATCTATACCTTTGGCGTCGCCCTGCACGGCGAAGGCCGCAAAGGCGGCGACCACTGGGTCTCCCTGCCCTTGACCCTGAGCCTGGACCGGGACGACACGGACTTCATCACCCACTGAGTTCACGTTCGCGGGCGCCGCGACCAGCGGCGTCTGCTATGATTTTCGCTCGCACCCAGGACCAGCCGGCACATGGCGCTCTCAACACGTATCTTTATAGGCCTGTTTGCAGGCATCGCCACCGGGCTGTTCTTTGGCGAACTGGTCGCCGACCTGAAGATCATTGGTGACATCTTCGTCAAGCTGCTGCAGATGACCGTGCTGCCCTACATCGTGGTGTCGCTGATCGCGGGCTTCGGCCGCATGGACATGCAGCAGGCGAAACGGCTCGCGCTGCGCGGCGCCGCGGTGCTCGGCGTCATCTGGTTACTCGCCCTGCTGATTATTTTCGCCGCGCCGCTGGCTTTTCCCGAGCGCGACAGCGCTTCATTTTTTGCGAGCCCGATGCTGGCCACCGGCGAGGGGGCCAATTTGTTGGAGCTGTACCTGCCCCACAACATATTCTTCTCCCTGTCCAACAACCTGGTGCCCGCGGTTGTCCTGTTCAGCATTCTCATGGGGATCGCGCTGATCTCTGTGCCGGACAAGGAGGGCATCCTGCCGATGTTCGACAGCCTCGCCACCGCTCTCGGCAAAATCAACAGCATGATCGTCAGCCTCACCCCGTTCGGGATTTTTGCCATCGCTGCGGCGGCGGCGGGCACCATGACCATCGAGGAGCTGGGACGGGTGCAGGTTTACCTGGTGACCTACGTGGCTATGGCGCTGCTGATCACGTTCTGGATATTTCCCGGCCTGGTCAGCGCGGTCAGCGGCATTCCGTTCCGGGAAGTGCTGGCCACGTTCAGGGACGCCCTGGTCACCGCCTTCGCGACCGGCAACCAGTTCGTGGTACTCCCGCTGATCGCGGAAAACTGTAAGGAACTGCTGGCCAGGCACCGACTGCCGGAAAAGGAAACCGAATCGGCCATCGACATCATTGTTCCGGTGTCATTCAACTTTCCTTCCCTCGGCAAGATGCTGGTGCTGCTGTTCGTGCTGTTCGCGGGCTGGTACACCAATACCGAGATCGATGCGGGACAGCGACTGAGCCTGGCGTTCAACGGCCTGTTCAGCTTGTTCGCGAGCATCAATATCGCCGTGCCCTACATGCTGGATGAACTGCGCATTCCCAGTGACATGTTCCAGCTGTTCCTGGTGACCGGCGTGGTGGTGGGCCGCTTCGGCGCCATGCTGGCTGCGCTGCATATCATCGTCCTGAGCGTCGTCGGCACCCTGGCGATCTGCGGGCGCCTGCAGCTTAGCTGGGGGGCTTCGATTCGCTACGTCGGTATCAGCAGCGCGGCAATGCTGGCGATGCTGCTGGGCCTGCAGGTCTACTTCGCCAATTTTGTACCGGAGCCGCCGCCGCGCTCGGAAGTGCTGGCTGCGATCCAACCGCGTGTGCTCCAGGTGCCCGTGCGTGTACTGGATGAGGCGCCGCCACTCCCGGGCGAAATACTGGTCGACGAGGACGACGAGCCGGAAAGCGAAATTATCGAATTCAGTGTCACCGACATGCGCCTCGGTCGCCGCTTTGACGAAATCATGGAACGCGGCGTATTGCGGGTTGGCTATCGACCCAAGAACCTCCCCTGCACCTACCGCAACCAGGCGGGTCGGGTTGTGGGCTTCGACGCGGACATGGCGCACAGCCTGGCCCGTGACCTGGGTGTGGAGCTGGAGTTGATTCCCTTTAATTTTGACACGCTCTATTCGGCACTGCGCGAAGGCCAGCTCGACATCGCCATGTCCTGTATTGCCAGCCTGCCGGACCGCTATACCCGGGCGGCGTTCTCCCGGGCCTATCTCGACCTGCGTGCCGCCCTGATCGCTCCCGACCACATGCGCCACGCCATCCGGGACAACGGGGAGATCATGGAATCCCTGACCATCGCCCTGGTCAGCAGCCACTACTTTGAAGACAAGTTGCGAGTACTTGCACCGCAGGCGAACTTCGTCACCCTGGAGAGTGCGGAGTCCTTTTTCACTGACCCTCCCGCCGCCGACGCGCTATTGCTGACCGCCGAGGAGGGCGCTGCTTATACCTTCCGCCACCCGAAGTACGCGGTAGTATTGACGAATCAAGGCGTCAGTGTGCCGGCTGCCTACGCACTGCCTCGCGGCGAGCCGGAGTGGCAGGACGTGGTGAGCAACTGGGTCCGCCTGAAGCAGGCCGATGGCAGCATCGACGATCTCTACCAGTACTGGATGATGGGGGGCGTCACCCAGACGAAGACGCCGCGCTGGTCCATTGGAAGGGATGTTCTGGGCTGGTTCTGACGGAAGCTGCCTGCGCTACAGGTGGTAGCGCAGCCCAAACAGCAGGTACTGGTGTTCGGAGTGCTCGAACTCGATGCGGCCCTCGTCGGGCGTCTCGACGTTGGTATTGAACTCCTGGTCGAAGTACTGGTAGGTCAGGCTGATGGACCAGTGACGTGCGATTTCATAGTTCAGACCCACCTGAATCCCGTAGAGCGATTCATCGTCATCCAGCTCGTCGAAAATCGCGTCGGCAAAATCCGGCTGGCTGTTCCAGTCCAGTGAGCCCTCGCCGGCGACCAGGCCAATCATGCCGTTCATCCTGTCGATGAACAGCGGGTACTGGAAATTGAGCGATACAAAGACCTGGTCGATGTCGACGTCGTCGGCGTCCGTGTGGGTGTAATCCAGCTGGATAAACCAGTGTTCGTTGATCTCGTAGCCCATCCCCAGGCCGTAGGTGTCACCGTCCTCTTCCGGATCGAAATCCAGCTCACCCGCAAAGTCGAAGTCGACATCAAACTCGGAGCCGCCGGCGTAAAGCGATCCAAAGATCGGCCTGCGCTCCTGGGCATCAACCGGGAGAACCACGAGTACCAGCGCCAACAACAAGACCCGCTGCATAGGCTTGTTCCTTCCAGGTCCAATGAGAAATATGGCCAGAGTATTGCACAAGCAGAAAAAACACGCAGCGGGAAGCTGTCGTGAAACTGTTCACGCCAGCGGGCGGTCAGTCCCTCAGCGCAGGCAGGTCGCGGTAGAGTTCCAGGGCCTCGGGATTGGCCAGGGCATCGGTGTTCTTTACCGGGCGCCCGTGCACCACGTTGCGCACTGCCAGTTCCACGATCTTGCCGCTGATGGTCCTGGGGATGTCGTCAACTGCCACAATCTTTGCGGGCACGTGCCGCGGCGTCGTGTTCTCGCGGATGACCGCCCGGATACGATCCTCCAGCGCCGAATCGAGCTGCACGCCCTCTTTCAGCACCACGAACAGCACCACGCGGACATCGCCATCCCAGTCCTGCCCCACCACGATGCTCTCCTGGACCTCGTCGAGTTTCTCCACCTGCCGGTAGATCTCGGCGGTGCCGATTCTCACGCCGCCGGGATTGAGCACCGCGTCCGAGCGGCCGTGGATGATGACGCCGCCGTGGTCGGTGATCTCGCCGTAGTCGCCGTGTGCCCAGATGTCTGTCCAGGACGAGAAGTAGGCGTCGCGATACTTGTCCTTGCCGGGGTCGTTCCAGAACCCGACGGGGGCACTGGGAAATGGCCGCGTGCAGACCAGCTCGCCTTTTTCACGGGTAACGGGCATGCCCTGTTCATCCCAGATTTCCACCGCCATGCCGAGGCCGCGGCACTGGATTTCACCGGTATATACCGGCAGCACCGGGCAGCCGCCGACGAAGCAGGACAGGATATCGGTGCCGCCGCTGATGCTGGACAGGCAGAGGTCCGGCTTGAAATCACGGTAGATGAATTCGAAGCTTTCGTGGGCCAGGGGCGATCCCGTGGACAGCACCGTGCGCAACCGGTCCAGGGCGTAGCGGTCGCCCGGTTTCAGCCTGGCCTTCTCCAGGGCCGCGAAATACTTGGCACTGGCACCAAACACGCTGATGCTCTCGGCGTCTATCGCATCCAGCAGCACCTTGCCGCGGCGGGCGAAGGGTGACCCGTCGTACAGTACCAGCGTCGCCCCGGTGGCGAGACCAGACACCAGCCAGTTCCACATCATCCAGCCACAGGTGGTGAAGTAGAAGAAGACATCACCGCGGCTCAGGTCCACCAGCAGCTGGTGCTCCTTGAGGTGCTGTACCAGGGTACCGCCGGCGCCGTGCACGATACACTTGGGCATCCCAGTGGTGCCCGACGAGTACATGATGTAAAGCGGGTGGTCGAAGGCAAAGCGCTGAAATTCCAGCTCGGTGCTGGCGGCGTCCAGGTACTCCCCGAAAATGACCGCATTGTCGATACCGGCCAACTGCGGCGACTCGGACACCATGGGCACCACGACCACACGCTGCAGGCTGCTGATGCGACCGGCGATCTCGCGCACGCGGTCCAGGCTGTCGCAGGTCTTTCCGTTGTAGAAGTAGCCGTCAGCGCAGAACAGGACTTTCGGCTCAATCTGGCCGAAGCGGTCCATGACGCCGTTGATCCCGAAGTCCGGAGAGCAGGAGGACCAGGTGGCGCCAAGGCTCGCCGTTGCCAGCATGGCGACGACCGTTTCGGGAATGTTCGGCAGGAAACCGGCAACCCGGTCGCCCTCGCCCACCCCTTGCGCCTTGAGGCTGGCCGCCAGCTGCGCGACCTTGCGATACAGCTCGCCATAGGTCAGGACGCGGCGGCGGCCGTTCTCCAGCAGCGACACCAGGGCGGGCTGGTCATCCCGGTATCTCAGCAGGTTCTCGGCAAAATTTAGGTGCGCCTCCGGGAACCACTGCGGGCCGGGCGGGTTGTCGCTGCTGAAATCGGAACCCAGCAGTACACTGTCGCCGCGGTCGCCGATGACCCGGCAGAAGTCCCAGACCGCGGACCAGAAGTCCTCGATATGGCTGACGGACCAGGTGTACAGACCCTGGTAGTCCGCGAGCTCGAGGCCGTACCGCCCATTCACGTACTCCATGAACCGCGTGATGTTCGCGGCCTGGATTCGCTCCGGTGAGGGTTGCCACAGGGGCTCTGCCATGGGTCTCTCGCAATCGGTCCGTCAGTTGCGGACGGCCTTCAAGGATGCAAAAAGCCGGGGTCGCTGGCAAGGCACGGGGGTCCCAATATTCGTGATACATTAGCGGAGGCTTCGGAAACGGGATCTACCCACCTGTGAGCGAGTACACCAAGCGCGCCCTGTTCCTGTTCACCGAGGATGCGGAGCCGCTGGCGGAGTTATGCCTGCAGAACCGCGTCGGGACCGAGCTGACCGTACTGGCGCTGGCAGACTTCTTCAAAGACCCACAATCCGCGCTGCCCGATATCGAGCACGTTGTGGTCGCCGCCCACCTGGCGGCGATAAAGCAGGTCCTGCGCCTGGCGCGGGAGCACGGCTTCTGCGTCGGCATCGTCCCGATGAAGGGACAGGACAGGCTGAGACGTTACCTGGATCTGCCGAAAGACCACCTGGACGCCATCGATTACGCACTGCAGGCAAACCCCAAACCCATGGATTTTGCACTCTGCAACGGCGAGCTCAGCCTCTTCAGCACCGTGATCGGCTGGCTGCCGGGGCTGGATGCCAGTGACGATCTGGGCCGCTGGGATATGCTCAAACGGCTGCTGCAGCAGTGGTCCCGCCTGAGCCTGTACGACTATCGCATCACGACGGCCAACGACAGGGATATCCGCACTGCGGCGACCGGCTGCATGGTATTCGAGCGCCACCAGGGCGACATCATCTCCAGGCTCATCGGCGAGGAGCTGTCCGTGCGCGACGGCAAGATAGGAATGGTGATCTCGTCCCCCCTGTCGCGATTTGAGTACCTGCGCTTCCTGTACCAGCTGTTCTCCCTGTTGAAAAAGAAATCCGGGTTGCCTGATTCCGTGGGCTACCTGCAAAGCAGCAGTTTCCGTATTGAGGCGGGAAAGAAAACCGATGTGTATGTCGACGGGGCACTCGCCACCCAGACGCCGGTTCAGGTTGAGGTCATCCGGGATGCCGCCCGGGTCAACCTGGGACCGGCCCTCATGGAGGCCGACAGATCTGCGGACGACAAGGAAACCGTGCGTGTCAGCTATCTTCCCGATGAGGAAGAGGCCGAGCGCGCGGTGGGCTCCCGCGTACCGTTTTTCTCCTATGCCTCGGAGGAACACTTCAAGGAGCTGTTTACCACACTCTACGACGACGCCAGGATCAATGCCCACTTCGGCACACTGATGCTGCTCAGTACATTCATTGCCACGCTGGGCCTGTACCTGAACAGTGCCGCGGTGATCATCGGTGCGATGATTCTGGCACCGTTGATGTCGCCCCTGGTATCCATGTCCATGGCCCTGCTGCGGGACAATCGAAGACTGCTGGAACAGTCGGTGGAGAAAGCGGCCCTGGGCATCGCCCTGGCCCTGGCAGCCGCGGCCCTGACGTCCATGTTTTTCCCCTACGAGCCCGTTACCCGCGAGATGGCGGGGCGGCTCAACCCCAGCCTGCCCGACCTGTTCGTCGCCGTGTTCTCCGGTATCGCGGCGGCTTACTGCCGGGCTTACAAGGAAATCGCACAAAGCCTTGCGGGCGTGGCCATCGCCGTGGCGCTGGTGCCGCCCCTGGCGGTTGCGGGCATCGGGCTGGGACGCGCCGATTTCTGGTTTTTCGGCCAGGCTTTCCTGCTGTTTTTCACCAACCTTGTGGGCATCATCGTCGCGGCAACCCTGACCTTCCGCGTGCTGGGGTTCTCACCCGTATTGCGTGCCAGGCGCAAGCTGGGCGCCATTGTCGTGATGCTGGCGCTGATCGCGATCCCCCTCGGGATCACCTCCAGCCAGATCTCCGAACGCTGGGAGGCCGAGGAGCGCCTGGCCTGGGAGCGCTTAGATATCAATGGCAAGCCGGTCATAATCACCCGCGTCGAGCGCGCAAACGCCGGCGGGCCCGCCGACCTGATGATTACAGTGGCGGTACGGGAGCCGCTAAAACCCGGAGATTTCGAAGCACTGCGGGAGCAGATTCGCGATCTGCTCGGTCGGGATGCAAGAATAAAACTGGATATTCACTACCTGCTATAAACGCCGCAAACGGGAGGCCGTCATGGCTACGGAGTTCAACAGCAAGCAACAACAAAAAGAAGATACCGTTCGCTCGGTCGAAGTCGCCATTCGCCTCGCACTGGTCGCCGTCCTGGTAATCTGGTGCTTCGAGATCGTGCGTCCCTTCCTCTCGACCATTATCTGGGCGCTGATCATTGCCGCGGCGCTGTTCCCGCTATTCGACTGGTTCAAGAACAAGATCAGGAAAGGGCCCGGAACGACGTCGGCGATTTTCACACTCGCGATCCTGGCGGCCATTCTCACGCCCTCTTTCATGCTGTCCGGCACCCTGATCAGCACCACCAGGGAATATGCCGCCGAGCTCGAGGACGGCACTCTGCAGGTGCCGCCGGCGCCGGAGCGGGTCAAGGATTGGCCGGTTGTCGGCGAACGCCTGTTCGGCGTCTGGGACCTGGCCAACCAGAACCTGGCCGGAGCCCTCGAGAAGTTCGAGGAGCAGATCAGGGGTGCAGCCAACTGGCTGTTGCGGAAGGCGGCGGGCGCCGGCCTCGGCATTCTGCAGTTCGCGGCCGCCGTTGCCGTCGCCGGAGTTTTCCTGGCCTACAACGAGGGGGGAGGCGCATTCGCGCGACGATTGGGCAGGCGCCTGGCGGGGCCCGATGGCGAGAAATTTGCCTCCATGGCCTCGTCGACGATTCGCAGTGTGGCCCAGGGGGTACTGGGCGTCGCGGTGATACAGGCCGTACTTGCGGGCATCGGCTTCATGGTCTGGGATGTGCCCGGCGCCGGCCTGTGGACACTGCTCGTGCTGATGCTCGCAATCGTGCAGTTGCCCACGATGATCATCATGCTGCCCATCATCATTTACGTCTTCAACGTGGACAGTACCGTGTCGGCGATTGTGTTCGCGGTCTGGATGGTTGTCGTCGGGGTATCCGACAGCTTCCTCAAACCACTGCTACTGGGCCGCGGCAGCAGCCAGCCCATGGCGGTAATCTTCCTCGGCGCTATCGGCGGGTTCGTTCTTTCCGGCATCGTTGGCCTGTTTGTCGGCGCCGTGGTGCTGGCGCTGGGTTACGACCTGTTCATGCTGTGGCTGAACGAAGGTGACGCCCAGGCCGCCATCGAGGAAATGCAGGGTGAGTGACGACACGGCGCCCGAGCAGGCGACGGAGACAGCCGAACAGCAGCGCGAGGACACCAGCGTCCAGAAGATCACGCTGGGCATCCTCGGCCTGTGCGCGTTCATGCTGGTCTGGTACCTGGTGGGAGACCGCTATACGCCGTATACAGACCAGGCACGGGTCACCGGGTACATCATTCCCATCGTGCCGCGGGTGTCGGGCAACGTGGTGGCCGTCAACGTCGGTGTGAACACTCGCGTGAATGCCGGCGATGTGCTTCTCCAGATAGACCCCTCCGATTACCAGATTGCCCTGCAGCAGGCCGAGGCGCGACTGGAACAGGTCACCCAGGAGCTGGGCGGTGGCATCGAGGAACTAACCGTTGCGCAGGCCGCCCTCTCCCAGGCGATCACCCAGCGGGACTTCATCATCGCCCAGTCGAAGCGTGTCTTTGAGCTGGAAGAAAAAGGCGTGCTGCCCGCAACCGACGGCGACAAGGCCCGTGCTGAGGTCGAGAAATCCAAAGCCGACGTCGACAGCGCCCGGGCCCGGCTCGACCAGGTGCAGCAGCGCATCGGCGACCAGAGCGCCGACAACGCCTACCTGCAGGAAGCGCTGGCCGCCCTGGAGGATGCCAGGCTGGACCTGGCCCGCACCGAGATTCGCGCACCCAGCAACGGTGGCGTCACCAGCGTGAACATCGCTGTTGGCAACTACGCGAATGCAGGCCAGGCGATCATGACATTTGTCTCGTCCGAGACCGTGTGGGTCGAGGCCTACATGCGGGAGAACAGTCTGGGCAATGTTGCGCCGGGCCAACCCGTGGAAATCGCCCTGGACAGTGCACCGGGAAGGATTTTCCACGGCGAGGTCGTAAGTACCGGGTTTGCGGTGGACTGGAAAAATGCCGCCAGCATGGGCCAGTTGCAGTCGGTCAGCAGTGAAAACAGCTGGTTGCGGGACGCCCAGCGTTTTCCCGTTATCATCCGCTTCGAGGACACCGACGCAGTCCGCGGGCTGCTGCGCGCCGGCGGCCAGGCGGACGTTACCGTCTACACCAGCGGCAACTGGATCACCAATGCCCTGGCGTGGCTGTGGATGCGCTTCATCACCGTCATGTCATACGCCTACTGAGCCGTGGACCGCGACAACAGCCGCTGCGCCCTGCGCTACGCTACCGGTATCGGGCTCAGCGTGGTGCTGGCCTACGGGATCGGCTGGCCCATGGCCTGGCTGGCCACGATTCTCACTGCCGCATTTCTCGGTAACACGGCGCCGCGGCCAGACCTCAAGGCCTCCCTGGCAATATTGCTGGCCATCGTGCTCATCTTCGGCCTGGGCCTGTTTGTCACCCTGCAGTTCTACCGCTATTCGCTGGTGTTCGCGCTGCTGGTCAGCCTTGGCCTGTTCCTGAATTTCTACCTGGCGGCCCGGGGCGGATCGAAGTTCATTGTGCTGCTGTGCACCATGGCGATCCTGTTGATTCCGCTGGTCGGGGGGCCGGAACCGCGACTGGCGCTGATGGTAGCCGGTGGGTTCCTGACCTCGGCGGCTGTGGCCCTGTTCTGCACCCAGGTAGCCCACAGCCTGGTACCCGGTGGCACCCGGCCGCCACCCAGGTCACAGGAAGTGGCCTCTGATCCGGCGCAGTCGGCCTGGCTCAGCACCGCCGTGATCCTGCCGGTGGCCCTGGTCTGCCTGGCGCTGAATATGACCGGCGCGGTGCTCCCACTGATCATGATTGCCACCCTGTCCCAGAAGCCTGACTTCTCCACAGGCGCAGCGGGCGGCAAGGCGCTGATTGCCGCCAACCTCGGCGGCGGACTGGTGGCCGTGCTGTTCTACCAGCTCCTGAAGATCAGCCCCACCTACCCCTTCCTGGCCGCAGGACTGACCGCGCTGGCGCTGCTGTTCAGTCAGCGAATCTTTTCCAGCCGCCCCACGGCACCGCTCTACGCCAGCGCCTACTCCACGGTGCTGATCCTCATCGGCAGCGGCACCGGCCAGTTCGGCGGCGAAGCCGGCAGCGCGTTCTACGAGCGCATCGCCCTGATCATGATCTCGGTCTGCTATGTGGTGGGTGCGCTGTCGCTCTTACAGATGCCGTCAGTGCAGCGACGCTGGATGAGGCTCGGCCGCTGGCTCAGTGCTAAACTGGCTGCGTCACAGTCAGGGGGGCGTGCATAAGAATGCCAAAGTTCACGCTGCACATTTCAGGCCGCAACAATTTTATCTGGCTGCTGGGCGGACTGGTGTTTTTCCTGTTCGTGGGCGCGATCGCGGACCAGTACAAGCTCGAGCACACCAACCGCTTCGTCAATGTGGCTTTGATGATCATGTTGGTCGGCAACATCTGGTGTGTCGACAACCCGCGCACCAATATCCTGGGCTGGAAGGCTGGGGCGACGTTCATCATCTCCACGACCATGATCACGGACACCATCATTTCCAGCAATATCCTTGCCGAGTTCCAGCTGTTTATGACCTTTCTGTTCCTGATCCTGACCACCTGGCAGGCCTGGAACCAGGTGTTGTTTACCGGGCGCGTCGACCAGAACAAGATCATCGGAGCGATATGTATCTACCTGCTGCTGGGCTTGCTATGGGCCTTTGCCTACCTGATCGCGGAGACCTACTATCCCGGCTCCATGAACGGTCTTGAACATGACCAGTGGCAGTACAATACCGGTGACCTGGTGTACTACAGTCTCGTCACCCTCACCACGCTGGGCTACGGCGACATCACTCCTGATCAACCGATCACCAAGTTCCTGGCCTATATGGAAGCCGTCATAGGGATTTTCTACACCACCATCCTGGTGGCCAGTCTGATCGGCATTCGCCTTTCCGGTGTGGATTCCCGCAAAACCATCGAGCAGCTGGAAGAAGAGGCTGAAGCGGCGGAGGTCGAAGAGTAGTACATGACCAACACTCCGGGTGGACTGATCCACGCCAAGCTGCTGGATGGCAATGGCGGCGCCAGTGACCTCGAATGGGACCGCGTCGCCACGTGGACACCTGATCAGGGTAGCCTGTGGCTGCACTTCGACTATGAGCAGAGCGCCGCCCAGGACTGGATAACGCAACACAGCGGTCTCAATGATGTCGCCGTGCGTGGATTGCTTTCGCTGGAAACGCGCCCGCGCGCCGTCAACCGGGGCGACAACCTGCTGCTGACGTTGCGCGGCGTCAACCTGAATCCCGGGGCGCAGCCGGACGACATGGTATCGGTGCGGATATGGACCGACGGCCATAAAGTGATCAGTACGCGGCGTCGCACCCTGCAATCCACTGAGGATTTGCTCAGGGACCTGGAGGACGGTCACGGTCCAAAAACTGCCGCAGAATTGCTGGTCTCCTGGACCGATCGACTGGTCGAGCGCATGGGCGGCACGGTGGACAACTTCGAAGAGCGGGTAGCGGAGGCAGAAGAGCAGGTGCTAGCCGGCGACATCGAAAAGCTGCGCTTCGATATCGCCCAGTTGCGCAAGCAGGCGATCATCATTCGGCGCTACCTGGCGCCCCAGCGGGAGGCGCTAAGCCGGCTCTATACAGAGCAGATCAGCTGGATCGACGAGATGAACCGACTGCGGCTGCGGGAAATCAACGACCGCCTCATCCGCCATATCGAAGACATTGACGCGGTACGCGAACGGGCGGCCATGACCAAGGAAGAACTCCTGACGCAGGTTTCCGAGGAGATGAATCGCCGCTCCTACGTGTTCACCGTGGTGGCCACCATCTTCCTGCCGTTGGGCTTCTTCACCGGCCTGATGGGTATCAACGTGGGCGGTATGCCCGGGGTAGAGGATACCGAGGCTTTCTGGATCGTTGTGGCACTCTGCGCCGGGCTCACCGGTGTACTGGCGGTGCTGTTCCGTTGGAATCGCTGGCTCTAGGCAGCCTTTCGAACCCTTTTCAATAGCGCCATAACCCCCATCACGAGTCCGCCGGCGACCACACCGACCAGGGCCGCCGCCAGCGGGTGCACCAGCGCACCGGTCACCATGCCCACCGCCGGCAGGGCACTGCCCCAGGCCACCGCATTTTCCACCACATGTTCTACCGGGTGCAGACCGTGCACGAGGATGCCACCGCCTACCAGGAACATGGCGGCCGTTCCGACAACGCCCAGGGCTTTCATCAGCCACGGCGCAAAAGCGAGCAGCCGCATCCCCAGCCAGCGCTGGAAGGCCTTCCAGGCACCTTCGCCCTCCCGCTGGGCAAGGTAGAGACCGGCGTCGTCCAGCTTCACGATACCCGCCACCAGGCCGTAGACACCAACAGTCATCAGCAGGGCAATGCCAGACACCACGCCGATACGCACCGCGGGGCTGGCATCGACCACGGTACCCAGGGTGATGACAATAATTTCTGCAGAGAGGATGAAGTCCGTGCGAATGGCGCCGCGAATTTTCTGCTGCTCCAGCTTCAGCAGCTCCTCCTCGCTGGCCGCGAGGTGGGACCGGTGCTCGGCATGATGGGCATCGTCTTCCCCTTTGCCATGCAGGAACTTGTGGGCAATCTTCTCGAAACCCTCGTAGCACAGGTACAGCCCGCCCAGCATAAGCAGGATGGTTACCAACACCGGCAGCACTGCAGCGATCAGTAGCGCAGAGGGAACCAGGATAAGCTTATTGACGAAGCTGCCCTTGGCCACCGCCCAGACCACCGGGATTTCCCGCTCCGCACGAACGCCGGTGACTTTCTCGGCATTCAGCGCCAGGTCGTCCCCCAGTACGCCCGCGGTTTTTTTCGCGGCAACCTTGGTCATCACCGAGACATCGTCGAGTACTGCGGCGATGTCGTCGATCAGCAGAAGCAGGCTGCCTCCGGCCATATGAAATCCTCCGTGACTGCGGACCGATTATTGTGTGGTGCGGCAGTGCTGTCCAGCTACGACAGACACTCAGCCAATGCCAAAGTAGTTCCTGACCCCTTCCAGAACATTGGCCACGGCGACGGATGACAGGATCATGCCCATCACCCGGCTGATAATGCCGGCGCCGGCATCGCCAATAAGCCGATGCACGTAGGATGCTCCCAGCATCAGCACCAGGGCGACCAGCAGTACGGCGAGGATGATGATGCTGGTGATCGCCTGCTCGAACACCGAATACTCGGCATTCTCGGTCATCATGACGGCCGCGAGCATGGCGCCCGGGCTGGCGAGGGAGGGCACCGCCAGGGGGAAAATCGCGGTTTCGCTGCTTTTGCGCACCATGCGAATTTCTTCTTCCGGCTTGCTGTCGCCGAAGATCATGGTCAGCGCAAACAGGAACAGCACGATCCCGCCGGCGATCTGGAACGCCTCCATGGGGATATCAATCGCCGTGAGAATGGGTTCCCCCGCCACCACGAAAAACAACAGGACCAGCAGCGAAAACAGCGTGGCCTTGAACGCAATAACGCGCTTCTCGGCTTCTTCGTAGGGGCGGGTCACGGCGATATAGACCGGCACAGTGCCGATGGGGTCGATGACCGCGAAGAACAGGATGAAGGTGGCAATCAGCTCGCTCATGCGAACGAGTGTAGCCCAGGATCAGCTGTCGTTGAGATCGATCTTGGTGCTGAACATGACGCCGCGGGCGCCGTCGACCAGGTGATCGCCGTAGCTGAAGGTGAATTCCATGTTGCGCTGGGGGAACCACGAGACAGTCCCGCTACCGAAGACCTCGTCCTGGTGATCCCGGGACTCGTCCAGGCGATTGACCTTGAACGCCACCGAGTAGTACCGGGAGGGGGACCAGGCAAAGCCGGCGCCGTAGCGGGTTTCAGTGTAGAAGTCGTTCTCGAGACCGCCGTCGAACAGGGTCTCATCCTTGCTGCGGGTAGACAGCTGCAGTTCCAGCTCGGGCACAAGCTGCAGGGAGGACTCGAACTCAAGCAGTTCGGTGCTCTGCAGCTGGTCCACACCCCCGAACACATCCGTGGTCCGGTAGTTGCCCTTCCAGGTGACACGGCCGTCCACGGCGCTGCCGTTGAGACCCATGCGGTAACCCAGCTTTTCCTTCTCCAGGGCGGTGGCGCTGGCCTTGTCCAGCAGGTACTCGTACTGCACGCTCAGGTCGCCGAGATCCGCCAGGGACTTGGAGAAGCCGGGCGTGATGGAATAGACATAGGCGTCACCGGCGCCCTTGATCGTGCTGCCGGCCTTGATATTGGCGTTGAGGCCCAGGATATCGTTGAGCGCCGAGCTGTACAGGGATGCGCCCACCTTCTGGGACACCAGCGCCTTGTCGGCGGAGTCCTTGAGTTCGCTCTGAACCTTGTAATCGACCGCAAACTGGACAAGGTCATTGCGCAGCTCCAGGCCGAGACCCGAGGCAAAGCGGGCTTCCCGCAACTCGTCGCGGTCATTCTCCTTGACCTGCACGTCGAACAGGTCGGGATCGAACCGCAGGGAGGTATCCAGGCCCTCAGCGGCGGCGGGAAGGGAAAACAGGCAAACAGGCGCCAACACCAGCCATGCCGGTGTCCGCCTTGTTTCTACGCGAGAGTGCGCGCCTGCCACGATTCTGTCCTCGACCACTTAAGTTCGTACAAATGTACAATTTTTGTAGAGCCGCGATTATAAGCGAAGATTCGCAAAAAATGCCAACTATTACCATTTTTGTGAACTGGCGCACAGTCGCTGCTCAGTCGCCCTGGTCAAGGAACAGGCTGGCCTTGAGCTGCTCGGAGATGTACTGGATGGCCTTCATGGCGCGTACGCTGTTGCCTGCCTCGTTGACCCGGGGCGAAAAGGCCGCAATCGCCAGGTCTCCGGGGGCCACAGCCGCGGAGCCGCGCCCGATCGAACTGGCCTACGCCTTCGAAAAGACTACCCGGGCCCGTAAACCGCCATCGAGTTCCCCCTGATGGCAGTAGCTTTTGCCCCGGGCGCTTGCGGCTGCGCTGCTGTCACAGCAGGGGCGCGCAACGGTGCCCGAGCGCATCGGAGTGGAGCCCACCGGGCTGCCGTTCAATGATCTCAGCGGAATACGGCGTGACCGCCAGCAACCCATGAATCTCATGGTCCACGCCGGGGCCATCACCACGGTCCGCCTGTTGCAGGTGGATGCGCCGGAGCAACGCTGGCCAATAGCGGGGTAAACCCGATCACCGGGGAACGCGTGTTGAAAGCCGAACTGGTGGACGAGGTCCTGTCGGTGGTGCAGCTGAGCGGCTTCAATGACGAGTGCGGCCGCTGGGCTTACAACGTGGGCCTGCCGGCCAAGAGCGGCGTTGGCGGCATGCGGGCCATCGCCCAGGTAGCGCGGGAGCTGGAACAGAGTCTGTTTAAAGACCGGGCCGACCTGGACTAAGCTTCGAGCATGGACATCGTAGACCGAGACACCGAGGCAGAAGACGAGGCCACCCTCGCCGTGCTGCTGGAGAACGCGAAGCGGGGCATTCCCAACCTGCTCGCCATCAAGGAGCGTATCGATAGCGGCGACACGCTCAGCGACCCGGAGATCGCCGATGCGGAAGAGGCATTTGAGCGCGCCCGTCACATGATTCATATCTATGACGATCACCCCGAGGTGCAGGATATCGTCGCCCGGATCGTGTCCATCTACCTGCACATCACGACCAGGGCAGTGGAGAACGAGGAGGCCGGCGGCAAACCTCCAGAGGTCGATCTCCCGCCAGACTAGAATTCAGGGACTAGTTCCCTCCGGCGAAAATCCTGCCGAAGAAGTCGCCCTCATTCCATTGAGGCCGGACCGGACTGTTACACACTTCGCGGCCGATATTGATATTGATCTCGGTAAACAGGGCACCGGCCTCGTAGTCGATGGGCAGGTTCGTATCGTCCGAGGGCTTGTGGTAGTGGTTTTTCAGGTGATCCTGGAATACCTCGGCACCGCTGCGCTCCGGATCCTTCGATTTGAAACCCGTTACCAGGAACACGGCCGGCACGCCTTCCTGGACGAGCTCATAGTGATCGCTGCGTACAAACAATCCCTGCTCGGGCATCGGGTCCGGTGACAGCTCGATGCCCGCAGCGGCCGCGGCCCTGTCCACGTAGTCCTTCAGCGTGCTGTGTTCCGCTCCGAAGGCCACGACGTCCGCGAAGGGATAGGTAAACAGCGGCATATCCAGGTTGATATTCGCGACGATACTGTCGATCGGCACGGTCGGATGTCTGGCGAAGTAGCCGGCCCCAAGCAGACCCTTCTCCTCGGCCGTCACTGCCAGGAAAAGCACCGAGCGCTTGAGCTGGTCGCGCTCGGCGTGAAGCACGCGGGCAGTCTCGAGCAGGGTGGCGATACCGGCCGCATTGTCCAGGGCGCCATTGTAAATCTCCTCCTCGCCGTCCTCGTTGGGAACCACACCGAGATGATCCAGGTGTCCGCTATACACCAGGTACTCGTTCTTTAGCACCGGATCGCTGCCCTCGATAATCGCAATCACGTTGGGAGACTGAAGTTCCCGGTAGCTGGACTTCCGCGTCAGCGAGAGCCGCGCCTGCAGGGGAAAGCCGGCGATCGGTGTCTGGTCCGTGTCCGCCTGGAAGACCTGCTCCGCTGACATAGCGGCACCTGCGAACAGGAGCGCGGCGGCGTCCATGCTCAGGTAGGCGCCGCCTTTCAGGGAGGGGAAGTATCCATCGGGCATCCCGTCCTCGCCGACCCAGGACATATAGGGGATGCCCAGGAAGCGGTAATTGTCCTCGTAGGGAAAGTTTTCTTCCGCCCGCGGCGTATGCAGGGCCACCAGCCCGACGGCGCCGCGCTCAGCGGCATTGCGAGCCTTTTCGAAGGCAGAGGCCAGGTGCGCACCCTCTTCGGTGGGCCATGCCTGGGGGCGGCCGGTCAGTATGACCACGATCTTGCCCTCGACATCCAGGCCGGCGTAGTCATCGTGATCAAAATCGGGAGACACAATGCCGTAGCCCGCAAACACCGTACCAGCGCTGACGCTCTGGTCGGGCACCTTTCGATCGGCACCCATGATGAACTGCTCCGGGTATTGCAGTTCCACTTCACCTGCTGCCGTGCTGATCGTGGCGATGGCGCTGTCATTCACGAGATGGCGCTCCACCAGCGGTACCTGCTGGAAATAGCTGCCGTCATCGCCGGCGGGAACCAGGCCCAGCGCATGAAACTCTGCAGCCACATACTCGGCGGCGATATCGTAGCCCGGGGTCCCGGTGTCGCGGCCGCGCAGGTTATCTGATGCCAGGAACTCGACATGCGCCTCCAAACGCCGGGGTTCCACGGAGAGCGTTTGCTTTACAGGCTGCGCGGGCTGGGCACAGGATGCCAGCGAGGCGAAGAGCACCACCAGCGAGAGGGTTCGCATAGATCCAGGTCCACCTATCCAATGTGCGCAGAAGTATAGACCAGCAGTTGCGGCTAGAACTGCTCGACGTGGGTACGAAGGTCCAGCTCGTGGCTCCAGGCATTGCGCGGCTGCCGGTACAGGAACATGAAGGACTGGGCGATACCCTCCAGCCCTATCAGGCCCTCATCACCCAGCTTTTCATAGAACTCGGGGAATTTGGTTTCGATCTTCTCGCCGTAGATGCCGCCGTCGACAACCACGTGGCCGACGTGTATGCCCTGGGGCTGGAATTCCCGGGCCAGGCTCTGGGCGAGATTGCGCAACCCTCCCTTGGCGGCGGTAAAGGCGGCAAAGCCGGGTTTGCCGCGCATCGAGGCGCTGGCGCCGGTGACCAGCAAACAGCCATCGCCCCGGGGTGTCATCTTTTTCAGCGCCTCCCGGCAGAACAGGAAGCCACCGAGCAGACCGACGCGGTAGCACTTCTCGAAGTGCTCGACGCTGGTGTCGAGAAACATGCTGGGCATATTGTTGCCCGCGTTGTAGATCGCCAGGTCGACCGGGCCGATCGCCTCGGCCGCATCCATCAGGCTGATGACCTGGTCCTCGTCCGTGGTATCGCAGGCCACCGCACTGGCGGCACCGCCCTCAGCTTCGATCGCCTCCACCACTTTTTGCAGCTTGTCCGGGGAGCGCCCCGCCACCACCGTGTGCAGGCCCTCCCGGGCGGCGGCCCTGCACAATGTGGCGCCCAGCCCCTGCAGGGGCCCCACACCGATAATCACGGCTGTTTTCGTCATCGTTTACAACTCCCCTGCGGACTGAGAGACTTTCACGCGCCATAAGTATAAGACGAGGACATGGTAATGCCGGTGTTTTTCAAGGAATGGGGCTATCGCGCTTTTCTCGCCATCAAGAAGGGCATTGTCATGGCGCCCCAACCAAGGCCTGCAATGTATGTAGGTCAGGATGCGGCGCTGCAGCTGTGTGACACCATCTCCCACGTGGGACTGCAGAAAATACTGATTGTGACGGACAAGCCGTTGATGGATATCGGTATTCCCCAGCAAGTCATCTCCAGGCTGAACGCCGGGGGCGTCGCCACAGCGGTCTATGACGGCGTCAAGCCCGACCCGACCGCCGGGGTTGTCGACGAGGGTCTCGCCATGCTGAAACAGGAGGCCTGCGACGGCGTGCTCGCCATCGGTGGCGGCAGTTCGATCGATGCGGCCAAGGTCATCGCGCTGGCGGCCACCAACAATTTCCAGGCGGAAGACTGCGTGGGCCTGAAGAAAGGCAAGTTGCCTTCCCTGCCCCTGTTCGCCGTACCCACCACCGCGGGCACCGGATCAGAAGTCACCATCGCGGCGGTGATCTCCAACGATGAAACCCACGAGAAAATGGTCGTGGCGGACCCCAAGATTATTCCCTCGGCGGCTGCCCTGGACCCACAAATCATGAAGGGCCTGCCACCGCATATCACCGCCGCCACCGGCATGGACGCACTGACCCACGCCATCGAATCCTATATCAATACCTGGGAGACGCCGGAAACCCTGCAGTATGGCCGCTCGGCTACCCGGCTCATCCTCAACAACCTGGGGCGGGCCTGTGCCAACGGTGAGGATATGGCCGCACGGGAGTCCATGGCCCTGGCGTCCTATTACGCCGGCCTGGCCTTCACGACCTGCCTGGTAGGTTACGTCCACGCCGTCTCCCACCAGCTCGGCGGTCACTACAGCGTGCCGCACGGACTCGGCAATGCGATGGTGCTGCCACACGTGCTGGAACTGCTGCGGGATTCCGCCGCCACACGGCTGGCTGAACTGGCGGTGTACTGTAACCTGGGAGACGAGAGCGAACCCGACACGGAACTGGCCCAGAAGCTGATCGACCGCATCTGGGCGCTCAATGAAGAAATCGGCATTCCCCGCACGACCGATGTGATAAAGGAAGAAGATATCCCCGAGATCGTTACCGCCGCCCTCAAGGAAGGCAGCGGCTACCCGGTACCGCGCTTCCTGGAGCGCCGCGAATGTGAGGCCCTGGTCCGCGGCCTGCGGAGCGCGGCATGACCACCACACACCTGCGGGCCTGCCATCTCTGCGAGGCGATCTGTGGCCTGAAAATCGAGGTTGCCGGTGACCAGATTGTCTCCATCCGCGGCGACGAGAACGACCCGCTGAGCCGCGGGCACATCTGCCCCAAGGCGGTGGCGCTGAAAGACCTGCACGAGGACCCGGACCGGCTGCGCCGGCCGGTGAAGAAAGTTCGCGGGGATGACGGCAGCGTCAGCTGGGAAGAGATCAGCTGGGACGAGGCGCTGGATACCACCGCGCGCCGGCTGGCGGAGATCCACGAGCGCAACGGCGTGCACGCCATCGGCGTCTACATGGGCAATCCGTCGGTGCACAACTACGGGATGATGACTCACCAGTCCGCCCTGTTCTCCCACATCCGCACCAACAACCGATTCTCCGCCACCTCGGTGGACCAGCTGCCCCACCACCTGGTGGGCATCTGGCTGTTCGGGCACAAGCTGATGTTCCCGATACCCGATGTGGACCGCACCGATTACTTCCTGATGCTGGGGGCCAACCCGATCGCCTCCAACGGCAGCATCTGGACCGTGCCGGATGTGCGCAAGCGCATCAAGGAACTCAAGAAGCGCGGGGGCAAGTTGGTCGTCATCGATCCGCGCCTGACGGAGACTGCCGAGCTCGCCAGTGAGCACCACTTCATTCGCCCCGGCACCGATGCGGCATTCCTGCTGGCGCTGCTGAACACCCTGTTCAGCGAGAAGCTCGCCGACCCGGGAAGGCTCGGGGAATTTGTAACGGGTCTCGAAATAGTTGCCGCGGCCTGCGAAGACTTTACAGCGGAGGCCGTGGCGGGCTTCTGCGGTATCGGCGCGGAAGCCATTCGAGGCATTGCCAGGGACCTGGCTGCTGCTGACGCCGGCATCTGCTACGGCCGCATGGGCGTCTCCACCCAGGCCTTCGGCGGCCTTTGCCAGTGGCTGATCCAGATTATCAATATTGCCACCGGCAACCTCGATCGCGAGGGCGGCATGCTGTTTGCGCTGCCGGCTTTCGACAACGTGGCGAACACCGGTAGAGGCGGCTTCGGGCGCCATCACAGTCGCGTGCGCGGCCTGCCGGAATTCGACCGCGAAATTCCCGCCTCCACCCTCGCCGAGGAGATCACCACCCCCGGCGAGGGACAGATTCGCGCCCTGTTCACCGGCGCCGGCAACCCGGTCCTGTCGACCCCCAACGGCCGCCAGCTGGACGAGGCGCTGGAGAGCCTGGAGTTCATGGTCTCCCTGGACCCCTTCATCAATGAGACCACCCGTCACGCGGACGTCATCCTGCCGCCCACCTCGCCGCTGGAGCACGATCACTACGACATCGGCTTCCACGTCAATGCGATTCGCAATACCACGCGTATGAACGAACCGGTGTTCGACAAGCCCGAGGGCACCCTGCACGACTGGGAGATTTTCAATGAGCTGGGCCGCCGCTTCGCCGAGCAACTGGGCCGAGAGTCCCGCAACACGCCACCGCCAAGGGACCTGGTGGACATGGCGCTGCAGGCCGGGCCCTACCAGCTGAGCCTGGCCAAACTGGAAGAGCACCCCTCGGGTGTCGACCTTGGCCCCCTGAAGCCGCAATTGCCCGAACGCCTGTTTACCCCTGACAAGCGGATCGACTGCGCTACGCCGGAGCCGCTCCAGGATATCGAGCGCCTGCGCCAGGCCATGGCAGGGGGTGACGAACTGTTGCTGATCGGCCGACGTCACGTGCGCTCCAACAATTCCTGGATGCACAACTACCGTCGCCTGGTGAAAGGCAAGCCCCGCTGCACCCTGATGATGCACCCCCGGGATATGGCGGCGCGCTCGATAAACAACGGCGATACCGTCACGGTCAGCTCCCGCGCCGGGGCGGTAGATGTGGCGGTGGAGGCCACCGAGGACATCATGCCCGGCGTGGTCAGCCTGCCCCACGGCTGGGGCCACAACCGCAGCGGCATTCGCATGGAGATTGCCAGCGCCAACGCCGGCGTCAGCTGTAACGATGTGACCGATGAGCTGGCGGTCGATGCCCTGTCCGGCAACGCTGCTGTAAACGGTGTGCCTGTAGAGGTCCTGCCGGTCAACGCGTGACCAGCTTTCGCACGCGGTTGGGGTACGGCCTCGGCGGGGCCATGTTCTCCGTCAAGGAGGCGGCCTACGGTACCTTCGTCCTGCTGTTCTACACCCAGGTGCTGGGGCTGGGTGGTACCGCCACGGGCATTGCTCTGGCGGTTGCCGTCATATTCGATGCCGTGTCAGACCCGGTGATAGGCGCCTGGTCAGACCGGCTCAGGAGTCGCTGGGGCCGGCGTCATCCCTTCATGGTCGCAGGCACGATACCCATGGGCTTCGGCTTCATCGGCCTGTTTCTGGTTCCCGATGCCGTCGTGGCAAGCCAGATGCTGCTCACACTCTGGCTGATGTTCTGGTCGATCTGGCTTCGCACGACACTGTCCGTCTTCGCCATCCCGCACCTGGCCATGTCCGCGGAAATGTCCAGCGACTACCGGGAACGCAGCAGCATACTCAGCGCGCGCATGTTCTTCGTGTTCCTGCTCACCGTATTGATCCCGGCGCTGGCGCTGGTGCTGCTGTTCAACCAGTCCGGTGAGGTCGACGGTCGCTTTGTCCGCGCGAACTACCCTGTGTACGGGCTGCTGTCCTGCGTGGCCACCTGGGCGATCGGCTTGCTGACCATTTGGTCGACCCGGGAATATGCCCGCCCCGCCGAGGCGACAGAGCCCGAGAAACATGCTTCCGGGTTGCGCCACTTCCTGACGGACTTCCTGAACACCCTGAAGGTCAGCAATTTTCGCCAGCTGCTGGCCTTCGATATCGCCGCCAGTGTGTCCTACGGGGTACTGATTGCAACGCACATGCTGGCCTCCATCTACTTCTGGGAGCTGTCCTCGGAGCAGATCGCGATAATCCTGGCGGTTCCCTCCCTGCTGGGGGTCTCGGCGGCCATGGTCGCCATTCACTGGCTGGGAAGCCGGATCGCCAAGCACACCATCCTGCAGCTGACCTGCGGGCTGATGATCATCGACGGCATCTGGCCCTATGCCCTGCGCCTGGCGGGCTGGTTACCGGACAACGGGCACCCGGTGGTCTTTTGGTGTCTCTGGATACAGATGCTGCTGTGGATGTTCCTGTTCATCCTGCGCAGCATATGCAGCCATTCACTCACGGCGGACATCGCCGATGAAAACGACCTGGCCCAGGGCCGACGCCAGGAAGGCGCGCTGTTCGCCGCGTCCCTGTTTGCACAAAAGCTCGCCTCCGCGCTTGGGCCCCTCTACGGGGGTGCGATTCTGGATATTGTCGGGCTTACCCGCGGCATGGCACCGGGCACCATCGAACAGGCCACCCTCAACAGTTTCGCCATCTACTGCGCTGTCGGCATCATTCTGCCGCTGGCGGTCGCTCTCTACTTCAGCTTCAAGGTCTCACTGAGCGAGGAGCGGCTGCAGGAAATCCAGGCCCAGCTCGCACAACGGGAATCCTGAACCACGGGCGCTTGCGCCACCGCAGTCACTGGGACAGAATGCCTGCCCCCGAAATGAGGAATGAGCATGGAGCCCAGGACTGACGACCTGCGCATCGTCAAATCACAGCCGCTGATCAGCCCCGCCGTGCTGGCGGACGAGCTGCCCCTGGCGGAAGGATCGGCGCAGTTCGTGCAGCAGGCGCGCAAGACCATCGAGGCCATTCTCGAAGGCTCAGACCCGCGGGTGCTGGTGATTGTCGGCCCCTGCTCGGTGCACGACCCGGAGGCACTGCTCGATTTTGCCCGCCAGCTGAAGGCCGGCACCGACAGCCTCACCGACGCCATCTTCCCGGTGCTGCGCGTGTACTTTGAAAAGCCGCGCACGATCGTCGGCTGGAAGGGTTTGATCAACGACCCCGACCTCGACGGCAGCTTCCATATCAACAAGGGGTTGCACCTGGCGCGGCAGGTGCTGCTGGACGTGGCGGAGCTGGGCCTGCCCGCCGCCAGCGAGTTCCTCGACACCACCCTCGGCCAGTATTATGCGGAGCTGGTCAGCTTCGGCGCCATCGGCGCCCGCACGGTGGAGAGCCAGGTCCACCGGGAGCTGGCCTCCGGGCTGTCCATGCCGGTGGGATTCAAGAACGCCACCTCGGGCGCCATGGGTGTGGCAATCGATGCGATTCGCTCCGCCGGCCATCCCCACTGGTTTCCGTCGCTGACCAAGGAGGGTATGCCGGCCATCCTGCAGTCCACCGGCAATCCCCACAGTTACCTTATCCTGCGCGGCGGCTCCGACACCGGGCCCAACTACGGGCCGGACTTCATTGCCGAGGCCTGCGGCGCCTTGCGCGAGCAGGGCCTGCCGGAGTCAGTGATCGTGGATTGCAGTCACGGCAACAGCCGCAAGGACCCTGCCCGGCAGGCCGAGGTCATGGCCTCGATCATGGAGCAAGTCAGCGGAGGCCAGCGCGCGATACGCGGCCTGATGCTGGAATCCCACCTGGTCGCGGGCAACCAGAAGGTGGTCGACGATGAAGCGCCGGTCTACGGCCAGAGCATCACCGACGCCTGCCTGGCCCTGTCAGACACCCTGCCCCTGCTCGAACAGCTCGCCGACACCATCCGCGCTCACCAGGTATAGCCAATTCTGAACGTGTAGGTCTCGTCGGTGGTGTCGACATCGTCCGGCGCGCCGCCGTTGTACTCCCACTGGGCCTGGAAGGACGTTTCGAAGCCGTAAATGATCGGCATGCGGATACCCAGCGTCGTATTGGACAGGGGCTCATCGACAGAGTCGAAGTTCAGGGTCGTGTCGTGGAACATATACAGGGTGGTGCCAAACCCCAGCACCGCACTTTCCGCCTCGAACTCCAGCAGTGAACCGTAGTAGTCGTTGTCCTCGGCTACATCAAACTGCTCATCCACGTACACGAGGCCGACCTCGCCGCGCAGCTCCAGCATGGGGGTATCGAAAAATTCCCGGCCGATGTGGGGGCCGACCAGGGTACGCAGGTCGAGGTCGGCAAACTTGTCGTATTCGAAACGAATCTTGCCGCCCCAGTAGTTGTCCGGGTCGTCACCCATGAAACGGTCGTACTTGTTGCGCAGCTCCAGGTTCTCGGTGACCTTGTTCCCGTTGGCCTCGTCGAACTCCCCTTCACCGCGCAGCACGATGCGATCCACCAGGCTGCGCCACTCGATGCGATAGTCGCCATCCCACTCGTCGGTGTCGGAGTTGCCGCGCTCGGCCTCGAAGGCGACGCTGGTGCGCCCCTTGAACCGGTAGCCGTCGCCCAGCTTCCAGGGTTCCGGGTTGATCAGCTCGATCTCCTGGATGGCGTAACGCCGCTCGGGCCCGCCGTCGCGCCGGAGAACGAGCTCCTCGTGATCGGCGTAAAGCCGCTTGTTGCGGAAGACTTCACCGTCAGCCATCAACACCGTGTTGTCGGTGCTGTCGGTCTCGATGGACAGTACGTTGGACGCCTTGACGTCCAGGGTTCCGCCCCAGGGCGTGTCGAACCTGATCTTGCCCCCGCCTGCGCTCACCAGCTTGCCGACGATCTGCGAGCCGTTTTTCATGACCATGACATCTGCGGCGGCCAGCGGCGCGCACAGCATCGCCAACAGCAGCACCAGAGAACGCATCTTCATTGTTTTGTCCTTGGATTTTTCGTGTGGGAATGCCTTGCAGCAACCGACCAGTGTATACGTATAGCCGATTTCGTGGATTGTGAGTGCGGGAGAGGGGGGCTATGCCTTGCCAGTGGCCGGTCGTAGGGTGACCCGGCCTCAGGCAGCCTCTTCAGTGGCGCACTGCTCGGCGATGAACTGGCCCAGCAGGGTGAATTCGGCGCGGCGCGGCGTCTTCTTGCGCCACATCAGGCCGATGGAGCGGGACACGTTACGCTCCTTGAAATGGCGTGTCTCCACTTCGGTGCCGGTCAGGATCCGTGCATCCAGCGCCATCTGCGGCAGCAGGGTCACGCCGATGCCGTTGGCGACCATCTGCACGATGGTGTTGAGGCTGGTGGCCTGGTAGGGGATGTTGATCTCGTTGTCCTTGAGCTTGCAGGCCTCCAGCGCGTGATCGCGCAGGCAGTGGCCGTCTTCCAGCAGCAACAGCTCCTGGCTCTTCAGATCCGACGTGCTCAGGTCGCCGTCCTGTGCCAGCACGTGGCTACTGGGACAGGCGAATACAAACGCGTCGTCGAACAGGTGCATGGTCTCGGTCTTCTCTGCCGGGTAGGGCAGCGCCAGCAGCAGCACGTCGAGTTCCCCGTGCTGCAGCGAGTCCACCAGGTGGCCACTGAGATCTTCGCGGATAAAGAGCTGGAATTCCGGATGCTCCTTGCGCAGGCGCTTGAGCAGTCCCGGCAGGATGTACGGTGCGATAGTGGGGATCACGCCCAGGCGCATCTTGCCGGAAAACGGCGCGCTGGACGCATCACAGAGGGCCACCATGTCCTCCACGTCGAGCAGGATGGACTGTGACCTGGCGACGACATCGCCGCCCAGCCCCGTCAGGATCACCTGGCGGTTGTTGCGCTCGACCAGCGAGGCGCCGAGGGCCTCTTCCAGCTCGAGAATGCCGGCACTGAGCGTCGACTGGGAGACGTGACAGGCCTTGGCGGCATT
The DNA here is from genome assembly GCA_965601975.1 of Halieaceae bacterium. Lineage (GTDB taxonomy): Bacteria > Pseudomonadota > Gammaproteobacteria > Pseudomonadales > Halieaceae > JANQIO01. Next base: position 4,288,392 of record OZ271856.1, read on the forward strand.
ACCGAAATGGCCATGCTCTGCCACGGCACAGAGGTATTTGAGCTGTTTCAGGGTCGGTTGCCTGGTCACGATTGCTGTCTCCCGGAGCGCATTCGCAGAGAATATTGGGAATCGATAATCTCGATCAAGTCTTAGCAAAATATAGATTATACAGATACCCCCACAAAGACTACGCTTTTGTTAACCGGCTGTGATGCGGGCGGACTTCCCGCCCGTATCCCCGTTTACACGTGTCATGTATCAACAGGAGACCAACATGTCTTTGAAAGGCAGCAAGACCGAAGAAAACCTGAAAGAAGCGTTCGCCGGTGAATCCCAGGCCAACCGTCGTTACCTGTACTTCGCAGCCAAGGCTGACGTGGAAGGCTACAACGACGTTGCCGCCGTGTTCCGCTCCACCGCCGAAGGTGAAACGGGCCACGCCCACGGTCACCTGGAGTACCTGGAAGAAGTCGGCGACCCCGCCACCGGCCTGCCAATCGGCGGCACTGCCGACAACCTGAAAGCAGCCATTGCCGGCGAGACCCACGAGTACACCGATATGTACCCGGGTATGGCCAAGACGGCTCGCGACGAGGGTTTCGACGAGATCGCCGACTGGATGGAAACCCTGGCAAAGGCTGAGCGCAGCCACGCCAACCGTTTCCAGAAAGCCCTGGACAACCTGGACGACTAGGTCCCGGTAGGTCCCGGCGGGACGGCCTCCCCGGCCGTCCCCATTCGAATTGACTGACCGGGGCCGCGGCGCGGCCCGGGTCGCCCTTTTACCCGGAGCCTCTCATGCCAGTGCGCGAAGGAAGTCTGGAAGCACCCACACGTCACCCTATCGACTGGAAGTCAGACGGCTTCTGGGACAAGCAGGACCTCGAGCAGGAGCTGGAGCGCGTCTACGACATCTGCCACGGCTGTCGCCGCTGCGTGTCCCTATGTGACTCCTTTCCCACCCTGTTCGACCTGGTGGACGAATCCGACACCATGGAAGTGGACGGTGTCGACAAGGCCGATTACATCAAGGTCGTCGACCAGTGCTACATGTGCGACCTCTGCTACATGACCAAGTGCCCCTACGTCCCGCCCCACGAGTGGAACGTCGACTTTCCGCACCTGATGCTCCGGGCCAAGGCCCAGCGCTTCAAGGAGGAGGGGGTGCCCTTCCGGGACAAGGTCCTGACCGCGACCGATGCGGTCAGCAAGATGGCGACCATTCCGCTGGTCGACGTCACCGTCAACGCCCTCAACAAGTCCTCGGGCTTCCGCAAGGTGCTGGAGAGTACCCTCGGCGTGCACAAGGAAGCGCCGGTGCCGGAATACCACCGCAACACCCTGCGCAAGCGCGCCGCCGCCATGGTGCAGCCCATCGAGCCTGTGCCCATGAACGGCACCACCGGCAAACTGGCCCTGTATGCCACCTGCTACGGCAACTACAACACGCCCGGCATTGGCGAGGACTTCATGAAGGTGTTCCAGCACAACGGCGTCATGATCGACATCGTGCCGAAGGAAGCCTGCTGCGGCATGCCCAAGTTCGACCTGGGTGACCTGGAGGCGGTCGAGAAGCTCAAGGAGCAGAATATCCCCGTGCTGGCGAAGCTGGCGGATGAGGGCTACGACCTGACGGCACCGATTCCCTCCTGCGTGCTGATGTACAAGCAGGAGCTGCCGCTGATGTACCCCGACGACCCGGACGTGCAGAAGGTGAAGGCGGCGTTTTTCGACCCCTTCGAATACCTGTGGCTGCGCCACAAGGAAGGCGGACTCAAGACCGAGTTCCCCAATGCCCTTGGTGATATCGCCTGGCAGGTATCCTGCCACCTCAGGGTACAGAATATCGGCCTCAAAACCCGCGATGTGCTGAACCTGGTCCCCGAGACCGAGGTGCATGCCCAGGAGCGCTGCTCCGGGCACGACGGCACCTACGCGGTGAAAAAGGAAACGCGGGCGAAGTCCATTAAAATTGGACGTCCGATTGTTCGCAAAGTCGACCAGCTGGAACCGAAGTACCTGGCCAGCGACTGCCCGATGGCGGCGGTGCACATCGCCAACCTGTCGGAAAAAGTCGACGAGGCCACCCACCCCATGACCCTGCTGCGCATGGCCTACGGCCTGTAGCGGCAGCACACACCACCAGGAGGAGAACGCAATGGTGTTATCTCGCGACGATCTCTGGTCGCTCGAGGAATACGCGGTCGAGCGCCCGGGCTTCAGAGCCCGGGTGCTGGAGCACAAGAAAACCCGCCAGGTCGGCCTGGGCGCCCATGCGCGCCTGTATTTCGAAGACGCGCTGACCATCAAGTACCAGATCCAGGAAATGCTGCGCATCGAGAAGGTGTTCGAGGCCGACGGCATCATGGAAGAGCTGGAAGCCTATAACCCGCTGATTCCCGACGGCAGCAACTGGAAGGCCACCTTCATGCTCGAGTACGAGGACCCCGCGGAGCGGGCCCTGCGGCTGGGCGAGATGATCGGTATCGAGGACAAGGTCTGGCTGCAGGTGGAGGGCTGTGACAAGGTCTTCGCCATCGCCGATGAGGACCTGGACCGCTCTACCGCCGACAAGACCTCCTCCGTGCATTTCATGCGCTACGAGCTCGACAGCAGCATGGTCACCGCGGCCAAGGGCGGCGCCAAAATCTACGCCGGAATCGACCACCCTGCCTACCCCATCGAGGCCATGGAACTGGACGCTGGCGTCCGCGATTCCCTGGCCAACGATCTCAAAGCTTTAGCCCTCAATTAGAAAAATGTGACGAATTTCTCACGCGCCGGGTTTTCCCGGCGCTAATACTTACCATTTTTGTAAACGTTTCCTTTTTGCCAGATCTGGCTAACAGAGCTGCTATCTTGCAGCAGATACGGAAAACCCCCTTTTCCACTGAAGAATAGTGGCGCAGATTCGCCTAAAAAGCGGCGGATTTTTCCATTTTTTCGGTGCGCCAAAATTTAGCCGAATTTCGTCATATTTTTCGCCACTTTGTAAGTGGCTGATACACGGGGGTAAATTCGCCCGCTGAAAACATTGGCACGCTTCTGGCACTTATAACCGTAGGCAAAAGTGGCACTGGGTCACATATGCCAAAAGCGACGCCACGGAGGCGTAGGGAAATGAGCACACAACAGATTTGGACGAACCTGATAGCCGTAGCCGGATTCGCAGCCCTGCTGCTGGCAGCTATCAACTTCGCGTAAGCGAAAACCGAAGAATTAGAGAAAAGTTGTAATCGTTGTAACTAGGGAAGTGGTAATGAAGACCTCAAGGATTTGGATCAACCTGCTAGCGATCGTCGCCTTCGGCGCGGCGATGCTCTACGCCGTACAGCTGGTAAGCGCCCCGGCGGCGCCCCGCAGCTCATACATCGTCCAGGGCCACGCGCTCGACGACGTGAGGGCGGCCGTAATGGAAGTAGACGGCATCATCGAACAGGAGCTTGGCATCATCAACGGTGTCAGCGCCCTGATCTCGGAGCAGGGCGTCTCGATCCTTGAAAAAGACGAACGCGTCACCCAGGTTACCGCCAACGGCGGCGTGGAAGTCGCCGGCCCCGTGCTGGACACCCAATACGGTGCCCTGATCAACGCGGACGAACTGCACGGCCAGGGTATCGACGGCAGCGGTATCACCGTCGCCGTACTGGACACCGGCCTGTGGAACACCGGCTGGCTGCTCGACGCGCCCTATTCCGGCAAGCGCCTGCGCGCCCAGTACGACGTGATTCTCGACCGCACTGACAGCTCCGCCTATGAAGACCGTGAAGAGTGGCTTCACGACAACGACGATTACGAGGATTTCAGCGAGTACTTCGAAAACGACATTGGCGACGACAACGGTCACGGCTCCCACGTCACCAGCATCATCGTCAGCAGCGGCAAGACCGACACCGGCCGCTACAACGGTGTCGCCCCCGGTGCTCGCCTGGTGTCCGTCAAGGCCTTCGACGCTGAAGGTGTCGGCACCTACGCGGACGTCATCGCCGGCATCGACTGGATCGTGACCAACCGCGAGGTGCTGTCCATCGACGTGCTGAATCTGTCGTTCAGTGCGCCGGTTCGCTCCCACTACTGGGACGACCCGCTGAACCAGGCCGTAATCGCCGCCTGGAATGCCGGCATCGTGGTGGTTGCCTCCGCCGGAAACCTCGGCCCCGACCCCATGACCGTGGGCGTACCCGGCAACAACCCCTATATCATCACCGTGGGTGCCATGACCGACAGCTACACCCCGGAAGACCCGACTGACGACCAGCTGGCCTGGTTCAGCTCGACGGGTCCCACCCATGAAGGGTTCGTAAAGCCCGAGATCGTCGCTCCCGGCGGCCATATGCTGGGCCTGATGCCCTCTGACTCCCTGATCGCACAGACCTTCCCGGAGTTCAAGGAACCGATCTACCAGGAATACTTCGAGATGTCCGGCACCTCCCAGGCCACCGCCGTAATCACCGGCGTGGTGGCCCTGATGCTGCAGGACGACACCCGGCTGACCCCCGATGACGTCAAGTGCCGGCTGATGACGACCGCCCGCCTCGCCCGGAACAGCGACGACTCACCGGCCTACTCCGTGTTCCAGCAGGGCGCCGGCATGGTGGATGCGGCGACGGCCGTTGCCAGCCGCGAAAAAGGTTGCGCAAACCGCGGACTCAACGCCAAGTACGATCTCACTGGCAAGCGGCATTTCGCCGGACCTGCACGGCAGGATCCGAACACCGGCCACTACTACCTGCTGGAACAGCAAAACAGGAAGAAGTCAGCGTCAGATGAACAGCATGGTGCCTGGGACGGCGCCTATGACAGCTACGCTTCCGGCGAAAGCTTCTTCTGGAACGATTCCTTCTTCTGGAACGACAGCTACTTCTGGAGCGACGCCTACTTCTGGAACGACGCCTATTTCTGGAATGACTCCTTCTTCTGGAATGATTCCTTCTTCTGGAACGACGGCTTCTTCTGGAACGACAGCAAGGCGGAACCCGCTGCCTTTACCAACTACTGGGTAGAGCCGGAATAGGCCTGGCGCGGCCCGATCTCTCGCGGCCCAGGCGAGGGCCGCCCTGAAATATGCCCGTACTCCGCGCGGCGCGCAGCCGCCGCGGCGTTGTCCGTTCCATACCTCGACATCCCGCCGGTGTTGTCCTCACGCCATTCATGGCGCGCGAAATCGCCCTGTTCCCGTGTCTCGCCGGTGCTGCCGTCGCTCCAGACATGCTGCACGTAGTCGCCGGAACGGTAGCTGGTACCGCTGCCCTCGGGGCCGGTGTGATAGGTGGTGTTGCCGGTGGTGTAGCTGGTGATGCTGCCGCCGCGGGACGTGGTGGTGTAGGTGTTGCTGCCGACGCTGCGGCTCATGGCGGAGGTGCCGTCACTGCAGCTGGTGTAGGTATAAGTGCTGGTGCTGTGACTGACACAGCCCGCATGGGCCTGGGCACCCAACAATGCGGCGGTCAGCGCCGCTGCCAAAATCCTCAACATCGCTACACCTCACAACGCGATCAATTCACGCCTTCAGTATAGTGAACTCCCGCGCGCGGATCAGAATTCGGTGCCGAGGGTCGTGCCGTCTATTCCCAGCTCGTCCAGATTGACGGTGGCCGCGTCGTAGTTGGCGCGGGCGATATGCGCCTCCCGCTGTGCCGCGTAGAAGCGGATGCGAGCATTGGCCTCGGCCTCTTCACGAAAGTTGACCAGGAAAAAGTCGCTGGCGCCCTGGTCGAAGCGCTGCCGCTCCGCGGCGCGCATTTGCTCGGCCTGGTCCACCTCGGTACGCGCCAGCCCCGCCAGCTGCCGGGCCGCGTCCAGGTCCAGCAGGATATTCTGCAGCTCCAGTTCGATCTGGTCGGTCAGCCGCTGGCGCTCGAATTCCAGGGCATCGCGCTCGGCCCGGGCCTGGGCCAGCCGGCCTTTCGCGTAGCGACGCTCCAGTGGAACACTCACCGTGAACCCGACAATGAAATCCTCCGAATCCCTGGAGGGACCGCCCTCGCCCTGGTCACCCAGGCCGTAGGCGTATTCAAAGTTGAGGTCCAGCCGCGGCAGCAGCTCGTTTTCCGACAGGGCGATACGCTGCTGAACTCGCGCCAGCGAGGTATCGAGGATCAGCAGCTCGGGCCGGCGCTCGAGGCTGAGTGCCACCTCGTCGCGGGCATCGGGCATCTTGACTTCCTCTACGCGGTTACGAGGCGGCAGCCGCGCGGGCGATGGTACGACCGTGGAGCCGCTGGGGTCGCGCAGGTAGTAGGACAGCTCAAAGGCCGCGGCGCGGAAATCCCGGCGCGCGTTCAGTACCAGGGACTGGCGCCGGGTGATGTTCTGGGCGTTCTCGGTAAGGAAAATCCGGGCACGGCTGCCGTCTTCCACCTGTTGCCTTAAGCCCTGTTCCCGGTTCAGGGCCAGCTCCAGCAGCTCGTTGTACACGTCCAGCTGCTGGCCCGCGGCTACCCAGCTCCAGTAGGCGCGCAGTGCGCGCTGCTGCACACCGACCCGGGTGAACAGCACTTCCAGCTCCGCCTTCTGCAGGCCCAGCTGGGCGTCGACAATGCCGGCCCGGCGCGGGTCGATGGCGCGGTCACGCAGCAGGGAGAACAACGCCCCCACCTTGACGGTGCCATCAGTGCTGGTGAAGGACTCGTCTTCGTAGATCGGGAAATCCCCGCGGGAAATACTGTAGCCGCCGTAAAGGTTGCCGCCGAACTCCCGAAACGGCCGCTTCAGGTCTGCCCCGGCAACGCGGCCGTCATAGAAGCCGTTGAGCCGGTTGTAGCCGTCGGAGGAGAACACGGTGTCGAAAGCGCCCTCGGCTTCCAGCGCCTTGCCCAGGGCCACGCGCTGTTCCGCGAGGCTCCTGAGAATGCCGGGAAAGTGCTGCGCCGAGGATTCCAGCACCTCTTCGGGCAGCAATGGCTGCACCGGCGCCGGATCGGTCTGGGCCCATCCGGATGCGGCGAACAGCAGGAGTGCGGGTAGCAGTCTAGCCCGCACTCTGTGCCTCGGGTTCAGCCGGGAAATTGGGCGGGAAATTGTTGAGCTGACGCCAGATCTCGAAGCCCACGGAGACCGTTTCCAGCAGCACCCAGCCGCGGGCGCCGGAGCCGAAGCGCACATAGCCCTTGTCGGGCCACGCCGGGCCATGACTGGAATCCTCCGCCACCAGGACGCGGAAGCGACCGTTGGACTCGGCAGAGGGGTCGATGGCGACCACGCGTCCGGAGAACGTGCCCACCGCCACCGACGGCCAGCCGCTGACCTGGATGACCGGCCAGCCTTCAAACTGCAGGCGCACCGGCGCGCCCTCGCGGATCAGCGGCACATCGCGGCCGTCGATATACAGCTCCACCGCCCGGTCCACATCATCGGGCACGAATGTGGCGATCGCCTGTCCCGCTGAAACAAAGGTGGCGGCATCGCCGGCATTGACCCGCTGGATCATGCCGTCGCGCGGCGCGCGCACGATCTGCACAGACTGCCGCGAGATGTTGACATCCACCCGGCTCAGCTGCGCCGAGGTTTCCGCGATGCGTGCGCGTATCTCCTCGACCCGGATCTTCGCCTGCTCGAACTCGCGGCGGGAGGCGAGTCCGTCCTCGTACAGTTTCAGCATGCGCTTGCGGTCGATCTCGGCGATATCCCGGGCGGTGGTGTCCGCTTCGAGCTTGGCCAGCACCTGGCCGCGCTCAGCCTCCAGCCGCTCCAGCAGCAGCTCGTCGTTGTCGACGATCTTCACGATCGGGTCACCCACCCGCACCCGGCTGCCGTCCTGGACATACCACTCCTGGATCCGGCCCGACACCAGGGCATTGATCTCCTGCAGGCGATCGTTCGGGTCACGCGCGGTGACCGAACCAAACCCCGCCGCCGTCTGCACCCAGGGCACGTAGATCAGGAACATCAGCAGTCCCAGCATGCCCAGGCCCAGGATCCAGCCGACCGCGCGCATCACGCTGGGTACGCGAATACTGTTGAGGGTCTTGAAAGCGTGATGGTGCTGTTCGTAGGGCATGGCGGTCAGGACACCCTGGCAATGTCGCCGTCGGACCCCGCCACAGGCACCAGCGCCTGGCGCGGCAGGTGGGCGACGTCACACAGCGCTGCATAGCTGTCCAGCACCCGCTGCTCATCGTGGCCCAGGTGCAGGAAGTGGCTGAAGCCGAGGTCGCTGTGCTTGTTGGAGAAACAGATGACCGTGGTTTCCGAATGCCCCTGCAGCAAATCCAGTGATGCCAGCATGTCGCTGTCGGGCATCACGTCGAAGATCTGGCTCAACACCAGCACCCGGGGTCGGGCGATGATGGCTGCGGCCAGCTTGAGCTGCATGGTCTCGGTAATCGACAGGGGCCAGCCCGTGGCGGCGATCAGGGTGTCCAGACCCCCGGGGAGCTGGCTGACGACAGACTCCAGGCCGACGGTCTCCAGTACCTTGAGCACGTCTTCACCGACTTCATCCTGGGTACTGAAGTACAGGTACTCCCGAATCGTCGACTCCACCACGCTGGGCCGATCCAGGACAATGATTTCCTGGCGAATCTGGTGGGTCTGGAAGGTCTCGAAGTCCTTGCCGCCAAGGGCTATGTAGCCGGATTCCGGATTGGTCTTGCGCTTCAGGAGGCCGGTGAAAATCCGCTGGGCGGCAAGGCTGTCGCTGGTCGCAAACACGCGGCTACCCGACGGCAGCGAGAAGTCCAGGCTGAGGCTGGTGCCGCGAGACTGGCCCCGGGCCGAGGCCAGGCGCAGGGAGGAATCGCCGGTCACGGGCTGCTGCTGAAGCTCCGGCGGGTCCTGTTCCACACAGTGGAACAGGGACAGCTCTTCCACCGCCGCACACAGATCGTAGAAATAAGTCAGGTAGGTGCCCAGCTGGGAAATGCCGACAAAGACCACCGACAGCACCAGCTCAGCAGCCACCAGCTGGCCGAGGGAGAGCTGCCCCTGGATCACCAGCCAGCCGCCAAGCCCCAGCAGGGTGGCGCTGGCCGCCGCGTAGATGAACAGGAACATCAACGTCTGGGAGAAGTGATGGCGGAAATGCCGCTCGTGCTGCTCGATGTAATCGCGGGTGGCCCTGTCGGTCCGGTGCAGCGCATCGGCGACATGGCGTGAGGTCTTGAAGAAGCCGTTGGAGCCGCCCAGGCCCTCCAGCCAGGCTGCGGCGGCGTGCTTCTTGTGGGACACCTCCATGGCGGACTTGATGGCGCGCTTGCCCCAGATCGCCCAGGTCAGGTAGACCAGGGAGACCACCATCAGGTTAAACACCAGCAGGTAGGGGTGGTAGAAGGACACCAGCACAAAGCCGACTACCGATTGCAGGACGATGGTAAAACCACCGACAAACAGCACGGGCAAACGCTTCTGCACGATGATGATGTCGAAGTAGCGATTGAACAGCGGCGCTTCCCGGTTGTCGTCGAAGAACGGGTTCTTGGCGTAGATCGAGCGCAGTGACATCTCGGACACCATGCGCGCGTAAAAGCGGCGCCCGAACAGGTCCATCAGGTGAATGCGCATCGCCTGCAGCAGGCCGGACAGCAGCAGCAGGAAAAACAGGGTCAGTGACAACACCACCAGCGGCGTCGTCAGCCCGGTATTGGCCACGGTGTTGATGAGCATCTGCACGGAAATCGGCGTTGCCAGCGACAGCAGGCTGATGCCCACGCCGTAAATGACGGCCAGCACATAGAAACGCTTCTCCGGCCCGAGAATTTCCATGAAGAAGTGGAAAAGCTCTGCGAGAGTTCGCGATGTTGTCAGGGCATTGTCGGCCATGGCTTCCAGTCTGTTCGCGGCGCAAGGCAGCGCGCCGAGGTCTCCCTGTATGGGCGACTCAGCGGTCTGCCTTAGGCTACGCGGGGTTAGTGCGTTCTACAAAACTTATACGACACCAGAACGCTAGACAGATTAGAGCCTAACAGAAAGTTTGATCGATTCGATAACCACTGAAATTCGAATTTTTCGAACTAAAATCCGGCTCAGAAGCGGTAGTCCACTCGCAGGAAGCCATTGATGCCCAGCCCGGGCAGCTTGTCGCCCAACGCCAGGTCCGGATTGCCCCGCGCCCGGTTGCGTCCGGCCAGGTGATCCTCGAAGTTTTCGTCCAGCAGGTTGTCGACACCCGCTGACAGGCGCAGTGCCGGGGTTACCGTCCACCAGGCCGCCAGGTTGACCAGCTCGTAGCTGTCGGTGGGCAGCTCACCGTTGGTGTCGCTGACATCGTCCTGTTCGGCGTAGTACACCGCCTGCAGTGATGCGCCCCACTGTGCCGCGCTGTAGTCCAGGGCCACGCTGGTGTTGAAAGGCGCGATGCGATAGAGATCGTCGCTGGTGTCATCACGCTCTCCGCGCACGTAGTTGACCAGCCCGTTGAGCTGGAAGCGGCTGGACAGGCGCAGGTTCCAGTCCATGTCGAATCCCCACAGCACGGCGTCGACGTTGCTGAACTGCAGGGGCGCGGGGCCGTTCGGGTTCATCATGCCAGAGAACATCTGTGCCGCCATCAGCGGGTTGGGAACCCCCTGGATGTAGTCCTCGACGTCCCGGTAGAACAGGCGCGGCGACAGGGTCAGGCGCGCAGTATTCAGGTCCAGGCCCAGCTCCACCTCGTGGGCCACTTCCGGATCCAGCTCGATATTGCCGGTGTAGGTGAAGCCGTCTGCCAGGCCGCCGGTGGCCTGCAGGGGCAGCCACAGGTAGCGCTCCTGGTAGGAGGGAGAGCGGGTCTTGCGGGCAACGCCACCGTAAAGGGTGAGGCTGTCATCGACGTCGAGCCACAGCCGCGCGACCGCGTCGATGTTGTGATCCGTTTGGGAGCGATCCGCGGCATTGAAGCTGTCCCGCAGCATCATCGCCGGCGGCATCATCCTGGCCGGCGTGCCGTCCACCTCGCCCGCATCCATGTCGACGCGGTTATACCGCAGACCGATTTCGCCGCGCAGCCCGGGTGCCAGCGAGCGGCTCCCTTCAACAAACAGGCCCAGCACGCGACGCTCCGCATCGTTGAAATTGCTGACGAAGAACATCGGGTTGTTGGGATTGTCGATATCACTGTTGTGGGTGGCGTCGAGGCCGTCGGCGCCGAAGGTCCAGTCCATCGCCTGGCCGCTGTGGGTCACCGCCAGCTTGAAGCCGAGGTTTTCGGAATCCGTGGTGTTGCGGCGCCAGGCGCTGCCGGCTGCCGGCGGCTCGCGCAGGTGGAAGTTGGTCATCTCGTGGTCGAGATCGCTGGCAAACAGGCGCCCGTCGATTTTCCAGGCACCGCTCTCGAACCGGTACCCCAGGGAGCCGAGATGGCCCTCGATAAAGTCGATGTCCATCGGCAGGGCCGCCGTGCCGGTATCACCGGTGTCGCTGTAGACGTAGCCGAGCTCGAACTCGTGTGCGCCGATGCGGAAACCGTAGGCGGTGTCGAACCGGTCGCGCCGGTACTCGCTGGGGACGATCTCGCCGTCGCCAAACTCAGCGTCGTCACCGGACTCGGTGAGGGCCGCAACGCGCAGGCGCTGATTGCCGGTCGCGGCCAGCCAGCTGCCGCCTAGCTGGGTGCCCTGGTTTACCGTCTGGCCGGTGGCGTAGAGGTGGCCGCTGCTGATCAGTTCACCGCTGTCACTGAAGCCCTGCTGGGCGGTCACCGCGCGCACCGCGCCGCCGATGGATTCCTGCACCACGCTCACCGGCGCGATGCCGCGGAACAATTCCAGGGATTCGAGCTGCCCCGCCGCCGCGTAGGACAGGGGCGGGTCCATCCAGTTGGGGCCCGCGGGTGCGAGTTCCATGCCGTCCAGCAGTACGCCCACCCGGGGGCCATACATGCCGCGGTACTGGGGAATGGCGGAAAGGGGGCCGTTGCTGTTCACGTTGGCGCCGGGCGCCTTTTTCAGCAGCTGCGCCGTGTCCGGCGAAACCACCAGCGCCTCGGAGACTTCGATGGTGCGGGTGTCGTGAACGCCGCGGACGATGACTTCCTCGACATGGCTGGCCTGGAGATTCGGTGCGACAAACAGAGCTGTGCAGAGGGACGCTGAAAGCCCCGCGGCGTATGGGAGTGAACGCATGGAAATACCACCTGAAAATGCGGCCGTTAGTCTAGCTGCTCACGCGGCGAACGCCAAACCCAGGGCTGTGGCAGGGCATGCCGATAGCGCCTATGATGGCAGCAGGTATTGAGAGGTAAAAAGATGTTCCGACTCCTGGCAAGCACCCTGTTGCTGATTTCACTGCCCCTTTTAGCCCAGAGCGACCGCCCCCGCTGGATGTCGCCGGAGGCGGGCTGGGTGGACGAGGAAACCGACACACGGGTCGAGAAAGTCACCCGGAATGCCGAGGACGGCACCTACAAGGTCGAGATCTCCGTGCCGAAAGTGGAACAGCCCATCGAGGAAGTCGTGGTAGTCGGCACCCGCGACGAGGGACCTTCCCTCGAACTGCCCGTGCGCTACGAGGTGATCAACGACCCGGACAGCCAGCGCAGCGGCATCATCCTGTACATGGGCTCGGAAGATCCCTTCGAACTGCGCATCAACTATGTGGATGGGATCCCGCAAAAGGCGGACCCTAAGGACCCCGGCCTCAACACTCGATAAAGCTGACCGGTACCTCCACCACGTTCACGGCGAGCCCGCCGCGGGCGGTTTCCTTGTACTTGTCCTGCATATCACGCCCGGTATCCCACATGGTCCGGATGACCTGGTCCAGTGAAACATAGTGCTGGCCATCACCGCGCAGGGCCATGCGCGCCGCGCTGATGGCCTTCACCGACGCCATGGCGTTGCGTTCGATACAGGGCACCTGCACCAGCCCGCCGATGGGATCGCAGGTCAGGCCCAGGTTGTGCTCCATGGCAATTTCGGCCGCGTTCTCCACCTGCGCCGGCGTGCCGCCGAGAGCGTCTGCCAGGGCACCCGCCGCCATCGAGCATGCTGAACCCACCTCCCCCTGGCAGCCGACTTCCGCCCCGCTGATGGAGGCGTTGACCTTATACAGGATGCCGATGGCGCCGGCCGTCAGCAGGAAGCGGCAGACATCCTCTTCCGCCGCGCCGGCGCAGAATTCCATGTAGTAGCGCAGCACCGCGGGAATGATGCCGGCGGCGCCGTTGGTGGGTGCAGTTACGATACGACCGCCGCTGGCATTCTCCTCGTTGACCGCCAGCGCAAACAGGCTCACCCAGTCCAGGGTATTGAGGGAGGGATCCGCCAGCCGGTCCGTCTGGCTTTTCAGCTGCCGCTTTAGCTGGGCCGCCCGGCGTTTGACCTTGAGACCGCCGGGCATGATGCCCTCCTGCCGACAGCCTGTCTCGATGCACGCGTTCATGACCCGCCAGAGTTCCAGCAACCGTTCGCGGATCTCTGCCTCGGGGCGCCAGGCCTTTTCGTTCTCCAGCATCAGGGCGCTGATCGACAGGCCCGAGGCATCGCACTGGGCCAGCAGCTCTTCCGCGGTGGAAAAGGGCCAGGGCAGCACGGTGCTGTCCTCCACCAGCGGGTCACCGGAATCAGCGGACTCGTCGACGACGAAGCCGCCGCCCACGGAATAGTAGACCCGGGTCAGCAATGTTTCTCCGGCATCATCATAGGCGGTGAAGCGCATGCCATTGGCATGGTAGGGCAGCGATTCCTCGCGGTGCATCTGCAGGTCGTCGCGGTGATCGAAGGGAATTTCCACACGCCCCAGCAGCCGGAGCGTGCCCCCCTCGCGTACCGCCGCCACCCGTTCGGGAATGCTGTCGACATCGACGCCTTCCGGCGTCTCGCCCTCGAGCCCGAGGACAATCGCCTTTGGCGACCCGTGACCGCGCCCGGTGGCACCGAGCGAGCCGTAGAGCTCCGCCTTCAGCCTGGCGGTCGCTTCCAGCGCACCCGCGTCCTCCAGCGCCAGGACAAACTCCCGCGCGGCTTTCATCGGGCCGACGGTGTGAGAGCTCGATGGGCCGATGCCGATCTTGAACAGGTCAAAGACGCTGATGGACATGTGTCTGGGGTCTATCCGTATATTGCCAACGTGCGGCGATAGTCTAGCCTACTAATGTGTCCATCCGCTCCAAGCAAATACTGCTGATGCTGGCGATCGCGCTGGTCCCCGTGCTGCTTTCCGGGCTCCAGAGCTACCGCCAGGTTTCTCGAATGGCCGCGAACATCGCCGATACGGCCGGCGCTGCCGAAATGGAGCGCGAGCGCCACTACCTCCGCGAGAAAGTAGCCGACATAGGTATCAGCCTCAGGCTGACCGGCAACCTGACACAATTGCTGCTCCATCGACAGGCCGCCATGCTCGCGGAGGCACTGAACGCCGACCGCCCCGCTACTGAACTACCGGTGGTGTGGAGTCATACGCTGGACGAACCCGACACCTCGCGTCCATCCTTCCTGCTGGCGGATCCCGACTGCGGCAAGCCCTGTTCGGACAGCATCCAGCGCCTGGCCGCGGTCACCGAACCCATGAACCAGGTGTACCGGGATGCGGGCACGCTTAGCCTGTGGCACTACGCCGGACTGGCGAACGGGGTGAATGTGGCCTTCCCCGGCCACGGTAACTACCCGGACGAGTACGATCCGCGGGATCGGCCCTGGTACCGCGCGGCGACCGCGTCGGAGGGTATGACCTGGCTGCCGCTCACCATCGATGCCTCTACGGGCCAGCCAGTACTCACCGCAACACAGGCACTGCGGGATGCAAACGGCGAGTTGCTCGGGGCCACCGCTATCGACCTGCCTCTCACCCGCCTGCTGTCCTTCGAAAGCGAGGCAGTGCCCTGGCTCAACGTCGCCGAACTCGCCATCGTGCGGCGCGGCGAAGGGGACAGTCTCAACATCGTCGCCCAGCAGCGCGCCCTGGAAATGGAGAGTGACTGGCGCAGCGCCGGGCAGCGCCAGTTGCTGGATGGCCTGTCTGCTGAACAGGTGGCCGCCATGAGCGTCCTGCCCATGGGTGACAGCCTGCTGTTCGAACACGTGATATTTCGCGGCAACCAGCACAACCTGGCGCTGACCCCGATTACCGCGGGCGGCGATACCTGGCTTGTGCTGCTGGCGCCCCACTCTGCCACCGAAGCGGCGGTCGCCGCGGCAGTGGCGCCGGTACTGGAGGCGCGAGCCGACTCACTGCAACAACACCTGCTGGGTGCTGCACTGCTGGCAGCGCTGGTGGCGCTGGTAGCCGTGTTCGCCGCCAACCGCGTGACCCGGCCGCTGATCAGCATGAGCCGCACTGCCGGGGAACTCGCCGACGGCAGGCTGGACAGCCGCACCGGCCTCAAGCGCTCGGATGAGGTGGGCACGCTATCGGACAGCATCGATCGCATGGCCGACAGCATCGAGCGGCTGCAATTGGAACAGGAGCAGGCCTACCGCGATATGATCATGGCCCTGCACCGGGCGCTGGAAAAAAAGGACAGCTACACGGCGGGACATTCCGGTCGGGTCACCCGCACCTCGCTGAAACTGGGGCGGCGCATCGGCCTGGACGATCACACACTGGAAATCCTGCGCTTTGGCGCACTCACCCATGACCTGGGCAAGATCGGCATCGCCGACGCCATACTCAACAAGCCCGCCCCGCTGGTGGGCGACGAAATCGACATCATGCGCCAGCACCCCAGCTTCTCGAAGGCGATCATGAAACCGCTGGTGCGCTTCCACGAGTATGCGGAGATCGCCGGCAGTCACCACGAGCACTGGGACGGCAGCGGCTACCCCGAGGGGCTCAAGGGCGAGGAGATACACCTGTTGGCGCGCATTGTCGCCATCGCCGACGCCTGGGACTCCATGATCGGCGATCGCGTTTACCGCAAGGGCATGCCTGTGGCCAAGGCGCTGGAAATCCTGGACAACGAACGCAACAGCGGCCAGTTCGATCCGGAGCTGATCTGCGAATTTATCGAGATGGTGCGGGCGGAACAGGCACAGCACGAATCCGCCGCGGCCCAACAGGCACATTGAGGAGAACCCGCCCATGAACCCAGGACCCCATTCGCTGGACACCGAGCGCTTTATTCTGGGCCCCGATGGTCGCGGTCACATCAAGTCCGTTTCTCCATCCTTCTACCAGGAGCTGGACCAGGAATTCGACGGCTTCCGCGGCCATGTGCTGGTGCAGCGCTTCGCCTTTGACAGCGACTGGCCGACCTGGGAAATGCACCCGGAGGGCGACGAGTTCGTGCTGCTGCTGTCCGGAGCCACCGACTTTGTGTTGTGGGAGGAAGGTGTGGAACGCACTGTCTCACTCGTTACACAGGGGTACTATGTTGTCGTTCCCCGGGGGACCTGGCACACGGCCCGGCCAAAGCCTCAAGCCGAACTGCTGTTTTTCACCCCGGGGGAAGGCACCCTGAATGCGGAGACTCCTGGATGAAATATGCGATATCAGCGCTGGCACTGACACTCTGGCTGGCGGGCTGCGCCACCACCGATGACGCGGAGGAAACCGAGGACGAGCTGCCATTTGGTATGTCAATGGACGAACTGGACGAGCCCATCGATTGCATATCAATGAGACGCATCGGAACCACCGAGCCTATCGGTAAAAAGATGGTTATTTTCAAGGGAGCTCAAGAGGGCGACCCGGATTACATCAATATTCTTCCGGGCGCTTGCCCTGGCTTGAAGGCCCATCGCCCGATTGTATTCAACAGACAGCAAACCGCGCTCTGCCATACGGATAGAATCGAACAGTATGATGCAAGCAGACCCAACGCCTTGATGCACCTGATTTATGCCTGCAGCCTCGGCAAATTCTACGCAATCCCCAAAGGTGCACCGATAACCGACGACCCGGAGGAGTAGTTCAGGCAGCGGTAAAGGCGTTGTCGACCAGCATCTCCGCGCCGCTCACATGACGGGATTCGTCCGAGGCCAGGTAGACGACCATCCAGGCCACGTCCTCCGGTTCACCCATGGACGCCCCGGCATCCGCCATCAGGGCGAGGTCCTCGGCGTCTGCGTCCTCCAGCGCCTTGGCGCCCATGGGCGTATTGATGCCGCCCGGGTGGATGGAATTGCAGCGAATCCCGTAGTCCTTCTGCTGGCAGTACAGCGCCACCGTCTTGGTGAGTGAGCGCACCGCACCCTTGGACGCGGTGTAGGCGGCGAACAGCGGCACCCCGATCATCGCCGCCATCGACGACATGTTGATGATGGAACCGCCGCGTTCCTTCATCGCGGCCACCCCGTGCTTGCAGCCGAGAAAGACGCTGGTGCTGTTGATGCGCTGCACCCGCTCCCACTGCTCCAGGGTGGTTTTCTCGATGGTCGCCATCACCGCGATACCCGCATTGTTCACAAGCACATCGACGCCCCCGTACTCCGCCTCGGCGGCCGCCATCAGGCTTTCCCAGTCCGCTTCACTGCTGACGTCGCAGTGGTGGTAGATCGCCTGCGGCAGCGACGCGGCCAGCGCCTCGCCGCCAGCGTCATCGATATCCGCCAGCACCAGCCTGGCACCCTCCCCGGCCAGCAGTTCCGCGCTGGCTTTGCCGAGGCCGCTGGCGGCCCCGGTCACAATACAGACCTTGTTCTCTACCCTGTTCACGCTGCCCCCTTGTTTTGACGCACTGCTTTGGTACTTTTATTAGTCCATAGCTGCACCGACCCTGGCAAATGGCCCTGGCAACAACAATCAACACTGACGGCATACTCCGCGGGCTCACGATCATGCTGGTCAGCGGCATTCTGGCGGGCTGCGGCGTTCAAGCCTCGCCGCCCTGCCCCGAGGCCCGGATGGCGCAATCCTATGCGCCCAGCGCCGGCTGCCTGGCGCTGCAGGACGGCAAGCTGCTGGTGGTGCAGGACCGCAGGGGCAAGCTCAGCCCGCCGGGCGGCAGTGCCCAGGACGGCGAAAGCGCCCAGTGCACCGCGTTCCGGGAAACCTGGGAGGAAACCGGGCTGGTACTGGAGCCCGCCGAGCTGCTGGCGGTATTCGAAACCGGCTTTCACCTGTACTTCTGTGAACACCACGTCGCCTCCGGCGAGATCGACCCGCCCGAACGCTTCGAGGTGCGCGACGCCTTCTACCTGGCGCCCAATGACTTCGAGCAGTGGGAGTGGCGCTTCCCGGGGCAGGAGCAGGCCCTGAAAAGCCTCACCGAAACGGCGCTCAATACAGACCTTTCAGCGCCCGCAGAATAAGCACCAGGCCCAGGATCACCAGGCCGACGCTGATCACCCGGTAATAGAATCCCGCCTCCGAGCGCTTGACCAGGCGGTGGCCGATGGCCACTCCCAGGGGCGCCAGCGGCATCAGCACCAGGGACATCAGCAGGTTGTCCACCGGCAGCTGGCCCAGCGCCCAGTAGGGAAACAGCTTGACCACGTTCACCACCGCGAAAAAGATTCCCGCCGTGCCCGCATACAGAAGGGGCGTGAGGCCCTTGGGCATCAGGTACATGCTGAAGGGCGGCCCGCCGGCGTGGATGCTGAAACTGGTGAAGCCAGCGACCGTGCCGAACAAGCTGCCCACCACAGGCTTGTGCTGCGCGGCCGAGCGGCCGGTGACCTGGAAAAAAGACTGCAGGCCGAACACCAGTGAGATCACCCCCACCATCAGGCGCATCAGGTTCTCGTCCATGAACTCGGCGCTGAGATACCCCAGCAGTATGCCCACCAGCGCACCGGGCAGCAGGATTTCCAGGGCGCGGCGATCGTACAGGCCCCAGTAGGTTTTCACCACGAGCGCGTCCATCACCACCAGGATCGGCAGCAGGATAGCCGCCGCCAGGGTGGGCGGCATCACCAGCGCCATCAGCGGCACCGCCAGCACCGCCACTGGCCCGCCAAAGCCGCCCTTGGCAATGCCATAGAGCATGACCGCGGGGATGGAGCACAGGTAAAACAGGGGATCAGTCAGCATGGTGGGCTATTTCAGCGAGTGCCGCGGGAAAACACAAGTGCCGCGGCGAGGACGGCGCCGGCTTTAGCCATTATCATGGCAGAAAAAAGGAGGCGGCTATGGCTGACAAAGACTGGGACTACCTGCGGGTCGAGCGCAAGGACCGGGTCATGGAGGTCCACTTCGATTCCGGCTCAGAGGTCAACAGCTTAAGCAATGCGCTGATGCGCGAGCTCACTGCGCTGGCCCAGTCGATCCAGGACGACAGCCAGTTGAGCGCGGTGATCCTCACCGGCCGCGCCGACATCTTTTGCGCGGGCATGGACCTGCGCGACCCGGAGCTGCAGCAGTTTTCCGACAAGACCGTCGCCGAAAAGCGCTCGCTGCTGAAAATCGGCCCGAAGATGTGCGCCGCCTGGGAGGCTATCGAGGCGGTGACCATTGTCGCCATCGAGGGTCACTGCATCGGCGGCGGCATGGCGCTGGCCGCCTCCTGCGACTGGCGGGTCGCCTCCGAGGAAGCCACTCTCTATGTGCCCGAGCTCAAACTGGGCATGAACATGAGCTGGCAGAGCGTGCCGCGCTTCGTGAACCTGATCGGTCCCGCCAAAACCAAGCAGCTGCTGTTACTGGCGGATCGCATCGGTGGCGACGTGGCACTGGAGTGGGGCTTGGTGGACTACCTGACGGAAAGCGGCGAGACCCTGGCGCGGGCCCGTGTACTGGCCGCGCAGGTGGCGGCGATGCCACCGGTACCGCTGCGCATGGCCAAGCGCGCCATCAATGCCAGCGCCAATGCGCTCAACGACGCCACCAGCTTCATGGACGCGGACCAGTTCCTGCTGACCCAGGGCATGGCGGATGCGGTCGAAGGGGCGAAAGCATTTTTCGAGCAGCGGGAGCCGGAATTCAAAGGCGATTAACTACCGATCTCGCCGAAGTATGACAGGCGCCTGGGCAGCTCCGGATGGGAGCCCAGTGACACTCAGACCGTTGCCGTAACAAACCAAACAGCGCCCGGCAGGTTGAGGGCGCTGCCGTCGTAGAACTCCCGCATCACCTCGACCACGGCGCCGTGCACCTGCCGATGGATGTCCTCGTCCTGGTCCATCAGCAGGCGGCTCACCGGGCCGATCTGCATCATACCGGTGACGTTGTCCTCCAGGTTGTCGGCGCTGGTCCAGCGCATGTTGACCTCGTGGTGTTGGATATCCACGTTCCTGAAGCCCGCGAGTGACAGGACGGATTCCAGCCGCACCGGGTTGGCAAAGGAAAACGGACCCGGAGCCTCGGGGTCCGTCTGCTCCGGCGGCGGCACGAAGCGCAGCGCCGCCTGAACCGACAGCCAGGTCCAGGGATTGTCCTGCAGGGACTGCCAGCAGACGAAGGCCAGCCGGCCGCCCTCGCGCATGGCGCCGTGCAGGTTGCGAAATGCCGTCACCGGGTCCTCGAAGAACATGACGCCGAAGCGGGAAAACAGCAGGTCGTAGCTGCCGCGCTCAAACGGGTGCTGTGAGGCGTCCGCCTGCAGGAAATCCAGCGCGGCGCTGCCCGCCGGAGCGGCGGCCGCCCGTTCCCGGGCCACGTCCAGCAGCGGTCCGGAGATATCGACCCCGGTCACCCTGGCGTCGGGACCCAGGCGCTGCGCCAGCATCAGGCTCTGGCTGCCGCCGCCGCAGCCCACATCGATGGCATGGCTGCAGCCGGCGGTGTCCGCATGGTCGAGCAGCGACTCGGCGATCGGCGCCAGCAGATCGGCCATCATCTGGTCCTGCTGGGCCCAGCGCTCGCCGGCCTCCCCGTTCCAGTATTCGAGTTGTTCCGCGTTCGGTGTTGTATTCATTTCAGGCCGCGTCGATCTCGGTCAGTGCATTGATCGGGTCATCCGTCTCCCAGTATCCCCGCAGTGACAACAGCTTGCCCATGGTATCCACCCGGTAGGTGAAGATGCCGTGGACTTTCTGTTGCAGCCGCTTGCCCTCGCCCGCATCCAGCTGGGTGGTGATGATGATGTGGTTAGCGCACTCCAACCCCGCGGCGTAAGTGTCGATGATCTCGATACTGATATCCGCCGGTGCGATGAAGGTATCCCAGAACGCCTCCCGTGCCACCGGGCCGCGGTGGCCTTTCCCCTCCGGGTCCAGGTGAGACACCCCGATGGGATCCTCGATGATCGCATCTTCTGCGTAAAGGCCCAGCCAGCCCTCCTTGTTGTGGGACTGCACGTATTCGCGTGACAGCAGGGCCGCCCGGCGGGCGGGATGTTCCTGTTCGAACATGGTGGTGCCTCGTCTATTCGCTACCCGAGAGTGTAGCCCCCAGTGAGCGCGCAACGAGTTCGATCCAGTGAACCACCGGCGTTTCTGTACCGGAGGCCAGGTGCGCCTGGCAGCCGATATTGGCGGTGACGATCTGCTCAGGCCGTGTTGCCTGCAGCGCCGAGAGTTTACGGTCACGCAGCTCCGTCGCCATCTCCGGCTGGAACAGGGAATAGCTGCCGGCGGAGCCGCAGCAGATGTGCGCATCGCGCACCGTGGGAAGCGCGAATCCCAGCCGCGTCAGAACACGGCGGGTCGGGCTATCCAGTTTCTGGCCGTGCTGGGCGGTGCAGGGGCAATGCCAGGCGATGCGGGTATCGGCATTGACCTGCAGGGACTCCAGGTTTTCGCCGTCGAGAAATTCGCCAATATCCTTCATGGCGCTCACCACCCGGCGCGCCTTGTCCGCGTAGGCGGCATCCCCGGCCAGCACCCGCTCGTAGTCCTGCACGAAGTTGCTGCAGCCGCTGGCCGTCATCAGGATTGCCTCGGCGCCCGCTTCCAGGGCGGCGTACCAGGCATCGGTATTTCGACGCACCTGGGCAAGAGCCTGGGCCTCTCCGCCGCCGTGCCAGGCCAACGCGCCGCAGCAGGTTTCCGCCTGCAGCACCTGCGCGGAAATGCCCAGGGCATTCAGCACCCGAATCGACGCCTGCTGGGTCGTGGGCGACATGCCGGGCTGCACACAGCCCTGCGCCAGCACCACGCTGCGCGGATGTGTGACCGTCGGAGTTTGGATGATGGGCCGGCGCGCGGGGATTTTTCCCGCCAGGCTTGCCGGTAGCAGCGGGCGCAGCACGCGCCCGAAGGCAAACAGGGGTACCGTGAACCGGCGCCGGGTCATCAACTGGCGCAGCAGCCAGCGTGCGAATCGCTGCGGCACAGGCCGCGGCGCCTGCCGCTCCACCTCGTCCCGCCCGATTTCCAGTAGACGGTGATACTCGACACCTGAGGGGCAGGTCGTCTCGCAGGACTGGCACAGCAGGCAGCGATCCAGGTGATGGCGGGTGATATCGCTCGCCGCCTCGCCCTCCAGCATCTGCTTGATCAGGTAGATCCGGCCGCGCGGTCCGTCCAGTTCATTTCGCTCGACCTGGTAGGTGGGACAGGTGGCATTGCAGAAGCCGCAGTGGACGCAGTCGCGGAGGATGCGGTCCGCTTCCCGGCCCTTATCGGAAGCCAGCAGCGCCTCTGGCAGAAAGGTTTGCATCAGTCCGCCCCGCCCTGGAATACGCTGTCCGGGTCAAAGGCCTGGATCACGCGCCCGATCAGCGGCGCATTGGCCGCCCGCGACAGGTCGGGACCCTTCGCCAGCGCCACCGCGGCCGCACCAACCTGGCGGCTGTGGGCTGTCCAGCAAATGGCACCGTTGCCGTCGAACAGTTTCTCGTCGCCCCAGCCATGGTGAAACAGGGGCAGGGACAGGCGTCGCAGGTCGGACCAGAACTGCCCGTCCTCGGGCTCACCGTCCACCGATTGTCGCACCTCCGCGAGCAGCGCCGCGGGACCCGAGAAGCGCGCGCGGAGACGTCCATGCTCAAAACACGCACCGCTTACCGGGTAGCCGCGGCGGGACCAGGCGTCCACCATGGCCCGGGTGCTGTCGAGGTCCGGGCAAGACCAGGACAGGGTCATCTCCGCTTCGGGCCTGGGGACAACCTTCAACGACAGCTCCAGCAGCAGGCCGGTGCGACCGCAGGACCCCACGCTCAGCCGCGAGATATCAAACCCTGCCACATTCTTCATGACCTGCCCGCCGAAACGCAGGTCCTCGCCAAGGCCGTTCACCATGCGCAGGCCCAGCACCGCGTCGCGCACGCCGCCGGCAAATATACTGCGCGAGCCGCCCCAGCCCAACGCCACGGCGCCGCCGATGGTGGAACCGCCGTTGAAGTCCGGGGCTTCCATGGCCAGCATCTGGCCCTGCTCCGCCAGCACCGCGTCCAACTCCGCCAGCGGCGTACCGGCGCGCACGGTGATCACCAGTTCCGAGGGTTCGTACTGGATAACACCCCGATGCCCCGACACCGACAACAACTCACCGGTCGCCGTCGCCATCCAGGGTTTGCTGCGGGCACCAGAGACCCGCAAACGACGACCGCCGGCGCGCGCGTCGCGCACCTGCGCCAGCAGTTGGGAAGTCATGTCCGCCATGTTCAGGCGGCCCGGTCAGCGAGAATTGAACGGTATTCCTGGCAGCGTTTCAGGGTGGGAATGGCCTTGCCGGGATTCAGCAGGCCGCGGGGATCGAAGGCCGCCTTCAGCCGGCGGAACTGGTCCAGCTCCGCGTCGCTGAACTGCACCGCCATCTGGTTGATTTTCTCCAGTCCGACGCCGTGCTCGCCAGTGATGGTGCCGCCGACGGCGATGCACTTCTCGAGGATGTCGGCGCCCAGGCGCTCGGCTGCGGGCAACTCGCCCGCGTTGGCATCAAACAGGATCAGCGGATGCAGGTTCCCGTCGCCGGCGTGAAACACGTTCGCCACCGGCAGCCCGTAATGCTCGGACCGCGCCGCGATATAGTCCAGCACTTCGCCAATGACGCCGCGCGGAATGGTGCCATCCATGCAGTAGTAATCGGGGCGCAGCCGGGCCACCGCCGGGAACGCGCTCTTGCGTCCCTTCCAGAACAGGGCCCGCTCCTCGTCGTCGGCAGCGCAGCGTATCGACGTCGCCCCGCACGCGCGCGTGATGTCCTGGACCCGCTCAAGCTCTGCCGCAACGCCCGCCTCGTGGCCGTCCAGTTCCACCAGCAGAATCGCAGCGGCGTCGCGGGGATAGCCCGCCTGGGCGAAGTCCTCGGCTGCCTGCAGGGCAAGCTGGTCCATCATTTCCATACCGGCAGGAATAATCCCCGCGGCGATGATGTCGGATACGGCACGGGCGCAGTCGGCGACGCTGTCAAAGGCGATCAAAAGCGTCTCCAGCACCGGCGGTTCAGGCAGCAGTTTGACGGCGATTTCCACGGCGACGCCAAACAGGCCCTCGGAGCCGACGAAGGCGGCGAGCAGGTCGGGGCCCAGTTCGTCCGCCGCGAACTCCAGCAGCTCTCCGTCCATGGCGGCAACGGTAACCGCCTGCACGTTATTCACCGTCAGGCCGTACTTGAGACAGTGCACGCCACCCGCATTCTCGGCGACATTGCCGCCAATGGAGCAGGCGATCTGCGAAGACGGGTCCGGGGCATAGAACAGGCCTTTATCGGCCACCGCCTCGGAAATCGCCAGGTTGCGAACACCGGGTTGTACTCGCGCGATGCGTCGCTCGGTGTCCACCGAGACAATCGCGTCCATTCGGCTGGTCACCAGCAGCACGCCGGTTTCCAGCGGCGTCGCGCCACAGGACAGGCCGGTGCCCGCGCCCCGGGTCACCACCGGCACGCCGAGTTCCGAACAGGTGCGAAGCACCGCCTGCACCTGGGCGGTGGAATCCGGCAGCACGGTGACCAGGGGAACGGCGCGGGCGGTGGTCAGCCCATCGCACTCGTAGGGGCGCTGCTGCTCGCGCTCTGCCAGCACGGCCTCGGGCGGCAGGCACTCGCCCAGGGCAACCAGCAGGGCGTCGCGGTCGACCGTCGGCAGGCCGCCGTCCGGCGCATGATCGAAATTTCCGGTCATGTTCTCAGTATGAATCATAGGAACATAGGGTACCAAGATGATGTCAGAGCGGACCACATTGCTTAAAATGAGCGCCCTTTGTCGGCGCTCCAGGAGATAGAACATGGACTACGACCTGTTTGTTATCGGCGCCGGCTCCGGCGGTGTCAGGGCGGCTCGCATGGCCGCGGGCTTCGGCGCGAAGGTCGCCGTCGCCGAGGACCGCTATATGGGCGGCACCTGCGTGAACGTGGGCTGCGTGCCCAAGAAGTTATATGTATATGCCTCGGAGTTTTCACACGCCTTCGAGGACGCCCGCGAGTTCGGCTGGGCCAGCGATGTGCCGGGCTTCGACTGGCACACGCTGCGCGACAACAAGAAGCAGGAAATCTCCCGGCTCAACGCCATCTACGACAACCTGCTGGGCGGCGTGAACGCCGAGATCATCAACGGGCGCGCGTCTATCATCGATGCCCATACCGTCGAAGTGAACGGCAAGCACTACACCGCCGAGAAGATCCTGGTCTCCACCGGTGGCTGGCCGCGACGCGACTCGCGTCCCGGGGCGGAACTGGGCGTCACCTCCAACGAGATCTTCGACCTGGCGGAATTCCCGAAGCGCATCCTGATTGCCGGCGGCGGCTACATCGCCGTGGAGTTCGCCGGCATCTTCAATGGCCTGGGCGCAGAGGTCACGCAGCTGTACCGCGGCCCGCTGTTCCTGCGCGGCTTCGATCTCGACATCCGCGAGTTCGCCGCCCAGGAGATTCCCAAGTCGGGCATCGACCTGCGCTTCAACACCATTATCGAGTCCATCGAGCGCACCCCCGACGGCCTGCGCTGTGTGCTGTCCGACCGCACCGAAATCACCGTGGACCAGGTGCTCTACGCTATCGGCCGCGAGCCCCACGTGGATGGACTGGGGATCGAAAACGTCAACGTCGAACTCGACGAAAAGGGTTACATCAAGGTGGACGACGACTTCCGTACCACAGAGCCCTCGATCTTCGCCGTGGGCGATGTCATCGGTGGGATGGAGCTGACCCCCGTGGCCCTGGCCGAGGGCATGTCCTTCGCCCGCAAGCAGTTCGGGCCCGAGCACAAGGAGGTGGAATACGACTTCATCCCCTCGGCGGTGTTCTGCCAGCCGAATATCGGCACCGTGGGATTCACCGAGGAACAGGCGCGGGAGAAGTTCGACAGCATCACCCTGTACAAGTCGAGCTTCCGGCCCATGAAGCACACCATCAGCGGCCGCGACGAGAAGACGTTCATGAAACTGATCGTGGACGATGCGACCGACCGGGTCGTGGGCGTGCACATGATGGGTCCCGATGCCGGCGAGATCATCCAGGGAATAGCGATCGCGCTGAAGGCGGGCGCCACCAAGGCCACCTTCGACGCCACCATCGGCATTCACCCCACCGCGGCGGAAGAGTTCGTGACCATGCGCGAGCCCTGGAGCGGATGATCGCGAGCGAACCTCGCTAATGGAGCTGTGGCAGCTTGCGTTGCTGTCCGCCATCGGCGTGGTGGCGGGCTTCCTCAATGTCATGGCCGGCGGCGGCTCCCTGCTGACGGTGCCGGTCATGGTGTTCATGGGGGTACCCGGCCCGGTGGCCAACGGCACCAACCGCATCGCCATCCTCGCCCAGAACATCACCGCGGTGACGGCTTTTTTCCGGCGCGGATTTTCCGACTTCCGGCTGAGCCTGTCCCTGGCGGCCTGCTCTATTCCCGGCGCGGTGCTGGGCGCCTGGGTGGGCACCCGGCTGGAGGGGGCCTGGTTCAACCGGGTGCTGGCGCTGATCATGATCGGCGTACTGCTGGTGATGTTTTTCGGCGGCAACAAGAAGAAGGCGGGCGCGGAAACGGAACCGAGCCGCAAGCAGTTGATCTGGGGCCATATCTGCATGGTCGGGGTCGGACTCTACGGCGGCTTCATCCAGCTGGGCATCGGCTTCATCATCATGCCGGTGCTCAACCGGGTAATGGGCCTGGACCTGGTGCGCACCAATATGCACAAGGTCTTCATCGTGATGAGCTACACGGTCGTGGCGCTGCTGGTGTTTGCCTCCCAGGTGGAGATCCTCTGGGTCGCCGGCCTGGCGCTGGCGCTGGGCAATTCCGTCGGCGGCTGGATCGCCACCAACGTCCAGGTGGACCGCGGTGAAGGCGTCATCAACCTGGTGCTGAACTCGGTGCTGGTGGTGTTCATCATCAAGCTGCTGTTTTTCCCGTAAGCGGCCCCGCGGCTCACAAACTCCTTGATTGGCCGCGCAGTGATGGCCGCGGGGCACCGCTTGAAATTTCAGGCCGGATACAGACAATAGGCAGCCACTTGGGGCGTGCACCGGGAGTCTTGCATGATTGACGTGAAAAACCTGTCGCGGTCCTACGGGGATTTCCTCGCAGTCGACGGAGTGACATTCAATATTCCTGCCGGCGAGATCGTCGGCCTGCTGGGCCACAACGGCGCCGGCAAGACCACCATCATGAAAATGCTGTCGGGCTATCTCGAGCCCAACAGCGGCAGCGTGCGCATCGACGGCATCGACCTCGAGGCCGATGCGGAAAGCGTGCAGCAGCAGCTCGGCTACCTGCCGGAAAACCTGCCGGTCTACCCGGACATGAGCGTCGCCGATTACCTCGACTACGCCGCCACCCTGAAGGGGCTCGAGGCTGAAGCGAAGCACCAGAGCGTGCGCCAGGCCATCCGCGATACGGAGCTTGCGGGAAAACTGCTGGATCCCATCAACACCCTGTCCCGCGGCTACCGCCAGCGGGTGGGCGTGGCCCAGGCCCTTTTGGGGTCTCCCAAGGTGCTGATCCTGGACGAACCCACCAACGGCCTCGACCCGACCCAGACCCAGCATATGCGCGACCTGATCCAGGGCCTGGCGGAGAACGCCACGGTGATCCTGTCCACCCACATCATGCAGGAGGTGGACGCCATCTGTGACCGGGTGTTGATCCTGCGGGGCGGCAGGTTGGTGCTGGACCAGCGCCTGTCCGAGCTGCGCGACGCCGGACACCTGTTACTGAAGACCAGCCTGGACGCCAACCGCATCCGGCAGCTGGTGCCGCAACTCAGCATCAGCGAGCAGGGCGACTGCCTGCGCATCACCCTGGATTCAGAGAGCGACGCCGATGCAGTCGCGGCGGATGTCGCCCGCGCAGTGAGCGAAGCCGGTGGCGACCTGTTCCGCATCGCGCCGCAAACCCGCGATCTCGAAACCGTGTTCCGGGAGGTCAGCCAGGATGCTGCTTGATCCCGCCATAGGCCGTATCGCCCAGAAAGAGACCACCCTGTTCTTCGCCTCGCCGGTCGCCTGGCTGTTCCTGGGCAGCTTTGCCGCTGTCACGCTGTTCGCTTTCTTCTGGGGGGAGGCCTTCTTCGCCCGCAACATCGCCGATGTGCGCCCGCTGTTCGAGTGGATGCCGGTGTTGCTGATCTTCCTCGGCTCGGCACTCACCATGCGCATGTGGTCCGAAGAGCGGCGCACGGGCACGCTGGAACATGTCATCACCCAGCCCCGGCCGCTGTGGCAGTTCGTGCTGGGCAAGTTCCTGGCCTGCATGGGTTTGCTGTGCCTGGCCCTGCTGATCACGATGCCCATTCCGGCCACCGTGGCCACCCTGGGCGACCTCGACTGGGGCCCGGTGCTGGCGGGCTACCTCGCCACACTGCTGCTGGGGGCCGCGTACATCAGCATCGGGCTGTTCGTGTCCTCGCGCAGCGACAATCCCATCGTCAGCCTGATCGGCTCGGTGGTGTTGTGCAGCCTGCTGTACCTGCTGGGCAGCGGTATCTTTACCGGCTTCTTCGGCACCACCACCGGAGAGCTGCTGCGGGGGCTGTCCACCGGTGCCCGCTTCGAGTCCATCACCCGCGGCGTCATCGACCTGCGGGACCTGGTCTACTACATCGGCCTGGTGGTCATCTTCCTGAGCCTCAACGTGTACACCCTGGAGCGGGAACGCTGGGCCGGCGGCAATGCCTCCCATCACCGGGCCTGGCGACTGGTCACGGCGCTGGTGGTCGTAAACGCCCTGATCGCCAACCTGTGGCTGAGCCAGGTGACCCGGGCCCGGGTGGACGTCACCGAAGGCGGCCTGTACTCCATTTCCGATGCCACTCACAGCTACCTGTCCCGGCTGGAAGAGCCGCTGCTGCTGCGGGGTTATTTCAGCGCCAAGACACATCCGCTGCTGGCGCCGCTGGTGCCCCAGCTCAGGGACCTGCTCAAGGAGTACGAGATCGCCGGCCGCGGCCAGGTGCGTGTGGAAATTGTCGATCCCGCCGACGACCCGGAGCTTGAGGAAGAGGCCAACCAGAAGTACGGGATACAGGCCGTGCCGTTCCAGGTGGCGGACCGCTACCAGGCGGCGCTGGTGAACTCCTATTTCAACGTGCTGGTGCAGTATGGCGACAGTCACACCGTGCTGGGGTTCGGCGACCTCATTGAGATCAAGGCCGGCGCCAGCACCAATCTCGACGTGCAGCTGCGCAACCCGGAGTTCGACCTGACCCGCGCCATCAAGCAGGTGCTCTACGACTACGCCGCAGGCGGCAACCTGTTCGACAGCATCCGCTCGGACCTGAACTTCGTGGGCTATGTCTCTGCCGACGCGCTGCTGCCCGAGCAGCTCGCGGAGTACAGGCAGGCGATCACAGCCGTGTTGTCCGAGGTGGCCGCGGAATCCCGGGGCCGCTTCCGTTTCCGCTTCGTGGAACCCGAGGCGGGCGACGGCGCCATTGCCCGGCAGATACAGGAAGACTGGGGTTTCCGGCCGATGACCGCCAGCCTGCTGGACACGCAGTCCTTTTATTTCTACCTCACCCTGGAAGACGACCGCCAGGTGATCCAGGTGCCCACCGACTTCAACCCGGACAACTTCCGCCAGGCCCTGGACGCCAGCCTCAAGCGCTTTGCCACGGGCTTTACCAAGGTCGTGGCGGTCGTCGCACCCCAGGTGAATCCACAGATGGCGCAGTTCGGCATGGCCGGCCCCCAGTTCCGCAATCTGGAGGCCATTGTTTCCGAGAACCATACGATCCGGATGGAAGACATCGAGGATGGCGAAGTCACCGCGGAAGCCGATGTGCTGGTGGTGGTAGCACCGGAAAACCTCTCGGCGCGCGCCGTCTTCGCCATCGACCAATACCTGATGCGAGGCGGCAGCGTCGTGCTCATCACCTCGCCCTTCATGTCACAGCTGACCGGCGGCAATCTCGCGATGGTCAACCGGGTCAGCGGGTTGTCGGACTGGCTCTCTCACCACGGCGTGGCCATCGAAGAGACCCTGGTGCTGGATCCCCAGAACTCCGCTTTCCCCATCCCGGTGACGCGGGAAGTCGGCGGCTTCCGCTTCCAGGAAGTGCGCATGGTGGACTATCCCTTCTTCGTCGATGCACGGGAACCCGGGCTGAATCCAGAGCACCCGGTCACCCGGGGTATTCCCCAGGTCACCCTGGCCTGGGGCTCCCCGATCGCGCTGGACGCTGACGGGAACGCCGGCCGCGACACCACGGTCCTGGTTTCCAGCAGCGCCGAAGCCTGGACTGACGACAGCATGGACATCCTGCCTCGCGTAACCGACCAGGGCGTCAGCGGCTGGGAGGCGCCGGCAGCCACCGCCGCCAGAACCCTGGGCGTCGTGATAAGCGGTCAGTTCGAATCCTTCTTCGCCGGCCAGGCCTCACCGCTGCTGCCGGAGCCCGGTGAAGAGGACGCCCATGACAACTCGGAAGAAGAAGAGGAGAAGCTGGCCATTGGCAGCGTGATCGAGCGCAGCCCGGAATCCGCGAGGCTGGTGGTGTACGCCTCCAACGATTTCCTGTCCGACCAGATCCTCGGCACCATCAGCTCCATGACCGGCGCGCAGTACCTGGGACCGCTGGAACTGGTGGCCAACACCCTTGACTGGACCCTGGAGGATGAGGGCCTGCTGGGGATTCGCTCCCTGGCGCACTTCAACCGCAGCCTGCCGCCCATGGAAAAGGACGACCAGTTGTTCTGGGAATACCTGAACTACGGGCTCGCAGTATTTTCGCTGGCCCTCATCGCCCTGTGGCAGCATCGCAGCCGCAGCCGGCGTCGCTATCACTACCTGCAACAACTGGGAGGCGCTTCATGAATCGGCTGACCACGGGCCTGACCCTGCTGCTGGCAGCCCAGCTCCTGCTCAGCGCCGCCCTGTTCTGGCCCCGGCAACAGAGCGGTGAAAGCGATGCGCAGGCCGCGCTGCTGACGCTGGATACCGGCAGCGTCGACCGACTGGTGATCAGCGACGGCGACGGCAGCCTGCTGCTGCTAAAACAGGATGCAGGCTGGGTCATGCCCGACTACCACGGATTGCCGGTGCAGGATTCGCGCCTGAACCGCGTACTCATCGACCTGCCGGCCCTGCCCAGGGGCTGGCCCGTGGCGGGAAGCGAATCGGCCGTCGAGCGCTTCGAAGTGTCCCGGGAGGGCAACCAGCGCAAGGTCGAGTACTTTGAGGGCGAGACACTGGCCGGGGAGATCTTTGTCGGCACCTCCCCCGGCTTCCGCAAGGTGCATGTCCGCGCCGCGGGTGATGACTCGGTGTACGCCGTTGAATTCAATACCTTCGAGTTGCCGACCACGGCCAACGAGTGGTTGGAGAAATCCCTGCTCAGAATGAAAGACATCGACTCGGTGCAGGGGCTGGACTACCGCATCGACCGCGGTGATGACAGCTGGCAGGGCGACGGTGACAGTGCGCCGGCACAGGCCGAAGTCGACAAGCTGGTCAACGGTCTCAGCGGGCTACGGGTGAGCGGCGCGGCAGATATCGCCACGGCAGCGGTACTCGACGAGCTGGATGCACCGCCGACGCTGGTCGTCGAACGTGGAGAGCAGCGCTACGAATACCGGCTCTATGAAATCGAGGACGCCTACTATGTGCGCCGCTCGGATATTCCGGTCTACTTCAGTCTCGGCGCCTTCGACTACGACCGGCTCAACGACGTCAATGCGGATTCGTTGTATGCGCCTGCCGAAGGCGATGCAGCATCCGGGGACGCGGAAGAAAGCGGCGGCGCCAACTGACACTCTGCCAGGGCCCAGTCGCTTGAGAATGCTTCTTATTTACTTGGAGAGGCTGGCTCCCTACACTTAGGCGCTCGACTCACCGCAGGTACCTATGAGCATTTCCCTCTGGTCACTCGGAGCCGGCGATCGCGGCCGCATCACCGGCTTCGATGACGCGCTCTCGGAAAACTATCGTATTCGCCTGATGGAACTTGGCTTCCATCCCGGCGAAACGGTGTCCTGCCTGCATGCGCCCGCCCTGGGTGCACCGAAGGTATTCCGAGTGGCCAATACGATGTTCTCACTGGACGACGAGGTCGCCAGCCATATTACGGTAGAGACCGCCCCGGCGTGAGCAAGATCGTCCTTATCGGCAGCCCTAACTCGGGCAAAAGCCTCCTGTTCAACCGTCTCACCGGCCTGTCCCAGAAGGTCGCGAACTTCCCCGGAATCACCGTGGACGTCGCTACCGGAAAATTTTCTGCCCTGCCCGAGCTGACACTGGTGGACTTTCCCGGCACCTATTCCTTACAGCCTATCTCCGGGGAAGAGCGAGTTGCCACCGAGTACTTCCAGCTGGGCCTGGAGGACCCCGAGGTCAGCCAGGTGATCTGCGTGGTGGACATTACCCGCCTGGAGAAGAGCCTGTACTTCACCCTGCAGGTGATTCGCGAGTGCGCTCGCCACGGCAAGCCGGTCATGGTGCTGGCCAATATGATGGATGTGCTGGACAAGCACGATATCCAGGTCGACCTTGAGGCCCTGTCCCGGGAGATCAAGGCGCCGGTGCTGCCGATTTCGGCTCGCACCGGCGTGGGCCTGGGCGGCGTGATCGATCGCCTGCGCCAGAACCGCGACGGCGGCGCAGCCCCGGACAGCAGCCTGGCAGATATCCCCGACGCGCTGCTGCGCGGGGAAGCGCACCGGCTGGCGAATCACTACGGGCCACGCGGCGACCTGCTGGTAAAAACCCAGACCCGCCTGGACAGTTTTTTCCTGCACTCTACCTTCGGCGGCTTCGCCTTCTTCGGCGTCATGTTCATTCTGTTCCAGTCCATCTTCACCTGGGCGGCGCCGGTCATGGATGCGGTGGAAGCAGTGCTGGGCGGGATGGCCGACATCGTGGTACCGATGATCGGCAACCAGACGGCGAAGGATTTCACCAGTGACGCGGTGTTCAGCGGCATCGGCGCCTTCCTGGTCTTCGTGCCGCAGATTTTTGTGCTGACCTTCGTGATCGGCATTCTCGAAGATTCCGGCTACATGGCGCGCGCGGCGGTCATCTGTCACAAACCCCTGCGACTGTTCGGCCTGACCGGCAAGAGCTTTATCCCCATGCTGTCCGGCGTCGCCTGTGCGATCCCGGGGATATACGCGGCGCGCTCAGTGGATTCGCCGAAAAAACGCCTGCTCACCTACATGGCGATTCCATTGATGCCCTGCTCGGCGCGGCTGCCGGTGTACACACTGCTGATCGCCGCCTTCATCCCCAACACCACGGCCCTGGGCGGACTGGTGGGACTGCAGGGCCTGGCCATGTTCTGCACCTACTTCTTCGGCATGTTCACGGGCCTGATCGTCACCGGACTGGTATCCCGCAGCCGCGAGGACCACTACACCGACCTGCCCTTCGTGCTGGAAATGCCGCCCTACCGCGTACCGGGCTGGGCGCCGCTGCTGCGCAACTGCTGGAACCGCTGCAAGCACTTCGTCACCAAGGCGGGGACCATCATTTTCACGGTCACCGTGGCGATCTGGATCCTCGGCTACTTCCCCAACTACGGCGCGGACCTGGGCAGTTCCTGGCTGGGTCGCTTCGGACAGGTCATCGAGCCCCTGTTCGCACCGCTGGGCCTGGACTGGCGTTACGGCGTGGCCATCATGACCTCGTTCCTCGCCCGGGAAGTGTTCGTGGGGACCCTCGGCACCATGTTCGGTATCGAGGGCGCCGACGAAAACATGGTGCCGCTGGTGGACCAGATCCAGGCCAGCGGCCTGCCGGTCGCCTCCGGCGTCGCGCTGCTGTTCTTCTTCGCCATCGCCCTGATGTGCGTCTCCACGCTGGCGATTCTCAGCAAGGAAAGCGGTTCCAATAAACTGGCGATCAAGATGTTTGCCGCCTATGGCGCCATCGCCTACGTCGGTGCTGTGCTAATTTATCAGCTACTGTCACTGTTCACGGCCTAGGCGCACCGACCGCGCGGCCGCCAGGGAGCGTCGCGCATGTTTCTTCTCGATCTGATCAGCTACATCGGCTACGCGGTGGAAGCTTTCGGTGTCTTCGTGATCGTCGCGGGGGCTGTGATGGCAGTGGCCAGGTTCGGTTACAAGCGGATTATCAATAGAGGGGGGCGAAGCTATGAGGAGTTTCGCCGCGTCATGGGCCGCTCGATGATGATCGGGCTGGAATTCCTGGTGGCCGGTGACATCATCCGCACCGTAGTTGTTTCACACAGCCTGGAAGACATCGCCATCCTCGGGCTGATAGTCATCATCCGCACCGTACTGGTGTTCACCATCCACCTGGAGCTGGAAGGCCACTGGCCCTGGCAGCCGAAGCCTGTCCCGCAGGCGGACGCGCCGCCTGCGGGAGGTAGTGGGAGTTAGTCGGCGTCCGCCTCGTTGGCGTAGCGCTCAAACCAGGCCAGGATCGCCGACACCTTTGCCAGCAGCTGGCTGGGACGTTTCGCGATGCTGTGGCTGGCGCCGGGAATGCGCACCATAGCGGTATCCACACCCTGCAGTTTCAGAGCCGTGTAGTACTGCTCGGTCTCCCACATCGGGGTGCGCCAGTCGGATTCGCCGGTCAGCAGCGCCGTCGGCGTGGTCACGTTGCCCACCAGTGACAGGGGCGAGCGCTGCCAGTACTGCTCGGGAATCTCCCAGGGCATGCCGCCAAACCAGTAGCGGCCGAAGTAGGCCGGGTTGTCGGCGCTGAGCACGAAGCTGCCCCAGTTGATCACAGGCTTCGCCACCACCGCCGCGCGGAAGCGGTCCGTATTGCCAACGATCCAGGCGGTGAGCACCCCGCCGCCGCTGCCGCCGGTGACATACAGCTGGTCGGGATCGATAAAGCCCTTGTCGATAACCGCGTCCACGGTCGACATCAGGTCGTCGTAATCCTGGCTGGGGTAGTTCTTGTCGATCTCCAGCTCGAACGCGTGGCCGTAGCTGGTGCTGCCGCGGGGATTGGCATAGACCACCACGTAGCCGGCGGCGGCAAACAGCTGGACCTCCGCGGCGAAGTGGGGGCCGTAGGCGGTGTGGGGACCGCCATGAATCTCGAGGATCAGCGGATACTTCTGCTTCGGATCAAAACCCGGCGGGTAGGCCACCCAGGCCTGGACCGGCTTGCCGTCATGGCTGGACTTCAGCCACAGCTCTTCAACCGGGGCCATGTCGCGATGGTCTACCAGGTTGCTGTTCAGGTCGGTGACACGCCGCGGCTCACCGCTGCCGCGTGCCACCGCGATGTCCGCCGGGCGCTGCGTATCGCCCACAGTGAAGGCGAGCGTGTTGCGGCCGCCCACATCAAATTGCGCGTTGGTATAGGGCCGGCCGATCGCGAGGCCACTGAGCTTATCGCTGACCACCGTGAGCCTGCCATTGAGTCCCAGCCGCGCCAGCTTGGTGAGGCCCTGGTCGTCGTAGCGAATATACAGGCCGCGGGCGTCGCTGCCCCACTCCATGCCCAGCACGCTGCGATCCAGCTCCGGCGTCAGGTCCAGCGGGTCGCCCCCGGCGATGTCCATTACATACACCCGGTTCTGGTGAAAGCTCTGGCCCCTGTCATCGAAGCCGAGCCAGGCGAGGCGCTTGCCGTCCGGTGATACACGCACGCTGTTGTCGCCGCCCTGGCGCTCCGTAATCTGCTGGATGTCACCCCCCTCGATGCCGACGCGGTAGATGTCCGTGTTGGCGGGATTCAGCTCCCAGTCGGCATTGCGGTTCGCACTGAAGAACAGGTTTTCACTGTCGCCGGCCCAGCTGATGGCGCCGCTGTGATGGAAGTCTCCGTCCGTCAGCTGGCGCGGCGCGCCCCCATCGGCGGGAACGACGAATATGTGAGTGTGGCCGAGCGGCAGCCTGCCCATTCCGTCAGAGCGGAACCGGGTGCGATCTATAATCTCGGCGGGCTTGGCCCACTCGGCGCCCTTGGGCGCCGCAGGCAGCTCGCCGAGGGTATCCGGCTTGGCCGGCACCAGCATTGAGAACGCCAGCCAGCGGCCGTCGGGTGACCAGACCGGGTTCGAAGGCCCCCGGGCCTGCCGAGTGAGCTGCAGGGTCTCGCCCCCCTCCAGCCAGCGCACGAATATCTGCGCGCCCTTGTCATCTCTCGATATGTAGGCCACCCGGCTGCCGTCCGGGGAGATCCTTGGGCTCGAATCGTTGACGGCGCCGGTGGTAATCGGCCGTGCATCGCTGCCATCCCGGTTGACCCGCCACAGGTTTGAGCGGCGGCGGTCTTCCATGATGTCCATGAAGTTGTGGGTGTAGACAATGAATTCACCGTCCGGGCTCACCTGGGGGCTACTCGCATAGTTCAGGCGGAAAACGTCTTCCGGTGTGAAAGGCTGGGACTGTGCTACCGCGGCGCTGCAGAGCGCCAGGCACAGAAGAATCGATCGCTGCATGGAATACCTGTCTGAATGGGGCCAGAAAAAAGCCCGCAAGCATACCATCTATCGGCCGCCGGTTTAGCAATGCGGCACCGCTGCTCGGCGCAGCTGTATTACACTTGCGCTCCCGGCCATGATTACGGCCCCAGGAGTGAATTGGATGTTCTTCGGATGGCGGGTTGTCGCCGGCAGCTTCATCGCGCTGATGCTGGTGCTCGGCTTCTTCACCTACTCCTTTACCCTGTTCGTGACGCCGCTGCGGGAAGAATTCGGGGCCAGTCTCGAGCAGGTCATGTACAGCCTCACCCTGGGCACACTGCTGAGCCTGTTCGCGAGCCCGGTGACCGGGATACTTGTCGACAGGATGTCTATCCGGATTTTGATGACGCTGGGCGCGCTGGTCACGGCCGCCGGCTTCTTCAGCATGTCGGCGGCTTCCTCGATCGGTGCCTTCAACCTGACGTTTGCGCTGACGTTTGCCCTGAGCAACGCCATGGTCGGCACCATGGCCGGCAGCGCCGCGGTGTCCCGCTGGTTTCTTCGCAACCGCGGCCGCGCCCTGGGCATCACCACCATCGGCACGTCGGTGGGGGGAATCGCCATTCCCGCCCTTGCAGCCTGGTGGATCGCCGAGCTGGGCTGGCGCGGCGCGTTCCAGAACCTTGCGTTGATGTCGCTGTTGCTGGCGCCCATCCTGTGGCTCACTATCCGGGGCAGACCCTCCGAGTTGGGCATGCACCCGGATGGAGACCCCCCGCCCGACATCAGCCAGCACGCCGATACCAGCGGCGGCGCTCAGCCAGGACCGGCTGACGCAGCACCCGGTATGAAGGAGATCGTGGTGCGCCGTGACTTCTGGCTGATCGGCCTCAGCGTGGGCCTGCTGATCGCCACGTTTTCCTCAACCCTGTCCAACCTGTCCCCCTATGCCACCGGGCTGGGCGCGAGCCAGGCACAGGCCTCCACGCTGATCATGCTGCTGGCTATCACGGGGCTGATCGGCAAGCTCATTTTCGGCATGGCCGCGGACCGCTTCAGCCTGAAGTGGGGCCTGTGGGCGTCACAGGGGCTGGTCTGTATCGCCTTCCTGCTGATGTCCACCGAGCCGCCCTACGCGGTCATCGTGGTCGCCGCCCTGTGCATGGGTTTCGCCACCGGGGGGCTGTTGCCGGTGTGGAACGCGATGATGGCGCAGGTATTCGGGGTGGACAGTTTCGGGCGCGCCATGGGCGCCATGGGTCCTGTGATCACCCTGCTGGTCATGCCCGCCTACATCCTGGTGGGCAGGCTGCACGATCTCAACGGCAACTACGTGGTTATCCTCACCGGGTTTGCTGTCACTGTGATTATTGCGGCGCTGCTGCTGGCGCCGGTGCGTTTACCAAAGACCCACTGAGGAAACGCAGCTTCACAACCAGCATCTATACTGCGTTGTGCAAATCAAGAACAAGAAGGAGCAAGCTGATGCGCTTCACCTCAAACAAGCTGGCAGGACTCTGCCTCGCGGCCCTGCTACCCGGCCTGTCCCTGGCCCAGAGCGGCGCCGGTGGCACCCATCCGGTCAAGGACATCCTGCCAGCGGAAACGGTCAAGGAACTGGGTGGCGTGCTGGAGCCAACCGCCAGCATCAATAACGCCCGCGCCACGTTCACGCTGAACACCGCCGGCGGCCCCGTCCAGGTGACCGGGACCGTGAACATGCTGGAGCGGGTCAACGAGGAGCGCGCGCTGGAAACGCTCGAGGCGATGAAGAAGACCGATGTCTACATGGACGCAGTGAAAAACTCCGCCAAGGCGCCGGTGCGCTACGGCAAGGCGCTGTGGGATGCGCCGGTGGATACGATCAAGGATACCGGCCGCGGCCTGGGCGGTTTCTTTGCCGACCTAGGGTATTCGGTGACCAGCGACGATCCCAACCAGGACAACATCGCCAAGACCGGCCTGGGCCAGTCCACCGCCAAGCGCACCTTCGCCTTCGAACTGGGAGTGAATCCCTACAGCCAGAACGAAGCCCTGCAGGCAGCGCTGTCCGAAGTGTCGTGGACCGCCGTCGGCGGTGGTGTCACGGTAGGCGCGGCCTTCCGCGCCGTGAAGAACGCGCCCGGTCAGGTGCTGGTCGTTAGCCGTGTTGCCAATACCGGCCGCGAACTGGTCCGGGACAAGTCGCCCCGGCAGTTGCAGAATCGCAACGAGGAATCACTGGCCAACATGGGCGTCAGCGAATCGCTGGTGGAGGCCATGGTCAACAACTTCAACTTCGACCCGGAGAACGAGACTCGCCTGGTGGTGGCGCTGGAATCCATGGCCGACCTGGAGGGCCGCCCGGCGGTCGTCGCCCAGGCTTCGGTCGCCAGCTCCCGCGGGCAGGCGCAGGAACTGAGAGACTGGGTGGAAATGCTGGCGACCTACCACGAGAGTGTGGCCGCGGCAAAGAAGGTCGCGATAATCGGCGGCGCACCGGTACTCATCGACGGCAAAGGCCGGGTGCACGGTATCTTCCCGACCGACTACATCGTGCCAACCCCTGATCTCGAAACCACCGTGGAGAAATTCACCCGCTCGGTGAAGCAGGCCGGCTACAAGCCCGGGCCGCTCTACATGACCGGCGCCATCCACCCGCAGGCGAAGAAAGTCCTGAGTGCCGGCGGCTGGGGGCCGATCGAGTCACACGCGGAAAGAGTCCTGCGCGGCGGCTAATCCTCAAGCAGCAACGCGTTGATCTGCGACGGCGCCTCGTACATGGCCCAGTGGCCGACGCCGTCCAGTACGTGAAATTCCCCACCGAGCGCGTCGAATACACCCCGACGCGCCTCGATCGCCGCGGCACCGCCGGCGGTGGCGTCTTCACTGCCCCAGATACCCACCAGCTCCGCATCGAGGCCGGGTAGCGCATCGAGAAAGCCGTTGGTCCGCGACAGGCCGCGGCTATTGAAGCGCGCCCGGCCGAGGTTATCTGCGTGCAGCTGCACGGCGAGTTCATCGATACGGAACTGATCGCTGAACATCAGCGCGCGCAGGTTCGATCGGTGCACCCGGGCCGATTCACTCCAGGCGGTGTCGGAGGGGGGTGGCGCCTCCAGCGGGACCTGTACATGCAGGTCGCCGCAACCGGCCGCGCCGATAGCGATGAGGCGCTCGCAGACGGACCCCGCCGCGAGTTCCACCGCTACCATGGCACCGAAGCTGAATGCGGCAAGCTGGTAGGGGCGGCCGCCCAGGAGTTGTTTGAGGCCCGGCGCCAGCATGGCCGCGAAATGCGCCGGCGTAGCGCCGCGAAAGATGTCGGCCGAGCTACCCAGTCCCGGGAGGTCCAATGACCAGAGCTCACGGTGCTGGCGCAGTTCCTCGATGTTGGCGAACCAGTGGGTCCAGGAACCGAAGCCGCCATGCAGAAGGAGCAGCAGGGGTCCCGCCTCGGGGCCACTCCACTGCTGCCACTGCAGGCGGCCCGCACCACAGGCGGTGTAATGAAGTTCCGACGTCCCCAACAGGACATCGGGGGGGTTTCCCGTCATTCAGACTTGAGCTTTTCGAGAATGCTGGAGAAATCGCGCTGGCCGTTGCCGGCGGTCTGGTGCTCCTCGTACAAATCCCGCGCGAGCTGTCCCATGGGATTGTCGAACTCAGCGGAACGGGCGATCTCCATGGCCAGCCCCAGGTCCTTGACCATCAGGTCCACCATAAAGCCGGGCTTGTAGTCGTTGCTGGCCGGCGCATTTTCCATCACGCCGGGATAGGGGTTGTAGACTTCCAGGGACCAGTTGCGCCCCGAGCTTGCCAGCATGATTTCCGAGAGGACGCCGGGATCCAGCCCGTGCCGAACGCCCATTTCCAGGGCCTCGCTGGTGCCGATCATGTGCACCGCCAGCAGCATGTTGTTGCAGCCCTTGGCGACCTGCCCCGCGCCGGCAGGCCCGGCGTGAAAGATATTCTTGCCCATGTCGGCCAGGATGATGCGGGCCTTCTCGAAGGTGTCAGCCTCACCGCCGCACATGAAAGCCAGCGTGCCGGAGGCCGCCGCGGCAACGCCGCCCGACACGGGTGAATCCATGAAACCGACGCCCATCTCTTTCGCCGCCAGGCCCACGTCTCGCGCCGTCCCGGCATCGATGGTGGAGCAGTCCAATACGGTGACACTGCCGTCGAGCTGTGACAGCAGGCCGTCGTTGTTCTCGCCCAGGTAGGTGGCGCGAACGTGTTTGCCAGCGGGCAGCATGGTGATGACATACTCGGCACCCGCCGCCGCGTCAGTCGCAGACGCAGCGATTGCAGCGCCGGCCGCTTCCAGGTCCGCACAGGCCTCGGGCACCAGGTCGAAAACAGTGACCGCATGGCCGGCCTTCACCAGGTTCTTGGCCATCGGTCCGCCCATGTTGCCCAGGCCAATAAATCCTACTGTTGCCATATGCTTGTCCTCCTACAGATCCGCCAGGGGATTTGTCGGCCACGGTGGCGTGAAGAAGCCGTTCAATACGTCTTCGGGAATGTCGCGTGATGCGGGATAGGCCCACTGGGGGTTGCGGTCCTTGTCGATCAACAGGGCGCGCACGCCTTCCGCGAACTCCGGGTGACGCACGATATTGGTAACCAGCTGAATCTCGGCCTGGAACACTTCCTTCAGGGACGAATGCCGCGTGACCCAGAGCTGGTGGTGAATCCAGCGGGCGGCCAGCTTGCTGCCGTGGGACAGGCTGTCCCGGGCCTTCACCAGCCAGCCGTCCTCGGTATCGATGCCGGTGATGTTGTCGATGATGTCGTGCACGCTATCGCCGTCGCAGAGCTGGGCGATGGTGGCGAGATGCGGCTCCACCTGTCCCGCGGGCAAACTGCCAATGCTCTTGTCGGAGAAAGGCCGCAGGGCGTGGCGCACCAGCGCATCGGCATCCCCGGCGTTGTAGTCAGCGGCCAGCAGTGATTCCAGCACAGCGTCCTTGTGCTCGCTGGCGATAAAGCGGTCGGCGATGCCGGTGAAGATGGCATCCGCCGCGTTGATGCTGGCGCCGGTGAGGGCGAGAAACTCTCCGGATTTTCCCGGCATATGGTTGAGGAACCAGCTGCCGCCCACGTCCGGGAACAGGGCGATGGTCACCTCCGGCATGGCGATGCGGGTCCTCTCGGTCACGATGCGATGGGAACAACCCGCCATCACGCCCAGGCCGCCACCCATCACAATGCCGTGACCCCAGCACACCAGCGGCTTGGGGAAGGTATGCAGGCTGTAGTTCATGCGGTACTCGCGGGCGAAAAACGCCTCGGCGTACTCGCAGGGGCCACCCGGGGTTTCCACCGCCGAGGCGTGCAGGGCCTGCACGTCACCGCCGGCGCAGAAAGCCTTCTCGCCCACCGCATCGATAAACACGGCGGCGATGCTGTCGTCTGTGCGCCACAGGTCCAGCTGCGCCTGCAGCAGGTCGACCATCTCCAGGGTCAGGGAATTGAGGGTGGCCTCGACGTTGAGGGTAATGCGACCCAGCTTGCGGCCGGCCGCATCCAGCTCTTCGAACAGTACCGGCGCCGACATCAGGCGTTCTTCCAGATCGGCTTGCGCTTCTCCAGGAAGGCGTTGACGCCCTCTTTCTGGTCCTCGGTGCCGAACAGGTCCACAAACTTCTGGCGCTCATACGGCAGCGCGCCGTCCATCGCTTTCTCGCGGGCCTGGCCGATCAGCTCCTTGCAGGAAGTCACCGAGATCGGGCTCTGCTCGCCGACCTGCTCCGCCAGGGCCAGGGCGCGCTCTTTCGCGCCGCCGGTGGGAACCACCTCTTCCACGAGGCCGATCTTCTCCGCGGTGGCGGCATTGACGCGCTCGCCGCAGAGAATCATTTTCTTGGCCCAGCCCTCACCCACCAGCCAGGACAGGCGCTGGGTACCGCCGGCGCAGGGCAGCAGTCCCACCTTGGCTTCCGGCAGCGCCATCTGCGCCTGTTCCTCCGCGATGCGGATATCACAGGCCAGGGCGACCTCGAGACCACCGCCCATGGCAAAGCCGTTGATGGCTGCGATGCTGACGCCGCGGAAATCCGCGAGACATTCAAAACCTTCACCGAAGTACTGGGCCATATCGCGGGCGGTATCGGGGTTGCCGTCGGCGAACAGCTTGAGGTCCGCACCCGCGGAGAAGAACTTCTCGCCGGCGCCGGTCAGCACCAGCGCCCAGACGTCGCGCTCGCCGTTCAGCTTTTCCACCAGGTCCTTCAGCGCCGGCAGGCTCTCGGTGTCCCAGGTATTGGCAGCGGGATTGTCGATCGTCACCAGGGCGGTGTGATCGATGATCTCGACTTTGACCTTTTCTGATGTGCTCAAGCTCATTGGATCACCTCCAGTGCGCCTTCCATGAGAAGGCGGCGGGAAATAATGACCCGCATGATTTCGTTGGTCCCCTCGAGAATCTGGTGCACGCGGGTGTCGCGCACGTGCCGCTCCATGGGGTATTCCTTGATATAGCCGTAGCCGCCGAACAGCTGCAGGGCGTCGTTGCAGACGTTGAAGCCAACGTCCGTGGCAAAGCGCTTGGCCATCGCGCAGTAGGTGGTGGCCTGGGAGTCACCTGTGTCCAGCTTGTGGGCCGCCAGCCGGATCATCTGCCGGGCGGCAACCAGCTCGGTGGCCATATCGGCGAGCTTGAACTGGGTGGCCTGGAAGTCGGCGATGGCGGTGTTGAACTGCTTGCGTTCCTGCACGTAGGCCACCGCTTCCTCCAACGCCTGCTGCGCGGTGCCCACGCTGCAGGTGGCGATATTGATGCGGCCGCCGTCCAGTCCTTCCATGGCAATGCTGAAACCCTGGCCTTCGCTACCCAGGCGATACGCTTGCGGCACCCGCACATTGTCGAAGGTCACCATGCGGGTGGGCTGGGCCTTCCAGCCCATCTTTTCCTCGTTCTTGCCGTAGCTGATGCCCTCCGCGTCCGCCGGGATCATCAGGGCGGAAATGCCCTTGGGCCCGGCTTCGCCGGTACGCAACATCACCACCAGCACGTCGGTATCGCCGGCGCCGGAGATAAATACCTTGCTGCCGTTGACGATGTAGTCGTCACCGTCCGCTTTCGCCGTGGTGCGCAAGCCGGCCGCGTCGGAACCGGAGCCCGGCTCCGTCAGGCAGTAGGAGGCGAGCTTTGTGCCCA
Organism: Halieaceae bacterium; assembly: GCA_965601975.1. Taxonomy (GTDB): domain Bacteria; phylum Pseudomonadota; class Gammaproteobacteria; order Pseudomonadales; family Halieaceae; genus JANQIO01. The sequence continues at coordinate 4,331,895 of OZ271856.1, forward strand.
TCACCAGTTCGGGGCACCACTCGTCGATGATCGACTGGCTGCAATACTTGCCGATCATGCTGGTGGCCATGTTGTGGATGGTCATGAAGGCCGCGGTCGTGGTGCAGCCCTTGCTGAGCTCTTCCACGATCAGGCTGGCATCGAGCCGGGGCAGGCCCAGCCCGCCGGCGGACTCCGGCGTGTACATGCCCATGAAACCCAACTCGCCCGCCTGGGCCAGTTCCGCCTTGGGGAAATGCGATGTGGCGTCCCACTCCGCCGCGTTCGGAGCGAGCACGCCCGCCGAGAATGCACGGGCGCTGTCGACGAACGCCTGCTGGTCGTCGCTGAGGGAGAAGTCCATGGCCTTTACTCGAACTTGGCCATGATCTCGGCGCCGAAAAGCTCCTCGTCCGAGGGAATTACCTTGGTGACCGCCAGCGGCTTGGACACCCAGGTCTCGTTGATCAGGTCACGCCAGGTAATGTTGTGGTTGATGGAGTTGCCGCCCCAGGAACCGCAGCCCAGGGAGAAGGTCTGGCGCATACCGTTCCACAGGTTGCCGCTATTGGACGCCGCCTGGGGCTGGTTCACCATCACCCGGGAAGTGCGCGTACCCTCGGCGTACTTCATGATGTTTTCATCGTTGTAGGAATAGATGCCGCAGGAGTGGCCCTGGCCCTGGTAGGCCTGAATCTTGTTTGTCAGGGCAATCGCCTCATCGATGTCCTTCACCTTGTACAGGGCCATAGTGACCGACAGCTTTTCTCCGGAGAACGGATGGTCCTTGCCCGCGCCGGTCTCCGGCACGATCAGGAACTGCTTGCCTTCCGGCAGCTCGATGCCGGCCATACCCGCGATCTTGTGGGCGGGCTGGGCAACGATCTTGGTGTTGAGGTAACCGTCTTCCCAGATGGTCGCCTGCAGCTTGGCCTTCTCTTCATCGTTGACCACGTAGCCGCCCTCGACCTGCAGCTTCTTCAGCAGCCTGTCGTACACCGACTCGAAAATGATGACCGAGTTATCGGAGGAGCAGGATGCCGCCAGGTCCAGGGTCTTGGAAGTGCGGATCTTGTCGGCCGCCTCGTCCAGGTCGGCACTGTCGTCGACCACGATGCAGGCATTGCCCACGCCGACGCCCAGGGCCGGGGTACCGGAGGAGTAGGCGGCGGTGACCATGGCTTCGCCGCCGGTGGCCAGCACCCGGTCACACTGGCGCATCAGCTCGTTGGTGCCCTCGAGGGAGGGAATTTCGATGCCGATCACCAGGTCCGCCGGCGCGCCCATGCGCTCCAGCGCGTCGCGCATGTAGTCACAGATCATCTTGTTGGTGAGCTTGGCCCGGGGGTGTGGCGCAATGATGATGGAGTTGCGGCCCTTGAGGGCGGAGATAGCCTTGATGACCGGGGTCGCCTCCGGGTTGGTGGAGGGAGACAGCGCACCGATCACGCCGACAGGCTTGGCGATCTTGACGATGTTGCGCTCAGGGTCTTCCTCGATCACGCCCACGGACTTGTCGTTGATGATGTCCACCAGGGTGGCCCGGGTCTTGCGATGAATCTTCAGGTACTTGCCGGTGTAGTTGCCGAGCTGGGTTTCATTGACCGTGAACTGGGCGATCTCCTCGGATCGGTCTTCCCGGGCCACCGCGTACACCATGGCGGTGATCAGCGCATCGACCTGCTCCTGTGTGTAGTCGGCGATCTGCTTCTGTGCGGCGCGGGATCGCTCGATCAGCTCGGCGATCTGCTGCGCCGGGCTGGGCGCGTCTGCCTGCAGGTTTTGTGCTTCGGACATCGTTTGCCTCCTGTCTCTCATTGCGGCGAGAGCGTGCGTGTTGCGGATGGTATTCAAGTAGCCGGCAACGTTAACAGAGTCAAAGTATGGCTCATATTGACGAAATTGCGATCTTTATGGACTATATTGCGGTATGAGCGCACCATCCAAGTGGCCCCTGCCAGGCGCCGGCATCCGTTTCATCACACCGGCCTTCATGATCGAAACCCTGGCGCGGCATCCGCTGACCAAGGACTGCTACCCGACCGCCATGGGCTATTATCCCGAGGCCCTCGGGCACCGCATGCGGCGTGAGCGCCACGATGACAACCTGATGATTTATTGCGCCTCCGGGCGCGGTTCGCTGGCCGCCGGCGGGGACTCGGTGAGAGTGAACGCCGGGCAGGTTATCCTGTTGCCCCAGGGACTCGCCCACGAGTACCGCGCTCACCGCCGCCAGCCCTGGTCGGTGTACTGGGTGCACTTCCAGGGTTCCGCCAGCGCCCAGTTCCTGCAGCTGCTGGGATACCGCGAGGGGAGATGCCTGGTCGATGCCGGCCTGTCCCCGAACCTGGCCGCCAACTTCGAGAACCTGATGGAGGTTCGCCATACCGGCTACTCAAGCCGCGCGTTTATCAATGCCGCCAACCAGATGCGGCACCTGCTCAGCCAGTTCGCCCTGGATATCGGCCTGCAGGCGGGGCGAGGGGGGCGCGGCTTCGACATCGAGCAGATCCAGGCCTATATGCGCGAGCACATCGACCAGTCCCTCAGCCTCGACGCGCTCGCCGCCCGGGCCAACCTGTCCAAGTACCACTTCTCGAGCCGCTACAAGAAGCTCACCGGCTACTCACCGATCAAGCACTTCCTGAACATGAAAATGGAGCACGCCTGCCGCCTGCTGGACACGTCAAATCTCAGCGTGCAGGCGGTCGCCGCGTCGGTAGGGTACGATGACCCCCTGTATTTTTCCCGGCTGTTCCGCCAGACCATCGGCAGCTCGCCGCGGGAGTATCGCGCATCGATCAGGAAGTAGCATGGACAACGCGGCCAGGGAGCTGAACCAGCGCGCCATCGACAGTTACAACGCCGGCCAGCGCCGCGAGGCGGTCAGCCTGTGGCGAGCCGCCCTGGGGCACAGCCCCGACAGCTGGGAAATCATGGCCTACCTGGGCAGCGCCCTGAAAGACGAGGGCGACCTCGATACCGCGGCCGAGTTCTACCGACTGGCGCTGGCGCGGGAGCCACGCCTGGCGGAAGTGCACTACAACCTGGGCAATATCCGGCAGTCCCAGGGGCAGCTGAAAGCCGCCGCCGACTGCTACCGCGACGCCATCGCCCTCAAACCCGATTTTGCCTACGCCTGGTACAACCTCGGCAATGTGTTCCGGGATCTCGGCCAGCTCCAGGGCGCAATCGACTGCTACAAGAAGGCCATCCTCGCGAACCCGACGCATGCCCCCAGCTTCAACAACCTGGGCAACGCCCTCAAACACCAGGGCGACCTGGACCAGGCGATCCAGTGCTACCAGGCCGCGCTCGACAACCAGCCCGACTACGGCGAGGCGAAATACAATCTGGGCAACGTCTACTTCGAGCAGGCGGATTTCAGCGCCGCACTGCCCTGGTTCCAACAGGCCCACACCCGCGATTCCGAGGCGCGGACCCTGTACTGTCTATACAAGTGCCGCCAGATGGACGAGTTCGCCGACGAGCTGGCCCAGCTGCAGCAGCGGGAACCGCACCATTCACCCCAGGTGGCCACCCTGGCGGCTCACCACGCGATCAACCGCGGCACGGAAAATCACTATCGATTTTGCCCGGACCCGTTCGCGTTCGTGTTGCAGGAAAGCCTGCCGGAGCTTACCGGCGACGAGGCACCGCTCCGGGATGCGCTGCTGAAGGACATTCGCGAGGCGGACCTGGAGGAGCGCACCCAGGGGCGGCTGCACCATGGCGTGCAATCCGCGGGCCAGCTGTTTCACCGGGACGAGGTCTCGTTCCAAACCCTGGCCGAGCTGGTCAGGCGCCAGTTCCGGCGCTACCGGGAACACTTCGACGGTGCGGACTGCGAACTGATCAAGGCCTTCCCTGAACAGCTCGAGTTCGAGAGCTCGTGGTATATCCGCATGCGCCAGGGTGGACACCTGGACGCGCATATTCACGAGGGCGGCTGGGTCAGCGGGGTGCTGTACCTGGCGCTGCCCGAGCGAGGCGCCTCAGGCCAGGAAGGCTGTTTCGAACTCGGATTACACGGGGACGACTACCCGGTGGAGCCGGGCGTCGAGTTTCCCAGCCGGGTGCTGGAAATCAGTGTCGGCGACATCGTCCTGTTCCCCGCCAACCTGTTCCACCGCACCCTGCCCTTCTCGGCGGATACCGAGCGGGTCTGTATCGCCTTCGACCTCAAGCCCGCCAGCGGCGTGCACTAGATCAGCAGTACGACAAAGAAGGCCAGTGCGCCGCCGCCTGCCGCGGCCAGCGTCCTGGGCCGCAGGCGCTCCGAGGACAGGCCCAGCCAGATCCCGCTGGCCATGATGAAGATCATCCCCACGGCGAAGAACTTCTGGAAATTCTTGAACGCCAGCGGACCGTGGCCCATGTGCAGCTCCATCATCGCCGCCTGCAGGCTCGGCGTCGCCTTCGACACCTGCACACCGTCATCCAACTCGATCACGTAGTGGGTACGCGAGGTGGGGCGTGTGTACAGGGTCGACCCCTTGACCTTCACGTACTCGAAGCTGAAATCCTCGACACCGGCCTGCTCAAGCAGGTCCGCCACGGCCACGGATAAGGATGTGGGCTGAGAGAGCAGGTCCGTGAGACCGGGATCAGACTCGGAGGAGTACACCGGCTGTTTTTCAACCGACCCTTTGTAACCCAGCAGGTAGAGACCTCCGGAGATGGCGACCAGCAGGACAAACACGGCGAAGAACGCCGACAGGTACATATGAATAGTGATAAACAGCGCTCGGCTCATCGAGTTCTCCAGGTTTGCCAGGGGGTGACGCGAGGGTCGATCAGTCTTCGATTGTATCCTGCTCGGACATCAGCTCGACAAGCAGTTTGCGCATCCACTGGTGCGGCGCACTGTTGGAGGTGCGGGTGTGGCGCACCAGGGCGAGACGAGTGCGCTTGCCGCCGCTGTGGCCGGAAAACAGGCGCGCCAGCTCGTCGGGAATCGGCTGTACGCAAATGTTGTCCTCCACCGCCGGGCTCTTGGACAGCCCCGCGTTGGCGATCAGGATGCACTCTGTATTGGCCAGCACGCCGACTGCAGGCGCGAATTGCGTGGTTTCCAGCACCACGTTGCGGTAGAGACCACGCTCGGCCAGCACTTCGTCCACCAGGCCCAGGTTCTCACGACCCAGCCCCGGCAGGTACAGGCGCACGTGGGGGTAGGCGAGAAAATCCTTGAGGGTGATCTTCTTGTCGATCAGCGGGTGGTCCTGGCGCATGTAGCAGCGCGGGCTGATCGTGCGCAGCGGCTCCGCGTGAACATCGGTGTCGGTCCGCTCGATCACGGCAATGGCAAAGTCGATCTCACCAAGCTTCAGCTTTTCCTGGAAGTCCAGGCTGACCTCGCCGGCGATGATGCGAACGCTGGGTGCGCGCTCTGCGAGCGTCTCCATCAGCTCGGGCAGCAGGACTTCGGTGAACATCGGCGGCATTGCCAGCCGGAAGGTGCCGTCGTGGCTGGCGGGGTCGAACTCCCCAGGCTGCAGGATGGCATCGAGCTGCTCGAGGGCCTCCGGCAGGCCCCGACCGAGCTCCTCGGCGCGGGGTGTGGGTATCAGGCCGTGGTCGGTCTTGGTGAACAGCTCATCGTCGAAAGTCTCCCGCAGCTTCTGCATGATCTTGCTGAGCGCGGGCTGTGATATGGACAGCCGCTCGGCGGCCCGGGTGACATTGCGCTCGTCCAGCAGCACCTGCAGTGCCAGCAGCAGATTCAGGTCGATCTGTAGCAGTTGACGTGACAGCATGGCCCTGGGAGCAGCGTAGTTACTGGGAAACAGCCGTCGAGTATAGCGATTGCAGCTGTTTGCGCCAGCACCGATATCGCGGTTTGTGACACGCGGTCAGGCGGCCCGAAAGGGCCGCAGCACGGGGCTTACAGGACGATATAGGCCTTCAGGGCGATCAGGCCGAAGAACAGGATCGGGTAAAAGCGCGAGATAGCGGTAGACATGGGATTCTCCTTTCGTGTTGGTACAGTCGTCTCGATGCAAAGCACAGCAATGTTATCGATCGTGTCCCGCGAATGCCGCGGCAGGCTGCGCCAACTGAATGACCGATTGCGCCAGGCACTCCTGCACCGCGACTGTGCTCTGCGCTTGTGTCCGCGCCGCCCCGGCAATACCATGGTGCGCCGCAAAGCCGTTGGAGATCCGCAACCATGAGAACCGTCCTGGTCACCGCCCTGCTCACCTGCCTGCTGGCTGCCTGTGCCAGCGTCGAGGTTGATGTCTGGGATTCCCAGGAATTCGCCGCCGGCAACTTCAAGACCTATTCCTGGCGCAGCGAACCTTTCTCCAGCGAGTTCTACGCCCGCGACCCGATTTACGTCATCGATCCGATCCTGCGGGAGATTGTCGACGAGCAGCTCGCGGCAATGGGCTACCGGCGGGTTCCCCGCAACGGCGATTTCACTATCGACTACATCTATGCGCCGGGGGTTCGCCTGGGCGCGCCCAGCGACTCGGCCAGTTTCGTCTCACCCCGCGCCGGTGTTCGACCCAATGCCAACATCAGCCAGGCGGAGCGCGACAATGCCATTGCCCTGGCGGGCGTGAAGGAGACGCGCAATATCGCGCTGCAGATCAACCATGGCGAAACCGGCCGCGAGGTCTGGCGCGCGATCATTACCAAGATCGTTGCCAACGCCAACCAGCCCGATCGAAGCCGCACCCGCAGCACGCTGAATACCGGCGTGCGCCGCGCCTTCCGGGACCTGCCTCCGGCGGGAGGCGCGTGACATGCTGAGACGCCTGATTGGCTGCGTAGCGGCGCTGGTCATGCTGGGAAGCGGCTGCGCCACCCAGAGCCAGGACCTCAGCCGCGTGTTCGAAAAAGTGGACCCGGCGGTGGTGGTCATCATGACCGAGGAGATGCGGGCCACCCTCACTGACGAGGGCATCCAGAAAGCCCGCGACCGGGGCCTGGGTTCCGGCGTCATCGTCGATACGGAGGGCCTGGTCATGACCGCGGCCCACGTCGTCGACACCGCCGACAACATCATGGTGATGTTCCGGGACGGCCGCGAACGCAAGGCCCAGGTCATCACTTCCAGCGAGATCAGCGACCTTGCGCTGCTGCGCATCATCGATCCGCCCGACAAGCTGGCCACCGCGAAACTCGGTGACTCCGACAAGGTGAAGATCGGCGAGCAGGTATTCGTGATCGGCTCGCCCTACGGGCTCAAGCATTCCCTTACCGTGGGCTACCTGTCCGGACGACGCCTCAACAAGAACACCCCCTTTGGCGAAGTGGAGTTCCTGCAAACCGATGCTGCCATCAACAAGGGCAACTCCGGCGGGCCGCTGCTCAACATGAAGGGTGAGGTGATCGGCATTGTCAGTCACATCTCCAGCCAGTCCGGCGGCAGCGAGGGTCTCGGCTTTGCGGCCAGCTCCAACATGGCGCGCCGCAAGCTGCTCGACGAGCCGGCGGTGTGGCTGGGCGCCAGCTATATGCTGCTCAACGAGGACATGGCCGCCGCCCTCAACGTGGGCCAGGAATCCGGGATGCTGATCCAGGATGTCGCCACCGGTTCGATCTCAGAGAAACTGGGCCTCAAACCCGGTTACATTCCTGCCGAGATCGGCGGCGCCCAGGTATTGCTGGGCGGGGATATCATCACCGGCATCAACGGCACGCCGGTAGTTGGTACCAAGGCGGGCCTGAGCCAGCTGTACCGCACCTACCGCCGGGTCAAGCCGGGCGACCGGGTCACGGTCAGTATCGTCCGCCGCGGCTCACCAGTCGAGTTGAACGGCATCGTCGACTAACGCAGCCCGGATTCAAGCTGGCGACGCAGGCTGGCTCTCACGCCAGTGGGTCAGCAGCTCCATGGTGTCGCGCTGCCAGGGATGGAAGTCGTCGCGGAAGTAGTCCCTGTACGCCGGCCATATGCGGCGCAGGATCCCGTCCTTGCCAAACAGGAAGCCGAACCCTTCCCGCCAGATTCGCGGCTTCCAGAGCTGGCCATCGCGGCGCAGCATGTGGATGACACCGCCCATGATGTCGACGAGCAGGAACCAGGTGGAACGACGCAGGGCGCTCCTGCGCATCCTCTCTCCCCCCTCCATCGCCCGGTAGACGTCGAAGGCCACCGACTTGTGCTCCATCTCTTCCGCGGCGTGCCAGTCCCAGAGCTCTCGCATCTCGGGGGCGACCATACCGTTCATGGGCGAATCATCTGCCAACGACGATTCCGCCATGATCGCCGTAATATGTTCCAGCGCCGCGGTACTCGCCAGCAGTTCCATAGGACTCAGGAAGCGCTTCGCCCGGGCGATGTTCTTTTCGAGCCGGCCTTCCAGCCAGTCCAGGTCATAGCCACGGCGCGCGCAGAGTTCGCGGTTGTAACGGTCGTGCTCGCGGCGGTGAAAGCCCTCCTGACCGCAGAACTGGCGAATCTCCCGGCTTAGCTTGGGATCGTCGATCTGGTCGGCGAAGTGTCGAACGCTGTCGATAAAGAACTTCTCGCCCAGGGGAAACGTGATCGACATGGCATTGAACCAGGCGGTCTTGAACGGGTGGTTGTCGTACCAGTCGCCGGCCAGCAGCTCCGCGACATCGTGCTCCCGGTTGCGGGGCGTGATGTCTACCGAGTCGGGTGTGTGGGAAAGCAGCGGCATAACCTGCCCTCCTTGTCAGGCTTCAGGGACATGATAGTCAGCCGCTCTCAGGAACGAAAGTCCCCATAAACCCCAGGGTTAACGCAGTGAGGCATGGGTTCGCCGCGGATCGCTGCGATTGCGTTGTCGACCGCCAGATCGGCCATGCGCCGGCGGGTGTCACGGGTGGCACTGCCGATATGGGGCGCCACGACCACATTGGGCAGCGCCAGCAGCGGGTTTGCCGGGTCTACGGGCTCCTGCCCGAACACGTCGACGCCGGCCGCAAACAGGTGGCCGTCCGCGAGCGCAGCGGCCAGCGCCGGCTCATCCACGATACCGCCGCGGGCGGTATTGACCAGCACGGCACCGGGCTTCATGGCAGCGATGGCATTGCTGTCCACCAGCATGCGTGTCTCGTCGGTCAGCGCCACATTGACCGACAGAAAGTCGGACTGGGCCAGTACCGAGTCAAAGGGGAGCTGTTCAATACCGCCAAGTGCACGCGGTGTGCGGTTCCAGCCGATGATACGCATGCCGAAGGCCGCAGCCCTTCGGGCGACCGCCTGGCCAATAGCCCCAAGCCCGAGGATGCCCAGCGTGGCGCCAGCCAGGTCCTTGCCCACGAACATGTCCGGATGCCAGGGTGAGGAAGGGTCCCAGTGGCCCTCCCGAACAAATTGATCCGCTTCCGGTATGCGGCGAGCAGCCGCGAGCATCAACGCCAGGGTCAGGTCGGCCGTGGTATCGACCAGGACACCGGGAGTGTTTCCCAGGGGAATGCCGCGCCGGGTCAGCGCGGCCACATCGACGTGGTCCACGCCCACCGACATGCTGGACACGAAAGAGAGTGACGGGCTCTGCGACAACAGCGCCTCGTCGATTCGATTGGTCAGCAGGCAGAGCAGGCCACCAGAGTCCGCCAGCGCCTCTAGCAGGCGCTCGCGCGGGATGGGATGTTGCTCTTCCCAGATGTCCAGGTCGCAGAGTTCACCGAGCCGACGGAGCCCGTCGCCCGGTAACTGGCTGGTGGCGAATACCTTCACAGGTGCCCGCCCGGGGATAACCTAGTTCTTGGAGCTGATGGTGATGTGCTTGCGAGCCGCCAGGCTGGTCTGGCCGCTGACGCCGCGGGGTACTTCTTCGATCTTGCCGCCTGCCTTCAGGAAAGCTGCCGTCTGTTCTGCGATGGATGCGCTGGTTTCAACCGGGGCGTTCTGCCCGCGCTTCTTGCTGGATGCCATGTTATCTGTGATTCCTCTAGCGGGCCGGCCAGTTTAACGGAATTCGCCGATTATTGCGAACGTTTGCCCCCTCAAAGCCGTCAGAACTCGTATTCGATCCCTGTGGTGATGCCGTAATCGTAGTCGTCACCGTCCTCGTTGGTCTCGTTGTCAAAGCTGCCGAAGCCGCTAAGTGTGAGATTCAAATCACTCATGACCTCCCAGCTCAGGGTGATCTCCCCGTCGCCACGGACCCGGCCGGTTTCCGTGAGGCCGGGGTAGACGCGCAATACGGTCACCAGGTCCAGCTCGGGGCTGGTAAAGCGCCATGTCCGGTAGTTGACCGCCAGCAGCCCTTCCAGGCTCTCCTCGGTCTCGCCCAGTGAGTCCTCCTCGGTCAAGCCCTGCAGGCCCACCACAAAGCTGAGCTTGGTCCGGTTGTTGTCGAACAAGTGGCGCCCGATGCCGTAGCCCAGGGTGAGACGGGAGTCGACGGCCAGTTCGTCGTTACTCTCCCAGCTCGAGGTGTAGTAATTGAAGTAGCGCGGATTCTGCCAGAGTTTGGCGCGCGAGGCCCTCACCAGGTTGCTGGTATTGGTCTCGCCGCTATTGTCCGTGACCACGGAGCGCGCCGTGAGCCGATTGGTGCTGAGCGCGTCATCGTAAGTGATTGTCAGGCCCAGTTCGGTCGTGCTGCTGTCGCTGGCCTTGAAGTCGGAGTAGCCCGCCCTGACCATCGTATCGAGCCGCTCGGACAGGGTGGTTTCGATCGGCACAATCGCCACGATATCCATCACCGGGTAATCCTCGGTGCCCTCAGCGTGCAGGACCTGGACATAACCGTGGGTTTCCGAAGGTCCGATCGCACCGAAGTAGCGCTCGCCTGCGATCGTGCGGACCCGGAAAAAGTAGTTGCTGTTCAGCGCGGTGACGCCGTCCCACTCGATGCTGACCGTGCCCATGCTGTCGGTGCCATAGCGGAGAACGCCGTTTTCCATGCTCTTGATTTCGCCCGTGATGCGGTCCCCGTTTAGCAGCACTACCGAGTCGGTCTTGGGCCTGGCCTCTGCCGGCACGCCCAGACCGCAAACCAGCACCAGGGGCAGACAGCGCAGGATCGCGCGCCCTATACTCAAATTCATCGCTTCGCCTCGACCGTAGGGGACCGCAGTACTTTAGCATGCAGGTCGAGGCCACAACGCAGCCAAGCCCTGGAGGACTCGATGCAGCTACCACACAATTACGACGCCACAGCGACTGCCACCCTGGAGAGCCATGTCACCGCCAACTGCGAGGGGCAGCCCAGCCTGACCGTGGCACCGCCGGCGAACTTCGGCGGCCCGGGGGACGTGCACTCACCCGAGGACCTGCAGGTAGCCGCGGTAGCCAGCTGTTTTATCCTGTCCTTCAAGGCGGTGGCGGCAGCATCCCGGCTGGAATGGGAATCACTCGACGTGGAGGTCTCCGGCACCCTGGACCGGGTTGAACGCGCCGTGCAGTTCACCGGCCTCGATACCCGGGCCAAGCTGACGCTGCCGGCTGGAGCGAGCCGAGACAAGGCGGAAAAACTGCTCGAGAAAGCCGAGCAGACCTGCTTCATCACCAACTCAATGAAGGCAGAATCCCGGCTGGAGATCCAGATAGAGGGTGGAGAGTAGTCCCGGAAGGGAGAATTCCGGGAACAGGGACGCCCCGGCATGGACCGGTAGCGTTCTGGGGGTATTGAGTGCCCGCGACGAACGCGGGCGCTGGAGACTGCCGTCGCCCCTTAGAGCGGGGTGACGTTCTCGGCCTGGGGACCCTTCTTGCCTTCAGTCACGCTGAATTCGACTTCCTGTCCTTCAGCCAGCGTTCTAAAACCCGATCCCTGGATGGCGCTGAAGTGTACGAATACGTCTGGACCGCCTTCCTGTTGAATAAAGCCGAAGCCCTTCGTTTCGTTGAACCACTTAACGGTGCCCTTGGTCGTGGACATGCTTACTTCCCTACTTTCACGGTAACCCCAGGCAAGGCCTGACAGCTACACAACTTGTTTACGTGTTCATTTGCCACACGACGGGATAGCCCGCCGAGATGGCAGCTGTAAGCATTGCGATTAGTTATGACAACAGAGACGAAGACCAGAAAAGCACATCGAAGGCGTTACATAAAAATCGGAATTGCTTCCAAGCCCCAACAGTATATGGCGTGGACCGCTGGTGTAAATGAATTCTGCATGAATTTTGTGACCTATGCCCTGCACAAGCTGATCAGCCGCCCGGGGGCGCGTACTTCACGGTGAAGTTGGCCTCAGCCTCGGCGCCATCGAAATCACGGGCCACCACACGGATTTCCACGGTGCCGGCGCTCCCCGGTGGCGGGTGGAACTCAAAGCGCCGGTGCAGGGCGTCAAACTTGACCCAGCGCGGCAGGTTCGAAGTGGGGCTCTGGAAGGCGACATACTTCAGCGCATCGCCCTCATCCGGGTCGAAGAACGTATCCTCGTGCATCTCCATGCGGCTGATCTCGCCGGCCGGAATGTCCATGTCCGGCAGCGGCAGGCCGACCTGGGGCGGCAGGTTGCCGAGGTTTTCCTGGATCACCCCCTCGTTCCGCCGGCCGATTATCCGGGCCACCCAGAACAGCACCAGCGCCAGTAGGAAATTGGTGAGCACAAAGCCCGTCAGGCTGATGCCGACCAGAACACTGCCTACATAAACAGCGGCAGCGGACAACACATCTCCGCAGCGGAAGAAGAATGTATCGATGCAGTTCTTGCCGACGTACTTCTCCTCACGTCTTACCGGCAGGAAGAGAGCCTGTCGCGTGGTGTTGAGCAGGGAGTAGCTGATGCTGTTCTCGGCGATCATGGAGATGCGCACCACCGCCAGGATCGGGAACAGGAACATCAGGGAGTAGCTGCCCATCATCAGGGCAGGCAGCACCAGCAGCGCCCCCTTGAGGCCGATCGCATCGAAGATGCGCGATACCAGGAAAATCTGTATCAGGAAGCCCAGCAGCGTGAACCAGGCCTGATAACTGGCGAAAAACGCAGTGAGATAGTCGTCCCGGCTACCGACGAGGGCGCCCGCGGCCTCCAGCATGTCAATTTCCCGGGTGACAAACGCGGCCAGGATGTACTCACCGTTGCTGTTCACCAGGTTCATGATGATTATGAAGATAGCGATCATGGTCAGGTAGTAGCTGCGAAACACCACCATGAAGCCCTCGGACACAGGCGGCGGTTCCGCGCGCACCTCGTCCACGATCACACTGGCAGACCCAGGTGGTATGGTCTTCTCCACCCGACCGCTGAACCACCAGGGGATGAACAGTAGCAGGCCTGCGGTGACCATGACGCCACCGTGACCCACGATCGGGTCCCACCAACCGGCGAAGCGGGCACCGACATAGGCACCGCCCGAGGCCGCGGCCGCTACCACGGGGAAAATACGCTGCCCGGACTTGACGTTGTAGAGGTCAGCCGAGAAACCCCAGAACACCGCCAGCACCATCACCGAAAAAATGCCCAGCCAAACGTAGAAGGCGATAGCGATGGGCCAGCCCGCCGTGTAGGCCAGGGCAAACAGGAACACGTTCGAGATGAAGAACAGCATGATACGGCTGATCAGCATGTGCTTGCCGCCGTCATGCCCATAGCGATGGTAGAAGCGTGCGAAAATCGGCACCACGATCATCAGCACCGCCGCCTGCATCGCGTTGGTATAGGCCTTCAATTCCGGGCTGCCTTCCGAAAGGATCAGCGGATCACGGAGGACCTTCAGCAGGTAGTAGGCAAACAGGATGCTGAAGGACTGGATGCACAGCAGCACCACCCCACGGCCCTCGTTGTGGCGCAGGGTGGTGAACAGTGAAAGGAAGCGCTCCGTGCGTGTGTAGCTCATCGCAGATCAGCAGGGGGTCTGTTTATCGCAATATCCGTATCATCGGATCGTAGGGCGGGCAGCTTTCGACCACCACCGTGTACTTGAAGTTCACATTTACCGGCACGTGTTTATCCAGCCTCTGGGACTGTGCCATACCGGTGCCATCGAGCTCCGGCTTCTTGAACGGGTCAAAGTAGATTTTGAAGGGAATCTGCTGCTGGGCACCGGCTTCATTCACCATGTACCAATTCATGCGCCGCGCAGATTGTTTGGACAGGTTTGGCACCTTGTCCTTGACGCCCTCGAAGGTTGTGTAGCTTGGGCAGCCGTTACCGTCCACGACAACATTGATACACAGGCGCTTGCGCGGACAGTCCACGCCGGACGGTTGCGCCAGGGCGCTGCTCACATTGCCGAGCAAAAAAAGCACCGCGAGGGTAGCGGCGAGCGCAGTGAAGCGCCCGCGGGTACATTCGGGAATCGTAGCCATTTTTTGTTGTTCCTATCTTAGTATTTTGATCATGGGATCGAGCGGCGGACAGTCCTCATCGATCACCCAGTTGGCACCATTTTTCTTCATTCTTGCAATCGTGTACTTGAACTCCACGTCTTCTGGCAACAGATCCTTGTCAGCCACGTTCAACTTGCCGACATAGTAGAAGTACTTCTTATTTTCGTCATAGGACCCATCACACTGTGGCGGCTCGTTGATGTTCTTTCTCATCCTGGATCTGTAGTCTGGGGCGCCAAAAGGATCAAAAAAGATCGCGTATCGGAACCACTCCTTCTTCTCCTCGCAAGTCATGCCAGGGCCGGTGGGAGCGTGAATCCTATCCTTGTTCTGGTCGACAGCCACCCAGAACGCCTTGCGAATATTGGCCCCGGTCGAGGCATTCACCGGCACCTCGGTGGGAAGTTCTACTTTGCGAGTGATTCCACCAGTATCTTCCACTTCGCCCACGAAAGTCGTTACCGCAGGGCACAGCTTCGTTCCACCCCCCGGCAGATTCACGTCGAGAAAATACACCCGGATTCTCGGCGACTTCACCGTTGGCAGGTTCGGCACTGTCATCGTATTCAGAGTTACCGTCGTAGCAGGCGGAGGCGGTGGGGTTTTCGTTGCACAGGCGGCCGTGAACAGCAGCACTGACATCAGAAGAATGCGTTTACCTTGCTCCCACAGCATGTATCCCGGTTCCTGCTTTAGCATGTCTCGCATCATGGCGAAGCGCCCTCCTTGTCGATGCGTTATGGTAGTACCTCCACCGCGTCCTGGAACCGCTCATCACTCCGCAGCGCGGCCAGGCCCGCGTCTGCATAAATCAAATCCCTTGAATACCCCAGCTCAATGGCTCGCGTCAGGGCCGATAGCGCGCGATCTTGCTCACCCAGTGTAGACAGCAATATGGCTGAGTTGTAGTAGACAAACATACTGTCGGGCGCCAGTGCTGTTGCCCGCGCATGGTACTGCAGCGCCTCTTCCCGCTCGCCTACGGCGGCGTAGTAGTGCGCCACCAGTATCAGGGTGATGGCATCGGATGGGTTGATCTCCAGATGCTCGGAAGCCAGCTTGATGGCATTACGGTACATGGGTTCCGCCAGTTCCTGGAGGCCATCGGTGAATCGGTAGGCGTCTCCGAGATTCCCCCAGAACTCAAAGTTCTCCGGCGCCAGCTCCACCGCCTTGTGGTACATGTCGACGGCTTCCTTGTAACGTCCCGAGAAGAACAGGCTGGACGCAGCGTTGGAGTAGGCGGCAGCGGTGGGCTCGATCTCCAGGGAGCGCGTCCAGACCGCGGCGGCCTCATCAAACTGGTTGAGCATGAAGTGAGCGGCACCCAGGTTGTTGAGGGCTCCGGCGTGGTCGGGAATCAGCTCCGAGATACGACGGTAATAGGGGATCGCTTCGTCGAACCGGCCTGTATCGAAAAGAAAGTTCCCCATGGTCAGGTAGCTGTGCCAGTTCTTGGGCTGCGCCTGAATGGCTTCCCGTAGCGAGGCCTCCGCCTGCTCATCGCGATTGTCGGCGTGCAGTGTCAGAGCCAGCGACTCCAGAGCGGACACGGCTCTCGGGTTGATATCCAAAGCCTTCCTGATCTGGACCTCCGATGCCCCGTATTCTCCAGACAGCCGGTAAAGATTGCCCAGCGCCACGTACACCGGCAGAGCCGCGCGATCCAGGGAGATCGCCTCTGCACAGGCCATCTCGGCATTCCGAAACTGCTGCGGGTCCATCTCGTTCCTGTACAGGGCCAGCTGAGCGTCGCACATACCCGCGTGCGCTTCAGCGTACTCGTCATCCAGCTCAATCGATTTCCTGAACAGTGCCAGCGCACGATCCAGATTCTCGCTGCCTGCCGACTGCCTCAGGAATTCCCGGCCGCGCAAATAGTAGTCATAGGCCTGCGGGTCAACATCGGGCCGGTCATTGAGAATATCCGCGGAGCTGTCGGACAGAAACACCTGCATACTGCCCACGACCTGGCGGGCAATATCATCCTGGATACGGAAACTGTCGCTGTAGTCGCGGTCGTAGACCTGGGACCAGATGTGGTAGCCGGTATTCATCTCGATCAGCTGGGCGGTGACGCGAACGCGGTCACCGGAACGGCGCACGCTTCCCTCCAGCACGTGGCCCACGCCGAGTTTCTCACCCACCTCACGCAGGTCGATGTCCTTGCCCTTGTAATAGAAGGAGGATGTCCTGGCGGCCACGTTCAGCTCGTTGATGCGCGCCAGCAGGTTGAGGATTTCCTCGGCGAGGCCGTCGCCGAAATACTCCGCCGAAGGATCGTCGCTCATGTTCTCGAACGCCATGACGGCCACCGAGGGCCGGCCATTGCTGTGGCCGCTGGTGGCCTCGGCGACCTGCTCCTGCAGGGTCAGCCGCTCCACATAGAGGAAGCCCACCAGGGACACCAGAGCCAGCAGCAGGCCCAGTTCAACGAGGCGCGCCAGCGACAGGTGCAGCCGGCCGAAATTGGCGCCGGTGGCATCGGTTTCCACCAGGCCCTGGGGCGTGATCTCGAAAATCCAGGCCAGGACAATGGCCACGGGGAATCCCAACGCGGCCGCAGCCAACACCGTGGTGATGGCCCAGTCGGGCAGGCCCACAATCGGGAAAAACACGTCGGCAACCTGCAACAGGGCCCAGCTGCCCGCCGCGTAAATAGCGGCGACTCGGTAGACCCCTCTGCCTTTGAGCTCCGCAAGGAAGCGACGAATATCCATGGAAGTTAGTCTAGGCTAATTTACTGAAAATGCTCACGTTTTCCCGAATACTTGCGGCAGTGTGAGCACATACTCACGTATCTCATCACGCACCCGCCGATAGTGGCCGAGCGCCTCGTCTTCGCTGGCGGCACTCACCGCCAGCCTGGGCGGATCGTCAAATCCCTGATGCACTACGGCTGTTCTTGCCGGGAAGTGCGGGCAGGTCTCGCTGGCGTGATTGCACACCGTGACGACGTAGTCGAAATCCCCATCGAGATCGTCGAGGGTCTTGCTCTTGTGGCCGGAAATATCGATGTCTATCTCCGCCATCACCGCCACCGCATAGGGATTGAGACCATGGGTCTCGATTCCCGCGGACGCCACCTCGAAGACATCACCACGCAGGGCGCGACAAAGCCCTTCCGCCATCTGGCTGCGGCAGGAATTTCCGGTACACAGGAAAAGGATTCGCTCGCGCTCCATGGCTCTACCCCTCGGGAAACCCGGCTTTACAGTAGGCGCTGGATCCTGCGCGGTCAACGCGGCGGAAGCACGACAAATCGTCGACAACTGGCAACCGTGTCGACGTATGCCGCGTATCACCTGTATGACGTCTGATACCGCGCTAATACAATCTCTCTGTCACGACATGCCGTCTGCTGACACCCTGGATCGCCGCCTGCAGGCCGACCTGCGATCGGACCACGCCGGGGAAACCGGTGCCGTTTGGATTTACCGCGGCATTCTGGCCCTGAGCCGCGATCCTGTCGTGCGCCAGTTCGCCCAGGAGCACCTGCTCACCGAGCAGACGCACCTCAGTTTCTTCGAGGACTGGCTGCCCGCCTCCGTAAAAAGTCGGCTGATTCCGCTGTGGAAACTGTCGGGCTGGATGCTGGGCGCCCTGTCGACCCTGGGTGGACGACGCGGTGTATTCCACACCATCGCGGCAGTGGAAACCTTTGTCGTAGAACACTACCAGGATCAGATCGACTACCTGCGAGACAAGCGGGAGCACCGCGAGATTCGCGCGGTGCTGCGGCGCTTTCAGCGTGATGAGGACCACCACCGCGAGGACGCGGCATCCCGTGATGCCAGCGAACCAGGCTGGTTTGCACGAAAGTGGTGCAGGGTTGTGGGAGAAGGCAGTCGCCTGGCGGTGGTCGCCGCCAGGCGTCTCTAGTCAACCCGCCTTGCGGAACTCCGGCGCCGCCGGTGGCGGCAGGTGGGTTTCTTCCAGGCAGCGGGCCTTGATTTCCTCGATGGTGCCGCCGTAGTTGAACAGCGGGATATCGTCGCCACGCTCAGCAATCAATTCTGCTCGCAGGGCTTCAGTGGCTGAGGCGTCCACTGCACCATCGGCAATTACCACGCCATAGCGCTTCGCACCTTCTGCAGAGACCAGGCCGCGATTCACATCGTCCAGCACCAGGGCGGCGTCGCGGGCATAGGGGTCGCCCCAGCCGCCGCCACCCCAGGTATTAAAGTACAGCAGGTCCCCGGCCTTCACTTTTACACCCTCGATTTTGGCAGGCAGCCATTCCTGGCTGCCGTCAGTGCGAACCAGGCGCTTGGTGGAACGCATGCCGGTTTCGCCGCCATTCACGCCCCAGGGGTAGGTGAGCCAGCGCTCGTCGTGGATGCCGATCTCACCGTCGCACAGGAAGCGATACGCCACACTGAGGCCGTTGCCGCCGCGGTGCAGGCCGGCACCGCCGGAGTCGATGATGGTTTCGTAGTTCTCGATGCGCAGCGGGAAGTAGCTCTCGATGAATTCGTTCGGCACGTTGGTGAAGCCCGGCCACAGGGAGTGTCCATCCGGGCCGTCGCCGATAGGCCGGCCGGGAATGCCGCCGAAGCCGATCTGGAACAGCTGGAACCATTCGCCCTTGTCGTCATAGCCGGAATAGAACAGATGCGGCGAATCGCTGAAGCCCGCAGCATTCAGCATCTGGTCTGGCGCGCCCATGCCCAGCAGCGCGCCCAGCACATCGAAGATGCGCCCCAGCGCGTGGGTACGTCCCGACAGTGCCGCCGGGTAGTTCGGCTTCAGCAGTGTGCCCTGGGGAATGCGCACATCCACCAGGTCGTAGAAGCCGTCGTTGAAGACGATCTGCGGGTCCACCACGTTGATGGTGAAGGAGCCGAAGAACATCTTGAACATGTCTTCGTTCAGGAAGAAGTTCACTGAACTCTGGGCCTGGGGGTCGGTGCCCTCGAAATCGAAGATGGCCACATCCCCTTCGCGCCACAGCTTGCAGGCGATTTTGTAGGGGCCCATGCCCATGCCGTCGTCGCAGAGGAAGTCCTCGAAATAGCGCGGCTCTTCCGGCACCACCATATTGATGATGGCCTTCATGGCGTCATAGTTCCGCTGCAGCATGATCCCCATGGTGGTGTGCAGCACGTCGTCGCTGAAGCGCTCGGTCAGCTCGATCACCCGGCGTGATGCCGTGTTGCAGGCCGCCACCAGGGCGTTGAGGTCGAAACGGTTCCACTGGCTGGTGCGCACGTTGTGCAATATCAGTTCCAGCACGTCGGACTGCAGCTCGCCTTTCTTGTACAGCTTGATGGGCGGGATGCGGATGCCTTCCTGGAAGATCGTGGTGGCCTCGATGGGGATGGAGCCCGGTACCATGCCGCCGTTGTCGGACATGTGGCCGAACATGGCGGTCCAGGCGATGTGGCGGCCGTCCTTGAACACGGGCTTCAGTACCAGCCAGTCCGGCAGGTGCGACACCGCCGCGTTGCACATATAGGGGTCGTTGGTGAGGATGATGTCGCCTTCCTCGATCTCGCCGTCGTAGACCTCAAGGAACGGGCCGATGAACGAACCGAACTGGCCCACGACCATTTTCCCCTCGACGTTGGCGATCATTGGGAAGCAGTCGCCCTGCTCCCGAATCCCCGGCGACATGGCGGTGCGGAACAGCACCGCGTCCATTTCCTCGCGGGCGTTCTTCAGCGCGTTCTCGATGATATCGACGGTAACGCCTTCCACCTCGACGGTCTGGAGCGGCGCGGTATTGGTTTGCTTGATAGATGCAGGCATGTCGCTCTCCTTAGGCCGTAGGCTCGATCAACAGGTTGCCGACGCTGTCGACCCGGGCCGAGTAGCCCGGCAGCACCACGGTGGTGGAATCCATTTCCGAGACGATGGACGGACCGGGCACTACCAATCCTTCATGGAGTTTCCCCCGATCGTAGATCACGGCGTCGTGGTGCTCCCCCTCATAGTAGAAGGACGTGTCGTGCAGCTTGCAGTCCTCGAGGGTCGTGCCCTCCTGGCCCATGGACAGCTCGGCAATGGCCTTGGCCTTCGCCTTGACCACCGCGCGGATCATCAGGATCTCGTGGCCGTCGCCCAGCTTGAAGGTGAAGAGCTGCTCGTGCTCGTCGTCGAACTCGTCGGTCAGGCGCGCGATGCCCTTCTCGGCCAGCTCCGCCTCGGTGAAGTCCACCGTGATCTGGAAGGCCTGGCCCGCATAGCGCAGGTCCGCCTGGAAGGTCACCTCGTGGTCAGATTCCGGAATGCCGTCCGCCACCAGGGACTCCCCGGCCCGGGACTGCAGTTCTTTCAGGTCTGCCATCAGCTTATCGGCAGAGATTTCCTCGGCCATGGTGATGTAGGTGCGGGTGGCCTCGTCCTGGACCTTGGTAGTGGCGTCGCCATAGGCGCAGAGCACGCCCGGGCCCGGCGGCACGATGACCGGCCAGGCATCGGTCAGGATTCCCAGCGCGTTGGCATGCAACGGGCCGGCGCCGCCAAAGCCCACCAGGGCAAAGTCACGCGGGTCATAGCCCTGTTCAACAGAGACCAGGCGCAGGGCACCGAACATTGCCTCGTTGGCGACCTTCACTATTCCTTCGGCCGCAGCATGGAGATCGATCCCCATGGCGTCAGCAGTCTTCTGCACCGCCGCCACTGCCGCGTCCTTGTTGATTTCCATGGCGCCGCCAAGCTGCACATCCGAGGGCAGGTAACCCAGCACCACGTTGGCATCGCACACGGTCGGCTCTTCGCCACCTTTCATATAACAGGCAGGTCCGGGTACCGCACCGGCGCTTTCAGGGCCGACGCGCAGGGCCCGGGTCAATTCCGGTACGAAGGCGATAGAGCCGCCGCCGGCACCCACCGTGCGCACGTCCACGGACGGCGCTCGCACTTTCACGTCGCCGACAAAGGTTTCCCGGCGCACCCGGGCGCGACCGCCCTGGATCAGCGCCACGTCGGTCGACGTGCCGCCCATATCGAAGGTCAGGATATTGTCGAAGCCGGCGCGGGAGCAGAAGTACATGGCGCCGGCCACACCGCCTGCGGGACCGGACATCAGCAGGTTGACCGGGCTGTCAGCCGCGGCGCGGCCAGAGGCCAGGCCGCCGTCGGAGCGAAGAATGGAAAGCTGGGTGTCGTCGCCGAGCCTGTCCTGCAGTGAGGTCTGCAGGTTGGCCACATAGCGGGAGACTTCCGGGCGCACATAGGAGTTAACCACCGTGGTCTCCGTGCGCTCGTACTCCTGCATCTCGGGGACTACTTCGCTGGAGACCGAGATGGGCACTTCGCCAAACACCTCGCGGGCGATTTCCGCCGCGCGCTGCTCGTGGGCGCCGTTGAGATAGGCATTCACGAAGCAGATGGTCAGCGCCTCGATGCCGCCTTTTGCTTTGAGGTCGGCCAGGTCCTTGCGCAGGGCGTCTTCATCCAGGCCCGTCACCACGCCGCCGTCGGCATCGACCCGTTCGGCAGCACCGATGGTCAGTTCCAGCGGCGCCAACAGCGGCTTCTTGACGAAGGTCACCCAACCGCCGAGGCCGCCGGGGCAGAAAGAGCGCGCCACCTGCAGGGTGTGCTCATAGCCTTTCGTGGTGACAAGGCCCACACTGGCACCCTTGCCGGTCAGCACCGCGTTGGTGGCGACCGTAGTGCCATGCATGACCAGCTTGATGGCAGAGGGCTCCACACCGGACTCGTCGCAAATACGCGCCACGCCGTTCAACACCCCGATGGAGGAATCCTCCGGTGTCGACGGGACCTTGGCGGTCCAGGTGTGGCCGTCTTCCTCGTTGATCAGCAGCAGGTCGGTGAACGTTCCACCGACATCAACGCCAAGCCTGTAACTCATGTTCTTTTCCTCAAGCGATTTTCTTCAGCGTGCCTTTCTCGACCTGGCGCCGCAGCCAGCGAATCGAGTTGCCGCCTTCACAGTTGCCGGTGAGTTCGATGGCAAGTTCCACCGCCTCCACCAGGCGTTCCAGGTCGATGCCGGTGTCAAACCCCATCTGGTGCAGCATCAGCACCACATCCTCGGTGGCCACATTGCCGGTAGCGCCGGGCGCGAACGGGCAGCCCCCCAGCCCGCCGATGGAGCCGTCGAATTTGCGAATCCCGGAGGGTAGGGCCGCAGCCACATTGGCCACCCCCATGCCGCGGGTGTCGTGGAAGTGGCAGCTGAGCCGATCGGCACCGAATTCCGCCGCGGCCTCCTGGGTCAGGCGCTGCACCCCGGCGGGGTCCGCCGCCCCAATGGTGTCGGCGATGACGACCTCTTCGATGCCCACATCGAACATCTGCCTGGCCAGCGCCATGGAGGTCTCCTGCGGCACCAGGCCCTCGAAGGGACATTCCCAGGCGGTGGCCAGGTAGCACATGGCGCGAATGCCGTCGGTTTTGGCCATCGCCGCGATCTCGGTGATATTGGCCATGGCCTGGGCGGTGTCGGCGTTGATGTTCTTGAGATTCATGGTGTCGGTGGAAGCCACCACCAGCTCGATGGTGGTAACGCCGGCGGCTTTCGCCAGCTCATAGCCTTTCTGGTTAGGAACCAGCGCCGAATAGTTGGTGCTGCCCTGGGGCAGTCCCGCCACCACCTGGTCGGTTCCCGCCATGGCCGGCACGGCCTTCGGGGACACAAAGCTGCCCACTTCGATATGGGAGACGCCCGCGCGCAGCAGGGCCTGGATGAGTTGCAGGCGCTGCTCGGGAGAGAGCACCCGGGGTTGGTTCTGCAGGCCGTCACGGGGGCCCACATCGTTGATGACAACGCGCTCCGTCATGGAATTCCTCAGGATGCGACGGGCGAAGGCCCGCTGCGGCTTTTATAGGTGTACAGGTTTTGTAATGGTACGGGCAATCACTCATTTTAGATGAATTTTATTCAAAAATGGGGCGACCACCGGCAGCGGCATAAAATATTTCTGCTATATATCAATGACATAGACTCACAAGGAGAGCGCCATGTGCCGCTGGCTGGCCTATTCAGGGGGTGCAATTCCCCTGAGCGAGCTTATATTCAACACCCGCCACTCCCTTATCGACCAGAGCCTGGACGCCAGGCTGGGCCCGAACACCACCAACGGCGACGGTTTCGGCGTGGGCTGGTTTGACCACCTGGACACACCCGGCCTTTACAAGAGCACCCAGCCCGCCTGGAATGACGACAACCTGCACGACCTGTGCGAACACGTGGAGTCGTCCCTGTTCCTGGCCCATATTCGCGCATCAACAGGCACCGCGGTCGAGTACAACAACTGCCACCCTTTTCGCTACGGGAACGCACTGTTCGTCCACAACGGACTCATCCGTGAGTTCACCCGGGTGCAGCGTCTACTGGTCCACGAACTGGACGAGGACCACTTTCGCGGCCTGCGTGGCACCACGGACTCCGAGCTGATGTTTATGCTGGCCATGCAGTTCGGCCTGGCGGACGACCCGAAAGCAGGACTCGCCCGCATGGTGGGCTTCATAGAGCGCATCGGCTGGGACGCCGACGTGCAGTACCCCATGCAGATGACACTGGGGATTGCGGACGGCAAACGCCTGCACGCCGTTCGATACTCCAGTGAGAAGGATTCAAGAAGCTTGTATCACTCAATGGACCTGGCCGCCCTGGAGGAGCAGCTGAATCCCAGGCAACAGGCACTGTTGGAAAAAATGGGCGACAACGCCCGGGCAATCGTCTCGGAACCGCTGTCAGAGCTGCAGCAATTCTGGCATCCCATCCCGGAATCCAGTTTCGTGACTGTCGAGGACGGCGAGGTAACGATCGAGCCCTTTGCGCCCGTCGAACACTGAATCTTTCAAGGAGAAGACCATGAGTGATCGCAGCATGTTGAGCCTGGTGACCCGCCCCCTGATAACCGGCGTGCTGGCCCTGCTGCCGGTAGGCCTGACCGTGGCGATCGTCACCTGGCTGGTCATCTTCCTCGCCAATATGTTCGGGCCCAGAAGTGCCGTCGGCGGCATGCTCAAGCAGGTGGGCTGGAACATCGGCGAAGGTGATATCGGCGCCTACGCGGGCGGCATGCTGTTTGCGCTGTTGCTGATCTACCTGCTGGGACTGCTGGTGCAGGTCGTGCTGAAGGATCGCTGGACCCAGTGGCTCGACCGCCTGACCTCCAACATTCCCGTGATCAGCACCGTGTTCGATGCCGCCACCAAGATCGTGGAAATGCTGGAGCCCAACAAGAGCGCCGACATGCAGTCCATGACGCCCATCATGTGCGACTTCGGCGGGACCACCTTCCCGGCCTTCATGCCCACCAGCCAGACATTCGTGCTCAACGGTGTCGAGTACCACGTCGTCATGATCCCCACTGCACCGGTGCCCTTTGGCGGCGCCATCATGTGCGTGCCCCGTGACGCCGTATCGCCCCTGGATGTGGGCATCGACGGTCTGTTCAACATTTATATGTCTATGGGAACGATGGTCCCGGACTACATCAAGAAGACTGAAAGCCAGGGCCAGTAACCATGGCGTGATTGCCCGGGTCCCACTCCTGCTGTAGCGTTACGCGGTCTTTTTACCCGGATGGAGCGGTACTCATGGATGCCCTGAATATGCAGGCGAAGTTCCTGGCCTTGCGCAGCAACAAGGCCTTCGAGCTGTTTGTCGTATTTGTCATTATCTTTTCGGCCATGGTGATCGGCGCCAGGACCTACGAGCTGCCTGCATGGTCCCTGCAACTGGTCGGCTACCTTGATGTCAGCATCACGCTGATCTTCCTGGCCGAAATCATCATTCGCTTTATCGCCGAGCCGAGAAAGCGCGACTTCTTCAAAAGCGGCTGGAACATTTTCGACACGCTGATCGTGGTGATCAGCCTGATACCCATTCAGGACAGCGAGATGGCCCTGCTGGGCCGCCTGGTGCGTATTTTCCGGGTGCTGCGTATGGTCTCGGTAATCCCCGAGCTGCGCATGCTGTTGAACTCCCTGCTGAAAGCCCTGCCCCAGCTTGGCTACGTGGTGTTGCTGCTGTTCATCATCTTCTATATCTACGCGGCCATCGGCTCAATCCTGTTCGAAGAGATCAACCCCGTGCTGTGGGGCGATATTGCCCGCTCCATGCTGACCCTGTTCCGGGTGATGACGTTCGAGGACTGGACCGATGTGATGTACGAGACGATGGCGGTCTACGGCTTCAGCTGGGCCTACTACCTGAGCTTTATCTTCCTAAGCGCGTTTGCCTTCCTCAACATGATCATTGGCATCGTGGTCGGCGTGATGGATCAGGAGCACCGGCGCATGGAACTTGAGGCGAACCCGGAGCCCAGCATGTCGGACCTGCAGCGGGAGATTGGCGAGCTGAAGGCCATGGTGGCCCAGCTGGCGCCCGGGCGACTGGAGTAGATATCGAACAGGTTGATCGAGAAGCAGTAAACCCCTATGAGTCAGATCCGCGCACAGGTGTGAGTCCCTTCGAACGATTTTCGACCGCATCCTCCAAACTGAAGCCCGCATCCGTCCAGACCCTTGCCTCTTCGGGCGTGAACTTCTTCGCAGACCATTTCGAAGCACCCTTAACCTGGATGCCTACATCCATCCAGCTCTGCGCCTGATCGGGCCCAAAACCCGCTTTGCGCCAGGCCTGCGCGGACTTCGCCTCAACATTCATTGCCCTCCAGGCGGCAATCTCGCTTTCGGACATGCCACTCCACGGCGGTGTCGACGCACAGGCGACCATGATGAAAGCAAGCGCTGCGGCGGTAACCAGCGGTCTGATCATAACAACTCCTTGGAAGTCAAAATCCCTAAGCTCATTTTCATTCTGCCATGAAGGCCAGGGCGCAGCCAGCGCGTCGAGCTACGCCAAAATGTTAGCTACACAGCTATCTGCTGCTTTTGCTTGCGCACCTGAACGCCTTGGCAAACAGCATCCACCGTGCTGCCGTCGGCTTTCAGGTCGGAAGTGGTTTTCGTGGCTCACGGGCTGGGATCTAATCGAGATATTGATGGATAAACTCCGCTGACTTCATTAGGGCAAGCTCAGATTCCGGCGAGCCTGCCGCGAACACCTGGTGGACATGCATCATGCCCTCATAGAGGTCGAGCTTGACCACCTGCCCGGCTGTGTCCAGCGCCTGGTAGTGGCGCACCATATTGCTTAGCAAGATCTCCTTGGTACCACCCTGTATGAGGGTCGGGGGGTAGCCTTTGCTGTAGTCGCCGTAGACCGGGGAGACATAGGGATGTTTCTGGTCGGCGGGGTCGGCATAGGCGGCAGCCGAGTTGGCCAGGTGGCGCTCGTAGGTGTAGAAAGGCTCGGCGTCCTTGAGGGTCGTGTAGGTATCCCCGGTCTCGGTGATGTCCGACCAGGGCGACCATAGGACCACCACCGCGGGCATGCCCATGCCTTCGTCGCGCATTTTGAGCACGGCGCCCGCCGCGAGTCCGCCACCGGCGGAGTCGCCGTAGATGACGAGGTCGTTCATGCCATAGCCTTCGGCCAGCAGTCCCTTGAATACCGTTGTGACCTCGTCGTGGATGGCTCGCCACTGCGCATGGGGCGCCAGGGTGTAGTCGACCGAGATGACGCGCAGGCCCGTGGCGTCTGCCATCAGCGCGGCGCTGCCCGCAAGGGATCGCGCACTGTTGAAGGTGTAGGCACCGCCGTGGGTGTAGACCAGGATCTTGCCGTTGTCCTGCCAGCCCCGGGGCCTGATATCGAGGACCGGGACGCCGCCCATTTCAGTTTCAATAATGTCAGGCTCGAGGCGGTCCAGGATCGCCTGCGAGAGCTTCGTGTTGCGCTCCACGGTGGCGCGCTGGGCTGCCTTCCAGGCTTCAATATCGTCGGGCTGGGGAGTGGGCGGCGTAAAGTTCGGGTCAGGCATGCCGCGCAATAACGCCGCCACCTCCGGTGACACGGTGTCGGGAACATAGGCGTAAGGGGCCGATGCATCGCCCTGGGTGACAGCGGGAGGTTCATCTGCACAGGCGGTCACCAGGACCGCGGCCAACGCTGTCATCACCAATGCCTGATATGACTGCTGCATTGCGAACTCCTTTTTGAGAACGGTTCCGACCAATCGCTGGTGATTAAGAGTCCTGCCCTGGCACCGCAGACAGGATGGTCTGCTGCAGCTCGATCATGGGCTGCTGGCTGATGGTGAACAGGCCCCGCCGGGGGCGGTCGAGGTCGATCACGATCAGGTATACCGTGGCGTAGATGAAAATCATCACCGCGGTGGGCAGGCCGTAGCGCTGCTGGCGCAGGCCCAATAGATACCCCGTCAACAGCATTGATGCAAAGGAGAGCACGGCGATGGTGACGATGATCAGGTCGGGAATGCGCATCCAGTCCTGCACGTTGACGCGCTTGGTGTGCAGGTCGAAGACCTCGTTCATGGACTGGACGTAGATGGACAGGATGGGGTCGCGTTTTTCCTGGGCTAAAGTCGAAACCTCGCTCCAGAGCGCGTCCTGCAAGGCCAGGACCTCCTGCATCGCAGCAGGATCAGACTGCTTGAACAGGCCGTGTCGACCGTCTACGTAGGCTGCCCACAACTGCCGGCTGGCACTGCGCTCTGACTCCGGTAGCTGGTCTGCCCTGAGAAATGCTGTCCCAATTGCGTTCACATCTTCGATGACCAACTTGCGACGGGCGTCAAACTGGCCGCCGGCCATAGAGAAGGTGAAGCCCAACAAAAGACTTGTGACGGTGAGCAACGCGCCGAGCACGATGCCGGCCTGGGCGGAGCGGCCCTCGTCGACATACTCGGTGGCGCGCTGGCGCAAGTCGCCGAGCTTATAGCCCCCTTCCACAGCCAACCAGAAGAGTGCGAGTAGCAGCAGGTATAGTGCCCAGGCGGGCAGGACATCGAGGAACTGGGCTGACATATGGCTTTCCGACTATTTGCTTACTGTGAAAATAGATCAATACTGGGCAAGTGCCTTGGCCTGCATCAAGGCCCGGACTGATCAGAGAGCTAGAAAATTCGTGTCATGAAAACGGGTTTAATGTTTTGCGCATCGCTCTTACTCGGTCTTGCGCTGCTGCCGGGTACTGCAGCAGCTCAGGAGGAGCCATCGGCGCGTCCAGCGCAGTCTCCTAAAAACATCCTGAAACCAGCGAAGACCTCCTCCCCACGGGATACCTTGCGATCTTTCATCACAAATATGGAGATCGTATATGAAAGCCTCAGCGGCGGTGGCAACGAGAACCTGTTGATCGCACGCCGACGCGCACTGGACACCATGGACTTCAGCGGCGGCGTGAACTACGACTGGGTGAATCAGGGTGGACGCGCAGTTTACCTGAAGGAGGTTCTCGATCGTACGGAACTCCCCGCCTGGGAGGACATACCGGATGCAGCACAGGTGAGGTCCGAGGGCATCGATCGGTGGACGATACCGGATACACGGTTGGTGATATCCCGCGCGGAAGGCGGTGAGCGAGACGGCGAGTTTCTGTTTTCAGCGGCCACTATCGCCGACCTGCATCTGACCTATCGGATCGTCAAGGACCGGCCCTACCTGCCCGGCGCGACAGAAGGCCTTTTCGAACGGGTACAGAATTTCGCCAGTGATGCGGATGAGACGGAGCTGGCGCGCCGGCTGGCGCCTATCGACACCTCCAACCCGAGGGCCCTGTTTGAGCAATTCCTCGTCAGCGTGAATTCCGCTTACCGCCTTGTAATGGTGGCAGAAGAGCGAAGTCGCTCGCCAGAGGGGCTCAGCAAAGCGGAGGCCACTCGCATCGACCAGGAGGCCCAGGAGCACCTCAACCAGGCCATCGCAACACTCGATCTCAGCAAGACCGCCGGCACACGCCGCAGGGATGTGGGCATCGAAACCGTACTCAAGCTCAAGGAAATCTTCGACCGGGGCAACCTGCCCTCCATCGAGGCCATTGCAGGCACACGTGCCAGCATTGCCATGCGCGAAGCAGGGGGCATCCCATCCTGGACGTTTCCGGGAACGTCCATCACGATTGCGGAACTACAGGAGGGTCCGAATGCGGGGAGTTTCCGCTTTACGGGCAAGACGGTTGGCGAGGTATCCGGCATCTACAGCCAGGTCGAAGACCTGCCCTATCGCCAGCCACCGGAGGCAGACTCGATCAGGGACATTCTCGAAGCGCAGTTCCTGGACGCTGCCACCTCGCCGGGATTTTTCGAGTACTACGAATCGATGCCGGGGTCTCTGGTTCCAGCCGCTTCCACCGTGTGGCCCGTGGTCAAGCGTCTGCCCGATAGCTTGAAGGCTGTGTTCCAGGGGCAGACCCTCTGGCAGTGGATCGGTATGGCGCTGGCGCTGCTGGTGCTGATGCTCGGCTTTGTCCTGCTCAACGGCCTCGGTGAGCTGGTGAACCACTATTTCAGGGACCTGGGAGCCAGCTGGGTCAAGATCCTGCTACCACTGCTGAGTGCCTCACTGGTTTATGGCATTACAGAATTTGTCGATGACACACTGAACACCACCGGTGTTGTGAGCGCCGTGGTGAACACCCTGTCGGCGGCGCTCATCACCCTGTTTATGGCAGCCGCCGCCCTACGGCTGACGATTGCGTTTGCGGAGTCCCTGGTCGCCCTGCCGCGCTTCGAGGATCGCGAGTTTGACGCCAGCCTGGTGCGGGTCACGGCCCGGATTCTTGGCTTCTTTGTAGCCGTGGTGATTGCGGTCAACGGCTTCAGTCAGCTGGGCCTGGAAATCATGCCGCTGATCGCCGGCCTCGGTGTTGGCGGCCTTGCCGTTGCACTGGCAGTGCGTCCAACACTTGAGAACATGATCGGTGGCCTGATCATCTACGCCGACAAGCCTGTGCAGGTAGGTGACTTCTGCAAATTCGGCGACCAGAAGGGTACGGTAGAAGGGATCGGCCTGCGCTCCACACGAATCCGCGCCCTGGATCGCAGCCTGATCACCGTTCCCAATTCCGTGTTTGCCGATATGCAAATCGTCAACCTGGCCCACTGTGACACGCTCTTGATCAGCACCGTAATCGGGCTGCGCTATGAGACCAGCATGGACCAGCTTCGCAACATCATGGCCAAAATGCGCCGGATTTGTTACGCCCACCCCAAGATCGAAACGGAAACCCTGCGCGTCCGCTTCGGGGCTTTCGGCGCCTCTTCGCTGGATATCAACGTGCGGGTTTATGCGCTGACCAATGAGTGGAACGAGTTCCACGCCATTCGCGAAGACCTGTTCATACGCTTTGCCGACGCCATCGAGGAAGCCGGTAGCAGCGTCGCCTTCCCGTCCACCACGGTGTACATGGGTGAAGACGAGGCACTGGACGATGTACGCAAGCGCGCGGCGGAAGCCGAAGTCGCACAGTGGCGGGAGGCTGACGAACTGCCCTTCCCCAACACGCCCGAATACCTGGCCAAAGAGATCACCGACACAGGTGACTATCCGCCAAAAGGTTCTGCACAGGCGGCGGGCAAGCGCGGCGTTGATAAACCTGCCGAGAAGCTACAATCCGGGGAGACCGACGACCCCCTGTAACTGCGGCAGCATGCGGGTGACAGGCCGCGGCCCGGCGTTTAAGCTTGCGCGCAAAATCCCTGAGGTGACCTCTTGAGCAGCATCGTCTGGCTGGCGTCCTACCCGAAATCCGGCAACACCTGGATGCGCGCCTTCCTGCAGAACTTCCTGACCGACAGCGATGAGCCGGCGGACATCAATGCGCTGGATACGTTCTTCGCCAATGAGAACACGCCAGACTGGTACCAGGGGCTCACTGACAAACCGCTGGCGGACCTCGATCCGTTGGAAGTCTGCGCACTACGGCCCCAGGCCCAGGCCCGCATTGCCGCCAGCCGGCAGGGCACGGTCCTGGTGAAGACCCATAACTACCTGGGGGAGTTCGAAGGCCACCCCCTGCACAATGTCGGCGTTACCGCGGGCGCCATCTATATGGTGCGCAATCCGCTGGATGTGGTGCTGTCGGTGGCGGATCACTTTGGCTTCGACCTGGACGAGGCCATTGCCTTTATCAACGCCGAGGAAGCCGCTACCCAGGTCGACGAGACCAGCATGGGCTCGATGTTGGGTTCCTGGTCCTTCCACGTGGCCACCTGGACCCAGCCCAGCGACGTGGTCTGCGTGGTGCGCTACGAGGACCTGCTGGAAAAACCGGTGAAGACGTTTACCGGTGTGCTGGGACTGCTTCGGCAGGACAAGGCGACGCCGCGCATCAAGCGGGCCATCGAGAACAGTTCCTTCGCAACTCTCAAGAAGCAGGAGAGCAAAGGGGGTTTCCGCGAGCGCAGCGCCCACTCGAAGCGCTTCTTCAGGGAAGGCAAGAAGAACCAGTGGCGCGAGGTGCTGAGCCGCGAGCAGGTGCAGGCAGTGGTGGACGCCAACCGCGAACAGATGAAGCGCTTCGGCTATCTGCCCAAAGGCTACTAGGCCAGCTCAGTAATCCTGGTTGGATAGACGCTGAGGGTAGGGTCCCGAGTACGCGGATTCCCGCTGCACAATCTGCCACCACAGGGACAGCAACTCCCGCAGGAAATCCCGCTCGAAGCGCTCGGAATGGAGATGTTGCAGCAGCGCATCGGCCAATACATCCGGCATCTGCTCGCCTGGCGGGCCGCCATGCTCGAAGTGGCGGGTGGGTTCGAAAAACCAGAGCTCGAACTTCTTCATGCCCTGCATGTCCACCGGCAGCGTGATGTCGCCCCCGCCCTTGATCAGGTGATTGAGCTGCGCACGCAACACCAGCAGGGGGTGTGGCGAGCCCATATGAAAGCTGACCGACACGCAGGGATCTGAGCCCTCCGCCACCACCTCGTGCATGGCACCGCCGGGAAGGAACAGCACCTGACCGGGCTCCAGTTCGTAGTCGACGTACTCGCCTGCGGTGCGCCCCTCGAAATCGCTGTACTGGAACACCGGCTGGGCCAGGTACTTCTCGGGCATCGGCCAGACCCGCACCCGCTTGTGGCCGCTCATGTGCACCAGGTAGCCGTCCGCCAGGTCGCAGTGGGCGCCGTAGGTGTGGTCGCCGCAGCTCATCCACATGCTGGCCATCATGTAGTAACCCATGGGGTGCAGCCGATCCAGGGCCGGCTTGAACTCGTTGTTGAACATCTCCCAGGCCCAGTCCGCGTTCTCACGCAGACTGCCCTCGCCGGAGCAGATGTCGACCAGGGCCAACCGGCCGTGCACGGGTTCCCCCGCCTCGATGCGCTGCTGGAACACGTACAGACTGGAAGGGTCCTTCTCATCCAGGTAGGTCACCTCCGGGCTGTCCGGCGTCTCCCGCAGCTGCATGGCCGCCTCCGGCTGGTTGGCTCGCATCATTTCCAGGCCCCATGCAACCGGGTCCTGCGGCAGGGATACGCCCGCGGAGAAGTCCAGGCAGACGGGGGTCTGGGTCAACAGGTGATCGGTGAGCTTTTGCATGATGGGTTCAATTTTGAATCTGTTTCAGGTGGACAAGGCGACCCAGTGAAGCTAGTTTCATAACCGGGACACTCCTGACATAAACATAACATTGGAGGCCAATCGATGTTTACTGTACCCGCTCCTGAAAAGGGCGGTCGCATCCGCGCCCGTCGCAATAAAATTGCTTCAGCCGTCGCCCTTGCAGGCACCCTCTCCATCAGCCACACCGCCTTCGCCCAGCTCGAGGAAGTCATCGTCACCGCCCAGAAGCGCCTGGAATCCGCCCAGGACGTGCCCATCGCGGTGACCGCCTTTGACGCTGACGCGCTGGTCGCCAAGCAGATCAACGGCTTTGCGGATATCCGCTTTACGGCACCGAATGTCACCTACACCAAGGCCAACTTTACCGGCAACAATTTCCAGATTCGCGGTATCGGCACCACGCTGGTGGCCGCCTCCGCCGACCAGGGTGTGGGTATTCACGTGAACGAGGTGCCGATCAACGCGCCGCGCCTGTTCGAGACCGAGTACTACGACATCCAGGCCATCGAGGTGCTGCGCGGGCCCCAGGGCACCCTCTACGGTCGCAACGCGACTGGCGGCACGGTGAACATGGCCACAGCCCGCGCCGAAGTCGGCGAATTCCTCGGCAATATCGAGGGTCAATACGGCGATTACGATCACACGAAGGTCAACGGCCACGTCAATATCCCGATTGGCGAGAACTTCGCGGCGCGCTTCGCCGGGATCTACCTCGAGCGGGATGGCTACACCGACAACCTGTTCACCGGCAACGATGTGGACGGTCGCGACCAGTACTCTGTGCGCGGCTCCTTCACCTGGCTGCCGACCGAGAACACGACCATCGACCTGATGGTGTCCTACTTCGAGGAAGATAGTGACCGCAGCCGCTCCACCAAGACCATGTGCAGGAACGACCCCACTGCCGTGTACGGCTGCCTGCCAGATGGGCTGGATTTCGACCTGCCGAACCCGTCTTCGCAGCTTTCAAACATCCTCGCGTCGGACCTGGCGCTGGGGCCGCTGGGGATCTTCCCCTTCGGTACCAACGAACGGGGCGAGAATCCCAACGATCTGCGCAAGACCATCTCGGATCTCGACCCCGAGTACTACGCGGACGAGACCCTGATCACCCTGAACATTTCCCACGAGCTGGACAAGCACACCCTGACACTGGTGGCGGGCTACCAGGAGAGTGAGCTGGAATCGGAGATGGACTACCAGTGGAGCATCGGCTCCCCGATCGAGCTTCCGCCGGCTACCGCGTTCTTCCCGGAAACGGTCGCGGCCCGTTTCTCCGACGGACTGCTGCCCATGTCGGCCCGCTCTGCCACCGGCACCGGCTCGGTGGGCGGCCATATCAAGTCCCGGGACGACAGCCTGGAAGCCTATGACAACTCCAACCAGGATACGGACCAGTACACCGTTGAATTCCGGGTGCAATCGGACTACGACGGCCGGTTCAACTGGCTGGCCGGCGGCTTCTACATGGACGTGGACCTGGAGAACAGCTACTTCGTGTTCGCCAACGGCTTCGACTACCTGGCCTCCTTTGTGCCGGGTGCAACGGCAGGGCTTGACGGCTTCGGATGGGTAGCACCCCAGTTCAAAAGCGACACCGACGAGTACACCATCGAGTCGAAGGCGCTGTTTGGTGAGGTCTACTACGACATCACCGATGAGGTGAAGCTGACCCTGGGCTTGCGCTACACGGAGGACGAGAAGACCATCCGCGACCGGCAGCTGCTGCTGAATGCCGACGAGGAGACAGGCGAGCGCATCTTCCAGCGCTTCGATGCGGATGAACCCATCCCCATCTCTTACCGCGATGACGATGACAGCTGGGAGGAGTTCACCGGCCGGGCCGTGATCGACTGGCAGATCACCGGCGACAACATGGTGTACGCGTCCTACTCCCGGGGCTACAAGGGCGGCGGCTTCAACCCGCCCTTCGATCCGCAGCTGTTCCCCAGCGCGACCGAGACCTTCGAGCCGGAGTTTGTGGACGCCTTCGAGATCGGTAGCAAGAACGTGTTCTTCGACGGCACCCTGCAGGCCAACTTCACGGCTTTCTTCTATGACTATGAAGACCTGCAGGTCTCCAAGATCATCAACCGCACCTCCTTCAACGAAAACACGGACGCGGAAATCTACGGGCTCGAGACCGAGCTGATCTGGGCGCCCACGGACCAGTGGTTGCTGAATGCCAACATCTCTTACCTCCACACCGAGGTACAGGATTTCGAGAGTATCGATACGCGGGACCCCACCGCCGGCCGTGACGACGTTACGCTGGTCAAGGACCTGGCCCAGGCCTTCAACTGCCTCGCCGAGATACCGCCGGATGTCTACAACGCGCTGGTACCCCCGGCTGCACCGGGGCTGAGCCCGCAGCTGAGCAGCTGCCCCGGCCTGGCAGCAAGCGGTATTCCCATCAGCGACGGCATTCCCGAGGACCTGTCGGGGAACGATCTTCAGAACTCTCCGGAGTACTCGGTCAGCCTCGGCGCCCAGTACACGTTCTACCTGCCGGGCAACCACAGCCTGAGCGCCCGGGTAGACTACTACTGGCAGGACGACATGTACGCCCGCAACTTCAACAAGCCCATCGACAAGATCGAGTCGTGGGATGTGTGGAATGCACAGATGACGCTGCTGTCTGCGGATGAAACCTGGTATGTCCGCGCCTACGGCAAGAACCTCGGCGACGACGACGAACTGGTGGGCATGTACGTCACCGACCCGTCCTCGGGGCTGTTCACCAACGTCTTTACCATCGAGCCGCGCAACTACGGTGTGGCGATCGGTTACAACTTCTAGGAAGCAGCTAAAAAGGAAAAGGCCCCGGACGGGGCCTTTTTTTTGCGCCACCCAAGCGCACTAGTCCGTCACCCCCGCGCAGTAGTCCGTCACCCCCGCGTAGTAGTCCGTCACCCCCGCGCAGGCGGGGGCCCAGGGTGGTAGTGGCTGGGTTCCCGCTTCCGCGGGAATGACGGATGCTTTCGCGGCAAGGGCCTGCCCCTCTTTTCGGATATGACGGACTCCGCCACCCCCGCGTAGTAGTCCGTCACCCCCGCGTAGGCGGGGGCCCATCGTGGTATTGGCTGGGTTCCCGCTTCCGCGGGAATGACGGTTAAAGGGTACTGACCCCTTTAGGCGGGAATGACGGTTAAAGGGTACTGACCCCTTTAGGCGAGCTTCAGGGGTAGGTCCCGCTGCCTTTTGCCAGTCGCGGCAAAGAGAGCGTTCCCAAGCGCCGGTGCCGCCGGCGGTGTGCCGGGCTCGCCGACGCCGGTGGGGGGCGCATCGCTATCGATGATGGCCACCTCGATCTCGGGCGTCTCGTTCATGCGCAGCATCTGGTAGTCGTGGAAATTGCTCTGCTCCACGGCGCCGTCCTTGACGGTGATCTTGCCCTTCAACGCGGCCGTCAGGCCGAAGATGATGCCGCTCTCCATCTGCGCCACGACGATGTCCGGGTTGACCGCGGTGCCGCAGTCGACGGCGCAGTAGACCTTCTCCAGTTTCGGCACTCCGTTCTCCATGGAGATTTCGGCAATCTCGGCCACGACCGAGAAGAAAGACTCGTGCACGGCGACGCCCTGGAAGCGGCCCTCGGGAGCATTGCCCCAGTTCGCCATCTCGACCACCTTGTCGAGCACACCGCGGTGGCGGCTGTCCTCGGGCAGGTGGGCGCGGCGGAACTCCACCGGGTCGCGGCCCGCGGCGTGGGCCAGCTCGTCAACGAAGCTCTCGATCACGAAAGCGTTCTGGCTGTGCCCCACCGAGCGCCAGAAGCCCAGGGGCATGACGGTCTGCAGGTTCGTGTACTGCACGCGGAAATGGTTGAACTGGTAGGCGGTGTCCGCCACACCCTCGATGGAGGCGTGATCCTTGTCTGCGGAAAAGTCGCCCATCGCCTGCTTGATGCCGTGGGGCATCCAGGGGGGCAGGGCCGCTTCAAGGAAGTGCGCCATGATCTTCTGGGTAATGCTGGGTGTAACAATCTGGTGGGTGTAGCTTTCCACTTCGCCCTGGTCATTGACGCTGGCGGTCAACCGCGACTTCATGACCGGCCGGTAGAAATCGTGGCGCATATCGTCTTCGCGGCTCCAAACCAGTTTTACCGGCTGCTTCACGCGCGCAACAATTTGCGCCACCTCGTAGACGTTGTCCGCCGCGGCGCGGCGCCCGAAGCCGCCGCCCAGGAAGGTGTTGTGAATAATGGCCTGGTCCTCGCTGATGCCATATCCACGGGCGGCGTAGGCCTGGGCGACATCCGGTGCCTGGCTGCCTACCCAGACTTCCAGGCCGCCGTTGGGCATGGGGCGCGCGGTGGCGCTCTGGGGTTCCATGGTGGCGTGGGCCACAAACGGGGCGTTGTACTCGACCGTCATGGTTTTACCGGTCGAGCTCGCGGGCTGCTCACCGTCTTCGCGCATCAATTCGTATTCGTCGCCATCAAGTGCCGCGGTGAACGCCGCATCGATGGCATCGCTGCTCTGCAGCGGCGCTTCGCCGACCTGCCAGTTGGTTTTGACCGCTTCGGCGGCCTTGCGGGCGCGCCAGTAGTTGCGCGCCACCACGGCGATACCGCCGTCGATCTGGAAAATACCCTCGATACCCGGCAGCTTCTCCGCCTCGGTGGCATCCCAGCCGCCGCAGCTTCCCTCGGCGTGGGGACAGCGCAGCACCACGGCCACGAGTGCGTTTTCCACCGGCGCATCGCCGCCAAACATGGCAGTGCCGTCGACCTTGGCCTGGGCGTCCAGACGATTGTTTTGCTTTCCGATGGCCTTGAATTCACTGCTGGACTTGAGCGGCGGGTTCTTTGGCACCGACAGCGTGTTGGCGGTGGCAACCAGGTCGCCGTAGCCCAGGTTCACGCTGCCGTCGCGGCTCTTCACCCGGCCGTTCTCGGCATAGAGCTCGGAGGCAGGAACGCTGGTGTCCTGTACGGCGGCGGTAATCAGCATCTCACGGGCCGCGGCACCCACCTCGCGCAGGATCGGGTAGTAGGTACGGATGGAGTTGGAACCACCGGTGACCTGCATGATCATTTCCGGGTCGGCGAAGGCCGGGTGCGGCGGGGCCATTTCATAGCTGACGCTACCGGGCGCCACCTCCAGCTCTTCCGCCAGCACCGTGATGATGCCGGTAGTGACCCCCTGCCCCATTTCCGCCTTGAAGATCTGGGCGATGACCTCGCCCTCCGGCGTAATGCGCAGGTACGAGTCCGGCTGGAAGTCCGCGGCGCTGGCTTTCGGCAGTTTGTCGGGTGAGCACGCGCTGAGAGAGAAGCCGATGGTCAATGCGCCGCCGGCGACAGAAGTATTGCGCAGGAATGCGCGGCGAGACATCGTCATGATTGCACCTCCCCGGCCGGGGCCGGCTCCCAGGTGGCGACACCCTCCTGGAGCTGC
Organism: Halieaceae bacterium; assembly: GCA_965601975.1. GTDB lineage: Bacteria > Pseudomonadota > Gammaproteobacteria > Pseudomonadales > Halieaceae > JANQIO01. The sequence continues at coordinate 4,369,851 of OZ271856.1, forward strand.
GCTGCGGCGCGTTTGATCGCCTTGCGAATCCGGGGATAGGTGCCGCAGCGGCAGATGTTGCCGGACATGGCGGCGTTGATATCGTCATCCGTGGGATTGGGCGTATTGGCCAGCAGCGCCGCCGCGGACATGATCTGGCCGGACTGGCAGTAGCCGCACTGGGGCGCGTTCTCTGCCACCCAGGCCTGCTGCAGCGGGTGATCGCCGTTGGCGGACAGGCCTTCAATCGTGGTGATGCTGCGGCCGGCAATGGCGCTGATGGGCATGGAACAGCTGCGCACGGGCGTGCCGTCCAGGTGCACCGTGCAGGCGCCGCACAGGCCCATGCCACAACCGAACTTGGTGCCGTTCATGGCGAGCTCATCGCGCAACACCCACAGCAGCGGGGTATCGGGCTCGATGTCCAGGCGCGCGGCCTGGCCATTCAGGGTGAACTCAATCGTCTCGGGATTCACTGGAAACTCCTGCATACAGGGCAAAGGCGGGGTATTTGCTTAATACGCCATATCGACGCGGGGAGTTCAACCGCAATTGGTGACGTATACTTCAAAAATGGGATCGAGATTTCTGCACAGCATACTGGCCTGGCTGGTGCTCTCTGCCGCACTGGCTGGCTGCAGCAGCCTGCCGCAGCAGGACTTCGACCGGCCGGTGATTGAACTGCTGAGCCTGCGCCCCATCGCCGCCGACGCGATGGAGGCGCGCTTTGAGATCAAACTGCGGGTGCTCAATCCCAACGACTTCGCGCTGGACGTGGAGGGGCTCTACTTCGAGGTATTCCTGCGCGACCGCCAGGTGTTGTCGGGTGTCAGTTCGCGCCCGACCCGCATCGCGGCCTTCGGAGAGGGCGTGCTGACCGTCGAGGCGGGGATCGGGATGCTCAACTCGATCCGCCTGATTCGCGAACTGGCTGAGGAGCCGTCCCGGGAAGGACTTCCCTATCGACTCAAAACCAAGCTCTCACTGGGCAATATCCCCACCGCGGTTCGCATCGAACAGGCAGGTGTACTTCACCCTTAGTGAACAGCCCTTAGTGAATAGCCCCTAGACCCACTGCGCCGCCAGGGCGTGAATATCCACCCGGGCATCCATGCGCTGGGCCAGCAGGAACATACCGCCCACCTTGCGGTGGAAGAACACCGCGTCCGAGGGCGGCGCATGCCAGAACTCCCGGAATTCCTGGGCCGAGGCGCCGACTTCTGACAGCCGCGCCGAGATGTCCGAGGCACCGAAATCGTAGGGGCCCTCAGTAGTGAGAGGCTCCAGGGCAATGCGGAAGATATCCAGCACGAACTCGCGGTAGGCATCGCTGCCGTCGGTAACTACGTAGCCCAGCTTCTCCGCTGCGTTCAGCAGGCGCTGCTCGTCGCCTTTCTGGGCCGCCTTGATCATGCGCCGGTACTCGTTGACGAATCCCGCCTTGAACTTGCGGGTGGCGCCGAAGTCCAGCAGCACCACCTTGCCGGATGAGTCCTGGTAGCGGTAGTTGGCGAAGTTGGGATCGGTCTGGACCATGCGAAGATGGAAAAACTCCATCAGCATCAGGTCCATCATCGCGGTGACCAGCGCGTCGCGGCTGTCCTGGTCGAGCTCGGCAATGGTCTCCACCGGCTGGCTCTCGATATAGGTCATCGCCAGCACGTGTTCCGAGGTCAGCTCCGGCAGCGGCTCCGGCACGATGAAGCGTTCGTCCTCTGCCAATAGTTCATTGAACAGGGCCAGGTGTTCCGACTCCTGCAGGTAGTTGGCTTCGCTGCGCAGCTGCGCCTTGGCGTCAGTCAGCAGCGGCTTCATGTCCAGGTTGTCCGGCACCAGGCCGGAGAGCTTCAGCAGCGCCGCGATATTGTCGATATCGCTGTCGATGCTCTTCGCCACGCCCGGGTACTGGACCTTCAACACAATATCGCGGCCGTCCGGCGACCAGGTCCGGTGCACCTGGCCGATGGAGGCCGCGGCTATCGGCTGGTAGCTGAAGTCGTAGAACATCTCTTCCCAGTCCTCGCCATAGGCGCCGGTCATGGTCTCGTTGAGCTGCTCGAAGGGCATGTAGTCGGCGTCGCTGCGCAGACGCGCCAGGATATCCGCGAGCTGCCGCGGCAGGAATTCACCGCCGTCCATGGACAGCATCTGGCCCATTTTCATGGCGGCACCGCGCATATTGGCCAGCTCGTTGGCCACCCGCTGGGCATTGGCCGGAGTCATCAGCATGTCGCGGGCCCGCGGGCGCTCGCCGGAGCGCAGTCGGCGACCGCCCTCGGCGATCATGCCGCTGGCGACACCGCCGGCGAGCTTCGCCACCCGGGCAAAGCGGCCGATGCGGCTGCTGGGGACTGCTGCCTGCTGTGATTTAGCCATTGGATTCCTGCTCCCGCCAGCGCCGAATATGCGCCATAACCAGTTCGTGCCCGTTGAACTCCGCGCCGAGCACCGAGATAAAGGTAAATACGCCGGTGAGCTTGCGGGCGATCAGCGCAAAATCCCGCGAGGGCGTGGTGAAGTGTCGCGAGGTTGTGGTGGTGGCCGCCATCTTGCCGGCCCGCCGCATCAGCTTCGAGTCGGCCCAGCGGTATTCGCCGCGGCGATTGAGGTGCTGCTCGGGCAGATGCGACGGTTCCCGCAGGGGCTCCAGCAGAGTCAGGCAAAAATCGGCAAACAGTTTCTGGCCTTCCTCTTTTGCGTCGGGCTGCAGGCAGCCCAGGCCGATCAAACCGTCCACCAGGGTGTCGACATCTTCCTCCAGGCCGGCGGCAATCACGCGACGCAGGTGATAGAGGAAGTCATCGGAACATTCCAGCATTGAACCGAAGTCCAGCAGCACAATCTGGTCTGGGTCGGAGCCGGGTTGCACCAGGTAGTTGCCGAAGTTGGGATCGGTCTGGAGTGTGCCCCAGTCGTACAACTCAACGAAGAACAACTCCAGCATCGCCTGCGCCAGGGCATTGCGGCGTTTCAGTGACAGCTGCCCCACTGCCGGCTCATTGACCGAAAGCCCCTCGACATACTCCAGGGCCAGCACCCGGTCGCTGCAATACTCCCGGTATACCGCGGGCACGTGGTACATCGCGCCGGCCTCGCCCAGGGCTGCGGTATGTTGACCGATCGCCTCGGCAAAGGCCGCTTCCCTGTGGTAGTCGATTTCGTGGTGCAGGTAGGTGCGCATGGAACCCAGCCAATCGTCCAGGTCGCGGCCTGCGGGCAGCCAGCGCGCCAGCTTGAGCATGCGCACCACCGCGTCGAAGTCGGCGTCGATGACATCGGCCAGGCCCGGGTACTGCACCTTCAGCACGATCTGCTCGCCGGTGGCGCGGACCACGGCGCGGTGCACCTGTGCCAGGGAGGCCGCGGCAAAGGCTTCGGTTTCGATATCGAGTTCTTCAATCCGGGGGCCGAGGTCTTCCTCCACCACAGGTGCGACTGCCTCCCAGGGCAGGGGTTCGGTCTGGCCACCCAGGTCGTGCAGCGCCTGGGTCAGCACCGGCGGCAGGAAGTGCTCACCCAGTAGGGCGAACATCTGCCCGATCTTGACGTAGGTACCCTTGAGGCGGCCCAGCTCGGTGACGAAGCGTCGTGCCTCGCGGCGGGAGAACTCGGATCCCGCGTCGACCTCACGCAGGCCCGTGCGGGTCAGGACCTGTTGCACGGCGCCATCCACCGCCAGCGCGCCACCTGCGCGAATACCAGCCAAGGCCGCCGCAATACCGCGCGGTACGGCGCCTTTACGCATTTTTTTCTGTGCACTCATAGTGACATTCTATACGCAGCGCAGGCGCAGCGGTTCTATAGAATCAACAGAATCCAGGGTGTACCGATGAGCGTGTAGACCCCGGAACACGCCGAACAGTGCCAGCAGCTACACTAGCCGTTGTTTCACGGGTCATACCAGATCGGCGATGTATAGGCGCGATCCTGCACCACGCGGGTTACGGTTTCGGGAAAGCTGTCGCCGTAGCGCACCACGTCGTAGCTTTGCCAGGAAGGCTTGGGAATTTCCAGCACGCGCGCGTAGTAAAAGGCGCGCTCACCCCGCTTGAAATCCGGGTCCCGCCACAGGGTGCGAAGCTCGGGAGCACCGATACTGTTGGAATAGCTGGCGGACTCGAGGTCTACCGTGCTGCCCACGGCGGGCACCTTGCCGTCAGCGCCTGCTTTTCTCCCGTCCGACAGCGCCACGTCGTAGACTTTTTCCTGGAGCTCACCCGACTTGTCCACCCAGCCCTTGATCACCTGCACGCGGTCGAGGTTGGCGCCGTTCGGATCGCGGCTTGCCGCCACCATGAAAACCGGCGCTTTACCCGAGCGCTTGCCCAGAGTCCCGCCCATGGGGACGCCGCCGGCGTAGCCGCGCCGCGGCATATCGGGGCTCTCGAGGTCGGCATCGGTGTAGGCCCAGCCACCGAAGAAGCGCACCGTGATACGAGTGCCGGTGGTGGCGTAGACTTCACGGCGCTCCATGGCATCAAAAATCGCCTCGCGAGTATTTTCCGGGGCCCACACCGCGGCCAGCCCCGAGGCCAGCTCATCCCAGGTGCGCCAGGACAGCTCCGGTCGCGTTGGCGAGGTGACGATAGTGCCCTCACCGCGACCGGGCCGCGGCTCGGTGTGGGAGAACTTGCTGAAGTAGTTGTCCTCACGCACGGTCGACATGCCGGTGTGGGAATCCGACGCGCCGATCATGCCGAAGCGAAACGGGTTTGCCCCCAGATTCTGCTGATACTCGAGGCCCAATTTGAGCGCCGAGCGGGCGTACTCGTATTGCAGCATGTCATTGGTCTTGGGCTCGCGACCGCCGATGTCAGCCCGGTCCCAGGTGCCGAAGTCGGCAAATTCGTCTGCCGGGGACAGCCAGGGGTGAGCCTCGCCATCTCCCTTGATCTGGGTAACTTCCACCAGCGGCTCGCGCTGCTGGCGGCGCTCGGCATAGGCGCGGTCAAAGGCGCTGCCGTCATGGCGCCGGGGTCCGAACATCAGCCCGTTGCTGACGTTGGCATTGTGGGGAATGGCCAGGATGCGACCGCCAGTGTCCGCCTCGTAGTCGTCCATCCAGCTCCACAGGTCCTCGGGGTCGAGGCTGTCCCAGGAGGAAAACGGGACGACCCGGGTGGCGCGGTCGGCGCCGTCACGCATTATTACCACCCGGTGCAGGTTCTTGGCCTCTGCAGTGTTGGTCCACTCGTAGCCAATCAGCGCAGTGAACAGGCCCGGCTCGTTATAGCGGTCCGCAGTCTCCGCCTGGCGGCGCCAGACACCGGCATTGATAGAAGGCTCACCCAGGGGGTCACGCCCCGCCAGCGCTCCTTCGAGCCCCCACTTCATGAAGCCGTCGTGCCCTCTGCCCGCCTGGAACAGCTCATAGACCTCGCGACCCCAGGGGTTGGCCAGCAGCACCGGGTCTGCCTCGGCCACCGCGACGGGCAGGCCCAGGCTCTCGGCGTGATCCGACACCACCAGGAAATCCAACGGTGTGCCAATGCGGCCGCGTACGCCGGTACTGGACGTGACCTCCTCGCCGCGGGCAAACCGGTAGGCGTCGGCGGGCGTCAGGGTGGTACCGATCAATCCCGCATCGGAGGAATACATGGTGTGCAGGTGGGTGTCGCCCCAGTACACATGCTTCGGCGGCGGCTCGACAAAGGGTGAAAACTCATCGCCCACCGCGGGCAGGCAAATCAGCAACAGCACAAGCAGAATCACGGGCATGATCCACTCTCCGGGTTATTATTGTCGCTTCATCTTAGTCCAGAACCGGTGTTTCATGCGCAGCCTGCTACTCATCGCCACATTCGTGTTTACCACCGCAGCCACGGCCCAGCCCGGGGATTACGACCACTTCGCCTACAACCGGAAGATGATCAATAACGGTGTGCAGGCTGTGCTCATGTGCAACGGCCTGTTCACATCCAACCGCAGCCTCGACCAGGTCTTCGCCCAGGAACTCGCCTACCTGAAGCAGCCGCTGGGCAATGCAGAGGGCGGGCCCTACCGGGTGGACAATGAGCGTCGCGCAGTCCGGGTCGGCGGCGACAGCAATGGCCCGGCGATACGGGCGGCGTTCCGCGAGGGTATCGGCTGCGTGGTCATGGCTCCCAACCAGGACTGGACCGATATCGACAGCCTGCCGCGGCAGACGATGCCACCGCCGCGCGGCAATCCCGCGCGGATCGACTGGCCCATGGGGGACCGGGTGAAGCAGAAACCGCTGCCACCGGGCGTCGATGCAGCCGCGCTGCAAGCGGCTTCGGACTGGGCCTTTGAGCGGCCCACCCCGGAGCAGGACACACTGAGCCTGCTGATCGTGCACAAGGGCGACATCGTTCACGAGCGCTACGCGCCCGGCATCAACATGGGCACGCGCACCCGTACCTGGTCGACGGCCAAGAGCATCGCCGCCACCCTGATCGGCATGCTGGTCGACCAGGGCAAGCTGTCGCTGGACGCCCCCCTGGGGATCGAATGGCTGCCTGAACTGGCAAATCCCGATGAGGACCCCAGACACGCGATTACCCTGCGGCATGTGCTCAACATGTCGTCGGGCTTGTACCCGGTGGACAGCTTCCGCATGGAGTATGCGACCGGCTCCGGGCTCTCCTACTGGGCCGGTGCCAGTTCGGCGATCGGCGCGCGCAAGCGCGGCCTGGTGCGAACGCCGGGCACGTTCTGGGACTACGAAAACTACGACACCCTGCTGGCGGTCTACGCCATGAAGCAGGCGCTGGGCAGTGACAAGGCTTACCTGGAATTTCCGCGAAAGGCGCTGCTCGACAAGCTGGGCATGCGCAACACCCTGGTCAGCACGGACCGCTTCGGTGATTTCATCCTGTCGAGCCAGGTCTACACCAATGCGAGGGACCTCGCGCGCTTCGGCCTGCTCTATGCACAGGGTGGCATGTGGGAAGGCAAACGCCTTATTTCCGAGGACTGGATTGCGTTTTCACGCACACCCGCCCCCGCCAGCGATATTCACAACGACTTTTACGGGGGTCAGTGGTGGCTGGTGCCCAGCGATCGCAAGGACGTACCCGCCGACGCCTATTCCACCGCCGGCAATCGGGGGCAGTACGTCATTGTCGTCCCCTCACACGACCTGGTGATCGTGCGCCGCGGCCTCGACTACGGCCGCCAGGGATTCGACCGCTGGGATGTGACCCGCGAGGTGTTGCGCGCCTTCAGCCAGTGAGAATGCTGGTTTATTACACATATATCCTGTATACAGATCGAATCGTCGTCGTTGAGCCCGCGCTGGAAAAACGCCGACGGCAAGGCTCGCGGGCAACACGCGGCGATATTGCGACCACACCCAGGAGTGAGAAACGCACATGTCGCTAGCGATACTACGGCTTGATCTTGCAGGGCAACCAAGGGGATGGTGCAGCCCGGAAGAAGCCGCAACCGCCTACGTCAAGGGAGATGTCTCCTGGACGCTGGGCAACCCTGCCATCGTCCTGCACGGTGGCGTCCAGCGCATGACCGGACAGCAGTCGGTGCTGGAGATTCCTCCCATCATTGCCATGCGCGGGCGCGTTGTCGGAAACTTTTCACTGTCACTCAACAACAAGGCGCTGTTCCGGCGCGACCAGCACATGTGCCTGTACTGCGGTCATGAAACCCATCGCAGCCTGCTGACCCGCGACCACGTGATCCCGGTGAGTCGGGGCGGCCGCGACGTCTGGGCCAACTGCGTGTCGGCCTGCAAGAGCTGCAACAACCGCAAGGGCAACCGCACACCGGAAGAGGCCAGCATGCCGTTGTTGGCGGTGCCGTTCACACCCAATCCCTGGGAATACACATTCCTGGAGCGCGACCGTATTCTCGGTGACCAGATGGAGTACCTGCGCCAGCAGTTCTCCGATCACCGGGACTGGAGCAGCGCAGCCTAGTCAGCCACTGCGAAGTGGCAGCGGACTATACTCAGGTGCACCCCAACAGCGCGGTGCCATGAACACTCGTCTTTTCCTTTTCTCGCTGGTTTCGCTGGTTACCGTAGCTGCACCCGCCGCGGCGGAATTTTCAGCCAGTGGCTTCCTCGCCACCGACCTGCCTTCCCGGGGTATCGCGCTGAGCAACGGCGAGCCCATGCTCGGCGCGTCACTGGGCTGGGATCACAGCTCCGGCCTGTTCCTGGGCGCCGAGGGCTTTACCGCGGAGGAGGGACCGGTGCCCGATCGCTCCCGCGGCATGCGCGCCTTCGTCGGCTACTTCCATGTGCTGGAACAGGACCAGGCACTGGAGCTGTCACTGTCCCATACCGAGTTCTCGGGCAATTTCCCCAGCAGCTGGGACTACAGCGAGGCACGCGTCGACTTGCACCTGTCCCGGGAGCTGAGCCTCACCACCGCCTACTCACCGGACCTGCAGGGCCGCGATGTGCGCAGCATGGCGCTGGCGGTCAACTGGCGGCCGTCGCTGGGAGAGCGGGCATTTCTCGTGCTATCCGGTGGCGGCACCTGGCTGGGGGACGACGAGGACGCGATGATCAAATTCGCGGAGGTTGGCGCGGGGATGAGTTTCGGCAAGCTGGAAATCCAGCTGATGCATCACCTGGTGGACAACCGCACCGTGCGACTGTTTCACGTGGACGGCCGCAACGCTACCACGCTGCGTTTCGACTACCGGCTCTGGTAGTCCTGCGCCCCGCAAAGAAAATCCGGCCGCAGATGCGCTACGGCGGAACAGGCATCGATACTGCTTGAGTGCATGCTTGCCTGCAGCGAGTCGTGGGCGGAGCGAAAATCCGCGTCGGGATTCGCCTCCAACATCAAGGCCAGCACACCTGACACGTGAGCCGCTGCCAGGGAATGACCCGCCATGAAATCCCAGCTGTGCCCGGGCTGGGACGTGAGCACCGCTTCGCCCGGTGCCAGCAGGACTCCCTGCCCCGCCGCATGGCCCTGGCCCGCCTGGCGCACATACAGCACGCCCTCGCGGGCCGCGGGAAAACGTTCGCCGCTGTCGCGGCGGGTATCGAAGGCAGCAACCGCGATAGTGCCGCGGTCGATCATCTGCTGCAGCAAACTGTCCAGCAGCCGGTCGCCCGGACCGGTCAGGCTGAGATTGATAACGCGCGGCTGCAGGTCGACGGCGCGGTCCAGCGCCCGGGACAATGACAGACTGTCGCAGCGAGTCGGCCCGGCCGCGGTTTCCCAGCAGGCGCGGTAGGCGTGAAGCTCCACCCCGGGCGCCACGCCGGTAATGCCAAGGCGGTTGTCGGCAGCGGCGATCACGCCGGCGATGCCGGTGCCATGCCGCTCGCCACCGCTGGGACGCCCAGAACCCGCGAAATCGCGGTACTCCTCGATGGCATGCTTCAGGTCTGGGTGGTCGCTCTCGACGGCGGAGTCAATCACCGCCACACGCACCCCGGTGCCACGCCAGGATTCGTGCAGCGGTCCCACATTGAGAATATCCAGCGAGGATTGCATGGACCGGTAGTGTCGGGTGTCCGCTGCGGCCGAAGAACCCTCGAACAGGTTGAGACGCTGCACCCATTGCACCCGTGGATCGCTGTCCAGCGCCTCAAGCGTGCTCGACTCATCACCTTCCAGGCGAACCCGAAGGCAGTGCACCCCAAGGTTCCGCACCGGCCACTGCTCTGTGACGGTTACCGCGTAGCGGCTGGCGATATCTTCGGCCAGGCGGTCCAGCGCCGGATGGGAGGCATAGTTGCCGCCGCTGGCGTAGCCCACGCCGGTTGCCCAGCCGCGCTGGCGCTGCGGCCGCGGGTCGGTCAGTACAACCACCCACTCACCGTCGGCCTGCATGTCTTCTGAGGCCGCCTCAGCAGCCCCGGCAGGCCCTGCTGCCAGCGTCAGCAGGAGCAGAACTGCCATGAATACTGGCTGCATGCCTAGTCCTGTCCCCGGTACTGCAGTTCCACCAGGCGCACACCGGGCGCCTGCCGCAGTGAGGAAAGCTCCTGCGCGTCCAGCGCCGTGGCGCGCGCCGCGAGGATGGAGCCGGCAACGCCATCGCTTTCCACGATCTCGAGGCCGTAGGCCGCGAGCAGCGAATCACTGTCGACACCATCCTGCGCCACGATCCGATAGCGGAACGCCTGTTCGATGACGGCGGGATTGTCGGAAGACAGGGTTTCAAAAGCGGGCTGTTCGACCGTCTCTTCCTGCGGCAGCAACAGCACCAGTCCCACCGCCAGCATCGCCACGGCCGCGGCCATCAGTGCGGGCGCGGTGCGGCGCGGTTCCTGCGAGGTCAGCTGCAGGCGATCGAAGCCGTCCGCCGGCGGCGTTCCTGCCGGCAGCGCATCGCGAAAATCGTCGATGAAATTTCGCTCCTCCGCCAGTCGCTCTGCCAGCGCGGGTTCCCGTTCGAGCCGCTGCTCGAAGGCCTCGCGCTCCCGGGCGCTCATCTGCCCCAGCGCGTAGGCAGACACCGCCATCGCAGTATCGCGTTCGGCGGCATCAAATATGTTGTCCTGGTCACTCATGGTCCTGCTTCCCCCGCCGGCGCGCTCGTGGGCGCGCCGATCCTGTCGATCTGCTCGCGCAGCTTGCGCCGCGCATTGAAAATACGTGTCTTCACCGTGTTTTCCGGGCAGCCAGCGATTTCGGAAATTTCCCGGTAGTTGAGCCCCTGGTAGTAGGCGAGCTCGATGGCCAGCCGGTGTTCCGGCGACAGGGCCAGTATCGCCTTGCCGAGGAGTTGCTGGCGCTCGAACTCTTCCTGCCGCTCCCTGCCCTCGGGCATGTCCTCGTCCAGTTCGGTGAACTCGCGCCGGCTGCGAAGGCGGCTGAGCCCCTGTCGGTAGGCAATGGCGAACACCCAGGTAGACACCTTGGATTTACCGTTGAAATCTCCCGCCTGCCGCCACACCGCCAGCATCACGTCGTTGAAGATTTCTTCGCACAGGGCCTCGTCCTGCACCAGGCGGAACAGGAAGGCGCCGAGCCGCGGGCGATAGACCTGGTAAAGCCGCTCCAGCGCACCCGCATCCCGCTGCAGGGCGATCCGCGTCAGCAGCACCAGTTCCCGGCCGTTGGCGTCCGTCGGCGCGGCCGTCACGCCGGAATTGGCGGCCTCGTCACCCTTGCTCATCTGCATAGCATAGATAGTCACAACAGCTTGGTAGCAGCATCACCGGGAAAGGTTCACGCTGCTGCAGCTTTATTTTGCGACGCCCCGGCATGTGGTGACAGGGGCGCTGCCGGATCAGAACCGGCGCGTCGTGGCGGTGGGGCGCTGCGGCGGATTGGCGTGGCGGAAGCTCTCGGCGCGAAACCACAGGTTGCAGGCCCATTTCGTGCCGCTCTCCGGCGGCATGCCCCCGTGCAGGGACCCCTCGTGGCGCTCCACGGTCCCCGGGTGGCAGTTATGGAACAGGACCATGCGTCCGGCTTTCGGCATGACTTCGACATCGAGCCGGGGGAAGAAGGTGCCGCCGCCCGCGTCGACATCGTTCAGGTAGCACAGGCAGGTAATCAGGCGCTGTCCGCCCCGCGCCAGGCAGCGGTCGCCGGTCTCGGTGCCGGCCACCCAGGCGTCGTAGTGGGGGCGGTATTCCTGGCCAGGGCCGTAGTTGATGACCTGGATGGACTCCGCGTTTTCCATGGGCAGCCCAACCAGGTCCGCAGTGCGCCGGGACAGGGCCAGCGTCATCGGCGTCTCTTCATGGGCTACCCAGTGCACGCCGCCGGTACGGCCCTCGCTCTCGATACCGTCGATGCCTCCGCTGACCAGGGAACGCGACATATGCGCTTCGGAGATCTCGATCAGGTGGGCGCACTCCTCGGGGCTCAGGAAATCCTCGAACAGGAAGACCTCCGGCGCCTCACCGATCTGGTTGGACCCGGGATAGCTCTCGCGAAGCTCTGGGATCATTGCTGTTGTTGTTGCTGATGCTCGCTGGCAATGGTTTCGAGCATGGCTTTCATCTGGGCATGCAGCAGGTTGATCGCTTTCAGCGGCCGGACCATGACCTTGAAACTGTCGATCTGGCCGTTCTCGTTCCAGGTGATCATATCCACGCCGTTAATCGCAATACCCTCGTTCTCACCCATGAATTCCAGTACCGCCTGGTTACCATCGACGACCTCGCGAACATAGCGGAAGCTCTCCCCGCCCAGCACCTGCATGGCCGCGGCCAGGTACCACTTGGTCAGCTCCCGGCCCTGTTGCGGCGTGTGGACGATGGGGGAGTAGAAAACACAGTCTTCCGCCAGCAGGTCGTCCAGCAGGTCCGGGTCCTTCTGTTTCACGATGTCGTGCCAGCGTTCCATGACGTTCATGGGCATTTCTCCGGTTAAATACTGAGACATTATGCCTTCACGGGCCTCGGCCTGTCTCCCGGCCGTAGCCATTTGCACCTGTGGGCATTACCCTCTGGACTACATGCCTTCGCGGAAGCCCGAGATTTGCCCACGCGCCTCCTGAACCCCGCCAACTCAAGCCGTTGCGCCACTTTGATGCTGGTCGCCTGCAGCTTTGCCGCCTCTGCCGGCGGCGAAGCCGGGCAGCACGACACCCTGAACGAGGAACAAGTTCAGGCCGAGGCCCTTGAGGAAGACAACTGGCTGGACAGCAGCTACACCTACGTCGATGAGCGGGCTGACAACCTCGCCGAGTGGGTAGACAGTTTTTTCGGCCACCCCCGGGACGTGGCGGACGAGGCGCGGTCGATCATTCGTATTCGCCCACAGTTCGAATGGGACGAGGAAGACGACACCGACTGGAAGCTGCGCGCCACCGGGCGCCTCTACCTGCCCCGCACCAGCGACAGGCTCAGCGTGGTGTTCTCGGGGACAGACGATGAATTCGATGACGAATTCTATGACCCCGCCATGCCGACCGACGACTCGTCCGGCGGCATTCAGTACCAGGTGCGGCGCGAGACGCGTTCTTCCGCCTACCTGTTCGCGGGTATGAAGGCGGGCCCCAAGGCCAAACTCGGCGCGCGCTACCGCTACCATGCGCCGCTGATGGAAAACACGCGCTGGCGCGCCAGTGAGGAAGTGTTCTGGGTGGGTGGGGATGGCTTCACCAGCCTCACGCGCTTCGATATCGACCATGCCCTGGCGGACAACAAGCTGCTGCGCTGGGCCAACCGGGTGGAAATTGGCGAGGAGACGGAAGGCTGGGAATGGCGCACCCGCCTGTCCTGGATTCGGCGCTATGACAAGCGCACGGCCTTCCGGGTGTTTGGTGACATCCGCGGGGAGACCGACCCCGAGCTGCTGAAGAGCCGCGGATTCGGCATGGGCCTGCGGCGCCGCTTCATCCGCGACTGGCTGTACTGGGAGATCGAGCCCCGCTACGACTGGCGCAAGCGACGGCCCGAGTTGGACCGCGAAGGCGTCGCCTCCGTGCGCCTCCGGCTTGAAGCCATCATCGGCGAGAACTGATGCGGCACGGGAATTTCGAGCACGAGGCGGGCAGCGCCTACAACTGGCGTGTGATCAAGCACATCTGGCCGTTCCTGCGGGAATCCCGTCGGCGGGTGCTGGTGGCGCTGCTGTGCCTGGTGCTGGCCAAGGGCGCGGTCATCCTGATTCCCTTCCTGCTGAAGTACCTGGTGGACTCCCTCGATGCGGGCGACGCCGGACTGTCCAGCCTGGCGCTGGCGGGGCTGGTGCTGGCCTACGGCGGGGCCCGCTTCGCCAACGTGTTCTTCGGCGAGCTGCGGGACACGATCTTCGGCCGCGTCACCGAGCGCGCCATGCGCCGGGTCGGCCTGCAGGTGTTTCGCCACGTGCATGCGCTGGACCTGGACTTTCACCTGAACCGGCGCACCGGCGGACTGGCGCGGGACATCGAGCGGGGCACCACCGGCATCAGCTTCCTGATGCGCTTCTTTGTGTTCAACATCGCGCCCACCCTGTTTGAAATCCTGGTGGTGGCCGCGATCCTGCTCGGCAACTACGGCCCCTCCTTTGCCATCATCACGTTGCTGTCGGTATTCATCTACGGCCTGTTCTCCCTCCGCGCCACCGAGTGGCGCACCCAGTTCGTGCGCGAGATGAACGAGGCGGACTCCGCCAGCAACACCCGCGCCGTCGACAGCCTGATGAACTTCGAGACGGTGAAGTACTTCACCAACGAGGAATTCGAAGCGCGACGCTACGACGAGGAGCTGGCCCGATGGGAGCTGGCGCGGCGGCGCAACCGCCTGTCACTGTTCGGGCTCAACGGCGGCCAGGCGCTCATTATCGCCCTGGCCCAGACTGCCATGATCGGGCTGGCGGCTGCGGAGGTGAGCAGGGGAACGATGACCCTGGGGGATTTCATCCTGGTCAACCAGTTCATGATCCAGCTGTTCCTGCCGCTCAATTTCCTCGGCTTCGTATTCCGGGAGATCAAGGGGTCGCTGGCCAACATCGAAAAGATGTTCGACCTGCTGGCGGAAAAGCCCCAGGTCGTGGATCACGGCGGCGCCGCGGCACTCGAGGTGCGCGGCGGCGAGATCTGCTTCGAGAACGTGGACTTTGCCTACAGCGAGGCGCGCCCGATCCTGAAGTCAGTGAGCTTTCGGCTGGCGCCGGGCGAAAAAGTCGCCGTGGTCGGACCTTCGGGCGCCGGCAAGTCGACACTGGTGAAGCTGCTGTTCCGATTCTATGACCCGTCCGCAGGCCGTATCCTGGTAGACGGTCAGGACATTCGCGAGGTGACCCAGGCGTCCCTGCGCGGCGCCATCGGCATTGTTCCCCAGGACACGGTGCTGTTCAACGACAGCCTGTTCGAGAACATCCGCTACGGCAAACCCGAGGCCTCCGACGCCGAAGTGGAAGAAGCGATTCGGCTCGCCCACCTCGATGCCTTCATCGCCTCACTGCCCGAGGGGCGCGACACGCTGGTGGGCGAGCGCGGCCTCAAGCTGTCCGGCGGCGAAAAGCAGCGAGTCGCCATCGCCCGCACCCTGCTCAAGCGTCCGCCGATCCTGGTCTTCGACGAGGCCACCTCGTCTCTGGACAGCAAGTCCGAGCGCGCCATCCTCGAGGCATTGCGCGAGATCTCGGTGGACCACACCAGTCTCGTCATCGCCCACCGCCTGTCGACCATCATCGACGCCGATCGCATCCTGGTGCTGCAGGGGGGCCAGGTGGTGGAACAGGGGCGGCATCGGGAACTGCTGGAACAGGGCGGGCACTACGCCGACCTGTGGCAGGCGCAACAGAAACAGCGTGATGCGCAAGATCATCCACATTGACGCGGATTCCTTCTACGCCTCAGTGGAAATGCGCGAGAACCCGGATCTGCGCGGAAAACCGGTCGCCGTGGGCGGATCCTCGGAGCGGCGCGGTGTAATCGCCACCGCCAACTACGAGGCGCGTAAATTCGGGGTTCGCTCTGCCCTGCCCTCTGCCCGTGCCCGGCAGCTGTGCCCGGAGCTGATCATCATCCCGCCGCGCTTCGACCTGTACCACCGTGTGTCGGGCCAGTTTCGCGAGATCTTCGCGGACTTCACCGATCGCATCGAGCCCCTGTCCCTCGACGAGGCCTACCTGGACGTCAGCGACAGCCCCCACTTCGACGGCAGTGCCACGCTGATCGCCGAGGAAATCCGGCGCCGGGTGCGCGAGGAACTGTCACTGACCGTGTCCGCCGGCGTCGCGCCCAACAAGTTCCTGGCCAAGGTCGCCAGCGACTGGGACAAGCCGGACGGCCTGTTCACGATCGCGCCGAAGCAGGTGGCGGAGTTTGTGCGGGAGCTGCCGGTGTCCAAGATCAACGGCGTCGGCAAGGTGACCACCGAGAAACTGAAGCGCATGGGCGTGGTGACCTGTGGCGACCTGCAGCAGGTGCCGCTCGAGACCCTGGCCAAACGCTTTGGCAAGTACGGCCCGCGGCTGGCGGAGCTGGCCCAGGGTATAGACCACCGCGAGGTGAAGACCAGCCGCATCCGCAAGTCGATCAGCGTGGAGCGAACCTATGCCGAGGACATCGCCTCCGACGACGACATGCTGAGCGCGCTCGACAATGTGCTGGCGGAGCTGGCAACGCGTTTCGAAAAGATCGAGCAGCAATACCTGCCCACCAAGCGATTCGTGAAAGTGAAGTTCCGCGACTTTACCCAGACCACGCTGGAGGAGATCTTCGGCGAGCGCGGCGAGTCCTGGCAATCCGTGGAGGACTACCGCCGCCTGCTGCTGGCGGCGCGGGCACGCAAAGCGCTGCCGGTGCGCCTGCTGGGCGCCGGACTGCGCCTGGAACCGCGTAGCTCGGATGACGACGAGCAGCTGGAACTGTTCGATTGAGCCCGTTTGACCGCCTGACTGGCGCGCGAGTACCCTTGAAACCCTTGTCTTCGAAAATTACCGCCACACCATGAACCGCCTCGCCGCCTTCTTCCTGCTGTTCAGCCTGGTTGTGCCCGCCCACGCCGCCCGCAACGTGATCCTGATTATCGGCGACGGCATGGACGACCAGCAGGTCACCATTGCCCGCAACTACCTGCATGGCGCAGAAGGCCGCCTGCTGCTCGACAGCATGCCGCTGCGCTCCACCTCACAGGTGTTGACCGTGGACGAGGAAGGCCGGCGCATCTACGTGGCCGATTCCGCCAACAGCGCCTCCTCCATGGCCACGGGGGCCGTTACCAGCCGCGGCCGTATCTCCACGGCGGCAGGCAGCGACGCGGTGCTGGAGACCATCCTGGAACAGGCTGAAGCCGCCGGACTGAAAACCGGCCTGGTGGCGACGTCCAGCGTGACCGACGCAACACCCGCGTCGTTCGTCGCACATATCAATTTTCGCTACTGTGAAAATCCCGAGAGCATCCTGGGCGCCGTGGTCAGTTCAGTGGCCCTGCCCCACTGCAAGCAGTTCCTGAAGGCGGCCGGCGGGCCTGGCTCCATCGCGGAACAGATTGCCGCCTCTGGCGCCGACGTGGTTCTGGGCGGTGGGCTGAAGCATTTCACGCTGCCGGCGGAAGGAGAATCTCGCACGGTCCTGGAGCAGGCCGAGGCCAATGGATTCACCGTGGTAACGTCGTCACAGGAGCTGGCCGCCGCGCCTGAGAGCGGCAGGTTACTGGGCCTGTTCTCACCCTCTACCATGCCGGTCCGGCTGCGCGGTGAGGGCGGCCGCAGGGCGGAAACATCCAGGACCAGCTGGGCCCATCACCTGCACCGCTACCTGGGTAGCGTTCGCTACCCGGAACCGATGCGGTGCGAACCGGAACCGAAATTCGAGGGGATGCCTGCGCTGGCCGAGATGACCGCGGCGGCACTGGCCAGGCTTCACAATGATCGGGGCTTCTTCCTGATGGTGGAATCCGCCTCGATCGACAAGCAGTCACACGAGCGCATGCCGTGTGGCTCCATCGGAGAACTGCAGCAGCTGGACGAAGCGCTGTCGGTGGCGCTGGACTACGCGAAGGAGAACCCGGAAACCCTGGTACTGGTCACGGCGGACCACGCCCAGGCGGCCCAGCTGGTGCCCGCTACCAGCCTGTTCGACAACTTCGGTATCCCGGTGTACTCACCGGGCAAGGTCGCGCGGATCGTCACCGACGAGGGCGCCATCCTCGCGGTCAACTACGCCACCAACAACTTCCCCTACGAGGAGCACACTGGCGCCAGCGTGCCCCTGTACGCCAACGAGCCGGGAATTGGCCGCGTTCCCTCGATGGTGACCCAGCCGCAGATTTACGAGATCATGCACAGCTACCTGTTTGGCGAGGCTGCCGCAGAGTAATCCGAAGTCGACGCCGCCAGAGAATAATGAATATGGGCATGGAAAACGCAGACGTCATCATCGTAGGAGCCGGCCTGTCGGGCATTGGCGCGGCCTGCCACCTGCAGCGGGAGTGCCCGGGCCGCAGCTACCTGATCCTCGAGGGCCGCGACGCCATGGGCGGCACCTGGGACCTGTTCCGCTATCCCGGCATTCGCTCTGACAGCGACATGCACACCCTGGGCTACGACTTCAAACCCTGGAAGGATGCCAAGGCCATCGCCGACGGCCCAGCCATTCGCGAGTACATCGAGGAAACCTCCCGGGAAAACGATATCGATCGTCATATTCGCTACCGCCATCGCGTCACGGGCGTGTCATGGTCCTCTGAAGACAGCAGCTGGACCGTTACGGCCACCCGCACCGACAGCGGTGACAGCGTCCAGTTCCAGTGCAACTTCCTCATGATGTGTGCCGGGTACTACAGCTACCGACAGGGCCATACCCCCGACTTCCCGGGACGGGAATCTTTCCAGGGGGCCGTGGTACACCCCCAGTTCTGGCCGGAAGACCTGGACTACAGCGGCAAGAAGGTCGTGGTCATCGGCTCCGGCGCCACCGCCATGACCCTGGTCCCGGCCATGGCTTCAAAAACCGCCAGCATGACCATGCTGCAGCGGTCGCCCACCTACGTGATCTCACGCCCGGCGCGTGACTGGATCGCCAACACCCTGCGCGCACTGCTGCCGGACAGCTGGGCTTACGCCACAACGCGCTGGAAGAATACCTCGATGCAGCAGTGGCTCTACCACCGCACGCGGACCAACCCGCAGCGGATTCGCAAGCTGCTGCTCGACCGTGTGCGCAAGGCACTGGGGCAGGAAATGCTGGAACAGCACTTCACGCCGAGCTACAACCCCTGGGACCAGCGCCTGTGCCTGATTCCCGACGAGGACCTCTACGAAGCGCTCAACTCGGGCAAGGCGTCTGTGGTGACCGACGAGATCGAGCGCTTCACGGAAGGAGGCATCCTGCTGAAATCCGGCCGCGAGCTTGAGGCCGATATCATCGTCACCGCCACCGGCCTGGAACTGGTCATCCTCGGTGAGACCGAGGTCACGGTGGACGGCAAGCCCATCGATTTCTCGAAGACCTGGAGCTACAAGGGGGTCATGTACTCCGGCGTACCCAACCTGATCAGCACTTTCGGGTATATCAACGCCTCCTGGACCCTGCGGGCGGACCTGACGGCGGAATACGGCTGCCGGCTGCTGAACCACATGCAGGAGCGCGGGGCGACCAGGGTGGTGCCCGAACTGCGGCCCGGGGAAGCCGACATGCCGGCACGGGACTGGATCGAGGACTTTTCTTCGGGCTACATGCAGAGGATGATGCACCAGTTCCCGCGGCAGGGGGACCGTGAACCCTGGATCAATCCACAGGACTATCGCAGGGACCGCAAGATGTTCCGGGAGGCGGAACTGGAGGACGGCGCGCTCGTGTTCTCCACTCCCACCGCGGCCGATGAAGACCAGGAACCGCTGTTGCGCGCCGCATCCTGACCCGATTGTGAGGTAGAGAGGTCATGGCAGGAGAAATCGCCGCCGGCATACTTGTCATCGAAGACGAGGCGCTGGTTGCCCGAGACATTGAAAAGCGCCTGCGGCAGCTGGGCCACCGGGTGCTCGGGCTTGCACACAGTCCGCGCCAGGCGCTGCAGATGGCGACCGAGACCCAGCCGGACCTGCTGCTGTGCGATATTCACCTGAAAGATGAGATCGACGGTATCGACGTGGCCCGCCAGATCACGTCCGAGCGCGATATTCCCGTTATCTTCCTGACTGCCTACTCCGACCGCGAGACCGTCACGCGGGCGAAAATGATCGCCCCGTACGGATACGTGCTGAAACCCATCGAGACGCCGGACCTGCAGATCGCCATCGAGCTGGCGCTGCACAAGTTCGAAGTCGAGCAGGAGCTGCGCAGTACGCGGCAGCTGCTGGCGACCGCACTGCAGTGCATTGGCGACGCCCTGGTGTTCGTCGATACCGAGGGCCGCATCAAGACCATGAACGCCGAGGCCGCCAAACTGTTCGATCTCGCCGCGGAAGGCGCTGTCGGCGTGGACTGCGAGCGGCTGCTGGAGGACCGCTCCGGCTCGCGCCAGAACGCCACCCTGTCATGGGCCGAACTGCTGGCCGCAGAGGCAGTGACCCGGCTGCCGCCTTTCCAGGTGCTTCGCCGCGACGGCAGCCAGCTACTGGTCGACGGGGTCGTCGGACCGCTGCAGGGAGATGCCGGCCGCGAAGGCGTGGTGCTGATGCTGCGCCAGTTGGCGGAACTCAAGGATCCCATGGAGAACCTGCCGCTGCCGGGCGATTTGCCCTCGGGATTCAACAGCGTGTACGACTACCCCCTGGACCACGAGCGCGCCTTTGTCCTGCTGCTGATCAGCCCGGACAATGCCGAGGGCCTGCTGGCGGAACTCAGCGAGGAAGAACGCGACAACCTGATCCGCGAAATCACCGAGCAACTGAACCTGGCCATGCGCGGCACCGACCTGGCCAGCTACTACGGTGGCAACGTCTTTTCGGCGAGCCTGCCCTACACCACGCTGGAGGAGGCCAGCTCCATTGCCAGCGCCATCAACCAGCGGCTCTCTGACCACAGTTTCCTGGACAACTGGCTGCACCTCACCGTGAGCATCGGGATTTCCCACCACCGTCCCGACAGCGGCGGCGGCATCCAGGGCGAGTCCCCGCTGGAACTGTTCCGGCGCGCCCACCGGGCCCTGGACCTGGCCCGCCAGTCGGGCGGCAACCGGCTCGCCATCTGGCGGCCCAGCACTGACATCGGCCTGATCGGCAATCTCGACAACCAGAGCGGGCTGCTGACCGCGGATGCGGGGCAGGACTACCGCAACATGGCGCTGCTGTGGAATACCATGAGCAGCGCCGCCAATACCGCCGATTCCGACGCTCTCACCAGCACCCTGGTCAGCCGGCTGCAGCGCTGTTTCGGCCTTGCAAACGCCGCGCTGTTCAGCGTCAGCGATGGCACGACGACCCTGGTCGCCAGCGAGCCCCCGCTCGCGCCCGAAGGCGCGGAATCACTGCTGCGGGATTTCCAGCACTGCATTTCCATGTGCCATGTCGACCAGCGGCCAGCCCAATCGGGCGACTGCCACTGCGTGCCCATCAATTTCGGCCCCAACTTCGGCGGTGAGGGCAGCGGGGTACTGCTCATGAACTGCCACCAACATGACAGCACGCTGCGACACCAGGACCTGTTGCTGGTGCAATCCCTGGTGAGCTACATCGGCGGGCCTGCCAGTGGCCCGACTTCCCGGGCACCCGCTCCGGGCGTCCCCGGCGACGACAGCACCGAGCTGCTTTATCGGTCCGACGTGATGCGCGAGGTGGTGGAGCTGATCAGGCTGGTCGCCCCCACGGACGAAACGGTGCTGATTACCGGCGAATCGGGCACCGGCAAGGAAGTCGTCGCCAGGGAGATTCATCGCCTGAGCAGCCGCGCCTCGGAGCCCTTTGTCATCGTCGACTGCGGCGCGGTGGTCAGCACCCTGATCGAGCGCGAGCTGTTCGGACACGTGCGCGGTGCATTTACCGGCGCCACCAACAGCGCACCGGGCAAGCTGCGGGAGGCCGATGGCGGCACCCTGTTGCTGGATGAGATCGGTGAACTGCCGCTGGATGTACAGGTCAAGCTGCTGCGCGTGGTACAGGACAAGCAGTTCACCGCGGTGGGTAGCACCAAGGTAGAGACCGTCAATACGCGCATCATCGCTGCTACCAACGTCGACCTGGAGGAAGAAATCCGCAAGGGCAGCTTCCGTGAGGACCTCTACTACCGCCTCAACGTTTTCAATGTGCATTCGCCGCCCCTGCGCGAGCGCGAGGGTGACATCATGCACCTGGCCAAACACTTCCTGCAGATTTGCAGCGCGGAATATGCGCGCAACATCCAGGGCTTCACCGATGCGGCAGAGGAAGTGATGCGCAAGTACCCCTGGCCCGGCAATGTGCGAGAGCTTCGCAACAAGCTCATCCGCGCCGTCATCCTCTGCCAGGGCACGGAAGTGGATGTGGCGGAGCTGGACCTGCGCCGGGAATCAGACCGCCCCGCCCCGGCCAAACCCCGTGCGCCAAAGCCGCGCTATGAGCGCGAGCCGGACGTCGAGGTCGACACGCTGCCGGAAATTGAAACCTCCCTGAAGCGGCTGCTGGCGGATCAGCTGGAGTACTGCCTCAACAATCACCTGCTGTTGCCGCTGAGCCAGTGGCTGGAGCAGGACCTGATCATGGCGGCGCTGGAAATGAACGGGCAGGTCAATCTCCAGGCCGCCGGTGCCCTGGGCATCCCCGAGAGCACCCTGCGACGCAAGCTGTCTCGCTACCAGGCAGAGCCCATGACGCGGCCGCCTGAGATGCAAAGCCGGTGGCAAGCGGTGACCGCCATGTTGCCGCGGTGGATAAACGTTGCCAGGCGGGAGCAGTTTGACCCGGTTGGCCATCTCCAGAACCTGCTGCTCAGCCTGATCCAGGAGCACTCCCGCAACCAGGCAGAGGCCGCGGCCCTCGTCGGTGTCTCTCCGCCCACCTACAGGCGGCAAATAAGCCAGCTGGCTGACTGGTAAATTCCTGCGAATAAAACTGCGAATCTGGCAAATATTGGCGGATATCGCCAATCTTTAAAAAAATGGCGACGAGTTTCGCCAAAATTTGTGACGCTCGTCGAACGCACCCCCGCCTGCATTTATCGTTTTATTTCAATCACTTAATAGCTACTAAACCTTACTTTTTTTAAAACTGTGATCTAGGCACGGTATTTGCCTAAAGTTATATAGCAAGACAACTTTCCTGATTAACGTCGGGCAGGTCAGGTGGGCGACTCAAACTGCGATGGAACGCGACCCCCTGACTCCCAGCCAATAAAAGAAAGGGTGACCAAAGTGACCAAGTCCAAGAACGCTACGCTGCAAACTGCTTCATCAAATACAACTGTCGTAAGCCTGCTGCCCGCGAGTGGTGCGAAACTGTTCCTCCGCGCCCTTGGCGCACTGGCGCTGGCTTGCGCGCTGGCCATGGCCGCATCCTTCAGCCTGGATGCCTCCAGCCAGGGTCAGCAACGAATCTCCGGCTACCTGTGGGACGACCGCGATGATTCAGGCGAAGGTGGCGATCTGGAAGTTGCCGGCTACCTCTGGGACGACCGCGATGACTCCGGGGAAGGCGGCGATCTCGAAGTTGCCGGCTATCTCTGGGACAACCGCGACGACGATGACGACGGCGATGAGTACCAGCTGGCAGGCTACCTGTGGGACGTCCGTGACGACACCACCAGTACCACTGACGGCGCCCAGGTCGCCAACCTCATGTGGGAAGAAAACGCCACTGACGGCGCCCAGGTTGCCAACCTGATGTGGGAAGAAAACGCCACTGACGGCGCCCAGGTCGCCAACCTCATGTGGGAAGAAAACGCCACTGATGGCGCCCAGGTCGCCAACCTCATGTGGGAAGAAAACGCCACTGACGGCGCCCAGCTTGCCAACCTGATGTGGGAAGAAAACGCCACTGACGGTGCCCAGGTCGCCAACCTGATGTGGGAAGAAAACGCCACTGACGGCGCCCAGGTTGCCAACCTGATGTGGGAAGAAGGTGAAAGCACCGGTTCCCAGAGCGTTGCCTGAGCCGGAAGTGAAAGATGCCGGGACACCTTTCCTGCGCGAAGAGTTCGGCGTCAGCTGACGACTGTATTGCACACGCGATCACCGTCAGTTCTGACGCCAAACAATAGGGGACTGCTGATTGATATCGGACATCAACGCAGTGGGCCCCTTGCTTGCAGCACGTAGCCAACTTAGCCCCCGCAAGGGGGCATTTTTTCTTTTAGGCTGCCTGCTTTCGCTAGTTCTTGTTAACCCAGCCTTTGCATTACAGCACGAATTACCGCGAAATATCGACATCCAGTTCACCCGCATTACCGGTGACGACGGCATGTCCAGCAATGCACCGAAGAGCATTATCCAGGACTCGCAGGGGTTTATCTGGATTGGCACCCAGCAGGGCCTGAATCGCTTCGACGGCTAAAACTTTGAGGTCTTCAAATACTCCCCGGACGACCCCAGCACGCTCTCCAACAGCTGGATACGGGACGTCGTCGAAGACAAACAGGGGAGGATCTGGGTCGCCACCGATGCCGGACTGAATCTGTTCCAGGCTCACAACAAGTCATTCACCCACTTCCGCGCCGATTCCAATGATCCCGACAGCCTGCTCGATGACTACGTGCGCGTTCTGCACGTCTCCCGGGACGGCAGCCTCTGGACGGGCAGCTCTCGGGGCCTGAGCCGCTGGGACGGGCAGGACGGCTTTCAGCACTTTGTAACTTTCGACAGCGACAACAAGCGCAACTCGGGCGTGCGCTCCATCGAAGAGGACCCGCACGGCAATCTCTGGATAGGCACCCAGTCCCAAGGCATCATCCGACTGAATTCGAAGACCGGTGAGATCGTACCCTTCTCCGCACAGGGCGACCGGGTCATTGGCGACCGCTCCGTGCTGAGCCTCATGATCGACGACAGGGGGCTGGTCTGGGCAGGCACGCAGCGCCACGGGATCGCGCTGATCGACCACAACGGCAAGGTCAGGGAGCTCTCTCACGACCCCGAGGATCCCACCAGCCTCAGCTCCAACCGCGTTACCAAGATTTTTCAGGACAACAGGAACCAGGTATGGGTGGGCACCGACCGGGGCCTGAACCTGTGGCTGCCGGAGCAGCGAAGCTTCCGCAAATACCGGTATGACGTCGCCAATCCCACCAGCCTCAGCGAAGACCTGATCTACGACATCGTCCAGGACCGCGGCGATGTGATCTGGATCGGCACATTCAATGGCATCAGCATGTGGAATCCGGAGATCCGGACGTTCACGCATATCAAGCGCGAGCAGGAAGCGGTGAACACGCTCAGCGACAATCGGGTGTCATCCTTCGCAGAGGCCGACGACGGCCGCCTATGGATCGGAACCCTGGGGGGCCTCAACCTCTGGGACATCAAGAACAACCGATTCGAACACATCCGGGCCCGGGAAGACGGCACCGGACTGGTCGACAATACCGTGATGTCGCTGATGCTGGATCGGAACGAGCGCCTGTGGGCGGGCACCATGCGCCGCGGGTTGAGCCGCTACGATACCCGGACCGGCGAGTTCACCAACTTCGCCTTCGACAAGGGCGACCTGTACAGCCTCAGCTCCAATTCGGTCAGCAGTATCCACGAGGACGCCAAGGGACGCATCTGGGTGGCCACTTACGGCGGCGGCCTGAACCTGTATCGGGAAGACGGCACGTTCCAGCGTTTCCCACGCAGCATCCAGCCAACCCGGGACTTCCCCAGCTATTTCCTTGTGGACATCGAGGAGGGCCTCGACGGAAAGCTGTGGCTGGCCAGCGACGGCGGCGGCGTCATCCGCTTCGACCCGGAGACCGAAGCGGTCGAGGCCATGCGCTTCAACGCGAACAGCCCCTATTCCATCAGCGAAAACAACGTCATCTGCCTTCTACAGACAGAAGACGCCCTCTGGGCCGGCACCCGGGACACCGGGCTGAATCGCTATGCGGATGGTCGCTGGGAACACTTCAATTATGAGGACGGGCTGCCCAGTGGAATGATCTATGGCCTGCTGGAGGACGAGGACAAGAAAATCTGGATCAGCCATGGAAAGGGCATGTCCAGCCTGGACCCCGACACCGGGCAGTTCACCAACTACGACACCAGTCACGGCCTGCAGGGCAACGACTTCAATAGCCATGCCTACCTGAAAACAAGCGACGGTAAAATGCTGTTCGGTGGCGCCAACGGCTTCAATGCGTTTTACCCCGAACAAATCCGTATCAATGATCACAAGCCACCGGTAAAGCTCACACGGTTTTCCAAGCTCAATCGGGATATACCCCTGGACAAACCCGCCTACGAGCTGGAGGCCATTGAACTCAGCTACGACGACTACGTGGTGGGCTTCGAGTTTTCCGCCCTCGACTTTACCAACCCCTCTCGCAACCAGTACCGCTACATGCTCGCGGGCTTCGACCGGGAGTGGGTCAGCGCCAACAAGATTCGCCAGGCCACCTACACAAACCTCGGCCCCGGCGACTACACGTTCCGTGTACAGGGCAGCAACAACGACGGCGTCTGGAACGAACAGGGCCTGGCGATCGACCTGACCGTATCGCCGGCGCCCTGGGCGACCTGGTGGGCCATGGCGCTCTATACCCTGGTGGCCATCGCCGTGGTGTACGGCACGGCCCAGGCCTACAGCGTGCGCCTGCACCGGGAAGAACAGCGCCGCTACAGTGAACAGCTGGAAGCGCTCGTGGCCGAGCGAACCAGCGCCCTGGAAAACGAGATCACCGGTCACAAGACCGCGCAGCAGGAGCTATCCCGCTCCCTGCAGGAAAAAGAGGTACTGCTCAAGGAAGTACACCACCGGGTCAAGAACAATATGCAGGTGATCTCCAGCCTGCTCAACATCCAGGCCGACTCCGTCATGGACGAGCGCTTCCAGACTCTACTGACCGAGAGCCAGCAGCGCATCAAATCCATGGCGCTGATTCACGAGAACCTTTACCGGTCCGACAACCTGCTGGAGATCAACTTCCACGAGTACATCCAGATGCTGACCAACGGACTGGTCCGCTTCTATCGCTTCGACAATATCATCATCGGCCTGTCGCTCGAGGTGGACAACATCTTCCTCGATATCGACACCGCCGTACCCTGTGGCCTGATCATCAATGAACTGGTCTCAAACTCACTGAAGCATGGCTTCAAAGGCCGCACCGGAGAAGGCCATATCGTCGTGCAATTCGCCGAGAGCCAGGGCGGCACTCACTATAAATTTTTGGTCTCGGATGACGGTAACGGTATAGCGGAAGATATCGATATCGAAAACGCGACCTCGATGGGCCTGGAGATCGTCCGGATACTGACTGAGCAGCTGGACGGCGAGTGGTCCTATCGCAGCAACGGTGGCGCCGAGTTCACCGTTGAATTCCCGAGGAAGAAGTAATGGCTAAAGCAAGAATAATGGTGGTAGAGGACGAGGTCCTGGTATGCAAGGACATCTCCGCACGCCTACGCCAGATGGGCTACGAAGTGGCCTGCGCCGTCGGCAAGGGCGCGGACGCCATCAGCATGGCGCTGGAAACCGTCCCCGACCTCATCATGATGGATATCCACCTTCGGGACGACATCGACGGTATCGAAGCGGCCGAGACGATTCATCGCCGCATCGATGTGCCCATCATCTTCTGCACCGCCTACTCCAACGACGAGACCCTGCAGCGGGCCAAGATCACCGCACCCTACGGCTATATCCTCAAGCCCTTCGACAACCGGGAACTGGAAATCAATATCGAGATCGCCCTGTACAAGCACCGCACGGAGCGCACATTGCAGGAGACGGAGGGCCGCCTGAATACCACCCTCAGCAACATCAGCGAGGGCGTCATCGGCACCGACCGCAGCGGCCGGGTGTACGTGATGAACCCGGTGGCGGAGAACCTCACCCGCACCCACTCCGGCGACGTTCGCGGCATGTCCATCCGACAGCTGCTGGAACTCCGGGACTTCGAAAGCCGGGGCCAGGGCATCGACCTCAAGTCCGTGGTGCTGCGCGAGGGCAGGAGCCTGCGCGATGTGCGCCAGCACCTGGTCAGCCGTGACGGCAGCGAGATCCCGGTGGAAGTCAACGCCAAGCCCATCCCCGGGGACGGCCGCAGCAATGAGTCCATCGGCATGGTGGTTTCGATGCGCGACATCAGCCAGCAGCTCGGCTTCGAGAGCCAGATACGCCGCAACGCCTTCTACGATCCCCTCACCAGCCTGCCCAACCGGACCCTGTTCCTCGACCGGGTGGGCAACGCGATCTTCCGCTCCCGCCAGCGCACCGAAGACCGCTTCGCGGTACTGTTCCTGGACCTGGACCAGTTCCGGGCCGTCAACGAGGGCCTCGGGCACGGGGCGGGCGACCAGCTGATCATCGAAGTGAGCCGCCGCATCAGCCATGTCATCGGCCAGGCCGACACCCTGTCGCGCTTTGGCGGCGACATCTTCGGCGTGCTGCTGGAGAACCGGCAGTCGCTGCAGGAAGTCATGGACACCGTCCAGCAGATCAAGACCGAGTTCGCACAGAGTTTTGAGATTAATAACCGCATCATCGACATCTCCTCCTGCATCGGCATCGTGATGAGTCACGAGCAGTACGAGTCGCCGGAAGACATGGTGCGCGATGCCGACACCGCCATGCACCGGGCCAAGGCGGAGGGCAAGGGTGCGCACACGGTGTTCGACCAGGACATGTACACCCGCGCGCTGCGCTACCTGGAGTGGCGTGACGAGATGCAGCGCGCGCTGGACGAGGAGAATTTCGACCTGCAGTTCCAGCCGATCATCTGCTCGAAAACCGGCAAGCTCTCCAGCGTGGAAGCCCTGGTACGCTGGCGTTCGGAAACCTACGGCAATGTGTCGCCGACGGAATTCATCCCGGTCGCGGAGGAATCGGGCCTGATCCTGCCGCTGGGCCGCTGGATCCTGCAGAGCGTGTGCGAGCAGATCCTGGCCTGGAAGAAAAAACACGGCATCAACGTCAAGGTCGGGGTCAACCTGTCCGGCGTCCAGTTCGACCAGGACAACCTGGCGCTGGAAATCCGCCAGCTGCTGCGCAGCACCGGCGTCTCGCCGTCGCTGCTCGGTGTGGAAATCACCGAGAGCGTGGCGATGCGGGATATCGAATTCAGTATCGACAGCATGGAGCAGTTGCAGGAGCTCGGCATCTCGATCTCGATCGACGACTTCGGCACCGGCTACTCCTCGCTGGCCTACCTCAAGCGCTTCCCGATCTCGGTCCTGAAAATCGACCGCTCATTCGTGACCGGCATCACCGAGGACCGCAACGACCAGGCCATTGCCGCCTCCATCATCGCCCTGGCCAAGGCGCTGGAGCTGGACGTGCTGGCGGAAGGCGTGGAGACCGAGGGACAGCATCGCTACCTGGTGGACCAGGGCTGCGACTTCATCCAGGGCTACTATTTCAGCGGCCCGCTGTCCCGCGACGAGGTGATTCCCGCCATGATCAAGGCGGGGCTGCTGGAGCTGCCGGACAACGTGCTGCCGATCGGCAGCGCCAGTTCCTCAGACAAGCGCGTCAGCTAGGACTTCAGCGCAATCCACGTGGTGAGGGCGCGGGCAAGGACCTCGCCTTCGCCGGTGGCAAGCGCAGTGCCCCCATAGTGTTTGCGACCCTCACTGCCCAGGGGCCAGGCGTACACCACCAGCTCACGGTCGCCGGGAACCGGTGCATGCTGTTCCAGGGTCAGCTCCCCCAGCAGCACCATGATCGGTAGCCCGGCCAGGGCCGCATAGGAGCCGGGACAATCCAGCGCTGACCAGACGAACTCCGGGCGCACCGCACCCGTCTCATCCAGCAGGTCTGGCGCCGGCTGCCAGGGAGCCGCCACCACCCCCGCATCGCCAATCGCACCGGTAAACAGTTCCAGGCCGTCGCCGGCCGGACGATCCGGTCCACAGACAAAGCAGGTTCCCAACGGGTGATCATCGTAAAAAGGGAAGCTCTCCAGGCCGCGATGCGCCTGCTCCAGGCTCGGGGCGGGCGGGACGTCGATATCCAGTGTGCCGGGGCGGCCTGAGGCAACCAGCTGTTCGCCGTGGCGCAATTCCACGGCCCCCGCGTCGCCCCCTGCCAGGGTCATGGGCGTATCCAGCGGCGGCGGCGCGTGCAGGCGCACGGTCGCAACCCCATCGATGAACGCCGCAACCGCGCCACAGCTGTAACCGCCGTTCCCGGAATCGGGCGGCCCGTTGAAACGTCCGGGGATAACGACTTCCTGCATGGTTGACTTGTCCTCATGGCGGGGCGCACATCGTAGCACCGAATAGTACCTGCGGGAGAGCGAGGCGGCGCTTTTGGCATTTGCCTTGTCGCCGGGCGGGACCCGGCCCGATATTGGGGCCGTCGACAACCGACAAGGAGGGTTCGACCATGAGCGAATACAGTATCAGTGATTCAAGTACCCAGTGGGTGTTCTTCGTGAGGTTTTCTTTCGCCGTTGCCATGGGCGCAACGCTGCTCGGGATCTACATGATTCCCGGGGAGCTGGTGATCAAGGGCTACTTCCTCATCAGCTCACTGTTCCTGGTGTTTTCCACCATCACCCTGTCCAAGACGATTCGTGACAACCACGAAGCGCAGCGACTGCACAACCGGGTCAGCGAGGCGCGCACCTCCAAGATGATCCGCGAACTGGGGACCTGAAGGGAGGATTTACTATGAGCGTATTCACCAAGCTGAACACCCTGTTTCGCGCCAACGTGCGCGAGTCAGTAGAGCGGGTTACCGATGCCAACGCCATCCGCATCTACCGCCAGGAGATCGTCGAGGCAGAGGAGCTGCTGGCGCAGCGGCGGGAGGCCCTCGCCGCAACCATTGCCACGCGACGCGAGCTGGAACAGGATATAGAACAACTGCAGAACCGAATCGGTAAACGGGAGGAACAGGTGCGACTGGTCCCGGAAGCGGAGCGCAGCGACTCGCTGCTGGAACTCGCCGCCCGCGAGATCGCCAGCTTCGAAGCAGAGCTTGCGACCCACAAGCAGCGGCACATCGAGATCTGCGAACTGGTGTCCCGGGAGGAAATCGCCCTGCGCAAGCTGCTGGGGGAGATTCGGGAACACCGCCGCGAGATCAAGCTGCTGGAAAGCCAGGTCCAGCGTCAGCGGGCGGGAGTACCGGCAGGACAGACCATCAGCGGCCGGCTGGCGGCCCTCAGGGAGACCCGCGCGTCCATCAGCGGCGCGGTAGGCAGCGGCGACCATCTCGAGGCGGGCATGGAAGAAGCGCTGGAGCGGGTCGACGCCTCCCCGTTTGACCGGGAGCTCCGCGAACGCCAGCGGGACGATGCCAGCCTGCGCGTGCAATCGGTGCTGAACCGATTGCGTGGCATGGAAGCGGGCGCGTGAGAGCCCTTGTCCTGTTGACGGCCATGCTGACCATGCCGGCACAGGCGGACTGTGTGGTATTGCTCCACGGGCTGGCGCGCAGCGCCGGTTCGATGGAGCCACTGGCGGAAAAGCTCGAAGCCCACGGCTACCGAAGCGTGAATATCGACTACCCGTCCACGGATTACCCCATCGAGACGCTCGCCGATATGGCGGTAAAAACGGGTGTCAGGCAGTGCGGCGACGCGCCACAAATTCACTTCGTCACCCACTCCATGGGCGGCATCCTGCTCAGGCAGTACCTGTCGGTGGGCACGCTCGAAAGACTGGGCCGCGTGGTCATGCTGGGCCCGCCCAACCAGGGCAGCGAAGTGGTGGACAAGCTGGGAGAAATGCCGGGCTTCGAGCTGATCAACGGCGCGGCGGGTCTGCAGCTGGGCACCGGCGCCGACAGCGTGCCGAACCGCCTGGGCCCGGCCAATTTCGACCTGGGCATCATCGCCGGCACCAGCTCGATCAACCTGATCCTGTCGAGCCTGATTCCCGGTGACGACGACGGCAAGGTCTCGGTGGAGCGCGCCCGGCTGCAGGGCATGAGCGATTTCATGACGGTACCGGTCAGCCATCCCCTGCTGATGCGCGATCGCGAGGTGATGCGCCAGGTGCTGCACTTTCTCGACACCGGGCGTTTCGATCACCCGGAAAATCAGCGTTTATAGACAACCTGTCCGTCGACGACGGTCAGGGTGATGCGGCCGTCGAGAATGGCGCCGGGATCCGACTCTGACAGCACGAACGGGTCGATATCCATGGCGGTGAGGTCGGCCCAGAGGCCTTCCTGGATAGTCCCCGTGTAAGCTTCACGGAAACCCGCGAGCGCGGTCCAGACGGTGTAGGCCCGCACCACCTCATCGATATTCAGGGATTCCCCGGGATACCAGCCGTCCGCGGGGAGGCGCTGCTTGTCGCGACGGGTCAACGCCGCATGCATGCCATAGAAGATGTTGTGGTCCGAGCCCGGGTTGTCCGCGTTCAGCACCAGGGTCGCACCGGCCTCGCGCAGGCTGCGCCAGGCGTAGGCCCAGCGAATGCGTTCGGGCCCCAGACGTTCCTCTGCCCAGGCCTTGTCCTCCACCGCATGGGGCGGCTGCATCGACAGGATCAGGGAGAGCTCGCCGGGCCGGAACATATCGTCCGGGTGTATTACCTGGGCGTGCTCGATGCGGTGGCGACCCTCCAGCTGCCCGGGATTTTTCTCGATGACTCGCTGCAGGAAGTCCAGGGTCTCGCGGTTGCCCGCGTCGCCGATGGCGTGGATGCCCACCTGGAAACCCGCCAGCATCATCTGTTCGGTCAACGCCTCGTTGAAGCCGTAGTTCTCGCCGCTCACCCCCCGGTGGCCGGGCCGGTCGCTGTAGTCTTCCAGCAGGCGGGCACCGCGTGAACCCAGCGCGCCGTCGTAGAAGGCTTTGACCGAGCGGGTGACCAGGAAGCTGTCGGCATCCCTGTCGGGGCCGCGCGCCAGCCAGGCCCGGGCCAGGTCTTCGTCGCGAACCGAGAGCATCGCGTAGACACGAATCGGCAGCGCGCCCTCCGCTTCAAGGGTTTCCAGGATGGCCATTTCCTCGGCGTCGAGACCGGCATCGTGCACGGTCACGTAGCCGTCCGCGGCCATCTGTTCCAGCGCGCGCAGCACATTGGCGCGGCGCTGGGCGGTGTCCAGCGGCGGGATGGCGTCTTCGATCATGGGCACGGCGCGATTGAGAAACAGGCCGCTGGGTGTGCCGTCGTCCCACAGGCGCATTTCGCCCCCCACCGGCACACTGGACTCCGCGGTAATCCCGACCCGGTCCAGTGCCGCCTGGTTTACCCAGCCGGCGAAACTATGGAGGCTGCGCATGAACACCGGGTGATTCGGTACGGCAGCGGACAGCAGGCGCTTGTCGGGATAACGATCCGCCCACTTCCCCTCGTCCCAGCCCTGGCCGATGATCCACTGGCCCGGCGGTACCGTTTTCGCCCGCTCCACGATTCGCGCCACCGCCTCGGCCTCATTCTCCACGTCGTACAGGTTGACCCGGCTCAGGGACAGGCCCAGCTGGAAGACGTGAGTGTGGGTATCCACCAGCCCGGGCAGCAGCGTGGCACCGCCGAGATCGAGCACCCGGGTGTCATTGCCGGCTAGCGCCATGACCTCCTCACTGGTGCCCACCGCGGCAATGTGTCCGTCGCGAATCGCCACCGCTTCCGCGTCGGGCTCCCAGGTGTCTTTCGTCGGTGCGCCGGACAGCGAAGGGTCCGCCCAGCTCATCGTGTAGACGCGGGCATTGCTCAAGATCAGGTCTGCGGCCGGCGGCGGTGGCGGCGCCGTTTCACTGCAGGCTGTAAGGGCGGCTGCAAGTACCGCTGCAAGACTCCACTTCATGATGTTGCTCCCCCTCCGGGCAGGCTGTCCTCGACGCGCTGCCAGTACCCCACGTCGATCCAGCGATCAAACTTGCGGCCGACCTCCCGCATGTGGGCGACCTTGGCAAAGCCCAGCTTCTCGTGCAGGCCGACGCTGGCCTCATTAGGCAGGGCGATGCCCGCCAGTACCGCGTGAACACCCAGCGGCTCCAGCTGCCGCATCAGCTCACTGTAGAGCGGCACACCAAGGCCGCGGCCGACGCTGTCATGGGCCATATAGATGGTCGATTCAACCGAGTGGCGATAGGCCGTACGCTGCTTCCAGCGCACGGCACAGGCATAACCGCAGACCTGGCCGTCGGCTTCGATCACCAGCCAGGGCAGACCCAGCCGCTGCACCAACGCGACCCGCTCGCTCATGTCGGCACCGCTGACGGGTTCCGTCTCGAAAGTGGCGATGGAGTTTTCGACGTAATGGTTGTAGAGGCCGGCGATCGCCTCGGCATCGCTGTCGTTTGCAGAGCGAATCATCGCGTCAGTATAAGTCAGCGCTTTCGATCGCGCCGGAGCGAGGCAAAGCTCTGGTAATGCCAGTCCCGCAGGGCCAGTAGCGCAGTGAAGCCGTGCTTTTCCCCCAGCGGCAGCGGTGCGTCCTCGTGGTTGAGCTGGTCGAACTCCTGGGCCAGGCGCTCCATTTTCCGCTGCAGCTCCCGGTTGGATGCTGGCGACAACATGCCGTTCAGTACGATCAGCTTGTGGTTGTCCCGGTCGAAACGGGTGGAGAAGAAATCCTGCTGAATGGCCTGCAGGAACACCCGCTCGATGGGTCCGTGGGGCAGCCAGCCGAAGTTCGGTGCCACCAGCAGTTTGATGCGGTTGCCGGGCAGGAGCTCGATCATCTTGAGCCTGTCCAGCTGTGCCAGCATCTGCACCAGTTCGGTGTCCTCGAATTTGTAGTGCTGCAGCAGTTGTTCGTAGGTCCAGCGATTGAGCACCGACACCGCCACCAGTAGCAGGCCCAGGTTGTCCGCGATCTCCTGCTCCTGCTCCGCGGTGAGCGCCTGCAGGCGGCCGCGATTTTCATCCATGCGCCGCACCAGGTCCGAGATCTGAAGTCCCGCCAGTGCGCAGATCGCATCCAGCTCCGAGAGGCTGAACTCCTTGCGGGAAAATTTTCGCTTGATTGAGGACTCGGACAATTGGAGAGCTGCCGCGACCTGCGTATATTTGATACCCGCAGCCCGGAGTGAGGCTTTGAGGGTGTCGACCAGTGCGCTGACCTGGGCCATGAGACGTTCCTCCCTGAATCCCGCGACTCCCGGCTCGATAGAGCGCCGGAGCTACACTCAGAAGTAAGTAGCATATAATAATACCTATTGGTGAAAGAAGCGCGACCTTTCTGGAATTAGTGGCACCCGAAGCCACCGTCAGGGAAAGTGGGGCAAATCACCATGAGGAGACGAAGATGGCACGTTTGACCCGGATCACCGGATTCATTCCGTACATGATCATCCTGTTCCTGAATGCCTTCGTGGACCTGGGACACAAGATCGTCATCCAGAACACGGTGTTCAAGACCTATGACGGCCAGGAGCAGATCATCCTGACCGCCATCGTCAACGCCCTGATTCTCCTCCCCTTCATCCTGCTGTTTTCCCCATCGGGATTCTTGTCCGACAAGTATCCCAAGCCCAGGGTCATTCGGTGGGCGGCAGCGGCGTCAGTGGGCGCCACACTGCTGATCACGCTGTTCTATTACATGGGCTGGTTCTGGGGCGCCTTTGCCATGACCCTGGTCATGGCAGTGCAGAGCGCGATCTACAGTCCCGCAAAGTATGGCTATATCAAGGAACTCGTGGGTGCGGAAAACCTCGCTTCCGCCAACGGCGCGGTGCAGGCCACCACCATCATCGGCATCCTGTTGGGGACGTTCGTGTTTTCCGGCGTGTTCGAGGCCCTGTTGCCGGATACACGCGACCTGGATACCGCGCAGATCATCCAGCTGATCGCACCGATCGGCTGGGGCCTGGTGGCCCTGGCACTGGTGGAGTGGGCCTTCACGTTCAAGCTCACCAGCAAGCAGACCAAACCCCGCGACAAGCAGTTCGACCTGCAGCGCTATGTGAAACTCGGCTACCTGCGCAAAAATCTTGCGACCGTGCGCGCCCGCGAACAGGTGTTCCTCTCCATCATCGGCCTGGCGACCTTCTGGGCGATCTCCCAGGTGATGCTGGCGGCCTTCCCCGCCTTTGCGAAGGAGCGACTGGATATCACCAACACCGTGATCATCCAGGGAATTCTTGCCTGCTCCGGCATCGGCATCATGCTCGGCTCCATGATTGCCGCTCGCGTGTCGAGGAACTACATCGAGACCGGCCTGATTCCGATAGGCGCCCTGGGCATCTCAATCGTCATCGCCATGCTGCCCACGCTGGAGACACAGACCGCAATGGCGCTGGCCTTCCTGCTGGTGGGCATGGCCGGCGGTATGTTCATCATACCGCTCAATGCGCTGATCCAGTTCCACGCACCGGAGCGCCGGCTGGGCACCATCCTGGCCGGCAACAACTGGATTCAGAACGTCGCCATGCTCTCTTTCCTGGGACTGACGGTGAGCTTTGCCCTGGCAGGAATCGACAGCATTGGCCTGTTCTATATTCTCACGGCGGTCGCGCTGATCGGCACGGGATACACCGTGCGCAAGCTGCCCCAGTCGCTGGCGCGCATTATCGCCGCGGCCATGCTCCGACGCCGCTACAAGATCCAGGTGCTGGGCTTCGAGAACCTGCCGCAATCCGGTCCCCTGCTTCTGCTGGGCAACCACATTTCCTGGATCGACTGGGCGCTGGTGCAGATCGCCTGCCCGCGCCCGCTGCGCTTCGTTATGCTCAAGCGGATCTACGAAACCTGGTACCTGAAACCCTTCCTCAAGATGTTCCGGGTGGTGCCGATCGCCTCGGGCCAGAGCAAGGAGTCGTTGGCGACCATCAACGAGTTGCTCAAGGCGGGAGAAGCGGTCTGCCTGTTCCCGGAGGGCGCCATCAGTCGCAACGGCCAGCTCGGCAAATTCCATTCGGGCTACGAGCGGACGGTCGAAGGCGTGGAAGGTGGGGTCATTGTTCCCTTCTACCTGCGCGGCCTGTGGGGCAGCAGGTTTTCCCATGCGGACGAGCACCTGCGCGATTCCCGCTCCCCCAGCCTGAAGCGCGACCTGATCGTGGCCTTCGGCAAACCGCTGCCCATCGACACCCAGGCAGACCAACTCAAGCAGAAGGTCTTCGAGCTGTCCATCACCGCCTGGGAGGCCTACACCAAACGCCTGGACCCGCTGCCCCTGGCCTGGCTGAAAACGGTGAAGCGCAATCTCGGCGATGTCTGCACCGTGGATGCCTCCGGCGTGAAGCTGACGCGGCGTCGCTTTGCGGCGGCGACGCTCGCCTTTGCCGGTGCGATGAAGCTCGACAAGGACGCACCCAACGTGGGCCTGCTGCTGCCCGCAGCCAATGCCGCCGCCATCGCCAACATGGCAGTCATGCTGAAGGGCCGCGCCGCCGTAAACCTGAACTTCAGTGCACCCCCGGCGGCGGTGCAGGCGGCCATACAGCGCGCCGGCATCAAGCAGGTATTCACCTCGCGCCAGTTCGAGACCCGGCTCAAGGCCAAGGGGATCGAGCTCGGTGAACTGGTCAGGGGCGCGGACGTCATCTACATGGAAGACATCCGCGAATCCCTGCCCCAGTGGAAGCTGATTGCCGCGATGGCCCAGGTCACGCTGCTGCCGCCGCGGCTGCTGTACCTGCTGCACGGCAAGCGGGTCGGGCTGGAGGATCCCGCCGCGATCCTGTTCTCCTCCGGCAGCGAGGGCATGCCCAAGGGGGTCGTTCTCTCGCACCGGAATATCCAGTCCAACTGCAAGCAGATCTCGGACGTGCTCAACACCCGGGTCGACGATGTGCTGATGGCTTCCCTGCCGCCGTTCCACGCCTTCGGCCTGACCGTCACGCTGATCATGCCCCTGATCGAGGGCATCCCCATCGTCTGTTCACCGGATCCCACCGACGTGCTGGGCATTGCCAGGGCGGTGGCCCGCTACCGCGCCACCATCCTGTTCGGCACGGCGACGTTCCTGAGCCTCTACGCCCGCAACCGCAAGGTAGACCCGATCCTGCTGGAACCGCTGCGCATTGTGGTCGCCGGCGCCGAGAAGCTACCCAGCCATGTACGGCAGGAGTTTCAGCACAAGTTCAACAAGTACATCCTCGAGGGCTACGGCGCGACGGAAACCACCCCGGTGGCCAGCGTCAATGTGCCGGATGCCATCGATACCAACGACTGGAAAATCCAGGTGGGCCAGCGCGAAGGCAGCGTGGGCCTGCCGCTGCCGGGCACCAGCTTCAAGATCTTTGACCCCAATACGAGGAAGGAACTGCCGCTTGGGGAAGACGGCATGATCTGCATATCGGGCAACCAGGTGATGCTGGGCTACCTCGAAGACGAGGAAAAGACCCATGAGGTTATCTTCGAAGAGGACGGCATGCGCTGGTACATCACCGGCGACAAGGGCCATCTCACCCCCGAGGGCTTCCTGTTCATCGTCGATCGCTACTCGCGCTTTGCCAAGGTAGGCGGCGAGATGGTCAGCCTGGGCGCGGTGGAAGAACAGGCCCGCAACCTGCTGCCAGCGGACACGGAGGACGACCTGGCCGCCGCGGCAGTGCCGGACGCCCGCAAGGGCGAGAAGGTCATCATGCTGGTCACCAGCGCATCGCTGGAAGCGAACCTGCGCGAGCAGATGGTCGCCGCCGGCGTCAGCCCGCTGATGGTCCCCTCTGTGGTCATCAGGGTCGACGACATTCCCAAGCTGGGCAGTGGCAAGACCGACTTCAGCGCCCTGAACGAGCTGGCCAACCGGGCGGCCGCCGCGGTCGCCTAGCCGGCCTCGATCAACTCCAACAGCTCGCCCGCCGCACCGCGGCAGGCGGCTACCCGCTGGCCACCATACAGTGAACCCGGTAGGGACCGGGCCGGCGATATAGTCTGCAGGCCGATGTTGTCCAGGTTGTCGACCAGGAAACTCACCATGGCGATTCCCGCGGGCAGCAGCCCCTCGCTGGGCGGCCGGGAACGGTTCATGCCCAGCTGGTTGATTTCCACCATGCTCTGGTCCGCCAGTTGAACAGTAGCAACAGGGTGTTTCAGGGAAGCATCGAGTCCGTGCGCGCGATTGACGCTGCCGATGGTGGTATCGAATCGCCAGCTGCGCTTGGCGCCAAGGCGGCTGTAGACCGACAGGCCTTCATCGCGCCGCAGGCAGGCGCTCACCGGGGTAAACAGCCGCTCCACGGGCGCACGGGCGCGGGGGATGTCGAAGGGCTTCTCGGGTCGGACCACCTGGGTCAGGTACAGCACTTCCGCGGCGGGACCCACGACCTGCATGCCGCGCGTGTTGCCGCCGGCGGTGGGCTCGCGGACGATCTCGAAGGGCGAATCCGCCAGCTCCTTCGCCAGTTCGCGCACATCCTGCACCAGGACTTCGAGGGCCATCCAGCCCAGTTCGCGGAAGGGCTGCGCCGGCAACAGTCCGGGAATACCGATAAAACGTATCCAGGGGTAGCCTGTAGAGGATTCAAGGATGGCAAAGGGGCTGCCCTCGAGGCGGGGCTTACCCCAGAGCAGGGCCTGCTCCGCCGAGACCTCGCCCTCTTCCAGTACCGAGAGGTGCAGGTGCTCCGTGTACGCCGCCACGCTCGCCGCCAGGTCCGGCACCACGACGGTACCGGTCAGGGTGGGTCCCAGCGGAATCAGCGTACTCATTAATGTTCAGGTTCCTGAAAAACGTGGAGTATAACTGCGTTGCCTGCCACCACAACATGCCGTGCACTCCCGGGTTCTGGTCTATAGTCTGCGGATGACCACGATTCAGGACACAGGCGATGACAGCCTGGCCCAGGCCAGTGCGATCGAGTCCGACTACTACCGCTTTTCGGTGGGCGCCGACCGGGCGGAGTTTGCCCTGCGCGGCGACTGGACCATTCTCAACCTGTCTGAACTCGAGGGCATCATCGAAGACCTGGGACTACACCGGATCCCGGTGAAGAACATCGAGTTCAGCTGCGGCGGCCTGCGCAACTTCGACCTGTCCGGCGCCTGGCTGCTCTATCGCACCGGCGAGACCCTGAAGAAAAACGGCTTCACCGCGAACTACTCGGGCTTTCGTGCCGAGCACCTCAAGTTCATCGGCGATGTGGTCACCATGGAGCAGGCCACCAAGGCGCCGCCCCCGGTGCCCTGGGTCACCCAATTCACGCGCGGCCTCACCCATTCGCTGGCGGGACTGCTCAAGGAGAGCCGCGAGCGCTACCTGTGGTTCGTCTCGGTCAGCGCCGGCATCGTCGCCACCGCCGTCCAGCCCCGCCGCTTCCGCTGGGTTGCCACCGCACGTCATATCCAGGACGCCGGCGTCAACGCCATCGCCATCGTCGCGCTCATGGCGTTTCTCGTGTCCATGGTGCTGGGCTTCCAGAGCCAGTCCCAGCTGAGCCAGTTCGGCGCCCAGATTTTCACGGTGGACCTGGTATCCATCTCGATCATGCGCGAGATGGGCGGACTGCTGACCGCCATCCTCGTCGCCGGCCGCTCCGGCAGCGCCTTTGCCGCGGAAATCGGCGTGATGCAGCTCAACGAGGAAATCAGCGCCATGGAGACCATGGGCATCGACCCCTTTGAAGCGCTGGTGCTGCCGCGCATGCTGGCCCTGGTGATCTGCCTGCCGCTGCTGACGTTTGTCGCCGACATCGCCGGCCTGCTTGGCACCTTGGTTATCGCCGTGGGCATGCTGGATATTCCCTTCCCGCTGGTGGTGGAGCGGTTCCTGGGCCTGGACCCGCTCACCCACTTCAAGGTCGGACTGATCAAGGCGCCCTTCTTTGCCCTGATGATCGGCTCGATCGGCACCTATCGCGGCTACTTCGTGGCGCCTTCCGCCGATGCGGTCGGGCGCAACACCACCAGCGCCGTTGTAGAATCCATCTTCATGGTGATCGCGGTCGACGCGATCTTTTCCATCATCTTCACGGAGCTGGGCTGGTGAGCGGCAACCCGATTATCGAAGTCAGGAACGTGGTCAATCGCTTTGGCACCCATACGGTGCACAACGGCATCAACCTGACCATTTTTGAAAACGAGATCCTCGGCATTGTCGGCGGTTCAGGCACCGGGAAGTCGGTACTGCTGCGCACCATGCTGGGCCTGCACACGCCCACCGAAGGCGATGTAAAGGTGTTCGGCGGCGACATTACCTGCAAGGACAATGGCGAGGGCTACCTCAATGCCTGCCACCCCCGCTGGGGCGTGCTGTTCCAGAGCGGCGCACTGTTTTCCGGACTGACCGTGCTGGAAAACGTGGTCGCGCCCATCATCGAGAACACCAATATCAGCAAGGAATTCGCCGCGGAACTGGGCCGACTGAAGCTGAAGATGGTGGGGCTCAAGGAAGAGGCCTTTGACAAGTACCCGGCCGAGCTGTCCGGCGGCATGATCAAGCGCGCGGGACTGGCGCGAGCGCTGGCAACAGAGCCGAAGGTAGTTTTCCTGGATGAGCCCACCGCGGGCCTCGACCCCATCAGCGCCGCGGAATTCGACCAGCTGATTCTCTATCTGCGGGAGCACCTGAAACTCACCGTGGTGATGATCTCCCATGACATGGATTCGCTGCTGACGATCTGCGACCGGCTGGCGGTGCTGGTGGACAAGCAGGTCATCGCCGACCTCACCGACGTGGTCATTCACCACCCCCACCCGTGGATTCGCAGCTACTTCGGCGGCGTGCGCGGGCGCGCCGCACGGGGCTCGCAT
This sequence comes from Halieaceae bacterium, assembly GCA_965601975.1. Taxonomy (GTDB): domain Bacteria; phylum Pseudomonadota; class Gammaproteobacteria; order Pseudomonadales; family Halieaceae; genus JANQIO01. Next base: position 4,410,763 of record OZ271856.1, read on the forward strand.
GACACCGCTGCAACCGCCGGGGGCGCCCAGGGAACAGGAGCCACGTAGATGGAACGCAACGCTCGCATCATCATGGTGGCCACGTTTGTGGCCATCACCCTGCTGGCCCTGGTGCTGTTCTACCGTTGGATACAGGGTCCCGACCCCGACAAGATGGGGACCGAGCGTGCCATCCTGTTCGACGGCTCGGTCAGCGGCCTGTCCATCGGCAGCGAGGTGCGCTACCTCGGCGTACCCATAGGACGGGTCAGGTCCATCAGCCTCAGTCGAGACTACCCGGGCCGGGTCGACGTGATATTCGGCAGCAAGGAAGCGCTTCCGCCCGCCGGCAGCATGGTGGCCCTGCTGGAGGCGCAGGGCATCACCGGTCTTTCGGTCATCGAGCTGCGGTCCCGCTCCAACGAAAATCCCGGCTTTGAGGTGCCTGAGGGCGTTATTCCGGGTTACCCGTCACTGTTCAGCCAGCTCGCGGGGTCTGCCGGGCGCATCACCACGTCCGTGGAGAACACGCTGACGCGCCTCGACGGCCTGTTAAGCGACCAGACTGCAGAAGACCTGAGTGTGTCCATCAGCCAGCTGCGCACCCTCTCGGCCAACCTGGCGGCAGCCAGCGACGACATCGACGGCCTCATGGCCAGCGCCAACCGTGTCAGCGGGCAGCTGGAAACCGCGCTGCCCGACTTCCAGTCCGTGGCGCAGCGCCTCGACACCGAGGTCCTGCCCGCGGTGGCGAATGCAGGCCGGTCACTGCAGTCCGCCACGGACCAGGTGGCGCTGACGCTGGGAGAGAACAGTGAGGAAATTCAGTCTCTGCTCGCCAAGGATTTACCTACCCTGGTCGGTCTTACGGATGATCTTGCAGCAACCCTGCAGGAGCTGAACCAGCTGCTCGGCAATATCAACGATGAGCCGGGTGCGTTGCTGTACGGTGAAAACGTCCGCGAAGTGGAGATCAGTCGTGAATAGAATGCTTGCCCTGGCCCTGATTGGCCTGCTGCCTGCCTGCATGACCCTGCCGGGCAGCGATGCACCCACCGTGTCCCGCTACCTGTTGAGCGGTCCCGAGCGCAGCTGCGACGTGGGAGGCGAACCCCTGGCGCTGAGCGTTGTCAGCGTCAATGCCGGTCTCGACAACGATCGCGTCGCCCGTCGCAACGCCAACAGTGGCGAGCTGACCTACCTGGGCGGCGTGCGCTGGGCGGACGAGGTGGGCCCCCTGCTGGAACAGCGCCTGGCGCAGGACCTTGAATGCGCGGGCTTTGCCGTGCAGTCCGGCCATCATCACAAGTTGGGGCAGCGCCAGCTGGTCTGCGAGGTACGCGCGTTCAACCTCGTGGAAAACGGCGCCGACAGCGCCGAGGTCTACCTGTCCTGCCTGTACTACCGCGGCAAGAATGACGATGTCTCGCTGGTTATCCGGCAGACTGCCGACCTTGATCGCTGGAACGCCGATGCTGCAGTTGCTGCCATCAGCGAGGCCTATGCCAGGGTCTTCATCGAATTGTTCGACGGCATGCGCCCACAGGAATAGATGGAAGGCCTGAGCGAGAGCACCATCTACTGCCCCTACTGCGGGGAACCCAACGGGGTGCTGCTGGATCCTTCAGAAGCCGGGCAGTCCTACATCGAGGACTGCCAGGTCTGCTGCCGCCCCATCGTATTCGTAATGGATGCGGGCGGCGGTGTCGCGGTCTTTACCGAGGACGACTGATCGAGCGCATGTCCCCTAGGGATCAACAAACGAGTTGACGTAGTCGTCGCGGCGTTCGCGCTCCAGCTGGATATTGATCCGCGGCGGGATTGCCATCAGGTCCTCGAAATACTGCAGTTCTACCACGTAGATCTGCCGGGCTCCCCCGACGACCGTAGCGCTGATTGGCAACCAGAGGCGAAAAACGCCTTCGCCACGGTCTATGTAAAGGATGTTGTCCTCCACTTCCCAGCCGACGAATGACTGCACGAGCTCCGGTCCTGGCTCAACGGCGAACTCATTGAAACCAAAGCCGCCGAAGTCGTCGAAACCGAAGCTCCAGCCAAACGTGTTGGGCACCGTGGGTTGGCCGTTCGATTCCAGTGCGCCCGGTATCCAGTTGTTCACCTCACCGCTCCAGTATTTCCCGGGCGCATTCGGCAGGAAGCTCTCGGTAAACACCAGCGGCGTATCTGCCTTCACGTAGAAGGAATAGTCTGCGAACCGCTCGCCCCCATTGCTGAATTCCTTGAGCACGCCGTACTCGCTGCCTCGCTCGTCGAGAATGGTCACCGTCTGGATCCAGCCATCGTTGTATTCGATGACCAGCTTGCCGCTGTCTGTGACGCGCCAGCTGGCGGCAGCCCCTGTAAGAAAACTGGTAGCGGTGCCGTCACTGGCAAAGGTCACCACGTCTGCCCAGTCCCCGACGGGGAATTCACCGCCGAATCCAGGGCCAGGGGTATAGCGGAAGCTTGCACCCCAGGTGCCGGGCACGCAGACCGCGCCGTTGTTGCCACCACAGGTGGCGACAAATGGCGTCGTCTCGACGTTGTCACTGGACCTGAAGGTCGTGGTACCCGTGGACAGCTCCGACCCGCCCGCGAGCTGCACTACCTGGTCGCCCAGGTCGATGGGGTCGTAGCTAAGCTCAGTGGTTTCCTCGAAGGACATGAGGTCCACCAGCGCGCCGTCATTGACCAGCGTATACACAACCTGGGTCGTAGAGATGTACTGCTGCACCTGGATGAGGCCTGCGTTGGTCAGCAGGTCCACCTGCTCCTGTGTAGCGATATCCGTCGACACTACCGGGAAGTTGGTCCGCACGACCGGCTGGTCGTAGGTCAGCACCAGTCGGCCATCGGCCAGCTCCCAGGTGAAGCTCTGGTTGGTCGACGTACCTACACTGCTGTCGTAGCTGAGCTGACGTCCGGTATTGTTTTCCATCTGGGCCGTGGCGCTCCAGTTGCTGCCATTCACGGCGACATCGAAATCCCGGTAGCGTGGATCGCCATCCGCGAACTCATCGCTCAAACCAGGGTTCCCTGCCAGCGACGTGCCGCCTACCTCGTCGACCAACTCGAATGCAGTGGAGACCAGGAAGCCGCCGTCCGCGCCGAAGGAGCAATCGCCGCCGCCACGAAATTCGCCCGTGAATCCCGCGGGACAGATCCAGAAGTCCAGCGTATTGCCCGAGAGACTCATCACCGGATCATCGTTGGCATTGTTGGCGCGAATGCCGGGGTTGCTGATGGTGAAGGGATTGCCGGCGATACTCGCGGATACCAGGTCCGTAATAACAATGGTGTCGCCGTCATCCTGCAGGACACCTTCGACCACGCCAGTCAGAACATTACCCTGGGTGCCGCGCCCGCTCGCGTCAAAGGTATAGGAGAAGGTGAAGCGGCTGCCCGTGTCGAATTCCAGGATGGAACCCTGGCGAGCCAGGTAACCCGGGTTCGCCGTGGGCACCACGTAGTAGCGCGGAGGCAGGGATCCCTCGACAATTTCCTCGACCAGGGTATCGTCGTTGATGATCTCGTCTTCCGTTTCGTCAACCGCACCCTCATCGCCCGCCTCGACCTCGGCGATAAATTCATCTACCGCAGAATCGTCGCTGACAAACTCAAGCAGGCCATCGAAACCCTCCGGAAGGTCATAGGTGGGATCGTCCACGATCAGCTTGATGACCGCCGCCAGTTCAACAACCGCATCACCGTCTACCGAGGATTCCGCCGCTTGCAGCTCACCCAGGGTGGCAGGCTCTTCGCCGCCGTTAGCATCGACGGTCAGTACGAAGCTGGCGGTCGTCACGTTGGTAACGTCCTGCTCCTCACCAAGGTCCAGGTTCTCAAAGGATCCCACTAGCGACACGAACTCGACGTCCTGGCCTGAAGCGCTGGTGCCGGTGGCTTCAATCTTGACCAGGGCGTCCAGCTGCGTGGTGGACACTTCGACACTGTAGAAGCCGTTGGCGTCCGCCTGGACCTGGATTGTCTGGGTTCCCACTGTGATGGTGACGGTAGCGTTCGCAATCGGGCCATCGGTTACCTGCCCGCTGATGGTTTTCTCAACGCTGTCACAGGTTTCCGGGCGCTGGCCGCTCTCGTCCACGGCGCACTGGAACTGGGGAGCGATAAAGAACACCCGATCCGAAGCGAGGATGGCGGCCGTCAGACCTTCCTCGAACCCCTGTGTAGTCGCCAGGGAACAGGGCGCGGTGCTGTTACCGCAGAAGTGATTCTTCGCCCGGCGCCAGCCGACAAACTCGTAGCCGGGCGCGGGCTCGACCACAAAGGTCTGGTCAAAGCTGGTGTCGGTGACGTCGATCACCACGGTCTCGCCGGCCTCGGCCACGTAGTTTTCCGAGCGCACGGTACCGCCCTTCTCGGGCATCTCGATTTCGATTTTGCACGCAGACAGCGCCAACGCCGCCAGGGCGACGGATACAACTCGCAACACGTTCATGGGAATCCCCTTCCTTGTTGTTGTAGGGCTCGGCGGGAGAGCGAACCCACAGTCCTTCCTGTAGCTACTGCCGAAGAGCGCAGCTTTCTCGCAGCTCAGTCATAGGAAAGGTAGTTGAGAAATTTCTCGTTGGGGGAAAAATTGCGCTAGTGACCACTCGTAGATCAGTAGCGCACGCCGGGGGGTGGTGTGAAGCTGTCCAACACCGCGCGATAGCTCTCGCGCTCAAAGGCCGCGGGGTCTGCAGCGTTGCGATGACTAAGGCTGCCCTGCATCTGGCTCACGGATTCGTACTCATTGTCGTCCAACCATTGTTCAACTTGATTGATCAGCTCGGGGACAATGTCCGGCCCGTGAGTCAGCAGCACACTGCAGAGCTGCACCGCGTTGGCGCCCACCAGCAGTGCCTTGATGATGTCCTGTGAGCGGTGGAAGCCGCCGGTCACGGCAATGTCGATATCCAGGGCGCCGCGCAGGATGGCGGCCCAGCGAATCCGCAGCAGGGATTCGTAGGGGTCGGACAGTTCCAGGCGTGGCTCGACCGAGAGCGTCTCCAGGTCGATGTCACTCTGGTAAAAGCGGTTGAAGATGACCAGCCCGTCGGCGCCCGCCTGGTGCAGATGGTGGCCGAAATGCACGGGCGAGGAAAACTGCGGCGACAGCTTGATAGAGACTGGAATTGAGACCGCGTCTTCCAGGTGCGCCAGCACATCCAGGTAGCGACGCTCCACCTCCATCGCGCTCTCCTCGTGATCCGCCGCGATGTAGTAGACGTTGATCTCCAGGGCATCGGCGCCCGCATCCTGCAGGTCGCGGCCGTAGCCGACCCAGCCCTCCTCGCTGACACCGTTGAGACTGGCGATCACCGGGATATCCAGGTGCGCCTTCAGGGACTGCAGCTGCTCCAAGTACTGGTCGAGACTGGACTGGAATTCCGGCTGGGGCGGGAGAAAGGACGAGGCCTCGCCATGCCCCAGCGCCTGGTGGTGCATGAACCGCTCGTACTGGCGCTCCTCCGCCAGCAGGTCCTCCTCCCACATCGAGTACATCACCAGCGCCGACACACCCGCATCTTCCAGGTGGCGCGCACTGTCCAGCTCCTTGCTGAGCGGCGAGGCCGAAGCGACCAGCGGGTTCTTCAGTTCCAGGCCGAGATACTTGCTGCGAAGATCTGCCATGTCAGCCTTCCTCCTCTTCTTCCATCGACCAGTCCAGGTCCGCCAGCTGCTGGTAGCGGTGGTAGCGCTCCCTGACATCCTCCTCCGCCTGGGCCAGCAGCGCCTCGGCGCGACCGGGCTCCGCGTACCAGAGCATACCGAAGCGGGTTTCGGACTCGACAAACTCCCGGTAGGGAATGGACGGCGGCTTTGAATCCAGCTTCAGGGGTTTGCGCTCCCGCCGCGGGTCGAAGCGGAACAGGGGCCAGTGGCCGCTGTTCACCGCCAGGTTCTGCTGGCGGTGGTTGTTGGACATGTCCACGCCGTGGGCAATACAGGGTGAGTAGGCAATGATCAGCGAGGTGCCCGGGTAGCTCTCCGCTTCAAGGAAGGCGTTCAGGGTCTGGGTGTCCTTGGCGCCGTAGGCCACGTGAGCCACGTAGACGTCCTCATAATCCATGGCGATACGCGCCAGGTCCTTCTTGCCGGTACCCTTGCCCGCCGCGGAGAACTTGGCCACTGCCCCTCGCGGCGTCGCCTTGGAGGTCTGGCCGCCAGTGTTGGAGTAAACCTCGGTATCCAGCACCAGGATATTCACGTCGCGGCCGGAGGCCAGTACGTGGTCAACGCCACCGAAGCCGATGTCGTAGGCCCAGCCGTCGCCGCCCATGATCCATACGCTGCGATGGCAGAGACTGTCGCACAGGGGCTGCAGGTTGGCGGCCAGCCGATGATCGACCCCGGCAAGCTCTTCCTTCAGCTGTGCTACCCGGGTGCGCTGCTCGTGGATTTCCGCCTCGTTGGATTCCTCGCAGTCCAGTATGGCCTGGGCGAGACCGTCGCTGAGCTGATCGCGCAGCTGGTCCACGATATCCCGGGCCCGGTGGCGCTGGTTGTCTATCGCCACACGGATGCCGAGGCCGAACTCGGCGTTGTCCTCGAACAGGCTGTTGTTCCAGGCGGGCCCCCTGCCCTCGGCATTGGCGCGCCAGGGTGTGGTCGGCAGGTTGCCGCCGTAGATGGAGGAGCAGCCGGTGGCGTTGGCGACAATCATGCGATCGCCGAACAGCTGGCTGGCAAGGCGCACGTAGGGCGTCTCGCCGCAGCCCACGCAGGCCCCGGAAAACTCGAAGTGGGGCTCCAGCAGCATCGAGCCCTTCATCGTGTTGAGCTTGATGTCGGCGTGATCGTATTCCGGCAGTGATTCAAAGTAGGCGTAGTTCTCAGCCTCCGCCTCGCGCAGCGGCGGCTGCGGCGCCATGTTCAGGGCCTTGCGGCTGGCGTTGCTCTTGTCCCGGATCGGGCAGATATCGACGCAAAGGGTGCAGCCGGTGCAGTCCTCCGGGGCAACCTGGTAGCTGATGTGCACGCCCTGGGGAAAATCCTTGCCCTTGATCTGCAGGCTCTTGAACGTGGAAGGCGCATCGGACAACAGCCCATCCGGGAAGGCCTTGGAGCGAATTGCCGAGTGGGGGCAGACAAAGACGCATTTGCCGCAGTGGGTGCACAGGTCCGTCTCCCAGACCGGGATCTCCAGCGCCAGGTTGCGTTTTTCGAAGCTTGCGGTACCGGTGGGCCAGGTGCCGTCCAGCGGGAACTCGCTGACCGGGATCAGGTCGCCGCGGCCGGCGATGATCTCGGCAGTGACGCGCTTGACGAAGTCCGGCGCGTCCCCGGAAATGCTGATACCGCTTTCGACCGTGCTCTCGACCTTGCCGCCCGCCGGCACCTCGTGCAGCTCTGCCAGCGCCGCGTCGATGGCATCCCGATTCATGGCGGCGATGCGCCGCGACTTGCGGCCGTAGGTGTCCTCTACCGCCTGCTTGATGGCAGCGATGGCCTCGTCCTTCGGCAGCACGCCGGCGATGGCGAAGAAACAGGTCTGCATGATGGTGTTGATGCGCTTGCCCATGCCGGCATTGGCGGCGACCTTGTAGGCGTCGATCACGAAGAACTTCAGCCCCTTGTCGAGGATGTGCTGCTGGTAATTGCGCGGCAGGCTTTCCCAGGCGTCCTCAGGCGCGGCGTCCGTGTTCAGCAGGAAGGTGCCGCCGGGGGCCGCCTTCTCGAGCATGTCGTAGCGCTCCAGGAACACCGGCTGGTGGCAGGCGACAAAATTGGCGTCGCCGTCCTCGACCAGGTAGGCGGAGTGGATCGGCCGCGGGCCGAAGCGCAGGTGGGAAATCGTCACGGCGCCGGATTTCTTCGAGTCGTAGACGAAGTAGCCCTGGGCGTACAGGTCTGTCTGCTCGCCGATGATCTTGATGGAGTTCTTGTTGGCGCTCACCGTGCCGTCGGAGCCGAGGCCATAAAACAGGGCCTGTACGCTGTCGGCGTGGGCACCGCTGCGGAAGCTGTCATCCCAGCCCAGGCTGAGCTTGCTGACGTCGTCGTTGATGCCGACCGTAAACCGGCGCCGGGGGGAATCGGAGGCAAGCATGTCGTACACCGCCGCCACCATGGCCGGGGTGAATTCCTTGGAGGACAGGCCGTAGCGGCCACCGCAGACTGTAGGCATCGGTCCGTCCCGGTACTCCGCCAGCGCTGCCAGCACGTCCTTGTACAGGGGCTCGCCGTCGGCGCCGGGTTCCTTGGTGCGGTCCATGACCGCCAGGGCTTTCATCGAATCGGGCAGCGCTGCCACCAGGGTGGCGCCATTCAGGGGGCGAAACAGGCGCACGGCCAGCATGCCCACCTTCTCGCCGCGCTCCGCCAGGCATTCCACGGTTTCCCGCACGGTTTCGGCACCGGAGCCCATGATGACCAGCACCCGCTCGGCCTCGGGGTCACCGATATAGTCGAACAGCTTGTAGTGACGGCCCGTGGCTTCGCCGTACTGATCCATGACCTGCTGGACGATGCCCGGGAAGGCCTCGTAGACCGGGTTGATGGCCTCGCGGGCCTGGAAGAAGACATCGGGATTCTGGGAGCTGCCCCGTAGCACGGGATTCTCCGGCGTCATGGCCCGCGCCCGGTGCGCATCCACGGCCGCCTGGTCGATCAGGGTACGCAGCAGTTCCTGGTCCGGCATCTGCACCTTGCTCACCTCGTGAGACGTGCGGAAGCCGTCGAAGAAGTGCAGCATGGGCACCCGTCCGCGCAGGCTGGCCTCCTGGGCGATAAAGGAAAAATCCAGGGCTTCCTGCACGGAGTTCGAGCAAAGCATGCCGTAACCCGCACTGCGCACGGCCATCACGTCACTGTGGTCGCCGAAAATGGACAGGGCATGGGTCGCCACGGAACGCGCCGCCACGTGAATCACGGTGGGGGTCAGCTCGCCGGCAATCTTGAACATATTGGGCAGCATCAGCAGCAGGCCCTGGGAGGCGGTAAACGTGGTGGCCAGGCTCCCCGCCTGCAGGGCGCCATGGATCGCCCCGGCGGCCCCCGCCTCACTTTGCATCTCGATGACGTCGGGGCAGACACCCCACAGGTTGGTCACCCCCGCGGCGCTCCAGTCGTCGGCGTGTTCGCCCATGGGCGACGCCGGCGTGATCGGGTAGATGGCCGCCACCTCGTTGAGGAGATGGGCAATGCGTGCCGCGGCCTCATTGCCGTCCAGCATCACCGTTTGCTGTCCCTTCATAGCGCTCTCCGCCCGGCCCACCCGGGGACGTTCTACTTTGGACCCGGAAGAAGGAAATTACCTTGAGGCAGCGCAATTCCGCAGGAATTCAGCCCTGAGCCCGAGCGACCAGAGGGAGCGCATATAAAAAAAGGGCCCCGAAGGGCCCTTTAAGCAGGGGTAATGAAACTCAGAACATGTAGGTGAAGTCCACGCCGCTGACGCGACCCGGGTTCGGGTGGTTGAAGGAACCGCCAAACTCAGGCGCCGGGATCACTTCTTCCAGGTAGTCCTCGTCGGTGACATTGCGGCTCCAGGCCATTACCGACCAGTTCTCAGCGGCCAGTCCGGCGCGAAGATTGATGGTGAAGTAATCGTCGCGCTCCGTGCGGGAGTACTCGCTGGTGCCGAAACCGAAGCCGGGCACGCCATACACTCCAGACAGGTCGGTGAAGAAGTTCACCGTTTCGTTTTCCTGAACCGAGTGGAACCAGGTGGTGCCGACGTACTGGTAGTCGACGCGGGCCGTGAACTCCAGGTCTCCAAAGACCGGCGTGCGGAACTGCACGCCCAGGTTGCCGTTGGACTCCGGCGCATAGGGCAGGTCGTTGCCCTCGGTGTAGGGCCGGTTGCTGTTCTCATTGATCTCGGTATCGACGAAGCCGAATCCGCCATCAGCCGTGAAGTACTCGTTGATGGCCCAGGCGAAGTCGATCTCGGCGCCCCAGATCTCCGCTTCATCGATGTTGGTCACGACCCGCAGCAGGCCGAAGGGACCGGCGAAGAAGTTGAAGAACTGGTAGTCGTCGATCTCCGTGTAGAACGCGGCGGCGTTGATGCGAAGACGGTTATCCAACCACTGGGACTTGATGCCGATCTCCACGGTATCGGTGACTTCCTTGTCAAACTCGTCGCGAACGTTCAGAGGCGCCGTCGGGTAGGTGCCGAAGGTGCCGTTGACCGTCGCCTCGCTGCCGATGCTGTTGAAGCCACCGGAACGGAAACCGCGGCCGTAGGTGCCGTAGGCGCTGAGCTCTTCGGTAAAGGCGTGGGTGTAGCTGATCTTGGGCTGCCACTCGTCGAAGGTCTCATCCCGGTCGGGGATGGTGTCGGTGAGGGAGCCGTCGTAAGCCGGGTTGATCGGCGCCTGCCCGAACAGGCCGAAGATTTGCGCGTTCAGGACATTCGGCACCTTGTTGGAGACCTCGCGGTCTTCCTCGTCGTAACGGATGGCCAGGGCCAGTTCACCCTTCTCGCCCACGTCCATCTCGATCTGGCCGAAACCGGCAATCACCTCGGTGTCGAAGTCATCCCAGAACAGCAGGTCGGTGGGGTTGGGGCCTGTCGGCGGCACGTAGGGCTGCTGCTGGAAGCCGAGGCCGAGGTCGGCGCCGTAGGCCACCACCACTTCGCGCTCGATATCCGCGTAGTACAGGCCCGCTACCCAGCGAATTGAGCCTTCCTCGTTGGAGGTCAGGCGAATTTCCAGGGAGGTGCTCTCCTGGTTGCGCTCCTGGTACTGGTAGCCGTCGCAGGTGGTCGGCGAATAGGGCGGCAACAGGCCATTGAGGATACCCAGGTCGTCCAGGTAGGTGCCGGGCGGGTTGCCGTCCTGGATAGCGTAGAAGGGGCTCGTCAGCAGCGAGGTATCGAAACTGTTGTAGCTGTCGATACAGGCGCTCTGGGATTCCGGGGCACCCAGGGAATAACCACCGAAGGCGGCGCTGGTGCCGTCGGAGATCAGCGATTCTTCCAGGTCGTCGTAGGCGCCGATCACGGTGACCGTGCCGAAATCCATCTCGTAGTCGAGCTTGACCGAGAAGAAGGTGTTCTCCTGCTCGTTCTCGCCGTCCACATTGAAGATGAACTTGAAGTCCGTGTCGTTGACGTCCTTGTTCAGGTCCGGGTTGCCGATAAACGCCGCCGCGCCCGGCAGGGCGAAGGTGGCGTTGAAGTTGATCGCGCCAGCATCCACGTCGCGGTAGGCAAGCTGGGTATCCACGCTCAAACGCTCGTTCGGCTCCCAGATCATGCGGCCGCGGACGTTGGTCTCTTCCAGGTAGTTGATGGCGTCGTTCTCGCCGGTGAAGTCGTTCTCGAACTGACCGTCGGTCTCACGGTAGTTGAAGGTCAGGCGGCCGAACAGCTGGTCCTCGATGAGCGGGCCCGAGATCATGGCCTGGCCCCGGAGCAGGTCGTCGTCACCGACGCCACCCATGACGCGGCCCTCGAACTCGTTGGTCGGGCGCTTGCTGTTGACGAGAATCGCGCCGGAAGACGCGTTCCGTCCGTACAATGCGCCCTGGGGGCCTTTCAGCACTTCGATCTGCTCGATGTCGAACAGCTCGCCGTTGAAGCCGTTGGGGTTGGTGATGAGCACCCCGTCCAGCACGTAGGCGTAAGCGGCCTCGGAATCGCGGGTGGAGTACTGGCCGCGGATCGTCACCTGGGTGTCACCGGCGTTGGCGGTGTCCACGATGCTGACGTTGGGCGTCATGGCGATGAAATCCTGGGGACGCTCGATACCGGCATCCTGGATCTGTGCGGCGGTGAACGCGGTCACCGCGATCGGCACGTCCTGCAGGCTCTCTGCGCGCTTCCGGGCCGTGACCACGATTTCCTCCAGCATCGCGTCCTGCGCGGATGCCAGCTGTGGTACGGCGAGGGTTGAACCCACTAGTGCGGCCGCAACCGCCCCTGAAATGATGCTTCTTTGCATTGTTATGGCCCCTGAAAAGGTGAACAGGTGTTGAACATTACGCCCAAAACCTGCTTTCAGACCAGCAGAAATGCAATTTTTTTGAAGAAAGTTCAACCAGCGCCAAGCTGACGGCGCAGCTCGGCGAGGTCCACGACATCCGCGTATTTGGCGTTCATATCGAACAGATTGGCGTCGTGGGCCTCCGGGTTGCGGTCTCCCACCGCCTCCCGCGGCACCAGCACCGGGTAGTCGTGCTGCAATCCGTCCACCACGGTGGCGCGCACACAGCCGCTGGTAGTGAGCCCGGTGACCACCAGCGAGTCCGCACCCGCCGCCCGGAGCCGGTCGGCGAGATCCGTCCCGAAGAATGCGCTGGCCCACTGCTTTTCGATCACTGCCTCACCGTCGACGGGCGCAAGCTTTGGGTCGACCTCTACCCAGTGGGAACCCGGTTCCAGCACATTGAGCGCCGGCAGGCGCCCGCGGAACACCTGGGCCTGCTCCTCGCCGTGATACACCACGGTGGTGAAGAACACCGGCAGGTCCCGCTCCCGGAACAGCGCCAGCAGCTCGGCATTGGCGGCCACCACGCCGGGGCAGTCGGAGCCCAGGGGGCAGGCGGGGTCCGTGAAACCGTTGATCATATCCACCAGGACCAGGGCCGGGCGCTGGCCCAGTCCCTGGCTGTTGCGCTCAAGGTCCATCTCAGCCCTCCCCGGCTTCCGTCAGTTGCAGCAGCACATCGCCGGAGACGTCCGCAATCCGCCAGCCTTCGAGCCCTCGGCGCTCTGCACCCAGGTCATTGCCGAGGCTGTCGCGGGCGGCGTCCAGGTCATCGACGGCGAAGGACAGCAGCATGAAACCCTCGCCCTGCTCGCGCAGCAGGCGGGCGGGCTCACCCTCGTCCCCGGTCGGCTGCACCAGCACCAGCCAGCTTTCCCCCACCCGGAAGCGGGCGGTTTCCACCCCGCGGCCCGGCAGGGATTCCCGAATCGCAGGTCCCGCGCCCAGCAACTCGCGATAGCGGACCTCGGCGCGGTCCAGGTCCCTGACCAGGAAATTGATGTGATGGATACCAAGGACGCTGTGCGACATGCTGAGTTTTCCGGAGAATGTCACCACGTGCGGAGCGGCGGGTGACCAATAGGGGGCAAATTTCGGGTCATCATAGCACTGGTTAGCGCGCCGCAAGAGCTTTACACTAGCCGTAATAAGGACGACGAGAAGTGTCGCATTGATCAGCCCCCAGATACGCGATTCGCTCCCGAACCTGGAGCGCTTTCTAGAGAACTGTGAGCGCCATCGGTTCAAGGCGCGCAGCATTATCGTTGAGGCCGGCGAGCCCAGCGAGTCGATGTTCTTTGTGCTCGACGGCACCCTGGCCATCAGCATCAAGAGCGAAGACGACCAGGATCTCATCCTCAACTACGTCAACGCCGGGGATTTCTTCGGCGAGATGGGCCTCTATAAACGGGTAGCCAAGGTGCGCTACGCGACGGTGCAGGCCAAGACCGAGTGCGAAGTCGCCGAGATCAAGTACGACGCCTTCCAGAGTCTCAAGGAAGAGTTCCCGGACATCCTCTACCACATCGGCTCCCAGATGGCCGAACGCCTGACCCAGACCACGCGCAAGCTTCACGACCTGGCCTTCGTCGACGCCCGCGGCCGCATCACCAACGCCCTGCTCGACCTCTGTCGCGAACCTGCCGCCCTGACCCATCCGGACGGCATGCAGCTGAAAGTGTCACGCCAGGAACTGGCGCGCATCGCGGGCTGTTCCCGCGAGGTGGCGGGGCGCATGCTCAAGAAACTGGAGAACGAAGGCTTCGTTGAAGTCAGCGGCCACACCATCGTGGTGCGCGGCGAACGCGACGTCCTGCAGGCACCGGAACTCCCCGAACGCGCCTAGCGCGCTGCTGTCTCGGAAGAATCTGTTCCAACCTCTAATGGGCTCTTTCCCGGGGCGCGCATCAGCGCGAGCCAAACGGGTTGCGGGGAACGAACGCTGAGCCTTCACTGCTGACAGGCTGCTGCGGAACTCAACCATTTTCCGCTTCGCGGAAAATTGGGATTCAGACAATCCTCGCAGAAAGCACCTGTCAGCAGTGAAGGCTCAAAGCAGCGTTCTGATTGTTCCCCGCAACCCGTTTGGCTCGCCCTGATGCTCAGGAAGGAGCCACTAGGGAGAGGTTATTGGTCGTCGGCCTTGTCCAGGCGTTCTTGCTTGGCTTGATCGAGCACGTTTTCGACGTTATCGGCCTTCTCCATGCCTTCGATCATGTGTTCGGGAATTACGCCCTTGGGCTCTTCCATCTTTCCCTCATCGGACCCGCCGCCGCAGGCGGTAAGTGCCAGGATCATGAACGCTGCTGCGGCCGTGCCAGTCATTGTTTTCATGCCAATGCCTCCCCCAGGAATTGATCGATGGCGGCGATGCAATCGGGCTCGTCGAGGATGGGCGCGTGGCCCCGGTTGGGGATTTCGGCGACCACCAGGTCGGGCTTGCGGGACTGCATTTCCGCCACACAGTCTGGGTGGAGTATGTCAGACAGGACGCCGCGTATCACCATCGCCGGGAGGGGCTTGAGGGCGTCGAAGGCGGGCCAGAGGTCCGGCGGGACGGCGCTGTCCTGGTCTTCGTTCATGGGGCGGGAGATGGCGGGGTCGTAGGCCAGCACCGGCACGCCGTTCTCGTCTTCGCGGTACAAGGCGCGGACGAAGCTTATCCACTGGTCCTCGGTGAAGTCGGGGAACTCCTTGCCGTTGATGCCTTTCTGCTGCGCCACCGCTTCTTCCCAGCTGGCAACCGGGCCGGAGTTGCCGACGTAATCCTTGATGCGTTCCAGGCCGGCCGGGTTCACCACGGGACCGATGTCGTTCATGATCACGGCCTGGAAGCGCTCGGACTGCATCAGGGTCATGATCATCGACATCAGGCCGCCCAGCGACGTGCCCAGCAGGACGACCCGGTCCAGCTCCAGGTGTTCCAGCAATGTGAACATGTCCTGCACGTAGATCGCCGGCTGGTAGTTCTCGTGGTTGTCATCCCACTGGGAGTTGGCGCGGCCGCGCTGCTCGACGACGATCAGGCGGTAGTCCGCGGCCAGGTGATTGGCGATACCCTCGAAGTCCGCGGAGTTTCTTGTCAGGCCGTGCATGCAGAGTATGGTGGCCCGCGGTGACGGGTGCGCATAGTCGCGGGCGTAGAGCCTGAGTCCGTCCTGGCTCTGGTAGTAGAGATCGGTGTATTCGGCCATCTCGTGCACCTCAGTCGTAGGTCTTGTCGGCATAGGTCTTGCGCAGTTCGCGCTTGAGGACCTTACCGTTGGGGTTGCGGGGCAGTTCCTCCACGGTCAGCGCATCTGCCAGGCGCTGCTGCTTGCCCAGGCGCTGGTTAGCCCAGTCCAGCAGCGCCGGGCAATCGACACATTCTCCGGGATGCGGCACCACCAGGGCGATGGGCGTCTCTCCCCAGCGAGCGCTGGGCGCGCCGATGACTGCCACGTCGTTCACTGCCGGGTGTTGCACCAGTACTGCCTCGATATCCTGGGGATAGATATTCTGCCCGCCCGACAGGATCATGTCTTTCTTGCGATCGACGATGTAGAGGAAACCCTCATCGTCCAGCAGGCCGATATCGCCGGTGCGTATCCACTGCACGCCCGCCGCGTCTACCAGGCTGGCCTCGCGGTTGGCGTCGTCGCGCTGCCAGTAACCCGGCATGGTGATTCGGCCGCGGGAGACGATCTCGCCGCTCTCGCCGATGGCCGCCTCATTGCCGTTGTCGTCGACGATGCGGATGTCGGTGCCGATCAGCGGTTTACCCACGGATGACCAGCGGCCCTCGGCGTCCTCGGGGTCGAGGGTGGTAATGATGCCCTCGGTCAGGCCGTACAGCTCGATGACGCCGCAGGGGAACACCTCGAAGATATCCCGCTTCAGCTGCTCCCGCAGGGGCGAGCCGCAGGACATCATGGCCTGCATGCTGGACAGGTCGTCCCGATCCGGGTCCCGCGCCTCCAACACCCGCTGGAACTGGATCGGCACCATTGAGGTATGGGTGACCCGCTCGGCGCTGACCGCATCGATAAACTCCCGGGCATCGAAGCGGCGCTGCAATACCAGGCTGCCGCCCGCGAGCAGCGTGCACAGCATGCATACCCAGGAGATGTTCGAGTACAGGCCGATGGTGAGCAGGGTGCGGGCGCCGCCGTGATAGCGCAGGGCGAGGCCCAGGTCGTAGGCCCAGTCGAGGCGCCCGCGGTGACTGTGCACAATGCCCTTGGGCAGGCCGGTGGTGCCCGAGGAGTAGATGATATTGATGGGTGAATCGTCGCCGATGGCGAGGCCGGGCAAATGCTCGTCCTGCCCGGACACGAAACTTTCGAGGGCCTGCCAGCCGGCATCCCGCGGTGTTTCCGTCAGCTTCAGCCTGAGGCTGTCGGGCAGGTCATCCTCTCGTGCAAGGATGCGCGGCAGCTGGTCGTCGGTGACGATCAGCGCCGAGACGGCCGCGTCACTCAACATGGACAGCATGGCGTCGTCACTGACCGACAGGTTGATGGGTACACAGACGGCGCCCGCGGCGATTACACCAAGCAGGCTGTGCAGCATAGGCAGGCCGTTGGACATGACGATCCCGACCCGGTCACCGGGGCGGATATCGGCACCGATCAGGCCGTGGGCGATGCGATGGTTGGCTGCCGTGAATGCGGCCCAGTCCAGCCGCACGCCGTCGCAGAGTACGGCCTCTTTATTGCCGCGCCATTTGCCGTGCAGGGCAAGAATTTCAGGCAACAGCGGGGAAGGCGACGGAAATGTCGTCATCAGGGAACCTCCCGGGGAGAAAAAAGGGGCCGCAGCGCAGCCCCAGGTTAGACACCCCTAGAAGAAGTACTCCACGGTGGCCGTCCAGGTCCGCGGCGGTGCGTAGAACACGGTCGTGTTGTTCTCGAGGCCCAGCGCTGACGGGCAGTCGGTGAAGCCGAAGCAGTAACCCGCGGTGCGGATTTCCTCGTCACCCAGGTTCTTGCCGTGCAGGCCCAGGGACCAGTGCTGGTTTGGGCTCAGCCAGACCGCGCTGGCGTTGTACATGTTGTAGGAATCCTGGTCGATGTCCGGCGCGGGAATCTCGAACTGGGTGATGTCGTCCTTGTAGGACCAGTTGCCGTTCAGGTTGAGCGTGCCGCCGTAGAAATCGGTGACATAGGTGAGCCCGAAAAAGGCCATGTTTTCCGGGGTATTCTGGATTTCACGCTGGTTGGAAACATCCACCCCGTTGACAATCCACTCCTTGATCTCGGCGTCCAGGTAGCTGTAGGCAAACTGGGCGGTGAGCCCCTCGGTCAGCAGCCAGCTGGCCTCGATCTCTATGCCGGAAATCTCGGATTCACCGGCGTTGGTCACGGTGCCGACGAAGTCATCGTTGATGTCATCGCCGTCCGTGTCGATGCCGACGGAGCCCGGGATCTGCATGTCGTCGTATTCGCTGTAGAACACCGCCACGTTGGTGCGCAGTTTGCCGCCCAGCCAGTCGGCCTTCATGCCGACCTCGAAGGAGTCCAGGGTCTCCTCGTCGAAGCCCTCTTCCACCGCCGGGGTCAGGAAGTTGGAACCGCGGGGGTCGAAGCTGCCTGCTTTCCAGCCTTCGGCGTAGCCGCCGTAGAAGGTCACGTCATCGTTCAGGCGGTAGGTGACGTTGATGCGCGGCGACAGGTTGTCGTAGGTTTCGTCCGCCGTATAGTCGCTGAGCACGGCCAACAGGAAGGCGTCGTCGTTGCCAAACACCGGGGTACCGATACCCGCGTACTGGGCACGGAATACATCGGCATCACGCTGGTCATCGGTGTAGCGCAGGCCGAGCGACAGTGACCACTGCTCGTTGAAGTCATAGGTGACGTCGCCGAAGAAGGACCAGGCCTCGGTATCGATCTGGCCGCCGGTGTACAGGGAAATGGGCGTGCCCGGCACCAGTTGGGCCAGCACCACGTCGAAGTCGTTCGCGGCTTCCGCGTCCAGGTAGTAGAAGCCGAGCACGGCATTCCACTTTTCATCGGAGTACAGCAGCTGCAGTTCCTGGCTGGTCTGCTCGTTCTCGTAAATCACCTGGGCATCGAAGTCCATCTGCGGCAGGCTGTCGAAGTCGATCACCGAGTCGGTGTCGTCCTCGCGGTAGGCGGTGATGGAACGCAGCGTGAAATACTCGTTGATATCCCACTCGATGGAGAGGTGATAGCCCTCGGTTTCCACCTCGTTGTCGCCACCAATACCGGCGGTGGAGGGCTGTTCCGAGGCACCCGCGAAAGTATCCCAGACATCGCTCGGCGACGGCTCACCGGTGGTCACCGCCGGGTAGGGGCGGTGGCCGGCGACCGGGTTGGTGTCGTCCTCGGTGCGGTCGGCGGAAAAGCGCACCAGCCAGTCGGAATTGGGCTCCCACTCGGCGCTGAGGCGATAGGCGAAAATGTCTTTCTCATACTGGTCGTCACCGGTCGTGAAATTTTCGCCGAAGCCGTCGCGCTGGAAGCTCGCCACGGTGCCGCCAACCCGGAAGGTATCGGTGATCGGCACCGACGCAGTACCGACAATGTCCATCTGGTCCTCTTCCCCATAGGACGCGCGGATACTGGCTTCAAACTCTTCCGACAGGCGGCTCGTCACATACTTGATGGCGCCGCCGATGGCGTTGCGGCCGTACAGGGTGCCCTGGGGGCCGCGCAGGACTTCGATGCGCTCCACATCGTAGATATCCAGCAGCGCGCCCTGGGGACGGGCGATGTAGACGTCATCGATATACAGGGCCACACCCTGCTCGAAGCCTGCCAGCGGGTCCTGCTGGCCGACGCCGCGGATAAACGCCGTCAGCGTGGTATTGGTTGCCCGTGAAGGTTCCAGGGTGACGCTGGGAGCGGACTGGGCCAGTTCGGTCAGATCCGCCATGCCGCGCAGTTTCATTGCTTCACCGCTGAATGCGGTGACCGCGATGGGGACTTCCTGCAGGCTCTCATCGCGGCGCCTGGCGGTGACGGTAATCTCTTCCAGTACAGCGCCGCCTTCCTGGGCACTGACGGGAACGGGAGCAAATGCTGCGGTTGACGCCAGGGCCACGGCCACGGCGAGACGGTTACGGAGAGAGGATGCGCTCATTGTGGGTACCTTTTATCGTTATTCGACTTCAACAATTGTTGAAATTTCAGGTAAAAATATTCAACACCTGTTGAATTGTCAAGTGCCGACAATCAGGATTTGTGCCGAACGATCACCAGGGCCAGCAGCGAGAAAGCCACCGAGACGATGATGGCGTAGCTGGCGGAAACGGCGGGGTTGGCAACGCCACCGATCAGGTTGAGGTAGAGGTGCAGGCTGAGCCCGAGGCCCGCGGCCGCGCCCACCAGCCAGGTGGGCATATGCCCCCGGTACAGCACCCCGAACAGGATGGGCACCGCGGAGGCCGCCGCCAGGCCATAGACCCCTTTCTGGGCAAACAGGCCGATCAGCGGCGGCGGATTCCAGGCCAGCAGCAGGCCGATGACGCCAACCCCCACCAGGACGTAGCGCGACCACGCCAGCCCCTTTTCATGGTCCCCGGTCAGCGGAATCACGATATCGCTGACCACCATCGCCGACAGCGCCACGAGGATACCGTCTAGGGTGCTCATGCCCGCCGCCAGCAGGGTCACGAAAATGAAGGCCAGGGCATACTCCCCCGCAGTGGAGCGGCTGTATTCCGCCAGCAGGTATTCGCGCACCACGGTGTCCTGGGCGTCGACCTCGATACCCGAGAGCCGCGCATAGAAGCCCACCACTAGCATCAGCATAAACAGTCCGCCCACCACGGCCGTGGTGCCGATGAACTTGCTGATATCCCGCTCCGAGCGCAGGTACAGCACCTTGGTCAGGATATGGGGCTGCAGCATCAGTGCAAAGGTAATGATGAAACCCGAACCGAACACCGAGAAAAAGCTGAAATAGAGGTCGCTGTCGGGATTGAAGGGCGCCGCGTAGTTCTCACTGACTCCCCTGAGGGCCGTCAGCGGCGCTCCCTCGAACCAGTGCCAGCCGTCGAAGAACAGGAACAGGCAGATGCAGAGCATCATGATGCCCTGCAAGGTGTTGGTGTAGGCGTGGGCGTAGGTGCCGCCCATCAGCACATAGGAAAAGACGAACAGCAGCACCAGCACCAGTGCGGTTTTCTGGCCCACCGGGAACAGGCCGGTCACCAGCAGGCTGCAGCCCACCAGGATCAGCACCACGAAGGTCACCGACAACAGGTTGATCAACGCGAAGAACAGGCGCAGGCCGCCGCTGCCGTAGCGGGCGTGAATCCAGCCGGGAATCGTCATCGACCCCTTCTGCTCACCGAGGCGCAGGAAGCCGCGGGTGAGTACCAGGAAAGCCGCGAGAATACCCAGCACCCCCGCCACACCGTAGTGCAGGAACGCCGACAGGCCGTGGGTATAGATGAATCCGGGATTGATCACGAAGGTAGCGGTGGAGGAGATCGAAGCCGCCAGGGTGATGCCCACCAGGTAGGGATTCATATCCTTGTTGCCGATGGTGAATCCCTGCATGTCTCGGGTGCGCCGCATGCCAATCCAGCTGAGCCAGTACACGGCCAGCACGTAGAATCCCAGCAACAGGTATTTGAAGAGTTCCGGCGTCACTTATTGTTGTTCTCGCATTTTCGTGCCGGCTCACTATAATCGAATTTCAACAACTGTTGAATAAAACAATAAGATCAGCATGCCAGACAAAAGCACCAGCAAGCGGGACCGTATCCTCGACGTCGCAGAGAAGCTGTTTGCAGAGCACGGCTTCGACGGCGTGACCCTGCGCCAGATCGCCGGCGGCGCTGAGGTCGACGTGGCCCTGGCCAGCTACCACTTCGGCAAGAAGCTGGACCTGTTCAATGCGGTTTTCGAGCGACGGGCGAGCTACCTCAACGAGGCTCGCCGGGAAGCCCTGCACAAGGTGCAGGCGGAGGCCGGCTCAGCCGGAGCGAACGTCGAGCAGATCATCGAGGCCTTCCTGCGACCGCTGGAGCTCGCCCAGGAAACCGGCGACGAGGGCTGGCGTCACTACCTCGCGCTGGTGGCCTACATCAACAACAGCCCCTACTGGGGGCGCCGCATGATGTCGAAAATGTTCGACGAGCTGGTCAACGAATTCATCGATGCGCTGCGCGTGGCGCTCCCGGATGCGGCGGAGTCGGACCTGTACTGGTGCTATCACAACATGTCTGGCGCGTTGACCCTGACCCTGGCGGATACCGGGCGAATCGACGCCCTGTCCGGCGGACTGTGTCATTCCTCGGATTTTGAGGCGGCCTACGACCACATGATTCCTTTCATGGCCGCGGGTTTCCGGGAGTTGTGCAAGGCCCGCAAGGACGCCTGAGTGGCCAGCGCTATCGGGTTTACAAGTCTTCGGAGCGGTCTTAACCTACGTCTCCTGCCCACAGGGCAGCCATAACACGAGTCCGCCGAATCAGGCGGTGACATCACCGGGGAACAAGCCTATCAAGGTCCGGGCCTTTTACAGGGTGGCGAAAATCGCTGGGCAAGCAGCGCCCTACGATTCGCTGACCATGAAACTCTACTACCCCTGCCGCTTCACCGATTCGGCAGAGGAGCGCAGTACCGGCGTGATCGCTCCCGAGGCCACGCGGGCGCCTTTCCCTGTTGTCATCCTGCTGCCCGAGAAAGACGTCTCCCTGGAGAGCTACAGCTGGCTCGCCACTGAACTGGCCGAGGCAGGGCTGGCGGCTGTGACCTACAGCTGGATTGCCGAGGACAAGAACGGACAGGTCCAGCCCGGGCCGGGGATACAGCGGAAACGCCTGAGCAACAAGCGTTACGGCCGCAAGCCCTCCTGCCCGGCGCTGCCGGCTGTGCTGTCTGAACTCAAACGCGTCAACCGTGACAGCCCCGTCGCCGGGCAGCTGAACCTGTCGAGCCTGGTGCTCGGGGGACACGGCCTGGGCGGCACCATGGCGCTGGTCAATGCCAATCGGGACTGGTTCCCGGGGGTTTGCGCGGCCTTCGCCTATGGCGCGCATACGCTGGCGGAACAGGACCAGGGCTGGGACAAGAATGCCGTGATGCCCATGGCGCCGGACCTGCCGCTGCTGATGATGGTCGGCACCAGAGACGGCGTCCTGGCCGCAGACGTACCGGGCTCGGGCAGCGAACCGGAAACCTGGGCGGTGGAGCGGAGCTTTCGACACGGCATCAAGGGCAAGCGCGGTGATCGGCACCTGGTGCTGGTGGACGGCGCGGGCCACTTCACGTTTGCCTCCCCACGAGACGCAACCACCGGCCGTATCTTCCTGGACGGTCGCACGTCGGGCCGCGGCAAGGCCCTGCGCAAATACCTCGCCCAGCTCGTCGTCACGTTCTGCGACCAGATCTGCTGCGGGAATCCCATGTCGATCGCCGACCTGCAGGCCATGTGCGACGCCAGCCATCCGATGGTGGCAAGGTCCGAGTCCCGCTGACGATAAGACCGCTCCGGGCCAGAGCCTCTTTCAACAGTCGAGGCGCTAAACCACCACGACTGCCACGAAGAACCGGGCGCGCTGCGCTGGCGTAGATATGCCTATGTCTGATTCACCTATCATCTATTGGTTTCGCCAGGACCTGCGGCTGACCGACCTGCCGGGTCTCGCGGCTGCCGTCGCCACCGGTCGCCCGGTGATCCCCTGTTACATACTCGACACCGACGCCGCCGGCCGCTGGGCGCCCGGAGGCGCATCGCGCTGGTGGCTTCACTACAGCCTCGAGTCCCTGGACGCATCCATCGCCGAGCGCGGCGGTAAGCTGCAGCTGTATCGCGGTGACGCCCTCGAGGCGCTGCTCGAACTGGCCGACAGCACCGGCGCTACCGGCATTTATTGCAGCCGCGCCTACGAGCCCTGGGCCGCGACCCAGGAACGGACGCTGCACGCCGCGTTTGAAGCGCGCGATATCGAATTCCGGCGCTTCGCCGGCAGCCTGCTGTTCGAGCCCGAGCAGATCGCCAACCAGGCCGGCGATCCCTTCAAGGTGTTCACACCGTTCTGGAAAGCCTGCCTGCGACAGCCCGAACCGCGGGAACCCCGTGACCCACCGACCAGCGGTGCGTTTGCGCAGGTGCCCGCGACGCAGAAGGCAATCCCGCTGGACGCGCTGGACCTGCTGCCCACGACCCCTAACTGGGCCGAAGGCTGGGAAGGCCTCTGGCAGCCCGGCGAGGCGGGTGCGGCGGCGCGGCTGCACAGGTTCGTGGAGCAGGGACTCTCGGACTACGCGGACGCCCGTAACTTCCCCGCACAGGAAGTGACCAGCCGCCTGTCCCCCCACATCCATCACGGCGAGATCTCGCCGCGCCAGGTCTGGCACGCGGTGCAGGGGCGCTCCCTGCCGCGGGAACAGGTCGACAAGTTCCTGTCCGAGCTGGGCTGGCGCGAATTCTCCTACCACCTGCTGCACCACTTCCCGGAGATTCCCGAGAAGGCATTCAAGGCCCAGTTCGAGGAATTTCCCTGGCTGGGTAACCGCGAGCAGCTCGCAGCCTGGCAGCGCGGGCAGACCGGTTACCCCATTGTCGATGCGGGCATGCGGGAGCTCTGGCAAACCGGGTACATGCACAACCGGGTGCGCATGGTGGTAGCGTCATTCCTGACCAAGCACCTGCTGCTGCCCTGGCAGGCCGGCGAGGACTGGTTCTGGGACACGCTGGTGGATGCGGACCTCGCCAGCAACAGCTGCAGCTGGCAGTGGGTGGCGGGCAGCGGCGCCGATGCGGCTCCCTACTTCCGCATCTTCAATCCGACGGCCCAGGGGGAGAAATTCGACAAGCAGGGCGAATACATTCGCCACTGGGTGCCGGAGCTCGCCCGACTGCCTGACAAGTTCCTGCACGAACCCGCTAACGCACCGCCCCTGGTTTTGCAGGAAGCCGGCGTGGAGATTGGTGTCGACTACCCGGCACCCATGGTCGACCACAAGGCGGCGCGCCAGGCCGCCCTCGATGCCTACCAGGAAATCAGGAAAGCCGGCTAACGCCGGCTGACGGCACGGTCGTCCGCGAGGCGACGCCCGATATTCACACAGCGTTCGTCCTGCTGGGCGGCCACCTTGAGGCCTTTGACAATGGCCGGGTTGAGATCGTCGTAGCGCTGGGCCGCGTCCTTGAGACGGGCCACGTTTTCCGGCGTGCACAGGCGCGGCAACAGCGACACAGTCACCTTGTCGTGGAAATTGGAATCGTGCTGCTCGTCCAGTCTCGGCAGCTGCGCCAGCATTTCCACCGCGAACGGTTCCGCCAGGGCGCGCTGGCTCGAGTAGGGAAACAGGCTGTAGGCGATCGTTCGGCTACGGCGCAGGCTGTAGGTTTCACCCGCGTCCGTCGCCGTCTGCATCCACCCGTACTTGTCTTCGCCGCGTGCCGCCAGCACCTCCGCGGCGACGGCGTTTTCCTTGCCGATTGAGCTGCTATCCCGCTGCGCCTCGGCATCGGCCAGTTCGACGTGGCCTGGCCAGTGATGCTCATTGAGTTTCAGCACGATCCGCCAGCGCTGGTCCTGGTCGAGTTCGAAGTCGTCCAGCGTAATCTCGCCTTTCAGGAGGCCCGCAATGCGCTGCCAGGCAGTCTTGCTATTGGCGGTATCGATGTAGGCAGCAAGCCACAGCTGCCGGGCATCGCCTGAGGAGTTTTCTACCAGCTCCCACAGCAGCGCCTCGAATTTCGCCGCGTACTCAGGCAGGTAGCGGTCGCCGTTCGGTATCGCGTACAGGTAGCTGAAGGCGGAGCGCAAATTCCACAGCAGGTCGGACGCTGCGTTGAGGTCGACCTCCGTCGCCAGGTTAGCAGCGAGAATGTCCAGGTAGTCGGTCAGGCCCAGCTTCGCATCCCGCACCATGCTGTACAGGTCGTACCAGGCCATGCTCCGCTGCATCGGATCTTCCAGGCCCATGATGTGTTCGCTGATGGTGGCGAGGGAGCGTTCGTCCAGGGCGACCTTGATGTAGGCGAAGTCCTGGTAGTTGGGGTAGACGAAATCCGGGCACGGCATCCCCTCCAGGCCCTCGACCGGCGTGATGGCGTCATCGAACAACAGCGGCTGCACGTGGGTCAGTTCCAGGCGGTCGCCTGCCAGGCTGTAGAGTGCGAGCTGGGTGCGCTGCTCGCGCAGGGTCGGGTAGTCGTCCGGCGCGGTCTGCAACAGTGCCATGCTGGTCAGCTTGCCGGCCTGGCACTGGTACTGGGCCTGGATGGAATTGAGGCCGGCCTCATAGAGCCAGCGGCGAGTCCAGTCATCCAGGCTGCGGTCCGCGGCATTGGCGAGCGCACTGATGAAATCCTCGAGCTCCGTGTTGGCCCAGGCGTTGGCGGCCAGGTAGTCGCGCACCCCCTGGCGGAACACCTCGTCTCCCAGCAGGAAACCGAGCTGCTTCAGTGCAGAGGCGCCCTTGCCGTAGGTAATACCGTCGAAGTTGGTCAGTGCCTCATCGGTATCACGCACCGGAAGTTCGATGGGGTGCGTGGTGACCAGCTGGTCCTCGTAGTAGGCCCACTGCTTGTCGCCGATGAAAAACTGGTGCCAGGTCTCCTTGAATTCCGTACCGTTGGCCAGCGCCATTTCCGCCATATAGGTGGCGAAGCTCTCATTGAGCCACAGGCCGTTCCACCAGGCCATGGTGGTGATATCCCCGAACCACATGTGCGCCATCTCGTGCATGATCACGTTGGCCAGGTCCATGCGTTCCCGGCGCGTAATGTCGCCGCGGTTCAGGAAGGATTCGCTGAACGTCACTGCGGCCACGTTCTCCATGGCGCCGGAGATAAAGTCCGGCACCACCACCTGGTCGTACTTCCGGAACGGGTAGGGCAACCCGAAGTAGTCATCGAAATAGTCGAAGCCCTGGCGGGTCATCTCCAGCCAGAACTCGTGATTCGCGTAGTCTTTCATGGACTGGCGCACGAACAGGCGCAGCGGGTAGCGGAAGTCAGGGTCCTCGAACACGGCGTACTCGCCGGCGTGCAGTGAGAATATGTAGGAGCTGAGCGGCTCGGTTTCCGGGAACTGCCACACCCGGTGTGCGCCGTCGTCGGCGATGGCGGTCTCGCGGGTAGTGCTGATCACCTGCCAGTCTTTCGGCGCGCGCACGGTCAGGGTGTAGCGCGCTTTCAGGTCGGGCTGGTCGAAGTGCGGAAACAGCCGGTTGGCGTTGTAGGGCTGGAAGTCCGTGTACAGATAGGCCCTGCCATCCTCCGGATCTTCATAGCGGTAGAGCCCCGCGCCGTCCTGGCTGAAGAGCCGTTCGTACTCGATGGTGATTTCCTGTTTGCCGGGCCGCAGGCTGCCGGCGGGGAGCGTGATGAAGTAATCGTTGTACTCGAACGCCACATCGGCGCCATTCACCGCTACCCGCTTGACCTCACCGCCCACAAAATCCAGGGTCAGCGCTTCTTCGCCACCGGCATAGTTGAAGCTCGCCGTCACCGCACCGCCGAAGATACCGGGAGCGCGGTCCAGGTCGATCTCGATAGCGTAGCTCGGCTGGCTGATCACGCGCTTGCGGTACTTCGCCACCTCGCGGGTCAGGAAGTCCCCCGCTTCCCGGGCGGGAACCACGCCGGCACCGGTGTCGCCAGATTCACGCGAGCAGCCCCCCAGCATGAGCAGCGCCAGGCAGGCAACGAAAGCGAAATGAAAGCTGCGGGCGACCATCGAGTCCTTCTCCGGAAATCCACCAAACGAGAAAGCGGCCAAGTATACCCCGCAGCGCCCGGGGCATAGGCCAGAATGCCAAGAAAAGTGGAGATTTATTGAGGCACGGGGTTGGTTATCGCTTACCCCACCTAGAAGCGTGAGACTCCCAGGCCGATACCGCCGTCCACTTCCATCGCGACACCCGTTACCCACTCTGCGCAGGCGAGATGGGCCACGCTCTCGGCAATCTCCTCACAGGTTCCCACCCGGCCCAGCACGTGCAATCCCGCCACGGCCTTGTAACGCTCCTCGACCTCTTCCTCCCTGAACACCCCGGCCCGGGTATTGAGCTCGGTGATAACGGCACCCGGCAGGATACAGCCCACGCGGATGTCCTTCGGGCCCAGCTCGGCCGCCATGACCTTGGTGAGCCCTTCCAGGGCTGCCTTGGTAGTGGCATAGGGCGTAGCGCCGGGGAAGGCACGCCGTGTATGGGTCGAGCCGATGAAGATGATGGAGCCCTTGGTCTGCGCGAGCAGCGGCACCGCCATGCTGGAGAGCATCATGGCGGAAATGACGTTCACCTCGAAGGCCTCACGCAGGTGCTCCTCGGTGTAGGCCTCCACCGGCTGCCGGTACATGTTGGCCGCGTTGTTGACCAGCACGTCCAGTCTGCCGGCGTGCGCCACCGCGGCGTCGAGCATCGCCTGCCGATCCTCCTGGGACGTCACATCCCCCACCACTGAGGCGCAGGCAGGCCCGATGCTGTCAGCGACCGCCGCGAGCTTGTCGGCGCGGCGGCCGCTGATGGTGACTTTCGCACCGTGCGCGGCAAAAAAGCGCGCGATTCCCTCACCGATGCCGGAGCCGCCCCCGGTCACCAGTACTGACATGTCTTCAATGGCGCGCATCGGCGGCCTCCTGATCTACACTGGGAAAAGAATAATAATTTGAGGAACCGCCATGACCGCGCCCCGTCACCCGCTGCTGCACAGCACCAACAAACTCAAGCTGGCCATCTTCGGCCTCAACGTCAGCCACGGCTGCTCCATGACCAACCGCCCGGAAGCCCTGCAGGCCGACTGGCAGGAATCCGTGGCCATCGCAAAAGCGGCAGAGGCCGCCGGCATCGAGGCCCTGATCCCGGTGGCGCGTTGGAAAGGCATGGGCGGCGAAATCAACTTCAATCACCGCAACTTCGAAACGTTTACCTGGGCGGCGGGGCTGTCCGCCGCCACCGAGCGCATCAGCGTGTTCGCCACGTTCCACGTCCCCACGGTCCACCCGGTGCGCGCCGCCAAGGAGGTCGCCACGATCGACCACATCTCCGGCGGGCGCTTCGGCCTCAATATCGTCGCCGGCTGGAACGAGGCGGAATTCGCCATGTTCGGGCTCGAACAGCGAGAGCACGACGACCGCTACGCCGCCGCCGAGGACTGGCTGGACCTGTGCAAGGCCCTGTGGACCCGGGAGGGAACGTTCGACTACGACGGCCCCTACTTCAATTCGAAAGGCGCCTACGCCGAACCCAAGCCCCTGCAGCAGCCCTACCCCGCCATCATGAGCGCCGGCAACAGCCCGCGCGGTATGCAGTTCGCCGCCGGCAACGCCGACCTGCACTTTGTAGTGGCCAAGGACATCGCCGCCGCCGGCGAGATCGCCGCCCAGAGCAAGCAGCTCGCCGCGGACGCCGGCCGCGAGGTGCAGGTATTCGGGCAGGGCTACATCGTCTGCCGGGAGAGCAAAGCCGAGGCCGAGGATTTTGTCGACGAGTTCGTCAACCGGCAGGGCGATTGGGAGGGTGTGCGCAACCTGCTGGACGTGCTCATCCCCAACTCCCAGAGCGCCCTCGGCGACGGCTGGAATGCCATGGCCGCCAACATGATCGCCGGCTACGGGGCCATCCCCCTGGTGGGGACGGTGCAGGATGTGATCGACGGCATGCAGGCCTTCAGCGACGCCGGACTCGACGGCATCACCATGAGCTGGGTGGACTACCCGGCGGGCGTCAGCCATTTCCACCGCGATCTGCTGCCGGCCCTGGTGGAGGCCGGCCTTCGCGAGGCGCCAGCCGGCTAAAGCCCCCATCAGGGCAGACCGTACACCGCCAGCTTGTTGCCGGGTTCGTGGAAATAGAGCCCGTACCCGGAATTGGTGATCACGTAGCCGTCGACGATGAGCGGTCCCGCGCCGCTCATGCCGCCGCCGGCGGCCTCTATGCCGTTGACACCGGTCACCGCGGGCTTGGTGTCGTGCTCCCACAGCACCTTGCCGGTGGCGGCATCATAGGCGCGCAGGAAGCCGTCGAGGTGCCCGGCAAATACCGCGCCATCGATGGCGCTGACCGGGGCCGAGACGCCGGGGTCGCAGAACTCCAGCGACTCGGGGCAGACATCCTGCTGTACGTAGGACCACAGCACCTCACCGGTGGCGACATCCAGGGCATGCACCCCCGGTCGCGCCTTGGCGGGGTCCAGCACATCGCCGTTGCGGGTATTGTTCATATCGTTGATCGGCGCAAACACCACGCCATTGGCAGCCGCCATGCCGAAGTGGACACCGCCCTGGATGCTGCCCCGGCCGACCCGGGTTGCCCACAACAGCGCGCCCTCGTTGTCGGGGTCCAGGCCGAAGATGGTGCCGTCCTTGTGTCCCGCCAGCAGCACCTGCTTGCCGTCGGCGACGTCCACCAGGATCATGCTCGAGCCGTGGTCGAAGTCGGGGCCGCGCTCCGGCGGGCAGTTGGGGTTGCCCTGCATCATGCAGGCCACGTTCCAGGCGTCGCCGGCTGTGCTCTGCCGCTGCCAGACCCGCTCACCGGTGTCGAGATCCACGGCGAGAATGGCGTCGCTGTTGCCGTCCGCAGGCGTCGAGTAATTCTCGCCGGTGCCGATGTAGACGCGGTTGCGGCGCGTATCGACCGTGGGGCTGGCCCAGACCGGCGCACCGGAGGGTGACAGTACCGGCGTGCCCATGCTGGTGCGCTGGGTTTCTTTCGGTTCCTCGGGAATTGTGTAGTGGGTCCAGATCTCGGCGCCGCTGCGCACATCCAGCGCCAGCACCTTGCCGCGGAAACTGCAGCAGGCGTATTCAGGGTCGGCGGCGGCAATGACTTCCAGCGACGACACCGGCACCAGCAGTTTTTCACCGGCCAGCGCCGCAGTGCCGGTCAGGGTTGCGCTGGGATGGCCGTCTGCCTTCACTGACCAGACCAGTTCCCCGGTATGCGCGTTGACGGCGTAAACCCGGGCCAGGATGTCGCCAAACACCGCCAGCGGGGGATTCTCTCCATCGCCCTCGGCCAGGACAATGCCGGTGCGCACTTCGCCGCCGGCATTGAACATCCAGCGCTGGCAGCCGGTTTCCAGGTCAAAGGCGTATACCGCGCCGTCCTGGCTGCCGACATACAGTGCGCCCCAGCCGGACGCGGGTTGAGACCTCGCCCGCAGTGCGCCGGGGAAGGCATAGGTCCACTTCAGCTCCAGCTGCGGCACCTGTGCGCCGGTCATACCGGCCTCTGCGGCGGGCGCGTGGCGCGCCGTATCGTGGCCCCAGCCGATGCGCGGCGGCGAGCGGTCAGTAAACTGCGCGGCCTCACCTTCACAGGCGGGCGCCCCCTGGGCCAGGTCTGCTTCATCCGCGGACTTCAGCGTGATGTATTCCGCCAGTGCCCGGCGCTGCTCAGCGTCGAGCCCTTCGGACTGGGTGGCCATGATCCCGTCCATGGCCGCCAGGATGGATCCCGGGCTCATCATCTCCAGCCAGTGAAAATGCGGTGCCTTGTACACCGAACCGTTGTGGCAGCTGGCGCAGTTCAGCGCATAGAGTGCGGCGCCGGGCATTTCCTCCCGCGGACCGAAATCGCCCGTGGTCGCCTGCATTTCCGATGTGGATTCAACGTACTCCGGACCGTCGCTGTCCGGCGTCGAAACGGCGGTCTCGTCGGCCTGCTTTTCAGCGCAGGCGGCGAGCAGGACGGCAAGGGTGATGGGTAGAAGTCTTTTCATTATGTAAGGCCCCAAGATAAAAACGGACGCCCGGGGGCGTCCGTTCGAGTCAACCACGGATGGGCTAGAACTTGTAGTCCACCTCGATGCCCCAGAGGGCGTCGTTGTTGATAGTACCGAAGGTCCACAGGCCTGGCACATACACTGGCGTGTCATCCGTGGCACTGGCGGCCACGACGTTCGCGCCAACGTCGAGGGTGTGCAGGAAGTAGTCTTCCTCGGTCAGGTTCTTGCCGAACACCGACACGCGCCAGTTGTCCAGCTCCCAGCTGACCGAGGCATCGAGAATCCCGTAGGAATCGTTGAGACCGGGTTGGCCGGGCTGGGTGTTGTTGGTACGGGCAATGATCCAGTAGTCGTCGCGCCACAGGTAGTTGGCATTGAACACCAGGAACCCGTTGGCGCCCAGGTCCATCTCGTACAGGCCATCCAGGGCCAGGGTGTGCTCCGGCGCCCGGCGCAGGTCGAAACCGGATTGGTCGATGTTGACCACGTTGTCAGCGGTGCTGAGGAACGGGTCGGGAACGTCCCATTCGTCGTACTCCGCATCGAGGTAGCCATAGCTGGCCGACAGGGTCAGGCCGTCCATGGGTACCGCAACGATCTCCAGTTCCAGCCCGTCCATAGTGGCGTCTGCGGCGTTTTGCACCAGGGTCTGGGTCACCGCGACCGGGTCCGGGAAGACCACGTCTTCCTGCTTCTCCTCGTAGTCGGTGAAGAACACCGTGGCGTTGACCTGCAGCCGGTTGTCGAACCACTGGGTCTTGGCGCCGAACTCGATGGAGTTCACTTCCTCGGGCTCATAGGGCCCCAGGGTCGTCGCCGTGGTGGCGCGGCCGTTGAAGCCGCCGGAGCGGAAGCCCTCGGTGTAGCTGGCGAACAGGATGCCCTGCTCGATAGCGTAGCTCACTGCCACACGCGGCGTCAGCTCGTCCCAGTCTTCCTCACCGTCCACCTCGAAAGTTTGCCCGGTGATCGGGTCGACACCGACATTGTCGTAGAACGGATCATTGGGGTTGCACAGGCCCTGGTTGGTGGAACCGTAGCTCACTGTGGTTACCAGGCCGACACCGACCAGGTCGAGGCGCTGGTTGCCGCAGGCCTCCTTGTCCTCCTCCAGGTAGCGCGCGCCGAGGCTCAGGGTCAGCTTCTCGGTAATGTCCCAGTCCACCTGGCCGAATACCGCCCAACTCTCCATGTCCTGCTCGAACTGGGGCTGGCTGGAATTGACTGCCGTGTCGGGCGCCCCGGGCGGGCCGAAGAAGGCGAAGGACGTCGTAATCTGGTCCAGGCTGTAATCAGAATCCATGTAGTAGGCGCCAGCCACACCGCGGACGCGGCCATCCATCCAGTTGCTGTGCCAGCGCAGTTCCAGGCTGGTCTGCTCCATTTCCTGGGGCCGCTGGGTGCGGAAGAAATCGCCGTCGAAGGGGAAGCCCGGCGCATCGGCGCCGATGCCGTCGAATTCCTGGATGGCATCCTCGTCGGAATCACGCCAGCCGAACACTGCGTACAGGCTGTGGTCATCGTTCAAGTCCCAGGTCGCGTTCAGGGTGACCGCCTTTGTTTCAATTTCCGCTTCCTGGTCGGAGGTCGTGGTTGGGTTGCGGTGATAATCCTCGTCCGAAGGCGGCCGGCCGCAGAGATCCGGGGACAGGTCGCAACCGAAATTGAACACCTCGCCGGCCTGGGTCAGGGAAGTGACCGGGCGAGTAGGTGTTTCATCGTCGATGTAGTCGTAGGTCAGCCAGAAGCTCAGGTCGTCCGTGGGCTCCCACAGGGCGGAGCCGGTGAAACTCCACAGCTCCGTATCGCCCTCGTCCTCGCTGCGCACGTCGTTATCGAAGTAGCCGCCGCCGTCGCGGTACATCACGGTGCCCTTGAGCTTCAGAGTGTCGTCCAGCATCGCCGGCAGGTTGAGCATGCCGTTGACGTCGAAACGGTCGTAGCGTCCGTAGGTCGCCGTCACCCGACCGCCCAGTTCGCCGGTAGGCTTGGAGCGGCGCACGTGGACCAGGCCGCCAATCGTGTTGCGGCCGAACAGGGTGCCCTGGGGACCGCGCAGCACTTCCACGGCCTCCGCATCCCAGACCTGTAGCAGCGCGCCGGTGGTATTGGCGAGGTAGACGCCGTCCAGGTACACGGCAACAGCCGGGTCGAAGGACTTCTCCACGTCGTTGAGCTGCATGCCGCGGATGGAGATGGCAGCGGTGCCGTTCCCGAGGATCGGGTCGACGATCAGGTTGGGGGCCTTGCCGGTGATATCCAGCAGGTCGCGGGCAAAAGTGCGCTCCAGTGCTGCCGCGTCCAGGGCGGTCACCGCGAGCGGCACGTCCTGCAGGTTTTCCTCGCGCTTTTGCGCCGTCACCAGGATCTCTTCAAGACCCGTGGCGACTTCGCGGGCCTGCAGCTGCGCTGGCAACGTCGTGGCGGCGACCAGGGCGGACGCCACGGCCGTCGAAAGGAGGTTCTTCCTCCAGGGGGATTGTGGGTGTGTCTTCATGTCGGAGCCTCGTTGTGGTTCTTTTATAGTTAGGGAATCTCGCACGATAGATTCTATGGGCCTCTCTCCACTGTGACTTTGCTCTCAGCGCGAGCAGACTTATCCAGTAAAGCAGCGGTGCCCGATTCCGGCCACAGGGAAGCGGTTTAAATATTCGACCGGACGAAAACAGTCCAACCTGACGGTAGCGGGCGTATACTCCTATACAAAAATACTACGGGTGTTGAACACCCGGCCCGCTTGCAAGAGTTGCGGGAGGTTCGAGGGCGGCAGAGATCGCCGGAGGAGAGCCCCATGAACTCGTTTTTACGCACATTGCAGACCAGCGATGCGCCGATCCAGGTCAACAGTCTCAGCGACCTGACCACGGTCATCGATTCGGCCTTCTTCCCCATGGCCCTGAGCCAGGCGGACCAACGTTCCGTGGCCGCCACCTTCAAGACGGTACAGCTCGGCGCGCTCAGCATGGTGGGCTGCCACACAAGCTGCCCCATCGTCGGGGTGCGCACCATGGAAGAAATCCACCAGGACCTGAACAAGGACCACTGCCTGGTCTACATGCCCCTGAAGCAGGGCGGCGACGGCCGCAGCTGGCACTACCAGGCCGGCAAACAGGCCACCGGCGGTCCGCGCCTGATCACCATGATAGAAGGGGACCGCGAGTACCGCGTACACCGGCCCCGTTTCCTGGGCCTGACCCTGGTGGTGCCCAAGGCCCAGTTGCAGACCCGGCTGCCGCGGCTCGACCAGTACTGCGTCAAACCTCACGATGCCAACCACGGCGCCCTGGCGGTGACCTGGGATTTCATCATGTCCGTGTGGCACAACCACGCGCGGCTCGGCTCTGCAGAGAAGCAGCACTACGCGGAGCTGATCGTCGAGCAGCTGATCAACGCCCTGCGTGCCGGTGAATCCGCCACCGTCGAGGGTCACGCCACCCGCCAGGCCTACCTGCAGCGGGCCATGGAATTCATCGACGCCCATATCTGCAGCACCGACATCACACCGGAGCTGATTGCCGACCGCCTCGGCATCAAGAAACGCTACCTGCACGAGGTGTTCGCCAGCCATGAGCAGACGCTGGGCACGGTGATTCGCGAGAAGCGCCTGGAGAAGTGCCGCGAGAGCCTGAGCCAGCCGGAGATGAACGGCCTGTCCGTCACGGAAATCGCCTACCGCTGGGGCTTCACCAGCTACACCCACTTCAGCCGGGTGTTCAAGGAAAAGTACGGCACCTCGCCAAGAAAGTTCCGCCAGCAGTCGAGCTGAGTCCTTATCAGGCCTGGCGGCGGAACAGCTGCCGGGCGTTGTCCGCCAGGATCTGCTGCCAGGGCCCTTCGAGTTTCACCTCGTGCTGGTCCCAGCCAGCGAAGTTGGTGCCCATCAGCAGGTGGTCGCGGCCCAGCACATCGACAATGAAATCCTGCACCCGCGGGTCCAGCACATGGGTGTCGAACCAGAGCTTGGCCAGCTCCGCCTCGAAGGCCCCGTCCTGCTTCAGCCAGTCCGGTGACCAGGGCCTGCGTCGCGAGGCTTCCGACAATCGCCCCACCAGCTGCGGCACAGCCCCGCCCGCGTGGCTCAGGAACACCCGCAGCTCCGGGTGTCGCTGCAGCACCCCGCCATAGATGAGATGGGATACTGCCAGGGTTTCCTGGGCGGCGAAGCCCGCCAGGATATCCAGGTCGTAGGATTTGAGATTCGGATCGCCGGCGGGACCGTCAATGCCCGCCGGGGCCGGATGGATCGACAGGGGCACATCGAGGGCTACAAACCTTTCGTACAGCGGGTCCAGTGCCGCGTCTTCCAGCGGCCGGCCAAAGTCGGTACCGATGCCCGCGCCCCACAGGCCCAGCTCTTCCACCGCCCGGGTCAGTTCCTCGCAGGCCGCGGACACATCCTGCATCGGCAGCGCCGCCAGGCCCGCCAGTCGCTGGGGATGCGCCGCGACGATCGCCGCCAGCACATCGTTGTGTTTGCGGCAAAACGCGATCGCTTCCGGCGCATCGATGAAGTGGAAATAGGTCAGCGGGTTGGGTGACAGGACCTGGAAATCGATGCCGGCCCGGTCCATCGCTTCCAGCCGGACGTCCACTTCCATGAACGGGCTGCCTTCGTAGCTGACCCCGTGCAGCACGTAGTCGCCAATACGGAACCAGGGCTTGTCGTCGGTGTAGCCGATCTCAGGGCCAAAGCGCCCGGCGGCGCCCACGGTCTCCCGCAGCACCACATGGGCGTGCACGTCGACTGTTTGGGCGTCGGCAAAGCTCACAGGGTCTGGGCGGCGCCGCCGTCTACCGCGATGGCGGTTCCGGTGATGTAACTCGCTACCGGCGAGGCCAGGAACACGGCCAGTGAAGCGACTTCCTCCGGACTGGCGATTCGGCCCAGCGGCACCTGGGTGGCAATGCCCGCCTGCAGTTCTTCCACGCTTTTCCCGGTCTGCTCGGCGCGCGCCGCCAGCAGCTGGCTGACACGGCTGGTGTCGGTCCAGCCCGGGCAAACGGTATTGACCAGGATGTTATGAGGCGCGAGTTCATTGGCCAGGGTCTTGGCCCAGCCCAGGACCGCCAGCCGCAGGCTGTTGGACAGCATCATGTTGGCCAGCGGCTGTTTCACCGAGTAAGAGGACAGGTTGATCACCCTGCCCCACTGCTGGGCCTTCATGCCGGGCAGCAGCGCATCGGTGAGACGCACGGCGGATTGCAAGGTCAGCCGAAACGCCGACTCCCAGGCCGCGTCGTCGATATGTTCGTGGGTGCCGCTGGGGGGACCTCCGGCATTGTTGACCAGGATATCCACGGTACCCAGCTCACCGCTGACGGTGTCGACCAGGGCCTGGATCTGCGACTGCTCGGATACATCCGCCGGCACCGCCAGCACCGGGCGGCCGTCGATGGCGGCTATTTCCTTTGCCGCGGACTCCAGGCGTTCAGCATCCCGGGCGCAGATCGCCACCGTGGCGCCTTCCCGCTGCAGGCCCTCGGCGATGGCGCGACCGATACCCTGGCTGCCGGCGGCAACCAGGGCGACCTTGCCGGAGAGTTGCAGGTCCATATCAGTCCTCCGGCGCCAGCTCGATGCGCAGGCCATCGTGCTCCGGCTTGAACTGCAGCTGGCAGCTCAGGCGGGAGCGGCCCGCATCGTAGTGGTCGCTGTACTCCAGCAACATGCGCTCGTTGTCGTCCCGCTCCGGGAACCTGCCCATATCGTCCGGCTGGAGGTACACGTGGCAGGTGGCGCAGGAGCAGCAACCGCCGCAGGCCGCCTCGATGTCCTGGCCGCCCTCGTACAGCACCTGCATGATGCTCTGCTGGCGATCAGTAGCAGGGACCGAGTGGGGGTTCCCTTTACGGTCGATGACCGTGAATTGAATGTTGTCAGTCATGTTTCCAGGTTTTCACTTTGTTGAATGGCGATGGCGTGGGACCGGAACGCCGGTCGGCCAAGGAAGAAGAACAGGGTGGAAATCGGCAGGAACACCGCCGCCACAATCGACATGGCGAGCCCGAGGTTTTCCGTCCCCACCACGTAGTCAGACAGCAGCCCGATCAGCACCGCGCCGAAGGCGCCGCCGGTCACGTTCATCAGCACCAGGAACAGGCTGGTCATCAGTCCTCGCATGGCGCCCGGTGTGACGACCGCAATCGCGGCAAAGCCGACCGTGATGGTGACCGCCCAGCAGAACTTGATGATGGCGAACATGGCCAGCGCCAGGTCCGCCGTGGGCATATGTGGCGCGAGGATGGCGGGCACCGTCATGCCCGCCATGGCGATCATGCACAGGAAGATGTGCGCGTCGGCAAAACCGCGCCGCTGCAGCCTGGCGACCAGCGGTCCCACGGTCAGCGCGCCCAGCACGCCAAAGCCCAGGTAGATGGAACCGAAGGGCACGGAGATTTCACCGGCGCTGGCGCCGAAGCTTCGCATCAGCATGGCGGCGAACCAGCCCTGCAGGCCGTACATGTAGAAGCCGAACAGCAGCAGGCCGCCATAGAGCCAGAAGTACAGGGCGCGGTGCTCTTTTACGTAGTTGAGGATGTCGCCCACCGTGTAGTGGGTCAGCTCTTCGACACCGGGCCGGGCGGACTCCCGCTGCCGCGCCGGCTCCCTGACCGTGAGCAGTATCAGCGCCACGGCGAGAAAGCCGCTGGAGCCGACGATGATGAACACCAGCCGCCAGCCGCTGATGTCCTCGAAGCCAAACATGTCGATGGAGCCCAGGCTCGCGAAGTACTCCACCAGCTGGCCGCCCAGCAGGATGGCCAGGCCGCCGCCGATGTAGAAGCTCATGGTGAACACGGAGATCGGCCGGGTCACCTTCTCCTTGGAAAACAGGTCTGAAATGATGCTGACTGCCGCCGGGTTGAGGCCCGCCTCGCCGATGCCCACGCCGACCCGGGCGATAAACATCGCAACATAGCTTGACGCCATCCCGCAGGCGGCGGTCATCGCCGACCACAGGGCCACGCAGAACGCCAGCAGCCGGGTGCGATTGCGGATATCCACCAGCCGCCCCAGCGGAATGCCCATGATCACGTAGAACACGGTGAAGGCGAAGCCGTTGAGCAGTCCCATCTGGGTGTCGCTCAGCGCCAGCTCCGCCTTGATCGGCTCCACCAGGAAGGCGAAGACCAGCCGGTCGATGTAGCCGAGTATCGACGTGAACAGCAGCACGCCGACCACGTACCAGGCATAGCTCTGGTTAGCGTCATGGTGTGCCGTTACCGCCGTAGGGTTGCTCATGCTGTCTCCGCCAAAAGCCCGCAGCTTACCCCTGGGTCACGCCCAGACCAAGGCCGCCGTCCACGTCCAGCAGGGCTCCGGTGGTCCACTCGGCGCAGCACAGGTATTCCATGGCCTCGGCGATCTCCTCCTCGGTGCCGATGCGCCCCAGCGCGTGCAGGCTCGACATGCCTTGCAGGCGCTCCAGCGCCTCCTCGTCATTGAACAGCCCGGCGCGCTGGTTGATCTTCGTGTAGACCGCGCCGGGCAGCACGCAGTTGACGCGGATATTGCGCGGCCCCAGTTCCGCCGCCAGTACGCGGGTCAGACCCTCCAGGCTGGCCTTGCTCGCGGCGTAGGGCGAGGCGCCCGGAAACGCACGGCGGGTGTGGATGGAACCGACGAAGATCACCGCCCCACCCCCGCGTTCGGCGAGGTGCGGCACCGCCAGTCCAGTCAGCATCATCCCGGCCACCACGTTGCTGTGGAAGATTTCCAGCAGCGCATTTTCGTCCAGCGCCTCGATGGGGCCGCGGTACATGTTGCCGGCATTGTTGATCAGCGCGTCCAGCCCGCCGCCGTGCTCCACCGCGGCGGCAATCAGCGCCTCCCGGTCCGCGGCACGGGTCACGTCGACTTTCACGCCGTAGCAGTTATCGCCCAGTTCATCGGCAAGTTCGGCGATCCGGTCGCCGCTGCGGCTGCAGATCGTTACCTTCGCGCCCCGTGCCAGGAAATGCTTCGCCGCGCCCAGGCCCAGGCCCGAGCTGCAGCCGGTAATCGCAATGGATTGTCCCTCGAGACTCTTCACGCCGCCTCCTCCGTCAACCAGTGCGCCGCCCGCCGCAGGATTTCCGCATGGGTGGCCTGTTCCACCGACGCCGCATCGTGGCCCAGCGCACTGTAGAAAACGCGGCCACTGCCGAACCGGTGTTTCCAGGCGATGACCTGGGCCGGCTTGCCGGCTTCCGGCACCGCCGACAGCAGGATTTCCACGCCGTCTACCAGGGACTGGTCGCTGTAGACCTCGTCTTCAAGATCGAATCCGCCAAGGCCGCGCACGATGGGGTCGTCACCTACCGGGATCGCGTGCACCGGCCCCAACGGCGGATGCCAGGACTGGTCCCAGACCCAGGCGCCGCCCAGAACGTTCTTCCAGCCCGGCCAGCTGTCGAAACAGATGCTGGCGGTGTGCAGGGCCAGCAGCGGCCCGCCATTGCGCACAAACTGCTCGATGCCCTGCTGGCCTGACGCGGACAATTCGAAGGCCCACTCCTCGCGCTGGGCCGCGTACTTGTCTTTCAGCATGCGCCAGCGCAGGGCGTTGATTGTGAGCATGTCGAAGTCGCCGAGCCGCGCGATGCCGGCTTCGAGATCCTCTTCCACCTCGGATGCGATGCCAATCACCGCCAGCAGCCGCGCCAGCGCCGCCGAACTCCCGGCGAAGTCGTGACCGACGCCGCCGCTGAGAATGAGGTTGCGAATCGCCATCAATCCCGAGGCAGCTGCAGGAACACGCTGTTGGTCACGCCGCCGTCCACCACCAGCTCGTGGCCATTGATGTAGCCTGCGTGGTCGGAGTCCAGGAACAGCACCGCCTGGGCGATATCGCTGGCTTCACCCAGGCATTTCAGCGGCACGCCGCCGCCGCGGATCTCGCGGATGCGCGGGTCCTCGTAGATCGGCTTCGACATGCCCGCATCGATAAAGCCGGGTGCGATAGCGTTGACCCGCACCGAGGGCCCCAGCTCCAGCGACATCAATTGGGTCAGGGAAGCAAGGCCAGCCTTGGCGGCCGCATAAGTGCCCACTTTCGGTGATGGGTGGATGCCGTTGACCGAAGTGATATGGATGATGTGCCCGGAACCGCGTTCCAGCATACCCGGCGCCACTGCACGGGAGCACACCAGCGGACCGAGCAGGTTCACGTCGATCACCGAGCGGTAGTCTTCGATGGACTGCTCGTGAAGCAGACCGAAGCGCACGATGCCGGCGCCGTTGACCAGCAGGTCCGGCACCTCGCCGAAGGCCTGCAGTGCCGCGTCGACCTCGTCCGGGTCGGCGACATTGGCGGACAGGCCGACGGCGTTGTCCAGCCGGGCGGCTGTGGCCTCAGCATTTTCCGCGCTGATATCCAGCACTCCCACACGGTAGCCCGCGTCGGCGAGCGCGGTGGCGATATCGGCGCCCAGGCCCTGGCCGGCACCTGTGACGATGGCCTGTTTCATGGCAGCTCCTCAGTTATCAGGGCGATGCAGAATCACGGGGTAGTAGCCCCAGTTGTTGCGGGAGGTATCCCGGTCGCGCTGCGGCGGGTCATCCGGGTCGGGCCGGGCGTCCATATCGAACAGGGCCTTCACCAGTTTGCTCACCGTTCCAGGGCGATGGCTGGCGGGGTCGGACTCCTCGCGGGGAATCTCGCCGCCGGCCAGGTCGCGGCCGAAGCAGGTATGCACGCCCAGCCCGAAGGTCAGGGCGTAGGGCGGGCAGCGCCGCAGGGCTTCCCGGTGTGGGTTGTAGTCGGCGGCGTCCTCGCCGTAGACCGAGGGGTCGGTGTTCGCGGACATCAGGTCTACCGTCACCGAGTCGCCGGTCTCGGCATGTTCGCCGCCGG
Source organism: Halieaceae bacterium (assembly GCA_965601975.1). GTDB lineage: Bacteria > Pseudomonadota > Gammaproteobacteria > Pseudomonadales > Halieaceae > JANQIO01. The sequence continues at coordinate 4,451,168 of OZ271856.1, forward strand.
GAAGATCCACCGGACAGCCGGCCGTGCGCCAGGCGGCGGGGCTGGCGGGGTGCAGCCGCAGGCTCTCGTGTACGCAGCGCTGCAGGAACACCAGGTCCGTCTGCAACCGCTCCCGGTCCTCGGGATGATCCTCGCACCAGCTGTAGATCTCATGGAACGCGTGGACCATGGAGTTGCCGGTGCTGTGAGCCCCCGCCTGCAGGAAGAACGCCACTTCCCGGCGCATCATCGCTTCGCTGATATTCCCGTCTTTCGCATTCAGCAGCAGCACCGTGAGGATGTCGCGAGGCAGCGCATCCTCCTCGAGCTCCCCGGCCAGGTGATGATCCACCAGTAGCGCCCGGCGCGCCTTGCTGGGCTGGAAGAACACCCGGTCAAAGGTCTGCATGGCCTCGTGCACCTCGGCGCGCAGCTCATCCTTGTCCCGGGTCGAATGGAACATGGTCGCGCCCTCGCTGAACTTCCTCACCAGCGCCAGCAGCTGTTCCACCTGCTCCACATCCGAGCGGTTGACGTCGATGCCCGCAAAATCGGCGGTCAGGTTCATGTTCACACGGTAGGCGAACTCCAGCAGGTCCATGCGCCCGGCGTCACGGTAGGGTTTGAGCGTGTCCTCCAGGTTGCGGGGGTAGACCTCGTTTTCGTAGTAGCGGATGAAGTCGCGCTTGAAGATCTTCAGCTCGATGTTGCGGCGCTTCGTATGCTCCTCGCCGTGCAGGGTGAGCAGCACCTGGCCCATCAGTTCCGGGCACTCGTCGTACATGCCCTGCACCAGGTCCTTGTTGCGCAGGGCGTCGAGGGCGTTGTCGTAGCCCTCGAGCTTGTGCACCGGGGAATTGGCCATCAGCCGGGGAAGACGACCGGGTAGCAGGTCCAGATGTCCCGGGCCGACTGGGCGTCTTTCTCGGCCGGGCGCTCCGGGTCGCGCTCCATGCCGCGGGAGAACAGCTCGTGCAAGACCAGGGCGATGGTGCCGTACTGGTAGTTGTCCGGGTCCTTCTCCTGGGTGGCGCGCAGAATCGTCCCGGCCACCAGGTTCATGCCCAGGCACACATGCATACCGCCGCCGAAGCTTTGCCCCGCGGGGTGCACCTGGGACGGCCGCTCCCGGTAGGGATCGAAATCCGCCGCGTTGTCCCCGAATACGCTGGTGTCGCGGTTGGCGTTCTGCAGGTCGATGACGACCTTGTCACCCTTCTCGGCGTGCTCGCCGTTGGGCAGGTCCAGGTCCTTCTCCGCCCGGCGCCATGACTCCGGGCTGGACGGGTGCAGGCGCATACTTTCGTGAACGAAGCGCTGCATCAGTTCGATGTCTCCCAGCAGCTCCTCGCGGGCGCCGGGGTGGGCGTCGCACCACTCATAGACCTCGTTGGCGGCGTGCACCAGGGTATGTACCGAGGTGTGAGAGGCGGCCAGGTAGAAGAATGCGATTTCCCGCATGATCAGCTCGTCGGTGAGCTCGAGCTTGTCGTTGTTCAGCAGCAGGATGGTGAGGATGTCCCGGGGCAGGTCGTCTTCATCGATCTCTCCCGCCTGGCACTGCGCCACCAGCGCCTGGCGCCGGTCCCGGGAGGGGCCGTAGAAGCGGCGGTCGAATTCCTTCAGCGCCTCGGCGATACGCGCCTTCACCTCTTCCCGGTCACCGCTGAACTGCCCGAGGGTCGCGGCATGGCCGAAGGTGATCAGCATCTGGTGCAGGGTGTCCGCCTCTTCCTCGGTGTTTTCCGCCCGGTCGATGCCGGCGAACGCCAGGGACAGGTGCACCATGATGCGGTAGCCCAGCTGCTGCAGGTCGTTGTGGGTGCCGGTCAGGTACTGCTCAAGGGTGTCCTTGAGCAGGCCCGGGAACACCTCGTTCTCGTAGTAGCGGAAGAAGTTGCGCCGGAACAGCTTGCTCTCCATGGTGCGGCGGGTGCGATGTTCGTCACCGTGCAGGTTGACCAGCACCTTCTCCATGATCACGCTGCCCTCGTCGTAAAGGGCCTGGCGCAGGTCCATGTTGCGCAGTGTCGCGCCAACATCTTCGAATGAACTGATTCTTATAGTTTTCACTGTGTGTACCCCTCGAATGCGCGGTCAGTCGCCCTCGAACCCGGCGCGCTCCCGGGTCAACACCTCGGTCGAGAAGGGTCCCAGCCGCCAGTTGGGCAGGGTCCATTCCCGGGCGATGGGTGCGTCCATGTTCACCGGGCAACCGTCTTTGAATATGTGCTTGATGTGTTTCCGCTTACCGAGCAAGCCGAGATCCGCGAGGGGATCACCGTCCACCACCAGGATGTCGGCCAGGTAGCCCGGCGCAATGCAGCCCAGCTCGCCCTCCCGCTTCAGGGAGCGCGCGCCCTCGCGAGTCGCCGCCTGGATTGCCTGCATGGGCGTAAAGCCCATGTGCTCGACGAATATTTCCATCTCCCGGTAGTGCCAGTCGCCGTAGGGCGTGATGGAAAAGCCCGATTCGCTGCCGCAGACCATCGGCACGCCGGCCTCGAAGGCCTGCTTGAGGCAGACCGAGCCCTCGGTAATCTCGCGGCGGAATACCTCGCGCAGGTTGGCGTCAGCGCCGACGCTCTCTCCGAAGTCCGCCAGGTTGGCCTGGAAGGTGAGAGTGGGCACGATGGGCACCTTGCGGTCCACCACCGCTTTCAACGCCTCGTCGTCCATGAAGGTCGCGTGCAGGATCATGTCGAAGCCCGCCAGCGCCGCATCGCGGGTACTGGAGGCGCTGCGGCAATGCCCCACCACCGGAACGCCCAGGCTGTGGGCCACCTCGCAGACGTGGGCCAGTTCGTCGTAGGTAAAGGCCTGGATTTCGCCCTCGCCGTGGATACGGCGGGTCGGCAGGCCGCTGACGTGCACCTTGATCCAGTCCACGCCCGCCTTGATCTGGGACCGGATCTCCCGGGTCATATCATCCCTGGTTTGCACGATCACCGCGTAGCCGCGGCGGCCCCGGTCCGGCAGCAGCCGCCCGGCGGTACCGCCCACGGAGGTGATCAGCACATTGCCGCCGGTGGCCATGCGCGGGCCGTCGATGACACCGCCCTCGATCCCGTCGCGCAGGTCCAGGCCCACGTCGAAAATGCAGTCGGCGTCAAAGAAGCCGGTGACCCCTGAGCGCAGCACCTTCTGGGCATTGGCCGCGGCCACCAGGGTCGCGAGGCCCGCCCGCCGGTGGAAAAACAGCTCATCGTTGGAGCGCGGCTCATCGAAACTGATGTGGCAGTGGCTGTCGATCAGGCCCGGCATCAGCGTCATGCCGCTGATATCCAGGGTTTCGCAGCCCGCGATCGTCGCCGCCTTGTCGTCGGCGTCCGATCCCAGGGCGGTTATCGTGTTGCCTTCCACCAACACGGACTGTGCCTCGGGCTGGTCCGACAGCCCGTCGATCACGGAGGCGCCGGTGAACAAATACGCCGGCGCCGGGTTTTCAATGAATAGTCTTGCCATGATGTCTCCGAATATACACGCGGCCCCTGGGCCAAACTTGCCTGAGAATGCGGTGAAACTTAGCCCCGGGCTGTAATGGGCGCGCCCCGCATCGACCCTCCAGGACGGATACGTTAACCTAGAGAATCGCCTGAAACGCGCCTACTCGACACTTTAGGGAGGTTGTCCGTATAAAACCAAGATGCGGACGAAAATCCCGGGAGGACATGCATGACAACGATCAAGGTCAACGGCAAGGCCCTGAAGGTGGACGCCAGTGACGACACCCCGCTGCTGTGGGTGCTGCGAGACCACGTGGGCCTGACCGGCACCAAGTATGGCTGCGGCATCGGCCAGTGCGGCGCCTGCACCGTACACCTGGACGGCAAACCCAGCCGCAGCTGCCTGATGCCCCTGTCGGCGGTGGCCGGCAAGGAGATCACCACGATCGAGGGTCTCGCCGACGACGGCGCACTGCACCCCGTGCAGCAGGCCTGGCTGGACTCCGACGTCAGCCAGTGCGGCTACTGCCAGACCGGGCAGATCATGTCCGCGGCAGCCCTGCTCGAGAAAAACCCCTCCCCGAGTGACGACGACATCGACCGCGCCATGTCGGGCAACATCTGCCGATGCGGCGCCTACCAGCGTATCCGGGAGGCTATTCACGCCGCCGGCGACAAGGTCGCAGACCTCGCCACGGAGGTGCGTCATGAGCAAGCTTGAAGTCTCCCGCCGCAATTTCCTGAAAGCCGCGGGCCTGGCCGGCGGCGGCCTGCTGCTGGGCCTGAACCTGCCCGCCGGCGGTAAGCTGGCGGCCGCCAGCAAGGACCCGGTGCTGGTAAACACCTGGGTCTACATCTCACCGGACAACACCTTCACGGTGCTGGTCAACCACGCGGAGATGGGCAACGGCGCCTATACCAGCCTGCCGATGATGTTCGCCGAGGAGGCGGACCTGGCCTGGGAGTCCATCGATGTGACGCCCGCGCCGGTGGAACCGGTCTACTTCCACGCCGACTGGGGCAAATACCTCACGGGTGGCAGCTCCGCCACACCCTCCTCATGGCGGGTGCTGCGGGAGGCAGGCGCGAAGACCCGCGCCATGATGCTGGACGCCGCCGCAGCCCAATGGGATGTTCCGGCTGCAGACCTCAGCACTGAGCTCGGTCACGTGCTGGGCCCCCGCGGCAAGAAGATCAGCTATGGCGAGCTGCTGCCGGTGATCGAGCGCGAAGGCATCCAGCCCCGGGATAAGGTGGCGCTCAAGTCACCTGAAGATTTCCGCCTGATCGGCACCGATGTGAAACGGCTGGAAGGGCCCGACAAGGTGGACGGCAGCGCGGTGTTCGGTATCGACGTGAGCTTCCCGGACATGCGCCACGCCGCCATCGCCCACGCCCCGGTCTGGGGTGGCAGTGTCAAACGCTACGACGCCAAAAAGGCGATGAAGATACCGGGCGTCGAAAAAGTGAAGCAGGTTTCCACCGGCGTTGCGGTAATTGCCCGCGATACCTGGACCGCCATGAAAGGGGTCAAGGCCCTGGACATCGAATGGGACGATGGCCCCAACACGGAGCTGTCTTCCGACAAATTTTACGAAGAGTACCGGGAGTTGTCGCGAGAGCCGGGCCTGCTGGCCGAGAACAACGGCGATGCCTTCGAGGCCCTGGGCAGTGCGGTGAAGCGGCTCGAGGCGGTCTACGAAGTCCCCTACCTTGCCCACGCCACCCTGGAACCCATGTGTGCCACGGCGCGGGTCACCGCGGACAGCTGCGAGGTCTGGAGCGGCACCCAGTTCCAGAGCAACGACCAGGAGCTGGTCTGCGAGCTGCTGGGCATGGACAAGCCGCAGGTGACCATTCACCGCACTTTGATGGGCGGTGGTTTCGGGCGGCGGGCCAGCACCACCGCAGACTTCATCCTGGAGGCCGTGGAGGCCGCCCGGGGCGAGGACTACCCGGTCAAGGTTACTTCCAGTCGCGAGGACGACATGCGCTCGGGCTTCTACCGGCCGCTGTTCGTACACCGCCTGCGCGGCGGTCTGGACGAGACCGGCATGCCGGTGGCCTGGCACCAGGTCGCGGTGGGCCAGTCCATCATGCAGGACACGATCTTCGAATCTGTGTACATGGCCAACGGCATCGACGCCTACTCCCTGGACGGCTGTGTCCAGCAGCCCTACAGCATTCCCAACCATCGGATCGAGAGCCACAACCCGCCCAAGGTGGGCGTTATTCCGCTGTGGTGGCGCTCGGTGGGCCAGACCCACACCGCCTTTGCCTACGAGTGCTTCCTGGATGAGCTGGCGGAAGCGGGCGGCCAGGACCCGATGGAACTCAGGCTCAAGCTCACGGAGGGCCACCCGCGTATGCACAAGGTGCTGAAGGCCCTGAAGTCCCAGTCACACTGGGGCGAGCCCCTGCCCCAGGGCAAGGCCCGCGGCATCGCGGCGCGGCACGCCTTTGGCTCCTGGCTGGCCCAGGTCGCCGAAATCACCGTGAACGACGACGGGAGTTTCACGGTGGACAAGGTGGACTGCGTGATCGACTGCGGCTACGCCATCAACCCCTGGAACGTGAAGGCCCAGATCGAGGGCGGCATCGTCTACGGCCTGACCGCGGCGGCTTACGGTGACATCGAGGTAAAAGGCGGCCGCGTGGTGCAGGGCAACTTCCACGACTACCCGATGATGCGCATGAAGCACATGCCGGAGATCAACGTGGAAATCCTGCCTGGCGACGGCACCCCCACCGGTGTCGGCGAGCCGGGTACCACGCCGATCGCGCCGGCCGTGGCCAACGCGCTCTACGCCGCCACCGGCAAGCGCCTGCGCAGCATGCCGTTCAACAAGCACGGCTTGGATATGGCCTGATGGCGCTGGAGCATATTGTTATGTTGCGCCCGAAGGACGGCACCACCGATGCCGACCTGGATGCGCTGCTGGAGGAAGTGCGGGGCCTGGTCAACGAAGTTCCGGGGATCCTGGCAATCAGCGCCGGGCGCAACATCACCGACCGCGCCGAGGGTTGCACCCACGGCGCGATCATTACCCTCGAGAGTGCCGACGCACTCGAACCCTACCTGACCCACCCCCGCCACCAGGTCGTCGGCGGCAGGCTGAAGGAGGCGGCGGAGCTGGTGGTGTTCGACTACGAGCGCTGAGGGCGTGAAGAGCGGCCTGCTGAACACGGCGCTACTTGTCCTGTGCTTTTATGCGGGCCTGTGCCTGCTGCTGTACCTGATCCAGCGCAGCTTCATCTACTATCCGACGCCGCCGTCGCGAAACCCCATCGCCCAGGACCTGCGCATTCCCAGCGGCGGCGAAACACTGCAGGTGTGGCAGCTCAACCCGGGGCAGACCCGGGGGATCATCTATTTCGGCGGCAATGCCGAAGACGTGGCGGGCAACACCCCGGACTTCCTCTACGCGTTCCCCGAGTTCACCGTCTACCTGGTCAACTACCGCGGCTATGGTGCCAGCACCGGTGTGCCGACCGAGGCCGCCCTGTTCAGCGACGCCGAAGCGGTCTTCGACAGGATCAAGCCGAAGCACGGCACAGTGCACGTGATCGGCCGCAGCCTCGGCAGCGGCGTCGCCGTGCACCTGGCCGATGTGCGCGAAGTCGACCGGCTGGCGCTGGTCACGCCCTACGACAGCATCACCAGTGTTGCGGCCGGGGCCATGCCGCTGTTCCCCGTCAGGTGGCTGCTGAAAGACCGCTTTGATTCCGCGGGCCGGGCGAATCGCCTTGGCAACCCCACCCTGGTATTGATGGCGGAACATGATCGGGTGATCCCAAGGCCGCATTCCGAACGGCTGGTCGCCGCGCTGCCGCCCGCCATTGTCAGCGCGGAGGTGATTTCCGGGACCGACCACAACACCATTGGCGCCGTGGCCAGCTACTGGCAGAGCCTGCAGTCCTTCCTGGTCAAATAGTTCGGGTCAGGCGCGGCGCTTGTCCAGGACCGGCAGGGGAGCTATCGACACGGGCTCCGGCACGCTGTCGTCTCGTACTTCCCGGGCGTCCTGTGCTTCCAGCTCGTCACGTGTTTCCAGGTCGTCCTCGAAGTTCTGGTAGTCCTCGTCGTCCAGGAGGTCGGCAAACTCCTGGTAGGGCACCGGCTTGGACAGCAGATAGCCCTGCAGCCAGTCGCAGCCGATCTGGCGCAGGTAGGCGAGCTGCTGCTCAGTCTCGACACCCTCGGCCACGACCCGCAGGTCGTACACGCCGGCCAGGTTCTTGATGATCTCGACCATCTGGCCCTTGGCAGTGCTGTCCGCGAACAGCTCGTTGACGAAACTGCGATCGATCTTGAGGCAGTCCACCGGGTAGTGCATGAGCTGGTTGAAGGCCGTATAACCGGTGCCGAAATCATCCAGTGACAGCCCCACGCCAATGGCCTTGAGGCGCTCAAGTGTCTGTTCACTGGCCTGGTCGTTGACCACCAGGCTGGTCTCGGTCAGCTCCAGCTCGATCTGCTCCGGCTCCACCTGGTAGCGCTGGATCAGCTTCTCCAGCTGGTCGGGGAAGTCGCCGTTCTGCAACTCCACGGCGGAGATATTCACGCACATCACACCGCGGAAATCGTGCTCGTGGCGCAGCCGCCGCAATGTACCCAGCGACTCCTCCAGCACCCACTGGTCGATCCGCTTGATCAGGCCGGTCGCCTCGGCAACAGGAATGAACCGGTCCGGACCGATGCCCTCGAGCTTCGGCGTGCGGCAGCGCAGCAGGGTTTCGAAGCCGACAATGTTGAGATACCGGGCCTCGTAGATCGGCATCAGCACCAGGTGGAAGCCCTTCTGGTAAAGGGCTTCCTGCAGGCCGGCCTCGATTCGATTGCGCTCCTCCAGATCGGCGGCAATCTCACTGGAGAAGAACTCGTAGCGATTGCGGCCCTTCTGCTTGGCCTGGTACATGGCGCTATCGGCGTAGTTGAGCAGGGACTCGGCCGACGTGGGCTCGTCCTTGACGAGGGCAATACCAATACTGGCGGTAACCGGCGTCTGCAGACCATCCACCTTAAAGCCGCCGTCGAACAGCGCCAGGATGCGCCGCGCCACCACCTCGGCGATGCGGGGCTCCGAGACATCCTGCAGGATGACAATGAATTCGTCCCCCGCCAGCCGGGCCACGTCCTCTTCCTCGACGATGCGCAGGCTGTCGTCGCTGGGCCGGACACACTCACCGAGGCGACGGCCAAATTCCGCCAGCACCCGGTCCCCGACGCTGTGGCCGAGACGGTCGTTGACCTGCTTGAAGTTATCCAGGTCGATGTAGATCAGCGCCATGCCGGAGCCGTCATGCTGAGCCCGGTCCAGGGCACGCTGCAGCCAGCGACGAAAGCTGGAGCGATTGGCCAGCCCGGTGAGGCTGTCGAAATAGGCCAGCTGCTGCACGTGCTGATGCAGCCGGTGGGTCAGCCACTGGGCCCGCTCCGAGTAATAGGAAGCGACCAGGCCCACCAGCAGGATACAGGCGAGGCTGTAGACGATCCGGGTCTTCATCGCATGGGAGTATGTGACCTGCAGGAAAATGTCATCGAAGAAAAAGAACAGGCCGATCAACATGGCGAACAGAATCCCGCCAAACACCGCGGTACCCCTGAAGTCGTTGGTCAGCGCCGCCATGATCAGGATGGGGCCGATAAACAGCGGCCCGGTGGCTTCGACTGCGCCTGTGATGGTGAGCAGTGCGCAGAGCAACAGCAGCATCAGGTTGGGAATAACGAGGCTGGGCACATCCTTGTTGAAGTAGAGCTCGTGCAGCAGGTAGACCGCGCATACGGTCGTCGCCGCCAGCAGCGTCAGGCCCCACTGAGTACGACTCTCGACGATGGAGAGCAGGGAGAACACGAACAGCAGGCCCATGAAAATGAACCACAGGCTATAGATGACCTGACGCCGCTTGTTGACTTCGACGTCGGTCAAATCGGCGTGATTGTGCACGCCCCTTGTCTTTTGTTGCTCTCCCATCCCACATGCCGCGCACCCGGGCAATCCTGCCCCGGTGCATTGATCTGTAAATTGGCCAAGGGGTCCGGCCCCTATAAAGGAATGTCGGACGCGGGAGAGAAACCTTTAGCAGGTACTAACGGGCAGGGTGTGACCCCGGACCCAAAAAGTCGCTCAGGTCAGGGTAGCGACCATGATGGCCTTGATGGTGTGCATGCGGTTCTCGGCCTGGTCGAAGGCGATGTTGTAGTCAGATTCGAACACGTCGTCGTTGACTTCGAGGCCGTTGAGGCCGAACTCTTCCTCGATCTGCTTGCCGATGACGGTCTGGCTGTTGTGGAAAGCCGGCAGGCAGTGCATGAATTTCACGTCCGGGTTGCCGGTGCGCTCCATCACGTCGAGATTGACCTGGTAGGGTTTCATCAACTTCACCCGATCGGACCAGACCGAGGGCTCCTCGCCCATGGAGACCCAGACATCCGTGTGAATGAAATCCACCCCCTTCACGCCCTCGTCCAGGTCCGCGGTCAGCAGGATACTGGCGCCGGTGTCCTCGGCGATCTCCAGGCACTCGTCCACCAGTTCCTCGTCCGGCCAGTAGTCCATGGGGCCCACCAGGCGCAGATCCATGCCCATCTTGGCGGCACCGACCATGAGGGAATTCCCCATGTTGAAGCGGGCGTCCCCCAGGTAGGCGAACTTGAGCTTTTCCAGGCTGCGGCCGCCGCCATGCTCTTCCATGGTCAGCAGGTCGGCCAGTACCTGGGTGGGGTGGAACTCGTCGGTGAGGCCGTTCCAGACCGGAACGCCGGCGTACTCTTCCAGGGTTTCCACATCCTCCTGGCTGGCGCCGCGAAACTCGATCCCGTCGTAGAGCCGGCCCAGCACCCGGGCGGTATCGGCGACGGATTCCTTGTGGCCCATCTGCGAGCCGCCGGAAATCATGGTGACATTGGCGCCCTGGTCGAAGGCGGCCACCTCGAAGGCACAGCGGGTCCGGGTGGAGGTCTTTTCGAAAATCAGGACGATGTTCTTGCCGACCAGCTGCGGCTCTTCCTTGCCGGCGTACTTTTCGGCCTTGAGCTCTTCCGACAAATCCAGCAGGTAGCGGATCTCCGCCGGCGTAAAATCCAGCAACTTGACGAATGACCGGCCTTTCAGATCCACAGCCATGGCGGCACCCTCCCGGGGAAACGGCACACTTAATCACATTCTGCAGGGCAGCGCCACGGTGCCGCCCGCCGCGGCGGACGTGCCGCGCTGGCCTGTACCAGCTAGGCTAGTAGAAAGAGGAGAAGATGCCATGCCCAGCGATGCTATTCAGGTCAAAACCACGCCGGACCCCTTTGAGCCCTTTTATATCTCACAGGCTTTCCGGGTCGGCGACCTGGTGTACACCTCGGGCCAGGCGGCCCTGTCTCCGGAGGGGGAGCTGGTGGGCATCGACGATTTCGATGCCCAGGCCCAACAGACCTTCGAAAACCTGCAGGCGGTACTGGCGGCAGCGGGCAGTGGCCTCGACCGGATCATCAAGGTCACCATCTATCTCACCGATATGGCCCAGTTCCCTAAAATCGTGGAGCTGAGGCAGCGCTGGTTAACCGCCCCTTACCCAGCGGACACTATCGTCGAGGTAAAGTCACTGGCGCTGCCGGAACTGATGATCGAAATCGAGGCGATCGCCCTGGCCGACGGCGGCACAATCGCCGCCGGATAAAAAATGGGCGGCACCCTTGCGGGGGCCGCCCCAACAACGTGTATAGACCTCTAGAAATCCCAGTAGAGGCCGCCGTAAATTCCATCGATGGTGACGTCGGCGAATTCGTCGTCGTCATCGTATTCAAAGTCAATCATGCGATAGCCCCCTTCAATACCGAGGCCAAAAGCGAAGGTATAGGAGAGGTTGAGACGGGCGTCGTAGAGGGTGTCGTCATCGTACTGGATGGCGTTGCCTTCGACGCCGATCGACAGGCCCGACAGCGGCAGGTCGAAGCGTGCCTGGGCGAAGGCCAGCGGGATCACATAGTCGATGTCCAGCTCGCCGGTCAGGCCCGTGGTCTCGTCGGTAATGCTTACACCGTCGTCGAAAATCCGCCCGGTCAGGCCGATGTCCAGGTTCACCCAGTTGTCGAGAATCTCGTAATAAAGCGTCACGTCGGTATGGGTCAGGTCCATGCTGGACCGCACGTCACCGGTATAGGTGATGCCGTCAAACTCGAAACCGTCCACGGTGCCGCGGGCATCCGCGTCCATCTCGGTGCGCTGCAACATAATGTTGGGCAGCGCCGGCACAGGGTGCTCCAGTGCGATGTAGGCATTGAAGCCGGTTTCGTCGTCGTAGCCGAGTTCGTCCTCGAGATCGATATCGGACCCGCCTTTGGCTACATCCCCTTCGTAACCCTGGGCCCAGGCATTGGCGCCGACACGCCAGCCGACTACGTCTGCGGTTGCTCCCGTGGCAAGAAACATGGGCAGCAGTGCTGCCGCGATTGCCAATTTCTTCATGGTGTTACTCCCCCCACATGGTCAATTTCACTCTAGCAAGGGTCTGCCGAGGACGCGTGTGACCGCGGTCTAATCTGGGCGGCTCGGTCGCCGGTATTATTTCTGCTCAATCGTCTGGCATATTTCCGTGAAGTTCGTGCAGGCGAGGCGCGATGCCGCTTTCCCCGGAATCGGGTTAGCGGCCACCGACTTGGGGAGGAATTCAGTCGGCGCCCAAATTAAAAAGCCGGTCATCCGGTTTTATTTCGTGGCCCGGATAGACTACCCTTAACGGTTAACCGAGGGTTCACCGCGGGGCTATACTGCTGGGCTTCCGCCCGCAAGCGGCACCGCAAGGCATATATAAAAGCGAGGACACTATGAACGCGCCCCAGGATCTCCAGGTCGACAACGACCCCATCACCGAAGCCATGATGAAAGTGCTGCTGGCGCAGCGCGAAGACTACATCGCCGAGGGCCACGTCAGCGCGGAGACCCGCATCGACCGCATGCGCCGCGGCATGAACTCGGTGTCGAAATTCCAGGATCACCTGGTCGACGCGCTGAACAAGGATTTCAGCTGCCGGCCCCGTGAACTCTCCATGCTCACGGACGTGGCCGCCGCCATCCAGCCCTTCAAGAGTGCCTCCAAGCAGGTGCGCAAGTGGATGAAGCCCGAGAAGCGCAAGTCCACCTTCCCGATGGGCCTGCTGGGCGGCCGCTCCCGCATCGAGTACCAGCCGCTGGGCGTGGTAGGGGTCATCAGCCCCTGGAACTTCCCGGTGAACCTGGCCTTTGCACCGCTGGCAGACATTCTTGCAGCCGGCAACCGCGCCATGATCAAGCCCTCGGAGTACACGCCGACGGTCTCCGAAGTCATGGCTGAGATCGTCAAGGACGCCTGGGACGAGAAGGAAGTGGCGATCTTTACCGGCGGACCGGAAGTGGGCGCCGCCTTCAGTGGCCTGCCGTTCGATCACCTGCTGTTCACCGGCGCCACGTCCATTGCCCGCCACATCATGGCGGCAGCCGCCAAGAACCTGGTGCCGGTCACCCTCGAGCTGGGTGGCAAGTCGCCGGTGCTGGTCAGCCGCAGCGCCGATCTCAAGAAGGCCGTAAGCCGGATCATGCTGGGCAAGACCATGAACGCCGGCCAGATCTGCCTGGCGCCGGACTACCTGATGGTGCCGGAGGAGAAGCTGGACGAGGTGGTCGCCGAGGTGCAGGCCATCGTCGCAGAGATGTACCCGACCCTGCTGGCCAATGAGCAGTACACCTCCGTGGTCAACGACCGCCACTACACGCGGCTGCGCGACAAGATCGCCGACGCGAAGGAAAAGGGTGCGGAAGTCATTCCCTGCAACCCTGCCAATGAAGATTTCGACAGCCAGACCCAGACGTTCAAGATTCCTCCCACCATTATCAAAAACCCCACCGATGATATGCGGGTACTGCAGGAGGAGATCTTCGGTCCGCTGCTGCCGATCAAGACCTACAAGGACTTCGGTGAGACCATCGATTACGTCAACCACAATCCGCGTCCGCTGGCCGTGTACTACTTCGGCGAGGATGCAGGCGAGGAGCGCGCCGTACTGGACCGCACTACCTCCGGTGGCGTGTGCCTGAACGACGTGATCATGCACATCATGCAGGAAGACCTGCCCTTCGGTGGCGTCGGCCCCGCGGGCATGGGCGCCTACCACGGCTTCGAGGGCTTCAAGACCTTCAGCCATGCCAAGTCCATCTACAAGCAGAGCAAGCTGGACGTGGCCGGCCTCGGCGGCATGCGCCCGCCCTATGGCAAGAACACCGAGAAAACCATCAAGATGCAGACCAAGATCTAGTCGATCTGATCGCCATAAACAGCGGCCGCCCCAGGGCGGCCGCGCTATATAAGGAGTTCGCTGGTGGGTGATTTGAAGCTGGGCCTGGCACAGGGCTACTGGAGCGCGGGCCCCAATCCCAATTTCGTGGAGATGGCCCAGGAGGCCGAGAGGCTGGGTTTCGACTCCGTCTGGTCCGCGGAGGCCTGGGGCAACGATGCCTTCACGCCGCTGTGCTGGATTGGCGCCCAGACCGAGAAGATCAAGCTGGGCACTGCCGTGGTGCAGCTCTCCGGCCGCACACCCACTTCCTGCGCCATGCACGCGCTGAGTCTCGACTACCTGTCCAATGGCCGCTTTATGCTGGGCCTGGGCGTATCGGGCCCCCAGGTCGTGGAAGGCTGGTACGGCCGCCCCTTCCCGAAGCCCCTGGCGCGCACCCGCGAATACGTGGACATCATCCGCCAGGTGATTGCCCGGGAAGCGCCGGTCACCAACGACGGTCCCCACTACCCCCTGCCCTACCCCGGCGACGACGGCATGGGCCTGGGCAAGCCGCTGAAGCCCATCGTGCATCCCATACGCGACCGCATCCCCATCTACATCGGCGCCGAGGGTCCCAAGAACATTGCCCAGACCGTGGAAATCGCCGACGGCTGGCTGCCGCTGTTCTACAACCCCTATGACGAGAGCGTGTACGCTGAATCCCTCAAAGGCATGCGCGACGACTTCGAGATCGCCCAGATGGTCACGGTGAACATCACCGACGACATCGAGGGCGGCCTGCTGGCGGTGAAGTACTTCATGAGCTTCTACATCGGCGGCATGGGTGCGAAGAGCACCAACTTCCACAAGGAGCTGTTCATCCGCATGGGCTACGAGGAAGAGGCCAACAAGATCCAGGACCTGTTCATGGAAGGCAAGCGCGATGAGGCGGCCCAGGTGCTGCCCGACGAAGTCGCCGACAGTATGGCGCTGGTGGGCCCGAGAGATCGCATCAAGGATCGTCTCGCTGCCTGGCGCGATTCCAAGGTGACCACCATGCTGGTGGCCACCACCGACAAGCAAACCCTCAGAGATATCTCAGAACTGTTCTAGGACCCATGAGCGTTACAGACAGCACACCGATCATTGTCGGCGCGGGACAATGCGTCGAACGCGACTACACCGAATCCTCCCCCATGGACCTGGCCGGCCGCGCCGCCCAGGCTGCGGTTGAAGCGAGCGAAGGCAACAGCGTTGCCGAGGCCATCGACACCATTACCGTGGTCAAGATTTTCTCGGATTCCGCGCCCCTGTGGGCCAGCAAGCTGGGCCGCTCCAACAACCCGCCCCAGTCCGTGGCGAAGCGCATTGGCGCCAATCCCGCCCACCGCATCTACTCGGAGACCGGGGGCAACGAGCCCCAGACCCTGCTGATGGAGTTCTTCGCCGACCTGCAGGCGGGCCGGCGCGACTGCGTGCTGCTCTGCGGGGCGGAGGCCATCAAGAACCAGCGCAATGCCGAGCGCAATGGCATTGAGCTGGACTGGAACGAGGAGTTCGAGGAGGAACTCGACGACCGCGGCTTCGGCCTGTGGGTGGTCAGCCAGCAGGAGCGCCACAACGGCCTGATCGCGCCGATGTACTACTACAGCATCATGGAGGAATTCCGCCGGCAGAAGCAGGGCTTTGACCGGGAAACCTACATGGAGCGCGAGTGCCAGATGCTGGCCTCGCTGAACCAGGTGGCGGTGGACAACCCCTACTCCCAGTTCCCCAATGCGCTCAGCGTCGAGGACATGATGGGTGCGGAGCACCTGACCCATCTGTACACCAAGCGCATGATCGCCCAGGACAGCGTCAACCAGGGCGCAGCCTTGATACTGACCACGGTGGGCAAGGCCAAGGAGCTGGGCATTCCCGAGAGCAACTGGGTGTACATGCACGGCGCTGCCAAGGGCGTCGAGTACGACATGACCGTGCGGCCGGATCCCAGCATGTCGCCGATGGCCGAGGAGGTGGTGGAGCGCGCATTCCATATGGCCGAGATCAATGTCACCGAGGTGTCGCTGGTCGACATCTACAGCTGCTTCCCGGTGGCGGTCAGCGCCATTGCCGAGGAACTGGGCCTGGCCACCGACGGTTCCGATGCGCTCACACTGACGGGCGGTCTGCCCTACTTCGGCGGCCCGGGCAACAATTACAGCATGCACGGCCTGGCGGAGATGTGGTCGCAGATTCGCCAGGACCCCAAGCAGTACGCCTACGTGCACGCCAACGGCGGCATGCTGTCGAAGCACGGCGGCGGTGTATTCAGCTGCGAGCCCAGCATCATCGACTGGAGCACCACCGACACCAGCATTCCCCAGGACAGCCTGCCGCACTTCGATCCCGTCCAGCACCCCGACCACGGCACGGTGCTGGCCTACACCATCAACTACATGAAGGGCGAGCCGGTGCAGGGCATCGTGCTGGCGGAGACCGACGACGAGCGTCGCTTTGTCGCTCATACCCGGGCGGAAGACCAGGATGTGGTCAAGGCGATGGTCGAGGGCGAACCCGCGGGAGAGCGCGTCAGCGTCCGGGGCAGCGATGAAAACGAGTACGCCCTGCACTTCAGGTTCGACAACTAGAGCCGCAGACTGACGAGAGGCGCCAATGAGCTGCTGGAATTTCGCCGAGGCCATCTACCAACTCTCAGAGAGCGACTGGGGCGATAAACCGGCCCTGATCCACGGCGAACATGTCATCGACTATCGCGAGCTGGTCGCCCGCGCCAGCGGTGTCGCCGACTACCTTAATACGCTGGACCTGCCCGCCGGCTCCCACGTCGGCCACTACCTGCGCAATTCCAACGCCTACATGGAAAGCTTCGTCGGCGCGGCGCTGGCAGGCCACAGCCATGTCAACGTCAACTACCGCTACACGGACGAGGAGCTGACCGACCTGTGCAACGGCCTCGACATCCGCGTGCTGGTCTACGACACGGAGTTTGCCGAGCTGGTGGCGCAGATTCGCCCTAAGCTTACGGAGACCAAAGCGTTTATCGAGGTGGACGGAGCCGCGGTGTGGGGCGGCGACGGTGCCAAGCAGAATGACTTCGCGGTGGCACTCTCGGAGCTGCAGCAGCGCAGGCCCGAGAACTTCCAGCGCAATACCTCCAGCGACGACCTGATCCTGATCGCCACCGGCGGCACCACTGGCCTGCCCAAGGGCACCCAGTGGCGCCACGAGGATATGTTCCGCAAGACCCAGACCGCTACCGGCAATGCACTGAAGCTGGTACTGGGCATCGAGAGCCACCCGGACACCATCGAAGAGCACGTGGCCAACGTGAACAGCCTGCCCGGCGGCATGCCGTTCCTCAGCTTGAGCCCGCTGATGCACGGCGCGGCATTGATTACCGCGCTGATGATGATGGGCCAGGGGAATTCTGTAGTCACCCTACCCGGCCGGCGCTTCGACGCCGACGCCACGCTCGATGCGATAAGGACCCACAAGGTGGGCTGCATGGTGCTGGTGGGGGACGCATTTGCCATGCCGCTGACCGATGCGCTGGAACGGCGGGAAGCCGAGCAGCCCATCGAGAGCCTGATGATGCTGGTCAGCTCCGGCGCTTCCATGAGCGATGCCAGCAAGTCGGTGTTCCTGAAGCACAAGCCGGGGCTGTTCATGATGGACACCCTGGGCAGTTCCGAGGCCATCGGCTACGGCATCTCCACTGAGGAAGCCGGCGTGTTCAGCCCCATGCCCACCACCCGGGTGCTGGACGAGGACCTCAAGGACGTGGTGCCAGGCAGCGACACCATCGGCATGATCTACTCGGGCGGATTCTCCCCCATCGGGTACTACAACGAGCCGGAGAAGTCTGCGGAGACCTTCCTCGACATCAACGGCCACCGCTTCGTCAAAACCGGCGACCGCTGCACCCTGCGCGAAGACGGTATGATCGTATTGCTGGGACGGGATTCCACCGTGATCAACACCGGCGGCGAGAAGGTCTACACCGTCGAAGTGGAAACCGTGCTGGTACAGCATCCCACCATCACCGACGCGCTGGTAGTGGGCCTGCCCCACGAACGCTTCGGCAAGCAGGTGGTGGCAGTGGTGGAAGGCCCGGACCTGGCCGAGGACAACCTCGACGTGGCTGGCATCCAGGCCCACTGCCGGGAGCACCTGGCAGACTACAAGGTGCCGAAACTCATCTTCGCCATCGACGACCTGAAGCGCGCCCCCAACGGCAAACCGGACTATCCCTTTGTGACCGGCTATGCTGAGCAGCGGGCAGGAAATAGTTGAGAAAGAGGCATCTTTTCTTCGCCAATTCAACTAGACTGCGCCGCAGTAGGTCTAAGCGCCCAGATTTTCCCCGCAGTTTCGCAGCATCATCTCGCTTCGCTGAGCCAAAGTTTCGGTCTTATTCACTACGCGGCTACGCGCGGCTTGAGCCGTGCGTGGTTTTTTTATCTCTTAAATTTAAGGACTGAATCATGTCTCAAACAGTGACCGGAACCGTCAAGTGGTTCAACGAGAGCAAGGGCTTTGGCTTCATCGAGCAGGAAAATGGACCCGACGTTTTTGCCCATTTCAGCAACATCAGCGGCAGCGGCTTCAAGACGCTGACCGACGGCCAGAAAGTCGAATTCACCATCAGCGACGGTGCCAAGGGTCCGCAGGCCAACAATATCGTCGCGGTGTAATTCCATTCCGCTAGACTGAGGCGCTGATGTACTACGGTGAACGCCTCAATAGCATCAGTCACCTGGTCGGCGCAGTGCTTACGCTGGTCGGCTCGGGTGCACTTCTCTCATTCGCCATTCACGTGAGCCGGCCACGAGTGAGAACCGGCTTCAACATGTTTGGGGCAACTCTGGTGCTTCTGTACACCATGTCCCCCCTGTACCACAGGCTCCCCTTCCCGCGCCGGTAGCAGCTATTCAAGCTACTGGCTCACATTTCCATTTACCTGCTCATCGCAGGCTCCCACGCACCGTTCATGCTGATCGGTATGCCGTTGGAAAGCGTTCGCAGGATCCTGGTGTAGCGGTTGTCGGCTACGTGCGCTGACGCGGCCGCCACCATCCGCACCCATTGCCGGAGGGACGTTTTCTCCCAGGGCGACTATGCTAAACAACAGACCGCGGGAGCCATTCCCGCAAGCTAGCGGTATACCCACAAATTAACGGAAATCCCGCAAACTAACGTCATTCCCGCGAAAGCGGGAACCCAGAGAACTACGATGCTCACACCCGCCGACGACTACCCGCTGCACCAGACCCCCGAACCCTTCGCCTACGCCGGCACCGACCGCAACTTCTACGACCGCTTTTTCTACAACGCCCAGGCCGCGGATGGCAGTTTCTTCGTCGCGGTGGCCTTCGGCGTGTACCCGCAGCTGGACATCATGGATGCCTCGGTCTCGGTCATCCTCGGCGACAAACAGTACAACCTGCACGCCTCGAAACATATGCAGGGCGATCGGCTGGATTTATCCGTCGGCCCTATCCGCATCACCATCGACAAGCCCATAGAACGCACGACCATTACCATCGCGGAGAATGACGGCCCAATCTCCGGACGCATGACCATGACCGCACGGCACTTCCCCATCGAGGAACCGCGCTTCACCCGGCGTGTCGGCACCCGCCTGCTGATGGATGTGACGCGCATGACCGGCAACGGTGACTGGGAAGGGGCGCTGACCGTGGATGGTCAGTCGCTGACTCTCTCACCGCAGACCACCCAGGGAACACGCGACCGCAGCTGGGGCATTCGCCCGGTGGGCGCGGCGGATTCCCAGCCCCCCGCGGGCGGCATGCTGAGCCAGTTTTACTGGCTGTGGACGCCGGCCAATTTTGACAAGTACGCGGTGTACTTCCACACCAATGACGACGAACACGGCCGCCCCTGGAACCGCCGCGGGGTCGTGGTGCCCATGGACGGCGAGCCCATCGAATTCGAGACCATAGAGACCGAGGTCCGGTACCGGCCGGGCTCACGCCGGGTCGAGTCCGTACGCCTGGCCATGAGCGAGGGGGACCGGCAGGCCGTGCTCAAATTCGACATGAGCAGGCACTTCTACATGGCGGGACTCGGGTATACGCATCCCACCTGGGGACACGGCAACGACCACGGGGCACTGGCAGTGGAGAATGAGCTATTCGATCTCGCAGAGCTGGACGACAACGACCCCCGATGGATGCACATCCAGGGCATTGCAGACGCCACCCTGGAATTCGATGGCGCCACCCACCATGGCCGCGGCGCGGTCGAGCAGCTGTTCGTAGGCCCACATGCGCCCAGCGGCATGGCAGACCTGTTCGACCCCGCCGGCTCCAGATGAGCGACATCCCCGCCAGCCCCGACCAGTTCAGCAACGGCTGGCTTGAACTGGCGCTGGGTGCAGCCTCCGGCAGCCTTAAAAGCTTCAGCTTCGCGCCGATCGGCACCGGGCAGATTGCCGACAGTTTCCGTATCACCCTCGACTGGGCGCAGCCGCCGCAGGACGCGCCAAACAGCCTGGTGGTGAAATGCCCGAGCCCCGACGAGACCAGCCTGGCGTCTGCCCGACTGATGAACCTGTATGTGAAGGAAGTGAACTGGTACCGGGAGTTGGCGCCACACAGCAGTGTGTGCGTGCCGGCCTGCTACCACACCGAGCTCAACGATACCGGGGATCGCTTCGCCCTGGTTCTGGAAGACTGCGCACCCGGACAACAAGGGGACCAGCTCGCCGGCGCCGATCTCGACACCATCCGCACCGCTCTCGACGAGGCGGCGCGCCTGCATGCGCCGTTCGTGAACCGGCCGGACTTTCACTCCCTGCCCTGGCTGGTGATCGACCCGGAGATGGTCGCCATGCGCAAGGGCTTCCTCGGCCAGTTCTGGCCCGCGTTTCGCGAGCGCTACCAGGGACGGTTATCGGAAGAATTGTTTGAGATGGGCGATGCCTTCGTCGAAAAGATGATGGCGAAAGACGACGAAGAGCATGAGCTGCTGACCGTCGCCCACGGGGATTTTCGCATCGACAATATGCTGTTCGGGCGGCCCGACGGCCGCGCCGTCATCCTGGACTGGCAGACCCTGTATCCGGGGCACCCGCTGGCGGACGTAAGCTACCTGATCGGCACCTCGATCGCCGACCTCAAACAGCGCAAGGCCGAAGAGGCAAGCCTGGTGGAATACTACTGCGACCAGATGGAAGCCTTCGGCGCACCGCTCGATGTAGATGCCGCCTGGACCGCCTACCGGGAGTTCGCCTACGCGGGCTTTGTCATGGCGATCACCGCGTCCATGCTGGCCAAGCGCACGGAGCGCGGTGACGAGATGTTCGCAGTGATGGCCGAGCGCCCCGCCCAACAGATGATGGACCTGGACACGCTGTCCCTGGCCTGAAGCCGGCCAGGGACAGCGGTATTCCTAGAGGTCGTAACCCCGCTCGTCGTGCAGGACCAGGTCCAGGCCCTGGGTTTCCTCTTCCTCGTCGACCCGCAGTCCGACCAGCATGTCGACCAGCTTGAGGATGATGAAGCTGGCAACCGCGGTGTACAGCGCAGTGACCAATACGCCGGTAGCCTGGATCACGAACTGGCCGCCCATGCCGGATACGCCATCGGAGAAACCGTTGCCACTGAAGATACCGATCTGGGTCGAGGCGAATATCGCTACCAGCAGCGTCCCCAGTGCGCCACCTACCCCGTGCACCGGGAAGACATCGAGGCTGTCGTCGATCTTCAGCTTCTGCTTGATCATCAGGGTGGCGAAGTAGCAGACGATACCGGCGCTGAAACCGATGACGACGGCCGCGGCCGGACCTACCGAGCCGGAGGCCGGGGTGATGGTACCCAGGCCCGCCACCATGCCGGTGACGATACCCAGCACCGAGGGCTTGCCGTGGCGCAGCCATTCCATCGCCATCCACCCAAGCGAGCCGCAGGCCGCGGACAAATGGGTCACCAGCATGGCCATGGCGGCACTGCCGTCCGCTGCCACCGCAGAACCCGCATTGAAGCCGAACCAGCCCACCCACAGCATGCCGGCGCCGGCGACCGTCAGCGTCAGGTTGTGGGGCGGCATGGCCACGGACCCAAAGCCGCGCCGGGGGCCCATGACAACCGCCGCCACCAGCGCAGCAACCGCGGCAGTGATGTGTACCACCGTGCCGCCGGCAAAGTCCTGCAGGCCCATGGCGCCCAGCCAGCCGCCGCCCCAGACCCAGTGGCAGATGGGGGAATACACCACCAGCAGCCAGATCGAACTGAACAGCAGCATGGCGGAAAAGCGCATGCGCTCGGCGAACCCGCCGACGATCAGCGCCGGGGTGATGATCGCGAACGTCATCTGGAAGATCGCAAACAGGGTCGCGGGGATGGTCCCGTTGACGGAGTCCATGCTCATGCCCGCCAGGAACAGGTTGCCAAAGTCGCCGATATAGGGCCCCTGCTCCACCCCGTCAGTGCCGAAGGCGATGGTGTAACCCGCTGCGAACCATAGCAGCGACATCAGGCAAGTGAGCGCAAAACACTGCATCAGCACCGACAGCACATTCTTCACCCGCACCAGCCCTGCATAGAACAGGGAAAGCCCCGGAATGGTCATGAACAGCACCAGCGCCGTGGACGTCAGGATCCACGCCGTATCGGCACCGCTGATTTCCTGGGCTGACAGGCTGGGCGCCGCCAGGAGCCCCGCCAGAAGCGCGGCCGTCTGAGTCTTGGTTCTCATTTTGATTCTCCGTGTTAGAGGGCGTCGTCGCCGGTTTCGCCCGTGCGAATGCGAATGATCTGCTCGAGGGGACTGACAAACACCTTGCCGTCACCGATCTTGCCGGTATTCGCCGCCTTGCAGATGGCATCGAGGGCTGCATCCACCTGGCCGTCCGCCACGGCCACCTGCAGCTTGAGTTTGGGTTGAAACTCCACCAGGTATTCCGCGCCGCGGTAGAGTTCGGTGTGACCTTTCTGGCGGCCGTAGCCCTTGACCTCTTCAACGGTCATGCCGGCTATGCCCAGGTCGTGGAGTGCCTCGCGGACGTCATCAAGCTTGAAGGGCTTGATGACCGCAGTGATCATCTTCATGAAATGTCCTCGCTGTAATTATTAGAAATGCGGGCAGGCACATTTGACCCAATTTTGGGCGTGTGCTCAATGACGGTGCAGTTCAGGAAAATTGACCGGAGTGATCTCAGGGGGTCCCGGCTCGCCAGACCGGCATCAATCGACTAGTCTCGCTGAGATGCAGGCACCTGCTCATCGCCCTCACCGGGCTGTCGCTGGAATCAGGAGTGTAACCGTGAAGATTGCTCAGCTGTTGTTCGTTTCTACCGTGTCCCTGCTTGCCGCCTGCGCCAGTGAGGAGTCCAGGGAGACGGAACCGGAATCCATTTTCGATCTCAGTGCATTCGAAAATGAGGAGGGCAGAAGCTGCCTTCCGCTGACACAGATCCGATCCACCCGAATACTCGGCGACCGGGTCATCGAGTTCACACTGGGGGTCAATCAGCACTACGTCAACATCCTGCCCAGGCGCTGCCCGGGCCTGCGGCCAGGCCGCATCCTGGGCTGGAGAACCAGCCAGAGCCAGCTCTGCCATCTCGACATTATCCGGGTGCTGGATACGGTCGGGGGTGGTCTGCAAACCGTTTCTGCCTGTGGGCTGGGTTACTTTCACTCCATGCCGGAGGCCGGAATCCACGGCGATATCGAGGATGACGACGAGTGACGCGCCGCTCCCGACAGGGAATAGCCCATGAGTAGCGACGAAACCAGTCGCAAGGCTTTCGATATCAGCGAGGACCAGATCGGGCCCTGGCGGCAGCTGCTGTACCACTTCTACCCGGGGCTGGTGATACTCATCTTCTACATCGCCTTCTCGACCTGGGTGATCGACCTGGGCCTACCCGGCATGGCGGGCCTGCTGCTGGTGGAGCTACTGGTGTTACCGCCGGTAGAACTGACGCACATGGCGTTTCACGGCCGCGGCCTGCACGGGCGATTCACCTTCACCGACGTGATTGGCTATCGAACCCAACTGTCGGCGAAGAGCTACCTGTTGTGGTCCGTACTGGGCATCGTCGCGTGCTTCCTGATCTATGTTCCCTTGTATCCCATAGGCCTGATGACCCGGGAGGCACTGTTCAGCTGGCTGCCGGAATGGTACTTCAACCCGGTCTACGGCACCGAGGATATGGAGCTGGTCGCCAAGGTGTTCCTGGCGGCGATCCTGATCGATGGCATCATCGGCCCCGTGGTGGAGGAGCTCTTCTTCCGGGGCTATCTGCTGCCGCGCATGGCCTACCTGGGGCACTGGGCGCCGATTCTGAACGGCGCCCTGTTCGGCCTGTATCACTTCTGGCAGCCACACAACTTCCTGGCTCTTATGGCCGTCGGCATCATCCTGAGTTACATCGTGTGGAAGAAACAGAACGTGTACCTGGGGATTATCATTCACTGTGCCATCAACATTATCGGTGCCGTTGGCGGCTACTTTGCAGTGACCACAGGCACGATGATCGCGCGATAGGGCTAAGGACATGGTCTCCCCCGAACTTGCTCAACGCTATTCAGACGTGGTCGGTCGCTGCCAGCACCGACTGACCGGCCACCCGAAGCTGTCCATGACGGAACAGCTTGCAGAGATCAGCCGCTGGGCCGAGCGCTACGAGCAGCAGGACGTGTACGGCAGCGGAGAGCTGATCGAATCCTTCCAGGCCGACATCGCCGGGATGCTGGGCAAGCCCGCCGCAGTGTTCCTGGTCAGCGGTACCATGGCCCAGTGCATCGCCCTGCGGATCTGGGCGGCGCGAGCGGAAAACCATCGCGCCGGCTTTCACCACACCAGTCACCTGGCACTGCACGAGAAGGACGCCTTCCAGGAATTGCACGGACTGGAAGGCGTGCTGCTGGGGGAACCCGAGCGGGTCGTGAGCCTTGAAGACCTGACGACTGCGCAACCCCTGGGCGCCGCCCTGCTCGAATTGCCCATGCGCGAGATCGGCGGACAGTTACCCAGCTGGGAAGACCTGAGGGCCCAGAGCGATTGGGCAAAGACAAACAACGTGACCCTGCATATGGACGGCGCGCGGCTCTGGCAGTGCACGCCTTACTACCAGCGCAGCATGGCCGAGATCGCAGAGCTGTTCGACTCCGTGTACGTGAGTTTCTACAAGGACATCGGCGGCATCGCCGGTTCCGTGCTGGCCGGTCCAGAGGACTTCATCGAGGAAGCAAAGACCTGGATCGCCCGCGCCGGCGGCAACCTCTACTCCCTGTTCCCTTACATACTCGCCGCACGTGCCGGGCTGGAGCGCAACCTGGACGCCATCCCGGAGGCGGTGAAGTCAGCCACCTGGCTCGCCAACTTCTTCAACGACGAACTGGGCCTGGAGACGACCCCGCGGCATCCACCCACCAACCTGTTCCACCTGAAGACCAAAGCCGACCCGGGGACCCTCGTCGAGAAGGCGATCGCCTGGAGTGAGGAACACGGGGTATTCCTGATGCCCATGCCCCGTGCAACCGAAGCAGGGCACAGCATCATGGAATTCAGCATGGGGCAGGCCGTGAAAGCGCAGAGCGCTGAGCAGTGGGAAACCTGGCTAAGCGCGTTCTACAGGAACTGATCGAAGGCCCAGACGGCGACTACGCCGAAGAACAGCCAGAACACCACCATGAGCTCGGCGGCATGATTGCCAATGAACCCATTGCGCCGCCGCCGGTCCTCGTAGAAGTGCTGGATCGGTCCCGGCAAGGCATCCAGGGCCTGCTGGTAGCGCCCGCGAAATATCGGCCAGGGCAGGTAATGGCTGACAGCGGCGTAGAGGCGGTCCTGGATTTCAGTGTTGCTGGCGTCCAGCTTCACGGCGGAAAACAGGCAGTCGATGGCTTCCCGGTCGCGCTTCTGTTGCGTCAGGGCAACGGCCAGGTTGCGGTGGATATGGCCCGCATTCGGGTCGATAGCGAGCACGGCCCGGTAATGCTCTTCTGCGCCGGGCCAGTCGTCCAGGTCAAAGCAGATACCGGCCATCAACTCATGGGCGTCGGCGCTGTCAGGTGCCAGGCTGACCAGCTGCTGGACCGTATCTCGCGCGTCTTTCATCAGGCCTGACTGCGTCTGGGCGTGGGTCAGCCGTTCCAGGAAGTGTACGCATTCAGGGTCAAGGCGCACCGCCGCCTTCGCCATTTCCAGCTCGCCGGTGAAGTGGAGCTGCTTGTGCAGGATCAGGCTTCGGAGGAAATAGCCGTCTCCGTTTTCCGGGTCCAGCCGAATGGCCTGCTGGTTGCTGCGATCCGCTTCTTCGATGTCCTCGAGATTGTAGTGGGACACCGCCATCCAGTGATGTAGGTAGTAGGAATCCGGGTGCAGGGCCAGGCCGTGAGCGGCCTCCTTGAGGGCCTCGTCGTAGCGGTCGAGCTGCACGAACGTCCAGACCTTTTCAATCCATACGCCCTCGCTCTCTGCCCCCGAATCCATTCGACCGCCTTCCTAGAGATTGTGTTCGCGTATGTATTCCAGCAGGTCGTCATAGCTCCCGCTTTCGTTGGCGAACATGGCAAAGTTCCTCGCCGTTTCGAACCAGCTGCGGGTGCTGGGCTTGATCTCGCCAAGCGGGCGCTTGAAGTCGTCGGTGCTGAGGGGGTGCACTTCCCCGGACTGCATTGCCGCTTCGATCGCGTACTCCGCGGCCGTGTCGCACAGGTAGCGCAGGTCTGCCCCCGAGAAGTGTTCGGTGGCCGCTGCCAGGCCTTCGATATCCACGTCGCTGACCGGCTTGTTCTCCAGGTGATAGCTCAGGATTGACGCCCGGGCTGACAGGTCAGGCGGGAACACAGGCACGATTCGGTCGAAGCGGCCCGGGCGACGCAGAGCGCTGTCGATGTCCCAGGGGTGGTTGGTCGCGCCCAGCACGAAGAGGTTGTCGTTGACGCTGTTGATGCTGTCCATCTCGGCCAGCAGCTGGTTGACCAGGCTGCGCATGCCGCTGTTGCGCAACTGGTTTCGCTTCTGGCCAATGGCGTCAAGTTCGTCGAAGAACAGCACCGTCGGCGCGTTGCGCCGCGCCGTCTCAAATATCTCATGCAGCCGCCGCTCGCTTTCGCCGACATACATATCGAGGATATCGGTAAGGCCGATGGCGACGAACTTGGCGCCCAGCTCGCCCGCCAGCGCTCGGGCGATAAAGGTCTTGCCACAGCCGGGAGGACCGTACAGCAGCAAGCCACCGGACAGGTTCTTACCGTAGGCCTCCATCAGCTCAGGATTCTTCAGCGGAGCCAGGAAGGAAAGGTGCAGACGCCGCTTCACGTCCTCCATACCGCCCACATCGTCCAGGTAGATATTGCTGTCTTCCGTATCTACCCAGTCGTCGAGCTTTCCGCCCTCGGTGACCAGCCTCAGCTTGGCCCCGCGCACCCGCTCCGGGGCGGGGGAGTCTCCCGGCTCGACGCTTTGCAACGCCCCACCGCTCTTGGGAGCCTCCGGTGCAGGCGTCTGTGCGGCTTCGGGTGCAAGGGAATCCAGCAAGGTCTGGTAAGCCTGGGCCTTGGTGGAGTCGCCCGCCTCGGCCGCGCAAAGTTGTGCACCGGTGAGCGCTTCCTGGTGGGTGGGATGGTGGGCCAGCACCTGTTGGAAATATCCAAGGGCTTCCTCATATCGCGCCTTGCCCTGCAGGTGTTGCGCAATATGCAGTAACAGCGCGGCATCCGTGCTGTTGCTCTCCAACGCCGTCAACAGCGCAGCCAGCACGCTGTCCGTCTCGTCTCCCCCGGTACCCGACATCACTTGCCTCAGGTTTTTCGCTTTACCGCCCGAGTATACAGAAGGAGTAGGCTATCTGCGCCCCGGGTGCGGGCGCCAACGCAGCTCGGCATTTCATGTGAACCTGGCAAAGTTCTCTTCCACTACCTTCAAGCCTTTCGGGCTAACGGCACCCTGATGACGCTTGTACGGCAGCCAGCCCCAAAGGTAGCTCGTCATCCTGAAAGTGCTTCCACTCTGTCGGTGTGATATCGATATGGTGTGAGTCCTGGCACCTCTTGAGAGGATGTATCCGTTTGAGGTTTCTCGAATACTCCACAGGCTGAGCTTGAGTAAGGTCTTGCGCAAGTGGTCCGGGTTGTTTCCATAAATGAAGAAGTAGGGTTCTCCCCTGCATGAGAAAAACTCGACTTGAGAAGAACCGACCGCTGCGTACTCGAAATCTTCGAGGTCACCGCGTGGATATCCAATCACAGGGAGGCCATGCTACACCGCGAGCGGCGATGCCGGGCCTGAAGCGTAATGGAAGGTTGGGAGCCCCAGCAAAACGCCAGCATTACTTTGCCATCGGTAGAAATGGCAATCACCTCCTCAGAGGTCCTCCGCCTGAGAGAACGCGTAGAGCAATATAGACCCCCAGATAACGTGGCAGGCAATGATCATCATTGAAATTTTTTGCACGATACTTGGCTTGTTGCCGGGCATGAGAACTTCACGCATATAAGGAAAACACAGGCTCACCAGGAAGATAACCCCTGCTCCATAGGTAAAAAATAATATGCCAAATTCGAGGGCACCGGTGTGGCCTGAAAGGTTGACGATGAATTTTTGATAAGACCGGGGTCCAAAGAAGAACGAAAAGCTTAACAGCGCGAAAAACGCAATTCCCGGGGATACAAATTTTCCTGCACGCTTCACCTTTGGTACGTCACACAAAGCACGAAGCAGGAGCAGCTGGCAGAACTTCCGTGACGCCCTGGCATGTTAACTATCGACGTACTCTGGAAACACATAGATCGTGCCTACATGCTCCTCAATTCCGCTTGGGTCCAGAACGGGCACGGATCTCGTGTCGACGGGAATGAGAATCTTTGAACAGTAATTCTCTCGATTTTCGAGGAATGCGACCACCACTCCCTTGTCGTAGTCCGGGTAGCTGATACAGCAAGCATCAATCTCGCCCGCGAGAGCCTTTTCTTTCAGACCATTCTGAATCAGATTGAGATCTTCTCGAAGATCATTTTCCTCAGAGACCCCAAGTACCGTTTCAACCTGATCCTCTCCTTTTAGCGTCAATCCCATGGCGGGCAAGCTGTTGCTTTTCTCAAGGGCGTTATTGCAACTCACAATAAGGTGAGAAATCAGCTCAGGGAATTGTTGTTCGGATATGCTCATTGCGGCTTACTCAAAATTTTTTAGATACGTAGACAAACAACACATCGGGCGTTCCAGCCAGATAACTTAAGTCAGAGTAAAGATCCTTGCCAGGAAAGAGTTCTTACTCTGACCGCCTGCTTACATAGGTCGATTCTGCAAGTGCTTGTCAGTCCCAAACTTTCAAGGGCACTGGTGAGACGGGAAATACCAAACGTGCTGGAGCTTTCCCCCAGCCAGTTCGTACACCGCCATACTACATTGACTTTTTTCAACACCGTTCGCCGTCCAGAAAGCCTCTTCCAGCGCATAAACAAATGCCCCACTTTCATATATATGGCGAATCTCGGATTTTGTACCCGGAGTACTTTGGAAGTAACCTGACATGGCATTTTGAAGTTCGGCCCGAGTAGAGGTTTCAATCGCTATTTGTTGCCCCGAAATGCTCATCCACTTCATATCCGGTGCTGAAAGACCCAGCATGGCGTCTATATCTCGCTGGTTAAATGCCTCTACAAACCGCCTCACTGTTTCTTCCCCATCCGCCGCAAGCGCTGCCTGAGAGATCAAAACCAGCACCATTATCGTTTTGAGAATTAATTGCAGATGCATTTGCCTGATACCTAAAGCTGCACGCTGGGGCAGGCAGCCTGGAGTAAAACGGAAGGTCGGGCGTTCCGGCGGCGCGGTAGCCTTGCACGATTATGAGCCACCATTTGCCTACCGATCCCAACTATTGATAGTGCCAAACAGATAGAACAAACCGAACACACTACAGATTAGTGAGCTGACAAGCCAAAACGTGATCGAATTTTGTGCAATTAGGGGATGGCTGCTCATAAATGGCAAAACAAGGCCAGCGACACCGCGACCCAAATAGATAAGCGTAATGATCGAAAGAGCCAGGTGGCGAAGCGGGAGTTTGAAGATAACCCCCGCCCCTGAAAGAGCATAAAGGCCAAAAACAAACAAAATTGTTGCGATACCGAGTGTAATCATTGTCGGCTGGAGACTACCTTTTTCTGCGAGAGCGGCCATACCCTCTCCCGCTCCGAAAAATCGATACCAACCAGGTCCCCCAAAGACAATCGCCACGTGGAGAAGTGAAGCAACAAAACTCAGGACAGCGGCTACTGTTAGCTGAAAAGATCCACTCATTCTGAATCCCCGCCGGGTACATAACGCCTCAAGCAGAAGCAACTGCGGAGCAGACTTCCCCATTGCCCTAACTTGCCAGGCGACCGGATATATTGGCTCATTGAGTGTGGCCTCGTGGTTTCGTGACTAATGAGCGTGGTGCCTTCTCTGCCCATGCCTTCTGCAGCAACTCTTCAACGATAGCTGGGGTGGCTTCCAGCAGGTTGACGCGAAGACCCACCGTCTTTTTGCCCCAGTAGAGCGGCTCCACGCAATTGGCGTACATACCCAGGGCTGGTTCACGCGTGGAATCTCCCACCATGACGTTCAAGAAATGCTCCGCTGGAATCGCCGTTGCAAAAATTTTGCCGCGGACGCGGAAAGATGTGCGATTGAAATGAGGCTCTTCGGTGGCCTCTGGCAATGCAAGCGCCAGCTTTTGAACCTGGGAATGCTTCATGCGTCGCCCCGGGCTCTCGCTGGCAAACGCCGCATACTGGGGCGCCCAGCCCCGAACACACCGGAAGGTTCGGTGTCCGAGTGAAGCGCCAGCCCTGCTTTGTTAATCGGATAGCATGAGATCTTCACGTTGATTCTCCGGTCTAGGCTGACCGATATCAGAAGCGATGCCCAGCAGCCCCATGATCTGGATAAAGCGCCAACTGGGGTCACATTGGCCGGGCTCTAAACCAATTCGTGCCGATTCTGGAAAAGCGTGGTGATTATTGTGCCAGCATTCTCCATACGTCAGGACACCAAGCCCCGGTATATTCGATGCCTGTACACCGGCGTCGCGAACGCGCCACCTGCCGGGACCTGGGTTATGGCAGAAGTAGGTTATGGTCCAGTGCCCAATCACACTTGTTGCCACGCGAGCGCATACGCCCCATGCCACAAAAGCCCAGCCCCCTAGAGCATAGAGAACGACTGCCAGTAGTAGCTGGTGCCAACGCCATGTGCGCTCGAGAAATCTGTAGAAAGTGTCATCGTAGACATGGCTTTCGATATCGATGGTGGGTGGATGGGTGAATACGAAAACCGAGGTAAGTTGCCACCACAAGTCCTTGAAGAACGGCATTTCATGCGCAAAGAAGGGATGGCAGGTTTGCTGTCGCTGCGCCCAGTCACGAATATCATGAATCTTGATGGTCCCGAATGGGCCAGCCATGCCGACAAGCACTCCGACATAGATCAGCGCGCGCTCGAAGATCTTGGGAGCACGGAATGTGCGGTGAATCATCATGCGATGCATACCCACGCTGTGGCCAATCAATAGCGAAAGATAAGTAGTGCTGAGATATAGCACCAGAGCTTGATTAGAGTACGTGAGTGGGCAAATGATCAGCGCTGCCAGGAGCATGCCAAGAACCCATGCGGCCTTTGGCAAGGAAAGCTGCACCTGCCCGTCGCACGCATTGCCGCTTTCAGAATCAATTCTTAGAACCGGCTCCATCATTTGAGCAATCCCATCAAGGTTTAGGGCGCGAGGGCGAGCGGAAACGAGGGACCCGCGAAAGGAGGGAAAATCCTGGCCTGCTTGTTACAGCTTTCTGTACTCATTTTTCGAGTCATCCCAGACGTATCCGGTTTCATAGTCAGATTCGAGCAACTCCACGAATTCATCTCCCTTGTTCAGAACGGCGCCCAGTGACACATAATGCCAATTTTTGGAGTCACTCAAGAACTCCTCACTATCGTCGACCGAGAAGAGCATCCAACCACTATAGCTCTCGGCCTTCTCATCAGGCTCTTCTCGATAGAGGCGCGTTACCTGCTTGTCACCGTAGAGAACCGATCCTGACACAAAACACCTGGAGCTGTAGTCGTCTACGATACTGGGCACCGGATCATCAATACTTGTTTGTATGATGTGATTTGGCTGAAAGACCACCGTATCGCCAGCCTTTATATCGGGTATGTAGTAAGGGTCGTTGTCCAGAAAGCCCTCAAATTCCGAATCCCTGATCGCTGTAATTTGCACCCACATACGCTCCGCGGACCATCCTTTGTCGTTCTCGACATCACATAGAAATACGAGCTTTACGATGTCACCAACTGACAGCAGGTCGATCACTTCCCTGGAAGGCAAATAGAACGTATACCGTGCATCAATGGCACGGTCCGATACGTCCTCGAGTTCCCAGGTCTTACCCATGTGAATGCCTGGAAGAGGCAAAGACCGAGTGTTGGCATGCCCTTGCATTTCGTGGCTGCCTCAGGGTGTTAAGTCGTTTGCTGCTCATTGGCTGTGCCTGCGATCCATACAAGGAAAACCCAGTTGAAGGGGTCATCATGCAGTCGCTTTCGCGATAAATTCGGCGGGCTGCATCAGCGCGGCGCTCACCACATCGTATGTCGCCGGTTCATTGATTAGTAGTGCCAGCTTTGCTGAGGCCTGGTCTGCATATCCCTGGGATGGCCAGGCGGCGCAGAGCAGGTAGAAGAGCGCCTCTTCCACGGAGTCGTCGGGGTGCCATGTTGTCATTATGACGGTGTCTTCCGAAGAATAGCGGTCATCGCCGATCAGAAAGTCGTCAATAAGATCGTGAAAGGACTCGCAGCCGGTACCCCAGCATACAAAGTAGCAGGCCCCCCTGGCGAGCAACTCCGAAATGAGATGAACAAGGTCGACCGTTGGAACCTTCGTGAAGTCGCCGCCAATGAGGCAAAGAAAGTACGGCGTGTCGAACGACAGCTCGGGGAGCCCATCACTCGCCTTGGACAAGTGGCAAGCATAGAGTGGGCTATCGCCGTATTCGCCAAGTCTCTCGAGCGACACTGTTTGCTTCCTAACGCTAAGGCAGCGGCGCAATTCGCGCGCTACGGCTGTGGCGCCACGCGGCACCGCTAGCGCCCTTACCCGGCATTGGCAAAGAGCTCCACGGGATTGAGGTAGAACATCCGCTTCCAACCCTGTGAGTCACTCGAAGCCAGCCACGGATAGGGGATCATCGAAACCACGGCGAAGTGGAGATGAGGCGGCTTCCCCACAGCGTTTCCGGTGTCGCCAACAGTGCCGATCACCTCTGAACCGGCAACCCACGATAAGCCTCCGACATGCCGCTCGCTGAGATGGGCGTAGTAGAAAAGCCGCCATCCCGGCGACAAGACCAGCAGTACCTCTCCACCCTTCGCGAGACTTCCGCTGAAAAGCACGAAGCCTGGCGAAGAAGCAATCACAGGTGTGCCCTGCTCTGCGAAAACGTCAATGCCTTTGTGAACGCCGGAGCTTCCCCAGGGCTCGTACCAGAAGGATTCCGGATTCCAGTCTGTGCTGGACGCCCCTTGGACGGGAATGACTGACGTCGCAGGCCAGGCGAACGCTGCAAGCAGAAGCAGGACGGCTACAGCAACGACGTACCCGGGACGCCGCATGACCACGCTGCCTAACGCCCCTCGCAAAGGCGAGTCGTGGTGTCACGCGCCCGGCGCAGTGACTTTCGCTGCGCACAGTGCCGGCGCTTATTCGGTTTCATACTAAAACTCACGCGCGGTCGGTGGCACGCGAAAATCTACAGATTGATCGAAATCCATGCGCTCGGCTTCCGACATGCGAGACCGTGCGACAAGGACGGTAAATCCGCCGTAAAGATCACCCTCTATGACAGCCATCCAGTCGGAGATTGCGTCATCGGGGACCTCGACGATATCGCCGAACTTGTGGGGGCCGCTCAACGGATTATTTCCAAGCCTACCTCGGACCTGGCCATCGTGGACCTCTGGGTCGGTTAGCCAGATGTGCTCCGTACCCGCATCGCCCGTAACTGGAACCTTTACTGAGAAATATGAACCTGCCTCGCGAAGCGATGGCAGACGCTGAGCAAAATCAGCAAAGGAAGACCTTGCGTTCTGCATGGCAGCGTTCATCTCGGGATCTTCAGCGTCGAAGTTGATAACCGCGGGCTCACCTGGGCGATGAACAACTGTCGGATCATCTGAACAGGCTACAAGGAGCGAAACGGTCAAGATCAAGCAGAGTGATCGCATACGCCATCTACCGCCAAAATACACGGCGCGAGGTACTTGCATCCGGCGTTCGACAGGGACCGAACTGGAATTCTTACTCTGACCCCAATATTCATGACCCCAATATTCATATTTGTCATTTTTACGAAGCCTTCTTCCTACGCGCATTCTTGACCAAATAGACATTACCGGGGCCTCGCTTCAATTCAAACAGGTCTATGGCGTTTATGAGGCTGCTCAAATTCTTAAATCCATAGTTGCGCGTATCAAATGAGGTCTTGTTAGAAATGTGCGAACCGACTGGACCTAGTGCAGCCCAACCATCCTCGTCTGCCGTAGCCTCGATTGCCTGCCTAAGCAGGTTTACCAGCTTAGTATCAGATTTGATGTTCTTGCGTTTCGAACTATCGGCATTGCCATCCTTGGATTCCTGATCGAGGAACAAAAACTTCGAACACGCGTTTACGAAAGGCATTGGTGTTTTCCGTTCTCCAAAGCCCAGTACCACTTTTCCCTCCGCCAGTGCACGTGTAACCAGCGGTGTGAAGTCACAGTCAGACGATACGAAGCACATCACATCGATATCTTTCGTATACATGACATCCATGGCGTCTATCACGAGCGCTATGTCTGACGCGTTCTTTCCTTTTGAAAGGTCGTACTGTTGCACGGGCTGGATGGCATATTCGTGCAGAAGGTCTTCCCAGGCCTTTATCGACGACTTCTTCCAGTTGCCATACGCCTTTCTGATCGTCACAACACCATACTTGGCAACTTCAGTAAGAACTTCTTCAAACTTGCTGGCTGGTGCATTGTCTGCATCAATGAATAACGCAATTTTCTGTTTGGCTTCATCCATCTCGACTTTCGCCTTGTACTTGAAAAGGGTGCAGCAGACATTTGGGTCGCGACAATTCGGGTCAGAGACACGGTTATTGCAAGGGCGGAACTCCTACATCGACCCCAATATACATTCATTCCGTAGCTTGTTGTGTGCTAGGGCAACCAGGCACATTTCAGAGAGCCACGGACGTAGTATGGATAAAATTCCAGCTCAAAAGTATTCGTACTGGCGGTGTCATTCGCATAGATAGTGAGGGTCGTAGTTAGAAACAGATGCTCCTCTTTGTCAAAATCCAGGTCCAGCCTGGTTGTTGGTTCAAAGGATGCAAACCTGCGCGAGCCTGGATCCTGCAAATTCTGCACTCCAGGTCTTACGCCAAAATCTATTGCTAGAGGCAGACCGCCCTCATCAACCACTGTATACATGTGCCCGAAGGATGATTGCAACCGCAGTTGCTCAACTATCATTTTGGTGTGACTACCTACTTGGCCAAGGGCGAGGACGGACAGTTTGTATGGACCTTTCCTATAAACGCGAGTGTAGTTGTCGTTATAGGTTAGAGGATTAATGTGTACGGTGACCTCCGTCTCACCAACAAAGAGTCTCTTGCTTGCAGCAATGTACCCGGCCCCGTCACAGGTATGGCGCTCCGGCCCGCCCTTGTAAGTGTACTTTTCTGCAATGAGTGTGGGCTGACAGCCGTACAAAAGACTGACTAGAACGATGGACAATGCGAGTTTTATGGGCAAATTCTCGTCTCGGGAAACCAGGGTCAGAGTCACATTTCCAGAAATCCTATTCTAAACCCAATTTCTCGGATTACCGGATATCACCTGCGATACCGAACCTGTTTCCAGATGGATCTATAAGGCTTAGATGATGCCCGCCCAAGTCATTGCGCTCGGAAAATTCGACCCCATTGGAGCGAAGCCGGCCAGTGATATCTATGAAGCTTCCATCGGGCTTTATCCAGAAGGCCGATCGAACGCGCTCTCGCTGACCGAATGCCTGCTCGTGCTCCTCAGAGTTCGCGTGATAGAGATCGATGATCAAATCGGCACCAGAATCACAAACGAGGCGAGAGCTGCCTATAGAGTGGAACAGTCCAACCTTGTTCAGGTAGAAGTCCATTGCTTCTGCTACCGAATCGACAGACAGGCTTAGGTACACCACTTTAGTAACCCTTATAACGCCGCAAGCTGGGCCGCCCGACCTGGAGCGCAGCCGAGGCTTGGGTGTCCCAGCGAAGCTGGCAGACTTGCCTTGTTACTCATCATCCGGCCAACACTCCCGTAGGTTCCCGTCGTCAAGAATTAGAACGCGGCTAAGATCCACAATAGCGAATGAATAGATTTCACTCGACGGGCGCTTCGCATCCTTCAGGACGCGGCCTTCCACAGTTGCGTAATAGCCCCCGCAGTACTCCGATAGCACTGAATCCCGAAAATCTAGATTCTCGACCGAAATCGATGACGCGGAGTCTCTCATGAGAGCGTGATCTTTGCTGAGGTATAGATCGAAGCCGGGGCGGCTGGATAGGTATCCCGAAACACTAACTAGTGATCCTGAGTAAGAATCGGGACTGGCGATGAGATTTACCATAGATGGAACACGAACGGATTCGTTCGAAAAGCTCAGAGCACTGAATAGAGAAAGAACAATTAGCGCAAAATTCCGGCTATACATCGGTACCTCGAGAGGATGCATAACGCATAAAGCAGAGGCGAGCTGATAAGCGAGTACTGCTGGCTTTACTTGTTGGCATGCGCCTCCTCCAGTGCCTTCGTTTGGTAGTTTCGATAACCATCCTTTTCCCAGGCGCTACAGTTATCTGTATATATTTTTCCTTCATGTTCATAAGCCATGACGACGTACTCAACCGATTTCCTGAATTTCACACCACAGGCTGGACCTTGCTTGTGTGTCCACACTTCTATTTTGCTTGATTCCACGCCTTGATATGAATGTAGAACTTCAAAAGCGTACCTTCGCCAACTAAATGATAGAAAGCTATTTTTACCTACACGCTTACCCACAAAGATGTACTTGGCATTGGTGTAATCAACATTTTCAAAATTACAGCTACAGGCACTTGATTGTTGAGACATGAATATCATGAAAATCAGTATTAGAGATTTAAGCTTCATGACCTTCCTGTGATTGCTAATCTCGCAAGCTGGGGCGCCCGACCTGAAGCGCAGCCGAAGCTTGGGGTCCCCAGCGAAGCGAAAGCCTTGCCTTGCTTAGATTCATTGGATAGATTCCAAAAATCTAATTGCTGCATCGTTTCCCTCAGCGGCAAGCTCGTCAAAAATTCCTATCGCTTTTTCTCTATCCGGATCCGTGCCGCGACCAACAAAGATGGCGTAAGCGTAGTTTACTTTGCACTGTCCAGTTGCTCCCAGATCCATCGCGTTTTGCATGAACTTGAAACCTTGTTCCATGAGGTCTTCTCCATAATCCCCCCTGCTGTACATCATTCCAAGTTGACACAATGCCGGAATATCATTGTTTCCAGCTGCCTTTTCCCACCAATAAACAGCTCTCTTTGTGCTTGGTGCCGTACCTAATCCGTAATAGTAAAAATGGCCCATTAGTCTTTGTGATTGAGGGCAGCCTCGTTCAGCAGAAATCCTTGCCCAGTGATAGCTGACCATCATGTCCGGCCGAATATCTCGAAATCCTGCAAAGTAAATTTCGGACAGTACTACCTGCGACTCCAAGTCCCCGGACTCTGCGCAGGCCTTTATAGCCTCTATGCTGAAATCTCCTGAGTAGCATTTCCGATTCTCGTAAAGAGCCTCACAACCATGAACAATTAGTGGCTGCCATAGATAAAGCAAGCAAAATGGAGCAATGAGGGAGTAGTTCTGCACTCGGCAAGCTTCGTAACGTCGCAAGCTGGGGCGCCCGACCTGGAGCGCAGAGGAAGGTTGGGTGTCGCAGCGAAGCGCCAGTCTTGCCTTGTTATGTGTCGTCATAGAACGTCTCACAATGGACCTCTTGCTTAGCCAGGCTAATGGCCTCCTCTAGGTCCTCTAGAGCAATAGACACCCGACCGTGCTTCGAGCCTGCGACGAACATGATCTTGCCGTCTTCGTCAGCACGAAACCAAAAAAGTGGATTTGCAGATCCGTCGGAGAATCGAGCATCAGAAGTTTCCGCGCAGACTTCCACATTCATGCCGTCACCGGAAACGCTAGCAAGCTGCAGGCGGACGTCTGAGAACTCGGTGATGTCAGCCATGGCTAAGACACATAACAGCTAAAAAAATAGCCCGTGAAAATTAGCTGCGGGCGTCTCTGTATACAAATGAACACGTCAGAAATCCTCCATGAAATCAGCGGCTTGGAACTTCACCGGCGCGCATACCAGAACATACCGCGCCAGATCTACGTGCGCCAGCACACCCGGCTAACAGAGGCGTTGAGTCGGCGGCGACAGCTACATTGCCAAAGCCGTATGCAAGTCGTTCACGACCGTGTCCGCATGCAGGAAGCCCGCGCTATAGATGTTTCTGATCTGCTTGTCCGTGTCGATCAGGTACACCCGCAGCACGTGAGACATGCTGCCGGAATAACTGCCGTCCTCGTTGTAGTACTTGGCGCGGTACTGGCCGTAGCCATCGAGGATCGGCGCAAGGTCTTCCTCTGAGTCCGTGGTCAGGAATCGCCAGTCGAAGTCTTTGCGCTTGAAGTGGTGGGAGTACTTCATCATCGCGTCCGGGGTGTCGAGCTCCGGGTCGAAGCTCAGGCTGACCAGGGTGACCCTGTCTCTGAGTTCGGGATCTTCGACGAGCTTTGCCTGAACCTTCTTCATCACATAGCTCGCCAGCGGGCAGCCGTTGACGTCGGGGCAGTGGGTGTAGATGAAACCCATCAAGACGAGCCTGTCATCCATGACCTCGTGCAGGGTCGTGGCTCGGCCATTGCGGTCACGCACCTTGCCGTCGACGGCATCGCCCAATGCAGGCAGGGTGTAGGTGCCGGGTGCGGGAGGATCATACTCGAGCTCACCGTAGCCGGGCGCGAGGATGACGGTCTCGGCACCCGCAGTGAGTGCAATCAGCGCGACGATCCCTGTCGCCAGAAAACGCCTCATCGGCCTGCGATCTGCCCCGCTGTCGGGCGCTTGATCTCGTTACCGTACAGCGCGTAGGCGCCAAAGCGCATCTGGTGGGGCGCGCCCAGCTTCTCGGCGATAAAGTCGATGGCCAGGGTCTGCTTCAGCTCCTTGCCATCCCAGTCGTAGACCTTCAGGTACTGCAGGTCCGGGCCCTTGGGCGCCTGCTTGTCCCAGTTCGCCAGCAGGGACGAGGTGTAGTAGACGCGCTCGCCATCCCAGCTCTGGCTGACCATGTTCACCTGGGTGCCGATCTTTTTTTCATAGATCTGCTTGGCATTGAACGGGTCAGAGACGTCGTAGAGCCGGGTCATGCCGTCGTTCCAGGTGTTCACCCACAGCCGCGTGTCGTTGTTGGAAATGGAGATATCCACCGGCAGCGGAATCTTGGCCGCGTCGCCGATATCGCCCACGGCCTTGGCTTGCCACTCGCCCTTGGCATCCAGGTACACGACCCACACTTTGGAGGTGAGCGCCGTGGAGGTGAAGCAGTAGTTGTGGTCCGGGTTCCAGGCGCAGCGGATCTCCAGCGGCGCACCGGGCACATCCAGGACTTTCTTTGGCTGCCGGGCGTGCATGTCCCAGACCACCATGGTGTTGCCGAAGGCGGCCATGGCTTTCGGGTCCGCCATCATGGCGCCCATGTTCATCATGTAATTATTCCAGCCGGTGAAGGACGACGTCAGCATCAGGTTCTTGCGCGGCAGCACCCGCACGTCATAGCCAAAGCCATCGGCAAACTGGCCGGACTTTTGCGCCCCCTGCAGGTTGTCATCGGTGGGAATCCAGTAGGTGGCCACGTAGTCCCCCGCATTGGTGTACTCCACCATGGCGGTGCGGCCGCCGTGATCGCGGTTGTTGCTCAGACCCGTCAGCATCATGCGGCCAGGCAGGGCGTAGTTGGTGTGCGGGCCCACGACGCCGCCAGACTTGCTGACGAAATCGTCGATGACCTTGTGCAGGGTCGGCTTGGCAGGGTCGGTGTGCACATCGAAGATAAAGATCTTGGACGTATCCAGGCCCGAGGCCCACAGGTAGCGGCGATCGTCCGACAGGCCGGTGTGGTGCGCTTCGTTGCGCCCGCCCACCGACAGGCTGGCCACCACCTTGCCGTAGTTCTCAGATTTCGGGTTGACGTCGACGGTAACCAGTTTGTCCTGCTCATCCCCGATGCCCTTAACCCCCAGGGTCCAGACATACACAAAATCTTCCTGGCCCTCGATTTTGGCCATATACGGCGACATGCAGGTCTCATCGGCCTTCACGAACGGCGACAGCAGCATGAATAACAGCGAAATGAAGAACAGGGCTCGCATGACGGACCTCACTTATACTTCGGGTATCGATGAAGCTTAGACTGTCTCCCCGTGCCCGCAAGCAGGTTTCCTAAACTGGCCCTGATCCTGTGCCTGGCGCTCTCAGCCCAGGCCCAGGACTATCCCGCGTCCCGCGTGGTGCCTGCGATCGGTGGTGAGGGCGCTGACCTCGTGGCGCGCACGGCCACGCCCCCGCTGGGCCTGCCAGCGGTATCCATACCGGCACGCAATCCCATGTCTGCAGACAAGGTGGCCCTGGGAAGAAAGCTCTTCTTCGATCGCCGCCTTTCGTTCAACCGCACCTTGTCCTGCGCCATGTGTCACGTGCCCGAACAGGGCTTTACCCAATGGGAGCTGAAAACACCGGTGGGAATCGAGGGGCGCTTCGTCAATCGCAATGCCCCCACCCTGCTCAATGTCGGCTACCGGGAGGTGCTGTTTCACGACGGTCGCGAGGACAGCCTGGAAAACCAGGTCTGGCAGCCGCTGCTCAAGACCAATGAAATGGCCAATCCCTCCATCGGATTCGTGCTACAAACCATTCGCGAAGCGCCGGACTACGACGGGATGTTCGACACGGCGTTCTCCCAGGGGCTGACGGCGGAAACTGTGGGCATGGCGCTGGCCAGCTACCAGCGGGCACTGGTGGCCGGGGATTCCCCCTTCGACCGCTGGTACTTCGGAGGGAACCAGTCAGCAATGTCCGCAGAAGCGGCACGGGGCTGGCAGCTGTTCCAGGAGAAAGGCTGCATCAGCTGTCACACGGTGGGCGACAAGTCCGCCCAGTTCACCAACGAGGCCTTCTACGACACTGGCATCGGCTATGCCCGCAGCATGGGTATCGGCGATGACGTTGTCGAAGTCCAACTGGCACCGGGCGTCATAGTGAAACCCACCGTGGAGTTCGCGATGCCCGAGGCCAACGACCTCGGTCGCTACGAGGCCACCGGCAGAAGCGAGGATCGTTGGCTGTACCGTGTGCCCAGCCTCAGGAACGTGGCAATCACGCCCCCCTACATGCACGACGGTTCACTGCCGGACCTGGCCGCGGTCATCGACTACTACAATGCAGGCGGTATCCCCCACGAGGGGCTGGACCCGAGGCTGCGGCCACTGAAACTTGACCGGGCGCAGCGTGCAGCACTGGTGGCGTTCCTGGAATCGCTGACCAGCAACAGCATTGCCGAGCTGGTAGAAGATGCACGCAGCCAGCCGATCGGTGACCACCGGCAGTAAATCCCAGGCCGCTACCTGCAGTGCACGCTTCCGCGTCGGAATCGGCTTTCTGCACTGTCAACCACTTCCGGAAATTTCAGACAATTTCCTTCAATTAATCGAAAAATTTAAATTTGACCGTCTTCCTGTAATTTGCATACGCTGTACTTACATGCCATCCATGTAAGGGGACAATATGGAAATTGGACTTGAGCCGTGGCACGTGTGGACGATTGTCGCCGTGTGCCTGTTTATCGGGGAAGTGTTCTTGCCCGGTTTCATCCTGGCCAGCCTCGCTGTGGGCTGCCTGGTGGCGGCGGCGACCCATCAGCTCACGGATGAACTCGGCTGGGGCATCGGCGGCTTTGTCGTTGGTGCCGGCATTTCTCTGGTGCTGGTAAGGCCCTACTTTGCAAGAGCGCTGGGGCCTGAGGAAAAGGTCAACTTCGGTGCCGAGGGCATGATCGGTGACGTCATCACCGTCACCGACGCCGGCGATGTGGGCGGCAGCATCAAGGCTCGCTACCGAGACACACTCTGGTCACTCCAGTGCAGCGACGAGCTGTTCGAGGGCGACCGGGTAGAGATTACAGCGGTCCAGGGAGGAACCCTGGTAGTGAAACGCGTTCAGGAGGACTAAATCATGAGTATTGCAGCAACAATCGTAATCGCATTTGTCGCGATCTTCGTCATCGTACTAACGGTCAAGGGAATACGGGTGGTACCCGAGCGGTCCGTCATGATGATCGAGCGCCTCGGCAAGTTCAGCCGGCAGCTCAACCCGGGGCTAAACATTATCGTGCCGGTGATCGACGCACCGCGCCAGGTTCCGGTACGCACAACTATCCGCGACGGGTCCGGCGCCAAGTACCACCGGGTCAACATGGAAACCAGCCTCGACCTGCGCGAGCAGGTATACGACTTCCCGGCCCAGCAGGTGATTACCCGGGACAACGTCGGCATCCTGGTGGATGCGGTGGTGTACTTCGCCATCATGGAGCCGCAAAAGGCCACTTACGAGATCGCCAACCTGCCGCTGGCGCTGGAAACGCTTACCCAGACTACCCTGCGTAACGTGATTGGTGAGATGGACCTGGACGACACCCTGTCGTCTCGCGACACCATCAACGCCAAGCTGGTCGACACCATCGACCAGGCGGCCAACGGCTGGGGCGTCAAGGTCAACCGCGTCGAGGTGCAAGACATCCAGCCGCCCCAGGACGTGACCCAGGCGATGGAGCAGGTGATGAAGGCCGAGCGTGAACGCCGCGCCAATGTAACCGAGGCCGAGGGTTTCAAGCGCGCCGAGGTACTGAAAGCCGAGGGTGAGCGTGACGCACGTATCGCCGAGGCCGAAGGTGAACAGAAGGCCCAGATCGCCGAAGCCAAGGGTGAGGCAGAGGCAATTCGCGAGGTTGCACGCGCCAAGGGCGAGGAGCTCGCCATCCTCAAGGAGCACCTGGGCGAGCGCGGCACGGCGGACTACCTGGTGGCGCTGCGCTACATGGAAACGCTGGACAACATGGCCAAGAACGACAACGTGGTCTGGATGCCCCACTCCGCCACCGATGTCGGCTCGCTGATCGGCGGTTTCAAGAAGCTCATTGAAACAGGCCCGTCCACACCGAGCGGGCCTGTAGGCACCGCCTGATGGCAGCCGTTCATCCCGGCGAGCTGATCGCACCCCTGGTGCTGGAGCCGTCGGGCATTTCACAATCGGAACTGGCGCGGCGGCTGGGCTTCAACCAGCCGCAGCCCGTCAACGAGCTGGTCAACGGCAAGCGGGGGTTCACCCCGAAAATGGCCCTGCTGTTCGAGCAGGTCACCCAGGGTGAATTTCCCGCCGTGTTCTGGCTCGCCGCCCAGGCGATTCACGATAGCGAAGCGACGCGCAGCGGCCTGTCCCCTGGCCGCCGATCTGCCGTGGACCCGGTCACACTGACCTACACCGCAACCACGATAGCCCGGGGCGCAGGGTGCGAGAAGCTGCTCAAACTTGCCCGTCAGCTCGAGGCGCTGCACTCGGACTAGCGAGCGCTATGCGCGAACCTTTTTGGCCGCCCGCTCCAGAATCACCGCCCCCGGGCCCTCTACCGCCAGCTTGTCGTCCTCGTTGTAGATGGGGCAGTTCTTCATCGAAAGGCAGCCGCAGCCGATGCAGCCGGTGAAGGTATCCCGCAGGCGTTCAAGGTAGGCGATCTTTGCATCCAGCTCACCGCGCCACTGCCTTGAGAGTTTCTCCCAGTCTGTCTGGGTGGGCGTGCGCTCGTCGGGGAGTGTGGCAAGGGCATCGCGGATCGACTCCAGGCTGATACCCACCTTCTGCGCGGCCTTGATCACGGCAATGCGACGCATCACATCCGGCTTGTAGCGCCGCTGGTTTCCCACGTTACGCCAGCTGCGGATCAGGCCTTTCTCTTCATAGAAATGCAGGGTGCTGACATTCACGCCGCTGCGCTCGGCCACCCTGCCGGGGGTCCAGGTGGGTTCAGCCATGGTCGTCTCCGCCGCGAAAGATTGACTGAAAAATAGATCAAAAATCGCTTTACCTCAAGTTAACTTGAGGTTTTAGACTGCCTCCCATATTCACGAACCGGAGGACAATCTTGTGCAACTTGAACATATCAACCTGGTGGTCAACGACATCTCGAAGACGCTCGATTTTTATGAAGCGGCATTTCCGCACTGGCGCGTGCGTGACGAAGGCGACAGCCCCTGGTACGGCAAGCCGCGCAAGTGGCTGCACTTCGGCGACGACTACCAGTACCTGACGTTCAACGACAACGGCGAAGGCGAGCCGCGCGACCTGACCGGACACCAGCCGGGCCTCGCCCACTTTGCTTTCGTCACCAACAACATTGATGCGGTCGTCGAGCGTCTCGCCAACGCGGGCTATGACATCGCCAAGGACGGCGCGGATGAGCCTCACCGCCGCAACGTGTATTTCATCGACCCCAACGGCATCGAGGTGGAGTTCGTCCAGTATCTGAGCGACCTGCCCGCCCAACGCAACCTGTCGAGCTGAGGAGGCCAACCCATGACCTTACTTGCTGTCTATTCCTACCTGGGCGCCGTGGTGGCGTTCCTTCTGGCGCGCCGCATGGCGCGATGCAAGACCTGTGAGAGCGGCGAAACGCGCTGAACTACCAGGACTCCCCGAATGGCCGAATCTCCACATCGAAGGACCAGGCTGATCGGGGCTGGTGCGCCACATGGAAGACTTCACCGGCGATATCGTCTGGCCTGATGAAGAAGTCTTCCGGCTTGTCCGGGTGAAACTCGTCCCGGGTCCAGGGCACATCGATCACGGCATCGATATTGAAATAGGCGACGTGCACGCCCTGGGGGCCCAGGGTCCGGGCCATGGCCTGGGCCAGGTTCCGCTGGGCCGCCTTGGTCGGGGAAAACACCGCATAGTTCGGTACGCCCCGAAATGCTGCCGTATTCCCTGTCACCATGATGGCACCGTGGCGGCGCTCGACCATCGCCGGCGCGAAGGCACGGCCCATGTAGAGCAAGCTTGTGGT
This sequence comes from Halieaceae bacterium, assembly GCA_965601975.1. Lineage (GTDB taxonomy): Bacteria > Pseudomonadota > Gammaproteobacteria > Pseudomonadales > Halieaceae > JANQIO01. The sequence goes on from OZ271856.1 coordinate 4,496,092, forward strand.
GTTGACGCGAAAGTTGCGTTCGAGCTCTTCCGGGTCTGCATCGAGGAAGGTGTCAAAGGTAGCGCGAACCGCGTTGTGCACCACGACGTCCGGCAATCCCATGTCAGCCGTGACTTCTGCGCAAATCTCCTGCAGGCGCTCCATATCCGCAATATCGAAGGCATAGGAACGTGAGCCTGGGAGCTCTGCCTCCAGCGCCGCGAGACGCTCCTCGTTCCGCGCCAGCATGACCACACGGTAACCACCGGCGGCGAAGCGGTGCGCGATGGATGCGCCCGTGCCCTCACCCACACCGGTTACAAAGCAGACTTTGTCGGACATGAGCTGCCCTCCCGCGGCCTTTCCTGAGTGTAGCAGTCGCCCGGAAGCTGGCGAGTGGAGCGCGCGGCGCCAAGAGAGGCTGAGCACAATTTCCTGATATCGTGTCAACCGGATGCGCGGATCGCACGATTAATGGCCATGGAAAACGAACAGGACAACTTCGACGACCGCCTGGAACAGGTCTCCCGCCAGTGGCGCCACCAGCGCTACACGGGGCCTGCGCCGGTCTTCGAGCCCGCCCCGCAGCGTCACATTCCCATCTGGGCCGGGGCGTTGGCGGCCGCTGCGATACTGATCGTGGTGATCTGGCCCTCCCAGCCGGAATGGCCCGACAAGCTGCGGCCGGTGGTGCGCGGCTCGCCGTTCCAGGCAACCGCCCCCATGCCCCCGCCCAGCAACGTCGCATTCCGGCTTCCCGGGCGACCCGACTGGGGCAGCTGTTTTGCAGAAACTCCCTCACAGATAAAACCCTGTGACCCGCCGGCAGGATGATGACTGGTCACTGCTTGCGCGTGCCCGGCGGGACCCCGAGGCCCTCGGCGAGTTGTTTGCGCGCCACCGGGATTCGGTATTCCGCTTTGCCCTGGCCCGCTGCGGCGACGAGGACACCGCAAACGACATCACCCAGGAGCTGTTCCTGCGGCTGGCAAGCTATCGCCGGCCCGTGTTCAGGAAGGCACGCTTCACGACCTGGCTGTACCGGGTTACCGCCAACCTGGCGGTGGACGAATGGCGCCGCCAGGCACGGCATCGGGCAGAACCCGCGGATGAGCAAGTCATTGCCGTGAAATCCGAGGCGGAAACACACACCGACCTGGACCGGGTCATGCGCGCGATGGGCGACCTGCCCGAGCGTCAGCGACAGGCCTTTCACCTGCGCATGCTGGAACAGTGGTCAACGGAAGATACCGCGGCGGCCATGGGCGTCAGCACCGGCTCCGTGAAAACCCACCTGGCTCGCGCCCTGGTGGCAGTAAGAACACAACTGGAGGAAACATGATGAAAGCAATAGCAAGAACCACAGGCCTGGGCTGGCTGCTGTCTGCAGCCCTCGCATCCACACTGCTGGTAGCGCCCGCCCAGGCTGCCGACGAGGAGGATTTCCTCCTGTTGATGAACCAGTACCTGACCCTGGGTAACGCGGTGGTGGACACCGCCGAGCGGCCCGAGGCGGCAGTATTCCTGGCCATCGAGGGAATTTTCGAGGTCTACGAGCAGCGCCGGGACGCGCCCAGTGCGGTCCAGCACTTCGAGCGACTTCTGAGGGAGCACGGCAGCAACCAGACCGTACGCAACCTGATTCGCTTCAAGTTGAGAGACATCTACAAGGAAACCGGCCAAAGCGACAAGGCCCTTGAGCAGCTGGACCTGATAGTGGCGGAGAATGCGGCGGCGGCGAACCGCTAGCCCACTTTATGCCGGGACTGTCGTACTCACGGGAATCCAGCCACATTCCCGGCGATAGTCCCGCACCCAGACCCAGCCATTGAGGGTCTCGAGCAGTTCCACCACGTCCCCGACTTCCGTATCGAGCTCCCGGGCGGAGTAATCCCGCTTCGCCGTGGGCGCATCACCAGAGATATCGATGTACTTCAGCGGGGCCCAGCCCTGGCCGCCATCGTCCGTTTTCACCCAGATCCAGCCCGGGTATTCGTAGTCCCTACCGCCCAGGCGCAGCACATCGCCGGCCTTGAACTGGGCCGGATCCGGGTAGCTGGGCCGATGTGGCTCGATGACTTTCAGGAACATAACGTCAAAATCATAGGATTACGGGACGACTTTGCCTATCCGACAACTCCAGAATGTGAATCAATTCTTGAATTGATAGTCTATAGGGGTTCATCCCCTGTGACCTGGACCACAATGCCGGCCCTGTTGTTAGTCGCCCTGCTCGCCACCAGCGCTCCCGCGGAGCTGATCGAGCAGCGCGACGCCTACCTGAAAGCGGAAAACCTGATCGAATCCCGCCGCTTTACCGACTACCGCAGCCTGCGGCCGGACCTCGACGAGTACCCGCTTGCCATCTACCTGGACTACCAGCTGCTCGACGCGCGACTGTCGCGGGTCCCCGGTGACGAGGCCAACGCGTTTCTCGACGCCGCCGAAGGCACCCCCCTGGCCCTGCGCTTCAAGGACCGCTACCTGCGCTCCCAGGGCGGACTGAGGCGCTGGGCAAATGTCCTGGAAGTCAGTCCCGAACGCCCGGTGAGTGTAGACCTGCAGTGCTATTTCTACCGCGCCCAGAACCAGGTCGGCGACCGGGACATGGCCTGGGACGGCGCCCGCGAACTTTGGGTCTACGGCAAATCCCGGCCGAAGGCCTGCGACCCCCTGTTCAATGAGTGGCTGAAAGCGGGCCAGATGACCGACGATATCAGCTGGCAGCGCCAGCTGCTGGCCTTCGACGCGCGCCGCCGCGGCCTTATTTCCTACTCCGCCGGCAAGGGCAGCGAGGCGTTGGAGCCCTGGTCTGAGAAACTGCTGGCCGCCTACCGCCGTCCCGACCGGGTTCAAAAGCTGGACCTGCCCATCGAGGATCCCCGCTCCCGCGACATCTACGTGAAGGCATTGAAGCGGTTGGCACGGCGCGACGCCGGCAAGGCCGTGGCCATCTGGCAGCGCGAGAGCACGCGCTACCCGTTTACAGAGCAGCAGGCTGAAGAGGCCCAGGACGGCATTGCCTGGCGCGCCCTGTTCCAGGATTCCGCCGACACCGACCCCTGGCTGGACAATTACCTCGCCGCGCGGGGCGACGGCAGGATGCTGGAGAAACGCCTGCGCAACGCCATCGCGGCATCCGACTGGCCCGCCATCGAGGCGCTGGTCGCTCACCTGCCGGAAGACTATGGGCAAAAGCCGGTGTGGCGATTCTGGGAAGCCTACGCCGCGCGGGAGAACGGCCACACGGAAAAAGCCCAGGCCATCTGGGAGGCACTCGCGGACGAGCGGGAGTACTACGGCTTCCTGGCGGCGGAGCTTGCCGGCAAGCCCTATCAACTGAATCACGACCCGCTGCCGCCGCTGGCAAACCCGGAAGACCTTGAAGGGCTGGACGGTGTCCGCCGCACCGAGGAGTTGATGCACCACCAGCGAGGGACCTGGGCGAAATCCGAGTGGCGCTACCTGCTGCCAAGCCTGACCGAAACCCAACAGGTGCAGCTGGCCCAGTATGCCAACGGCAAGGGCTGGTACCGTTTCGCAATCGACGCGGCGGTGGCGGCTGGCGTCTGGGACGCGCTGGAGCTGCGCTTCCCGCGGGCGTTCGAACCCACCTTCGTGGAGATCGGACAGCAGTACTCGATCCCGGAAACCGAGCTGATGGCCATCGCCCGGCGCGAAAGCGCCTTCTACCCCGAGGCGGAGTCCGGTGCCGGGGCCCGCGGCCTGATGCAGCTGCTGCCTTCCACCGCTCGCTCGGTAGCGCCCTATCGCAGCCGCCGCGACCTGTCCCAGCGGCTGTTCGACGTGGAAACCAATGTCGCCCTGGGCGGAGCCTACTACCGCCAGTTGCTGGACAACTACGGCAATAACCGGGTGCTGACCCTGGCGGCCTACAATGCCGGGCCGCACCGGGTGAGGCGCTGGACGAACAGGAAGAATCCCACCATGACGGCACCCCAGTGGGTGGAGTCACTGCCGTTCGAGGAAACCCGCGACTACGTCAAGGGTGTGCTCAGCTACAACGTGGTCTACCGGTCACTGGGCAACGCCCCGGCCAGCCTGTTCAACCGGGACGAACTGGAACGCCGCTACTAATTGGGGTCATAAATGGGGGTCAGAGTAAGATTTCCATGGGAAATCTTACTCTGACCCCCATTTAGTCTTTTAGTCTTCGTAGAGGTCGAGTACGGCGCCCTTGCTGGCGCTGGCGGCGTTCTTTGCGAACTTGGCCAGCACACCGCGGGTATAGCGCGGCGCCGGGCACTGCCAGGCCGCGCGGCGGCGTTCGATTTCCGCATTGTCCACATTCAGCTGCAAACGCTGCTCGTGGGCGTCGATGGTGATCGAGTCGCCGTCTTCGACCAGGGCGATGGTGCCGCCGGCGTAGGCCTCGGGGGCCACGTGCCCCACCACCATGCCCCAGGTGCCGCCGGAGAAGCGTCCGTCGGTCACCAGGCCTACGGATTCCCCCAGGCCCTGGCCCACCAGGGCACTGGTGGGCGCCAGCATCTCCGGCATGCCGGGTGCACCGCGGGGGCCCAGGTAGCGGAGCACGACCACGTCGCCCGGTTCGATCTTGTTGGCCATGATCGCTTCCAGCGCAGTCTGCTCGTCATCGAACACCTTGGCGGGGCCGGTGATGGTGGGGTTCTTGAGCCCGGTGATCTTGGCCACCGCGCCGTCCTCGGCGAGGTTGCCGCGCAGCACCGCCAGGTGACCCTCGTTATACAGGGGATCTGAGACCGCCCTGACCACGTCCTGGCCTTCCATCGACGGCAGGTCCAGGGATTCGATCAGCTCGCCGATGGTCTTGCCGGTAATGGTCATGCAGTCGCGATTCAGCAGATCCGCGTCCATCAGCGCCTTCATTACCAGCGGGATGCCGCCCACCCGGTGCAGGTCGATGGCGAGGTACTTGCCGCTGGGCTTCAGGTCGCACAGTACCGGCACCTTGCGGCGCACACGCTCGAAGTCGTCCATGGTCCACTCCACTTCGGCGGCGTGGGCGATGGCGAGAAAGTGAAGGACCGCATTGGTGGAGCCGCCGATGGCCATGATGACGGCCACCGCGTTCTCGATCGACTCGCGGGTGACGATATCCCGCGGGCAGAGGTTGTTCTTCACCGCCTCGACCAGCACGCGTGCACTTTCCTCGGTGCTGGCGAGCTTCTCATTCTCCACGTTGGCCATGGTGGAGGAAAACGGCAGGCTCAGGCCCAGGGCCTCGAAGGCGGAGCTCATGGTGTTGGCGGTGTACATGCCGCCGCAGGAGCCCGTGCCGGGAATGGCGCTGCGCTCAATGGCGATCAGCTTGTCCTCGTCGATGCTGCCGGCACTGTACTGGCCCACCGCTTCGAACACGCTGACGATGTTGAGGTCTTCACCCTCCAGCTTGCCGGGCAGGATCGTGCCGCCGTAGACGTATATAGAAGGGACATTGGCGCGCAGCATGCCCATCATGCCGCCGGGCATGTTCTTGTCGCAGCCGCCGATCACGATCACACCGTCCATCCACTGGCCGCCGACACAGGTCTCGATGCAGTCGGCGATCACCTCCCGGGACACCAGGCTGTATTTCATGCCCTCGGTGCCCATGGCCATGCCGTCGCTGATGGTCGGGGTGCCGAACATCTGGGCGTTGGCGCCCGAGGCTTTCAGCGCCGCGGCGGCCGCGTCCGCCAGGGGCTGCAGGCCTGCGTTGCAGGGAGTGATGGTCGAGTGGCCATTGGCCACACCGATCATCGGATTGTTGAAATCCTTCTCGGTGTAACCCATGCCGTAGAACATGGAGCGGTTGGGTGCACGCTCGACACCCTGGGTGATATTGCGTGATCGTCTGTTTGAGGACACGGTGAATCCATCCTGTTGAGTGAGCCGCACAGTGTAACGCGAATGCGCCCGCCAGGGATGGGTCTAGATCAACCCGCCATGTCGCGAAGGGTCAAGCGCCCGCCGCGACTCCAGTGCGCCACCTGGGCCAGCAGCAGTTCTGCCGTGGCCAGCGCGTCCCAAAGGGCGTTGTGGGCGTGGTAGTCCGGCAGGCCGTAGCGTTTGCGGCAGCCCGCCAGGGTCAGGTCGCCGGGCTTGAAGGAATGGTCGCGCCGGTCGAGGCGACGCTTCTCCATTTGCATGGTGCACAAATGCGGCTGTAGCAAAGGCGCCCCGTGCACGCGCTGGCACAGCCGGTCCAGGTAGGCGAGATCGAGGGGTGCATGATGGAAGACCAGCAAGCAGCCCCGGGCCGCCTCCAACAACCGGTCCAGGGCGTCCGCGGGATCCATGCCCTCTGCCACCTCACAGTCTCGCAGGCGGTGGATTGTTGCGCTCTGTCCCACGGAATCCTCGGCACGAATCACCAGGTGGCCGGCGGAAGACAGCTGAATGCCCCCCTCATTGATCTCGACCCAGCCCAGGCTCAGCAGCTCCCCCTCATCCGGGTCCAGCGAGGACATCTCGGCATCCACCACCAGGAAGCGTGTATCGCGCCAGTCGCTGCGAGCGCGCGGCAGGCCCGCCTCCCAGAAATCCAGCAGTACCTCGTCGGCGCGTTTGCGCCAGCGCCAGCGCGAGAAGCTATCCCAGGCCGGCACGGTACTTCTGGCGCAGGGCCGCCTGGGTGTCGTCGAGAATCTTGAAGGCGTCCCGCAGCTGTTCCCGGGCCAGTTTCGGCAGCTCGTTGGGATTGAGGAAGTTGTCCGGCGTTTCGCCGCGGCTGACCTGGTCCGCCTGGTGACGAATGCGCAGCTGCTGCATGAAGCGCAGCGCATCGGCGAGATTGCGGCTGTCGCCGATGGTCATATGCTTGCCCCGGGCCAGGGCCTGCAGGCGCTCGTCGGTATTGACCGCGTCGACTTTGTGCGCCAGCGCATGCAGCCGCGCCGTATCCGTGGCCAGCAGCACGCCGCGTTTCTTCAGGTCCAGGCTGTCGCGGTGTTCACCGTCCCGGTCGACCACGAAGCGGCGGAAGATGCCCAGCGGCGGCGAGGCGTCCAGGGCGTTGGCCGCCAGCGCGGCCAGGAAGATGGAGTTGCTGGAGGCGCGCTCCAGCATATGCGCCTGTATTTTCTGCGCGAGGCCGGTATCGCCGTGGATGCCCCGCAGGTCGAAGAAGATGGACACGCGCATGACCGCATCAGGGGTGGGCGCATTGGTCCACTTGTCCACGTAGCGAAGCCAGTTCGCCAGCGGCTGGCGCCACTCCGGATTGCTGGCCATGACCTTGCCGTTGCAGTAGTCGTAGCCACAGTCATTGAGGCCGTCGCAGACAAAGTTCGCCAGGGCCTCGAAATAGTCGGCATGGCTGTCATCGTAGTCGTCCGACAGCACCAGGCCGTTGTCCTGGTCGGCGCCCAGCAGTTGCTCACCGCGGGCCTGGGACCCAAACCCCAGCCAACAGTACGGTATCGGCGCCGGGCCAAGCCTGGCCTCGGCGAGCTGGATCAGGCGAATGGCCACTGCGTCTGAAATCGCCGTCAGCAGGCGGCTGACCTGCTGGGCACGCATACCGGAGTTGACCCACTGCACCAGCAGGTTGGGCATGCCGCCCACGAGCTCCTTGAGGCTTTCGACACTGCCGGCCCGCGACACGTGTTGTACCAGGTACACCGGATCGTCCTGCCGGGCGAGAATCAGGTCGGAGGTGGTGACGATTCCAACCAGTTCGTCGTCCGCCATCACCGGCAGGTGGTGATAGCCGCGCTGGGTCATCAGCAGCATCGTGCCGAATAGCGTATCGCTGCGGGTAATACTTTCCGGGTCGGGCGTCATGATGTCGGTGATCGGCGTCGACGGCGGCAGCCCCAGGGCCGCGTAGCGCTGGCGAATATCCCGGTCTGTCACAATGCCGCGCAGTGCGCCGTCCTCGACGACAAACGCGGAGGACACACGCCGCTCCGACATCTGGCCGGTGACTGCCTGCACCGTGTCTGCAGGAGTCACGGTCAGCAGCCTGGTGCTCATGACCGTGTGCACTTCCCGCATCATGCTGTGGGGCTGGGGTTCGTAGCGCGCGGCGCGGCGCAGGCGGCGGCTGCGCTGCCCGGAGAAATAGCGGTCGATGGAGCGATGGGTGGTGCGCAGGACCTGGTAGTTCTCGTCCGGCAGCAGGTAGATCAGCGCATCCTCGATCACCGTGGCCGTCACCTCACCCAGCTCCGCACTGAGCCCACCGATATGAAAACTCTCGCCCTCGCCCAGTCGGTCGAGCAGCGTTCCCTCGCCGTCCCGAATATCCACCGCGCCGCTGCGCAGGATTCGCAGACCCTCGGGCCGGGCGGACCGGTCGAAGCGCTCGCCCTGCGGGTGATAGGTGATGCGCAGGGCAGACGCGCTGGCCTCAAGATCAATTGGCTCCAGCTCGTTGAAGGGCGGCGATGCCCCCAGGAAGCCCGCGATCTCCGACAGTTCAGGCGGCAGGGCCATCAGTCGGGATTCGGGATCGCGTTTTCGGAGGCCTGGGCGAACTGCGTCGCCGCCTCACCGTAGTACTGGCTGCCGTCCGCGGAGGCCACCAGGCGAATGCGCTCTTCCCCCGCCGGGGGTTCAATACCCAGCACATGCCAGGCCAGGCCGGCGCCGTCGGTCTTCACAAGAGACACGGGCGGCATTTCATTCTCCGCGCCCGGATCATAGACACTCACCAACACCCCCTGCAGCGGATGGCGCGAGGTCAGCTTCAGGGTGCCGGTGTTCGTGAACCGGAGTGTCACGGAGAAATCCTGGTTTTCCAGGTCACAGGCGCCGCTGGCCCAACGGCAGTTGCTTTTGGCCACCAGCGGATAGGCTTTGCCGGATTCTGCCGGGGCAGGTTCTTCCCCGATCAGGCTGCCGACCATAAACCAGGCCAGCACCGACAGGATGGGGGCGACGATCAGGGCGATGATGACATGCTTGTTGGTAAACACTCGGGCTTCCCCCGGAAATCAGTATTGATCTTACAAAAAAAAGAGGACGCCCGTGGGACGTCCTCTAAAACATACCTGGATGAGGCTTAGTGGCTGTGAGCCGCTTCCGCACCCACCGGGATACGGATGTGCTCGACCAGCTCGCGGATCTGCTCCGGCGGCTTGGCCGTCAGGGCAGAGACACCGAAGGCCACGGCGAAGTTCACGATCGCGCCAACGACACCGAAAGCATTCGGCTCGATGCCCAGGAACCAGTTGGGGGACATGTCGCCCAGGAAAGCCGTGGAGGCGATGAACATGATGCCCTTGTGCTGGAACACGTAGAACAGCGTGACACCGATACCTGCGACCATGCCGGCGATGGCGCCTTCCTTGTTCACCCGCTGGGAGAAGATACCCATCATCAGCGCGGGGAAGATGGAAGAGGCTGCCAGGCCGAAGGCCAGGGCCACCGTGCCTGCCGCAAAGTCTGGCGGGTTGAAGCCCAGGTAACCGGCACCGGCGATGGCCACCGCCATGGCGATGCGACTCGCCATCAGCTCCTGTTTCTCACTGATGTCCGGCGTGATCATGCCTTTCAGGAGGTCGTGTGAGATCGCCGAGGAAATCGCCAGCAACAGTCCCGCCGCTGTGGACAGCGCAGCCGCGAGGCCGCCCGCCGCCACCAGGGCGATGACCCAGTTGGGCAGCTTGGCGATCTCCGGGTTGGCCAGCACCATGATGTCGCGGTCGACCTTGACCATCTCGTTGACCTCGGGGTCAGCGGAGTACTGGATGCGGCCGTCGCCGTTCTTGTCCTCGAAGCCGAGCAAGCCGGTGGTCTCCCAGTTCTTGAACCACTGGGGGCGCTCTTCATAGACCAGGTGTTGGCCGGGCTCCGGCTCAATCGTCTGCATGAAGTTGAGGCGCGCCATGCCGGCTACTGCCGGGGCAGTGGTGTAGAGAATGGCGATGAACACCAGGGCCCAGCCGGCAGAGGAGCGCGCGTCGCGTACCTTCGGCACCGTGAAGAAGCGGATGATCACGTGGGGCAGGCCCGCGGTGCCGATCATCAGGCTGGCGGTGTAGGCGAACATGTTAAGCCCGCTCAATCGCACATCCGTGGTGTACTCACGGAAGCCAAGCTCCGTCACCATCTGGTCGAGACGATCCAGCAGCAGGGTATCGCTGCCCGCCATGGCACTGCCAAGGCCCAGCTGGGGCAGCGGGTTGCCGGTCAGGTGCAGGCTGATAAAGATCGCCGGGATGGTGTAGGCCATGATCAGCACGCAGTACTGGGCAATCTGGGTGTAGGTAATCCCCTTCATGCCACCGAGCACCGCGTAGAAGAACACGATGGCCATGCCCACCAGCAGGCCGGTGCCGTAGTCCACTTCCAGGAAGCGGGAGAAGGCCACGCCCACTCCCTTCATCTGGCCGATCACGTAGGTGACCGAGCAGATGATCAGGCAGACGACCGCCACCGCTCTCGCGGCCTGCGAATAGTAGCGATCGCCGATAAACTCCGGCACGGTGAACTTGCCGTACTTGCGCAGGTAGGGCGCCAGCAGCATGGCGAGAATCACGAAGCCGCCGGTCCAGCCCATCAGGAAGACGGAACCGCCGTAGCCCATGAAGGCAATCAATCCCGCCATGGAAATGAAGGAAGCCGCGGACATCCAGTCCGCCGCCGTGGCCATACCGTTGGCCACCGGGTGAATACCGCCGCCGGCCACGTAGAACTCCTTGGTGGAGCCCGCCCGAGACCAGATGGCGATGCCGATGTAGAGGGTGAACGTCGCACCCACTACCAGGTAAGTCAGAGTCTTGAGATCCATGATCGCCCCCTAGTCCTCTTCCACGTTGAATTCACGGTCGAGGTCACCCATTTTCTTGGTGTAGTAGAAAATGAGTGCCACGAAGACGTAGATGGCGCCCTGCTGGGCAAACCAGAAGCCCAGCTTGTAGCCGCCGATCTGGATCTGGTTGAGTACGTCGACCAGGATGATCCCGAAGCCGTAGCTCACCACGAACCAGATCACCAGCAGCTTCACCATCAGCGACAGGTTGCGCTTCCAGTAGGCCTGGGCCTGCTCATCGCTTAGTTGTGACATGACACACCTCCGTTGGTGCTTGCTTTATTTTTAGCGTGCCCAGAGCTTAGCCCTGCGCACGCATGATTTCCTTTAGACATTGGTCTAATGCCCCTGCGGCCCCTAGAAGGCGTGCTTGACCGCCAGCTGGAAGCGATAGAGGTCACCCTCGCGCCCGTCTTCCAGCTCCCGGTGACCGTAGATCAGCTCACCGCCGATCTGCATGCGCGGCGCCGGCAGGTAGTTCAGGTTCAGGTGCACCGACTGGTAGCTCTCGTTAAGGGAGCCCGCATTCATCAGCTCATCCGTATCCGGGTTGTCGGCGCCGGAGGCAGACAGGACGAACGTGCTGCGCCACCTGGGCGTCCAGTAGTGCTGGTAGGAGATGAACGCACCCCACTGGTCGATGGTCTCGATGCTGCCGTCGTCGGCGATGTAGCCGTCGTTGTAGGAGTTGAGACCGAGATAGCGTCCCAGGGCGCTGCCGTAGCTCGCCATGAAGCGCAGGTCGTTCTTGCCGAACATCCACTTGCCGGCGAGGCTGAGGCCGTAGCCGAACTCCTCGTCGCTATCGACCTTGAAGGAGTTGCTGCCGGTGCGGTCCTCGTAGCCCAGCTCGCGGCCGATGGCGGCAAATGACCAGCTCAGGTCGCCGGTCTTGCCGTTGTAGCGCGCGACCAAGTCGGGCAGGTCTTCCGCGTCATCGAGGCGAATCTGCGGCAGGCCGTCCTTCACCTCGTTGAGGCGGGTGGCGGGGTTCTCCACCGAGAACTGCCAGGGGCCCGTGGTCCAGCGAATCATCGGCTGGCGATCGAAGATGGTGCCCACCGGGCCGACGAAGTCGATCGTGTCCGGCAGCGCGCCGACATTGAAGAAGGTCGACCAGGTCTGGCCGGCCAGAATCGAGGAGGTCTCGTTGTACTGCCACTTCACGAAGGCGTGGCGAATACGCGAGTTCCAGGAGTTGGAAATCCGCTCGTCACCGTTGCGGCTCAGCATGAAGTCGAGCTCGACACGCGAGGAGATCGTACCCACGTCGGTGTCCGTGTCCGTGGTGAAGTAGAAACGCGACGATTTGGCGTGGATATTGGTGTCCACGAAGTTGTCGGCATTGCCTTCAACCGGCTCCACGGGGATCAACGACGGCACCAGGAAGTCATCGATCAGGCGGTTGCCCGGATCGCCTTCCTTGTAGTCGGTGGTGACGGAGTCGAGCTGTACATAACCGCCGTACTTGAACTCGGTGCCCTTGCGTGCCGGGCGCACCGTTTCAATTTCCTCGGCGTTGCTCTCGATGGCGCTGGTATTGTTGGCCATCATGGATTTCAGTTCGGCGATCTGGCGTTCCAGCTCGGCGATGCGGCTCTCAACTTCGTGACCGCTGGCGACAGCGCCGTTGGAGAGCGTCGCTGCAAGGATTGCGGTAGCCAATGCTGTTTTACTGGCGAGAGGTTTTATCGTTTTCATCTTCTGTGCTCCTCGAGTTTGGGTTCGAGCATGCACAGTATTGGTCGCCGGATCACATTGACCCATTAGACTTTAGTCAAAGGTCGGGCCCATTTTCGACCAAAGTCTAATATCGGCTTGGGGCTCCCTCCCCGAAACTGGCAGTCATCCAAACGTGCCAGCACAGGAGGGCCAGTGATGAGCGCACAAGACAGCTACCCCGTACCCAGCAGTTTCCTTCGAGACGCCACGCTCAAGTCAGATGACTACGATGCGATGTATCGCCGTTCCATCGAGGACCCGGAAGGGTTCTGGGCCGAGCAGGCCCAGGCGATCGACTGGATGCGGCCTTTCGAAACCGTGAAGGACGTGTCCTTCAACAAGGACGACCTGCATATCCGCTGGTTTGAAGAGGGCCAGCTGAACGCGTCCGCCAACTGTATCGACCGGCACCTCGACGAGCACGGCGACCGCATCGCCCTGCTCTGGGAGCCGGACGATCCCACCGAGCCACACCGCGAGATCAGCTACCGGGAAATGCACGGTGAGGTCTGCCGGCTGGCCAACGGCCTCAAGTCACTGGGCGTCGGCAGGGGCGACGTGGTCACGATCTACATGCCGCTGGTGCCGGAGGCGGTCTACGCCATGCTCGCCTGCGCCCGCATTGGCGCCATCCACTCGGTGGTATTCGGCGGCTTCAGCGCCGAAGCCCTGGCGGGGCGTATCGACGACTGCCAGAGCGAGATCATCATCACCGCGGACCAGTCGGTGCGCGGCGGCAAAACGATCCCGCTCAAGGACAATGCCGATCTCGCTGCCCAGCATGCCCACACCGCCAGTGTGCGCCACATCGTTACCGTAAGGCGGATGGGCCAGCCGGTGACCTGGAGCGTTCCCCGCGACATCTGGTACGACGACCTGATCAAGAACCAGGACAGTGTCTGTAAACCGGAACCGATGGACGCCGAGGACCCGCTGTTCATCCTCTACACCTCCGGTTCCACCGGGAAGCCCAAGGGCGTGGTGCACTGCACCGGTGGTTACCTGGTGCAGACCGCGCTCAGCTTCAAGCACGTCTTCGACTACCAGGCCGGGGACGTGTTCTGGTGCACCGCGGATGTCGGCTGGATTACCGGCCACACCTACCTGGTCTACGGTCCCCTGGCCAACGGCGCTACCGCGGTGATGCATGAGAGCGTGCCCAACTATCCCGACATCAAGCGCTGGCCGCAGATCATCGAGAAATTTGGCGTGAATATCTTCTACACCGCGCCCACCGCTATCCGCAGCCTGATGGCCTTCGGTGACGAGTGCGTCGAGGGCGTGGACCTGTCGAGCCTGCGGCTGCTGGGAAGCGTCGGCGAGCCCATCAATCCCGAAGCCTGGCGTTGGTACTTCGAGACTTTCGGCGACAGCAAACTGCCCATCGTCGACACCTGGTGGCAGACCGAGACCGGCAGCGCCATGATCGCGCCGCTGCCCGGCGCCACCGACCTGAAGCCCGGCTCCGCGACCCGGCCGTTCTTTGGTATCCAGCCCGCCCTGCTGGATGCGGAAGGCCAGCAGCAGGAGGGCGCCGTCACCGGCAACCTGGTGATCCTCGACAGCTGGCCGTCCCAGGCACGCACGGTCTACCGTGACCACCAGCGTTTCATCGATACCTACTTCACCACCTACCCGGGCATGTTCTTCACCGGCGACGAGTGCCGCCGGGACGAAGACGACTACTACTGGATTACCGGCCGGGTGGACGACGTGATCAACGTGTCGGGGCACCGCATGGGCACGGCAGAGCTGGAAAGCGCCCTGGTGGCGCACCCCGCCGTGGCGGAGGCCGCGGTAGTCGGCTACCCACACGACATCAAGGGCCAGGGGCTCTACATGTTCGTGACCCTGAGCGCCGACCAGGACCCCTGTGACGAGCACAAGCTGGAACTCAAGAACTGGCTGCGCAAGGAAATCGGACCCATCGCCCACCCCGACGTCATCCAGTGGGCCCCGGGCCTGCCCAAGACCCGGTCCGGCAAGATCATGCGCCGGATCCTGCGCAAGATCGCGCACAACGAGTGCGAGCAGCTGGGGGATATCTCCACCCTGGCGGACCCCTCGGTGGTGCAGTCGCTGATTACAGACCGGACAGTGCCTCCGACAACCCACTAGAGGCTCATAGTCCGGGACCCCTGCGGGTCGGGTGTTCACACCCGGCCCGTTTTTTTTCGCTACACTTCCTGAAAGCCGCATAACAAATATAAAGGTCAAACGAGGGATCCCGTGGCAGCGTTAATCATCGCCGACGACCACCCGCTGTTCCGTTCCGCACTGGAACAGCTGTTCTCCATGAAGTACCCCGATACGGATATCGTCACCGCGGCCGACGTGGCGGGACTGCAGGATGCGGTGGAGTCCCATCGCGACCTCACGGCGGTACTGCTGGACCTGCACATGCCGGGCGCACACGGTTTTTCCGCACTGTCCTGGCTGACCGGCCAGCGGCCGAATACGCCGGTGATCGTGGTGTCCGCCAACACCCTGCCGGAAACGGTGCGCCGGGCGCTGGATCACGGCGCCGCCGCCTTCCTGTCAAAATCTGCCGACACGGACACGCTGGAAAGCGGTGTGGCCGAGGTACTGGCCGGGGCACGCGGCATTCACCCCGGGCTGGAAGTCGCGCCCAAGGGCGCCGAACTGAAGGCCCTGGACGTGGCGGAAACCCTGGGCAGCCTCACACCCCAGCAGTTCCGCGTTGCCTCCATGCTCGCGGAGGGCCTGCTCAACAAGCAGATCGCCTACGAATTGAACGTGAAAGAAGCGACCATCAAGGCCCATATGACGGAGATTTTCCGCAAGCTGGGAGTCAACTCCCGTACCCAGGCGGTGCTGGCGCTGGGCGCACTGGCGGTAGAGCCCGGCCCGGATAACCGCGCCGTCAGCGACGCTTAAAGGGTACTTAACCCTTTAAGCAGCGGATTTTTCTACCAACGCGGCGACCAGGGCCTGCAATCGGGCCGGCTGCACGGGCTTGGGCAGGAAGCGGAAGCCGGCGGCGATAACGCGGTCCCGGACTTCGGCACTGTTGTCGGCGCTGATCACGATACAGGGGGCATCGCTGCCGTAATCCCGCTGCGCCGTCTGCACCGCGTCCACCCCGTTTTCGCCGTCGTCCAGGTGGTAATCCGCCAGCACCACCGCCGGTCGCGCGCCGCCCTCGAACAGCTTGCGCAGCTCCCAGCCGCTGCCAACGGTGGTCACCGCCGCACCCAGGTTGCTGAGCAATGCGCCCATGCCCTCGCGAATACGCGCATCGTTGTCCAGGCATACCACGGCCAGCCCCGCCAACACCTTTCCTGAGTCAATTGGCGTTTCTACGTCCTCGCTGCGAGCCACACCCAGCGGCACGGTGACGGAAAAGCAGGTACCGCTGCCCTCTATGGACGACAGGTCCAGCGTAAGGTCCAGCAGGTCGGCGTAGCGCCGGACGATCGCGAGCCCCAGTCCCAGGCCCTCCTCGGCATCGGCACTCTGCCGGGGCAGCCGTTCAAACTCCTCGAAGATGCGTGACTGGTCCGCCTCGGCGATCCCCGGGCCGGTGTCTATCACCTGGATCACGGCAGCGCGCCCCCGGCGGCGCAGGCCGATCAATACCTTGCCGCGGTCCGTGTAGTGCAATGCGTTGCCCAGCAAATTCTGCAGGATGCGGTACAGCAGTGAACGGTCCGTGTGCAGCCACAGTGAGCTGGATTGCACGCGCAGCTCCAGGCCGGTAGCTGCTGCGACCGGAGCGAATTCCTCGGCGAGCTCGGTCAACAAGGTGCCGGCGGCGAATTCCGAGGGCCGGGGGATTTCCCTCCCGGAATCCAGCCGCGCGATCTCCCGCAGTTCGGAAATCAGCTGCTCCGCACGCCTCAGGGAGCCGTCGATCTGTTTTACCGTGTGTTCGATGTCATCGTCGGCGCTGCCTCCGAGACGTCTCTGGAGCAAGGAGGTAAAAAGCCTGGCCGCGTTGATGGGCTGCAGCAGGTCGTGGCTGGTGGCAGACATGAAACGCGACTTTGACTGGTTGGCATCGCGCAGCTGGGCCTCGACACTCGCCCGCAGGCGATTTTCCCGACGCAGGGCGGCGTTGCTTTCGCTGAGGCTGCGGCTGCCGGAGGCCAGCTCCTGCTCGAGTTCCTGCTTGGCTTCCTCAAGCTCTGTGACCACCTCACGGTAGTCGGTGATGTCGATGTAGGTGGTCACGAAGCCGCCGTGGGGCATGGGCGTGCCGCGGATATCGATGACCTTGCCGTTGGGCATGGTGCGCTCCAGGCGATGCGGGTTCCCCTCGCGCAGCCAGGCCAGGCGCTTGTCGATTTCCTCGTCGATCGTGAGTCCGCTGGATCCCAGGATTCCGCGCTCGGCATTGAAGCGATAGACGCGCTCGATGGGACAGCCGACGTAGAGGAAGCGGGCCGGGTAGTCGAACATCTCCTCGTAGCGCTTGTTCCAGGCCACCAGCCGCAGGTCCCTGTCCACCACCGAGACACCCTGCAGCAGGCTTTCCACCGTGGTCTGCAGCAGTTCGCGGTTGAAGGTATTGAGGCGGCTGGCGTCGCTGACCATGCCGGCCAGGTCCGAGTAGGCGAGCTGCTGGGCACTTTCCAATTGCTCCATCGCCTGGTGGGCCGAGGTGGCGCCGATCATGGCCGCCAGCACCGACTCCACGCGTTCGACCACGAAGCGCGGCGCCCGGTCCGCGGGCAGCAGGCGCTGTTGGTAACTGTCTTCGAATTCCTGCCACATGCGGCGCAGCTCCGCCTCTTCCACGAAGGGCGGCAGCAACGCCTGCAACTGGCTGACGCGAATCAGGCTCAGGGAAAAATCGTCGCCGGTGCTCGCCACCGGGGCTTCGTCGATGAACAGTCGCGCCTGGCGCTGGTCCGCGGGCGAGGGATTCAACGCCAGGGAGAACAGCGCCATCGACAAGCTGTTCAGGCCCAGGCTCCATACCGTCGCATAGGCAAGCCGCGATTCACCCTCCAGCCCGAACAGGTTGAGGGGGCGCAGCCAGTCGATGCCGAGCGGACCTGCAGTCAGGAGGGCATGAGACTCCGGAAGGACAGCGGGCAGCACCGCACAATAGAACCAGGTGGCAATGCCCAGGCAGAGACCGATCAGCACGCCGCGTCCGTGGGCACGGCGCCAGTAGAGCCCCGCCAGCAGCGCCGGCGCCAGCTGCGCAGCGGCGAGGAAACAAATAAAGCCGATCTGGGTCAGCCAGGGAATCTCGACGATCCAGCGCGCCACCAGCCAGGCGGCAAACATGATGCCGGCGATCGTGAGCTGCCGCACCCGTCGCAGGCTGTCGCCGAGTTTCAGCACCGCCGACGGCGATCCGGCATTGGAGCGCATCACCAGCGGTGCGACCACTTCATTGGTAATCATGATGGCGAGTGCCACGGTGGCCACAATCACCATACCGGTAGCCGCAGAGATGCCGCCGATAAAGGCCGCCACCGCGATCCACTCGGCTTCGAGCGCGATGGGTAGCAGCTGCACGTAGGTATCGGGGTTCATGGTGTCCGACACCGCGAAGACATAGGAGCCCGCCTGGCTGATCGGTACGACCAGCACCATGAACAGGAACAGGTAGAGGGGAAACAACCAGCGCGCCACACCGACATGCCGCTCGCCCTGCGACTCCACCACCATGGCGTGGAACTGTCGCGGCAGGCACAGGATAGCCAGGGCGCTGATCAATGTCTGGGCGAGGAAATCCGCAGACAGGGGCAGGCTCCACAATGCGGGCTGCGGCTGCAGCGGCTGCATGCCCTCCGGCAGCTTCAGCAGGTAGACCACCGCCAGCCCGGCCACGGCGCAAAATGCCAGCAGCTTGACCAGGGACTCCACGGCAATCGCGGTCATCACCCCCTGGTGCCGCTCCCGGCCGTCAAGCCGCCGGGTGCCGAACAGGATCGTGAACACGGCGAGGATGATTGCCGTCAGCAGCGCGGTATCGCCGCCCACGGCTTCCACTTCCCCGCCGCCGATGGTGGTCCAGGCCTGGGCCAACGCCTTGAACTGCAGGGCGATATACGGAAGCACCGCGGCGGCGGCGACCAGTGTGACGATCAGGGCCAGGGCCTGGCGTTTGCCATAGCGCGCGCCGATGTAGTCGGCGATGGACGTCACCCGGTGACGCTCGCCCACGTCCAGCAGCCTGCGAATCACCGGCCAGCACAGGGTGAACGCCAGGATCGGGCCGATATAGATCGGTGCATGGCTCCAGGGTGTGGCGGTGGCGCTGCCGACCGCGCCGTAGAACGTCCAGGAACTGCAATAGACCGTGATGGAGAGCGCGTAGATCCACGCCCGCCAGCTGGCGCCGCGGCGGGCGGTGCCGGCGTCAGAGTTGTGGTCCGTGAACCAGGCGACTGCGAACAGCAGGCAGATGTAGAGCAGTGCCAGGCTCAGGAGGTTGGAAGGTGACAGCATGCCTGTTTTCTACTTATGGGGCATCACCGCAACCATAGCAGAGACCGGGGGAGACTGGACCCCCGCCTTCGCGGGGGTGACGAGTCGCACCCGTCATTCCCGCGAAAGCGGGAACCCATGGGCAGCTACCTCCCATAGGTGGGCCCCCGCCTTCGCGGGGGTGACGACTCGCACCCGTCATACCCGAAAAGCGGGGCAGGCCCTTCCCGCGCAGGCGGGAATCCATGGTCAGCCGTCGCCCATAGATGGGCCCCCGCCTGCGCGGGGGTGACGACTCGCAAACGTCATTCCCGCGAAAGCGGGAACCCATGGGCAGCTACCTCCCATAGGTGGGCCCCCGCCTTCGCGGGGGTGACGGTGCTCGCGGGGGTGACGGTGCTCGCGGGGGTGACGATGCCTACGGGGGTGACGCTGGTGCAGCGGGGCCGTTGCGGCCCCGCATCACAGGTTTACTCCTGACGGAAGGTCAGGCGCGCGTAGTAGAACACGCCGGGCACATCGTAGAGGGTGGCGTCGAAACCGTTGAGTGCACAGCTGTAGCACTCAGGCGGGTCCTCGTCGAAGATGTTGTTGGCACCCACCTGCACGGCGAGGGAGCCAAAGTTGATCTCCGGCGTCCAGGTCACCTGGATGTCGTTGTAGAACACGTCATCCATTTCGTTGCTGCCATTGGCCTCGTCCGAACACAGGTTGAGTCCGGAGGCGGCGTCGGGGCAGCGCTCCTCCAGCTCATCGATGTAACGCATGGTCCAACCCGCGGCCCAGTTGCCGTATGTCCAATCCAGGTAGAAATTGGTCTTGAACTCGGGGAATCCGCGTTCCGGATCACCGATTTCCGTTCCTTCCCGGTCGATCTCGGCAAAGCCGTCCGAGGTGGGAATGATCTCGGTGTACTCATCCAGGGACGTGCCCACCCAGCGGGCGGAAAACGACCCGTAGCGGGTTTCGGGAGAGGCGTAGCTGACGGTGAAATCAAAACCCTCGGTTTCGATCCCGCCGATGTTGGTCAGCTGGTTATCGAAGCCGTTGATGACACCCCCGGGGGTGCGCGAGATCCCGCCGCAGAGGGAGGGATCCAGCGTGGCCACACAGCTGTCGAGCTGCACCTGGGCATCCAGGGCCTGGATGGCATCGTCCAGCTCAATATCGAAGTAGTTCACCTCGAATTCAATCGCGTCGATCCAGCCCACCCGGTCAACCCAGCTCGGCGCGTAGACCACGCCGAAGATCGTGTTGTCCGAGGTCTCGGCCTCGAGGTTCTCGTTGCCGCCGGTAGTGACGGAGATCTGCGAGTTGAACTGCGTATAGGAGCCGTCGGTGGGCACACCCAGCGCGCCGCAGTTTGACACCAGTTGCGGGTCGCTGGCCGCGGTCAGGCCGGAACAGGGATCGTCGATGGTCTGGTCGAAGCGCGCGGCAGAGCCGAACAGTTCGCCGATACCCGGTGCCCGGAAGCCTTCCGACCAGGTGGCGCGGAACATCAGGTCCTCGATCGGCTTCCAGCGGATACCGAACTTGTTGGTGTCGTCGTCGCCGATGGTGTCGTAGTCAGAGTTACGCCACGCATAGGACAGCTCCAACTCGTGGGCAAACGGCTGTTCCTTCAGCAGCGGTACATTGAGTTCGATGAAGAACTCGTCCACATCAAAGCTACCGCTGGTGGGGCTGGAGGGCACGCCGGCGCTCTCCCCTGCTACCACCACCGGGTCGGGCGTAAAGCTGCCCTCCTGGTCGCGGTACTCGTAACCGACTGCGAAGCCCAGCGGACCGGCGGGCAGTTCGATCACGGTGCCGGAGAAGTTCACCAGGTAGTTGGTCAGCTCCTGTTCGCTCTCGTCCTTCTGGATGAAGCCGACGTAGTCGAGCATCTCCGGCGTGATTGTGCCCTGGCCATCGGCACCCTGGCCGCCGAAGAAGTTGAAGGGCACACAACCGTCGGTGCACTCATCCAGGGGCCCCAGCGCACGCTTGAGGCGAGCCGAGTTGAAGGCGCCCTGCTTCTGCTGGCTGGCCTCGTTCTTCGAGTAGGCCGCCGTCACATCCCAGTAGAAGTTGCGGCCTGCCCATTCGAAGTCGCCCTCAAGGCTGCCGGAGACATACCAGGTGTCCACGTCCTGCTCAAAGATCCGCGGCCCCGCCTCCAGCGGCCGCCGCCCCATGAAGAAGCCATTGGTTTCCGCATCGACTGTGAACCCGAAGGGGTTGTAGGGATTGGTCACGTCTACACTGATCGTGTCCATGATGTTGCCGTTGCCCGCCTCGGGGCCGATAAACAGGGGTTCCGGCGCCGCCTGGTTGGTGGACTCCCGGTTGTTGTACATGGCCTTGATATTGGAGCGGATGTTCGGCGTCAGCTCCGAAGTGATCTGGGTAAAGAAGTTCCAGCGTTCCACCGGTGCCATCACAAGGTTGAACTGGGAAAAGTTGAAGCGGTCCGCCGTGGTGAACGGATGGAAATCATCGTTGGGCCCACCCGGGTTGGTCGGGTCATAGACCGGGACCCCACCCACACCGTCATTGGTGGTCAGGTCGAGCTGATTGCCGGTATTGGGATCGGTCAGGAAGAAACGGCCCTGTGGCGTACCCGAACTACAGGAGGGCGTACACTCGTTGACGCCCGGCAGCGGGAAGCTGGAAATATCCCTGTCCCGCGCCAGCACTTCCTCCTGGTCGTTGTAGGTCAGGCCGAAGAACACGTTGGTGGTATCCGAAGAGACACCCCAGGACAGGCTGAGCTCGGTGGTCTCGCCGTCGTCATCGTCATACTCGCCACCGTAGGCGGTGAACTCGACGCCTTCGAACTCCTTCTTGGTGATGATATTCACCACTCCGGCAATCGCGTCAGAGCCGTAGATGGCCGAGGCGCCGTCTTCCAGTACCTCGATACGATCGATGACACCGAGCGGGATGGTATTCAAGTCCGTGGCCGCGGATACGCCCGAGGCCGAAGATCCATTCACCCAACGCACCCCGTCAACCAGTACCAGGGTGCGCTTGGAGCCAAGGTTGCGCAGATCGACCTGGGCGGCACCGGCGCCGATGCCACCGCCGTCCGGCGGGAAGCCGAAGTTGCCTGAGCTATTGAAGCGAGTGTTCAGTGAGCTACCCGAGTTGGGAAGCTGGTTGAGGATGTCGGCGACCGAGGTAATGCCGGTGCGCTCGAGTTCCTCGCGGCCGAGGATATTGACGGGTGAGGAGCGATCGATGGCGGCCGAGCGAATCTTCGAGCCGGTGACGATCACTTCCTCTAGGACGTTGCGCTCCTGCGCCTGTGCGCCGGTTCCGAGGACGGCACTGACCGCTACCACGAGCAACGTTCTTTGCGTGGGAAATTTCATTGGTGGATTCTCCTTTGTTTTTTCTGATTCCCTGGGTGGTGGGGGTGCACGGGACAGGCCAGCGAAGCGCCAGTCCTATCCTCGTAACGAAAAAGCTTAGGAGAGCCCCACTCCGGCAAAGGGGCTAATTGCGCCCATAATTACGGGATTAGCCTTTGACATTTCCAGAGGCCAGAAGCCGCGCGCCCTGCGGAACGCCGCAACACTCTTGCACTATAAATACAGGGGTTTCCGTGCCCGGCAGAGGCGGGCCGTCAGCGCAAGAAAGTCGCTCTCATCTTCAGTGAGGCCCGCCTGCAATGCACAGATTGTGATGCAGCACACAGCCTGTTCCAGGTATTAGTGCGGCCAGTGCCGCCGATGCTAGACTCGACCGCATGAACGAACGTCTGGAGATATCCAGCGCCACCGGCGTTGACCTCGACCTGCGCATCGCAGGGCCGGGCGCGCGCAGCTACGCCTTCATTATCGACTGGCATTTTCGCCTGCTCATAGCGATCGCCTGGTGGGTCATCGCGAGCTACGTGCTCTATGGCAGCCTGACACCCGGTGAGCTTGGCGACGATGCCGGCAAGTTCGGATGGCTGGTGGTCCTGCCCAGTGCGGCACTGTACCTCCTCTACCACCCGGTGCTGGAAATCGCCATGCAGGGGCGCACTCCCGGCAAGCGCATGGCAGGCGTGCGCATCGTGTCGGTGGAGGGCCAGACACCGAGCGTGCTGGCGCACCTGATCAGGAATGCGCTGCGCCTGCTGGACAGCCTGCCCACGATGTACACCCTTGGCCTGCTGACCACGGTGTTCACGAAGAACTCGGTCCGCATCGGCGACCTCGCCGCAGGCACGCTGCTGATCTACGAGGCGGACGAGCGCGCCCGCAGCGATACCCGGCCGGACATTCCCGCCGCCGCGGTCAGCCATTTCGGCCTCGAGAAGGCGGAGCTGGCCTGGGATCTTCTCGAGCGTTGGGACAGCCTCGAGAACGACGCCTGCGAACGGCTGGCCGCGGCGCTGCTGAAACAGCTGAAGCCGGACCTGCAGCTCACCGGCGACGCTGACAGCCTGCGGGTGCAGCTCCAGCGCCTGATGGAGCAGCCCGCTTGAAGCGGGAGCAGCACTGGCTGGAGGCCCGCAAGGCGCTCTGGCAGGACATCGAGTCAGCGCTTCCGGATCTCGAAGACCGTCGGCCCATCACACCCGATTCGCTCCGATCCGCTGTTCTCAACTACCCGGAGCTGGCACGGGACGTCGCCATTGCCCGGCGCGAGTCCCCGGGCAGCCGGGTCACGCGTTACCTGGAAACCGTGTACGTTCGCCTGCACCGGGCCCTGTACCGGCCGGCGCGCAACACGCGCGATGACATCGCCTACCTGTTGACCCGCGAAATTCCCGACATCGTGTCCAGCCTCCGCCTGCAGATCCTCAGCGTCAGCGCGGGCTTTATCCTGACGGCGCTGATGGGCTGGCTGCTGGTGTCGAGCTATCCCGAGACCGTTTCCCTGTTCGCCTCCCCGGGCATGATCCGGACCGTGGAGGGCGGGAAACTCTGGACCGAGGGCCTGCTGAATATCACACCCTCATCGGTCCTGTCCCTGGAGATTTTTACCAACAACATCATGGTGGCAATTACCACCGTGGTGCTGGGCGCGCTCTACGGCCTGGGCACTATTTACATCATCGGCCTCAACGGTTTCATGATCGGCGGAATATTCGCCTTCACCGCCCACCACAACCTGGACGGCAAGCTGTTCGAGTTCATTCTTGCCCACGGCGTGGTGGAACTGAGCGTGATCGCCGTGGCCGGCGCAGTCGGCTTTTCCATCGGCGAATCCCTGGCGCGCCCGGGACATCGAAGTCGAACCGCTGCCTTTCGCCACGCCTGCAGGCGCGGCGCCAAGCTGATGGCGCTGTGCTGCCTGTTCCTGGTAGGGGCCGGACTCATCGAGGGCTACATTTCGCCGGATCCCATCTACGGCATGCCCGTGCGCTGGACGGTCGGGTTTGGCTACTGGTTCCTGTTCCTGTTCGCACTGCGCGGCTGGCGCATCAAGCGGCGACAGCCTATACCCGACGCGACTGCCTGAGCCGGCGATACTCTTCGAAGACTCGCGGCTGCAACTCCGAGGGGCCGGTGACGACCGGCGTCGCTCCCAGGCGTTTGGCGCCCTCCGCATTGCCAGCCACCACCGACCTGTAATCCTGGCTGGCCAGGCTGATATAGGGATCGACCTGGCGCCGGGAATCCTGCTGCGCGAGCCGCGATACGTCGGCGCCGACCAGCCCCACGACCATCGGAAGGTGCCGACTGCCCCACAGCCGCAGGGCGCGCCCGAAATCCCCCGACAGCGACTGGCTGTAGAGATCGGTGAGCAATACCACCAGGGAGCGGTGGCGAATGGATTGCTGCAGCAGCAGCGCCGCGCTCAACAAGTCGGTTTCCACCGGTTGCGCCTGCAGGCCCAGCAGGGTCTCACGGACTGCCGTCACGGCACCGGCGCTGGCCTGGGGCGGCAGGAACGCCCTGGGCTCATCCGCGGCCGCGATCAGGCCGACCCGGTCCCCGCTGGCGGCGGCGAACTGGGCGAAGCGAGCGGCGAAGTTCACGTAGTGGGAAAACTGGCTGAGGCCATCAATGTGGGTGCGGGCAGTACGGCCCAGGTCAAGCACCAGCATGATGTCCAGGTGCTGCTCTTCGGTGTAGACCCGTGTTACGAGGTCGCCGGTTTTCGCCGTGGCTTTCCAGTCGATGCGGTGTAGCGGGTCACCGGGGGCATAGTCGCGTAAATGGTGCAGCTCCGGGCCGGAGCCGATGGATGCGCTGCGGGCACCCAGCTTTACCTCTCCCTGGGCATCGTTGGCCGCGCCGAGCAAATCCGGCACCACCTCGATATCGATGTCGACGGCAATGCGTCGCGGCCACCAGGCCAGGCCCAGCGGACCCAGCACCCTGGCGGGTATCGCCGACCATGGGTGGCGCCCGAGATCGGTACTGGTGACTTCCCACACCTGCTCCACCTCGGACCCGGGCGGCAGACGCAAGGTCCGTTCGCGAAGATCGACGTCCACCACCGCCGGCGGGGCCAGCACATATTCAATCTGGCAGGGTCGGGACGACCGGTTCGCCAGGCCCAGCGCCAGGTTCTCGCGGCGGCCCAGCCGAAACCGCAGGGGCTGCTGCGGCAGGGCTTCTAGCGGCAGGCGCCGCACCAGCAGGGCCTCGTACAACAGACAACCCACCAGGACCGCCGCGGCGATTCGCCACAGGGTCACGGTATCGCCCGTACCCGCCCACTGCTCGGCGATACCCAGCAGGCAAATCAGGGCGACCAGGGCGATCGCAAGTCGGCTGAGATTCACGGCTAGCGGGGCACCGGCAGCTCGGCCATCAGCCGCTCGAACACTTCGCCCGCGGTGACACCACTGATCGCCGCCTCTGCCGTCAATACCAGCCGGTGCGGCACAACCATCGGCGCCACGCGCTGCACATCGTCGGGCACGACGAACTCCCCGCCGCGAAGGCTGGCCTCGATGCGGGCGCAGCGCGCCAGCACCAGCGCGCCGCGTGCCGACAAACCCAGGTTGATGCTGGCACTGCTGCGCGTGGCGGCGGCAAGGTCGAGGATGTAATTCACCAGCTCCTCGGACATGTGAACCTGCTCCAGCTCCTCGCGGGCGCTGGCCAACAGGCCCTCCGGCAGGGTCCCCAGGTCCTGGGCCTGCTTTTCGACGGCGCCGGGCAGGCTGTAGCGTGTGAGCACCTGTGCCTCGATCTCCCGGTCCACGTAGTGCACGGGAATCGCCAGCGCAAAGCGGTCGAGCTGGGATTCGGGCAGCGGAAACGTGCCCTCGAACTCCTGCGGGTTGCGGGTCGCGATCATCAGGAAATCCTCGGCCAGCGAGAACGTGTCCCGGTCCACGGACACCTGTCGCTCCTCCATGGCTTCCAGCAGCGCCGACTGTGTTTTCGGCCCGGCGCGGTTGATCTCGTCCACCAGCAGCACGTCGGCGAACAGCGGCCCCGGCATGAATTCAAACTGGCGGTTCTGCTCATTGAAGACGTGAACGCCGGTGACATCGGTGGGCATCAGGTCGGCGGTGCCCTGCACGCGCTGGAATCGTCCGCCCAGGCAGCTGGCGAACGCCTTGCTCAGGCGCGTCTTGCCCAGCCCGGGAGGACCCTCCAGCAGGACGTGGCCGCCCGCGACCAGCGCAATGACCAGCCCATGGGTTACGTGTTCCAGGCCAAACATCACTTTTGCAAGTTCGGCATTGAGGTGCTGCTCCAGGGCCTGTGCCGCTTGTGTCATTCCAGCGTCCTTTTGATATCGAGTAATTGATTGTGCAGTGCCTTGGGACTGACTTTCCTGCCCTGGCCGAGCCGGGCATAGTCCTGTTTGAGCTGCTCGAGTTTCGCCGGCGGGATCAGCGGCATGCGCGCCAGCTGCTCCCAGGGGTCGCCGCTCTGCAGGCGCCCGCTCCGCTCCAGCTCCCGAAGCCAGCCATCGACCATGAGGCGCCCGGTATCGCCATGGCTCAGCTTGCGACTCATGAAGCCGCCATAGGCGCGAACCAGGTCGGCCTGCCTCGGCGGCGCCGGGTGATCTTCCCCCTTCACCAGTCGACCGGACGTCCCCAGCATATAAACCAGCCAGAACAGCAGGATAAAGCCCAGCGTGGTGTGCATACGCGAGTCATCGTAAAAGGCGTCAGCATCATAGATGACAGAAAGACCCTGGTGGTAGTCGTCGAAAATGAACACGCCACCGGGCGCAAGGTGCAGGGAAATTATCCTGGCCAGGAAATCCGCATTGCCGCCCTGGTCCAACATGCGATTGGACAGCATGCTGCCGCTGCCGACGAGAATGAGATGCCCGGCGTCCTTGGGTATCTGCCATATCGCGGTTGCGCCGGTTTCCCGCTCGTTGCCCACCCTGGCGACAAACGCCGAGTCCGTCGCCAGGTAGGGCTCCCAGATCGATGTCGGGGAAT
Organism: Halieaceae bacterium; assembly: GCA_965601975.1. Taxonomy (GTDB): domain Bacteria; phylum Pseudomonadota; class Gammaproteobacteria; order Pseudomonadales; family Halieaceae; genus JANQIO01. Next base: position 4,523,292 of record OZ271856.1, read on the forward strand.
CGGACACGCCCTGCAGGGTATCGATCCCCTGCGCCAGCGGGTGGTCTGGAAACGGCTCGATGTACAGCGGTGTTTCTTCCATGAATTCACCGAAGCTCACCGTCTCGCCGGCTTCGTCTTCGATGGCTGAAAAGTACAGTCCCGTCAGCAGCTCCGTGTCATCGAGAAAATCGGAGCTACGGTCGCCGAGAATCCAGGCGGGAGAATCGTTGAGTGCCGCCATCACCAGCAATAGGTTGCCCCTGCGCACCCACTGTTCCAGCCAGGCGAGTTCCTGCTCCCCGATGGGATTGGCCGTGGGCAGGGTGACCAACAGGATATTGCCCGTTCCGGGAACGACGGGCATCTCATCCAGCTCCGTCACGCGGTTGCGCAGGCTGAGCGTCGGCACACCGCCGAGGTCCAGCCAGCGCTTCAGGCCCAGGTAGCCGTTGACGCCGGCTTCCTCCGACTGTGGTCGTGTAACCGGTATGTCCTGGCTGGGTGCATACACAAGGGCCAGCATGATCCCGAGCGCCAGCAGGGTGCCGAAGGCGGTAACCAGCCTGTCGTTCACGGGGCCGGATCCCGGTTGAGGAGCTGCTGCGCCTGCCCTTTCAGGGTGGCCACGTCTTCACTGCTGGGATTCCAGCCGCCGTAGGCGCTGCGCTCCGCGGCCCTGCAGAGCAACACAAGACGGTCGCCCTGCTGCAGGGAGCCGGCCTGGGCGGCGAGGTCCCGGTGTGTTGCGCTGACCCGGGACTGCAGCTGGCCCTGTTCAGCCAGCTCTCCCAGCACCAGGGTCAGCAGCGCACCGGGCTGCTGTGGCAGCGGCAGGGACGCCAGGTCCTCCCAGGACAGGGGGCGCTGTGCAACACCGGCCTCGAGTGACCAGTCTGACGCATGACGCCTGCGGCCACGAAAGCGGGCGTAGCGCAGTTCATTGCCTACCAGACCCAGCGCCAGCAGCACGATCAGCACCAGCAGCGCGATAAACGTATTGACGAAGAATTCTTCACTGACGGAAACCCCTTCCAACCAGTCGGGCAGGTTGGCGCCCTCGGGGAAAAACGTCCGGGCGACCCAGGCCCAGAACTGTTCGCGCAGGGACATCTCCCGCTCCAGCTCGGTTTCCAGGCCATCGAGTGCGCGTTGCAGGGCATCGCGGCCGGGTGCGGAGCGGCTCTCGGCATCGCGGTAGAAGGCGGTGAATTTCTCGATCCCGCGGATGTCGTTGACCCCGCGCCGGTCCGGGTCCCGGGCCAGGACACCGGCCATGGGATGAGCGGCCAGCTGTGCGGCCAGTTCGGGGCAGGTGTTTTCCAGGGAAGGCAGCGGCTCCGGTTCGAAGGCGACCTCGGAGTCTGATTCGGAGTCCGGTTCAGAGGCGGCTGCGAAGTCTGGTTCAGAGGTGGCTGCGGAATCTCGTTCGGAGGCGGCTTCGGACTCCGCTTCTGCTTCACGCTCTGCGAGAAAGCGAGCCTTCAGGGCCGCCGATATGGCCGCTTCGCAGTCATCCAGCTCGGAGGCGGCCGACTGCCCTGCCAGCAACAGGCAGAGCAGCGCGAGCCAGCGAGTGGGTGATCCTGCGCTCAAGCGGGCTCGAGCCCCTCCATGCGCTGGGCCAGGTCGCCCCCCTCCTTGCGCAGCTTGAGGTCATTCAGCAGCGCGATCGAGAACGTATAGGCAATGGGATTGACGACCGCCGACAGCAGGGGCACCAGCACGAAGCTGATGATATTCACAACCATGCCCTCTTCGGCGCCGGCGAGTATGGCGACGAAAGCTACGACAAAAGTGATCACGCCGTAGGCCACCATGATAATGATGCCGATCACGGTCAGCGCCGCCGCGGTGCGCCACCAGTTGCCCCAGACCAGGCGGTGACTTTGCTTAAGCGCTTCCAGGGGCCCCAGTCCGTCGATAACCACCAGGTAGTTGCCGAACAACAGGGTCACAAACAGGATCAGCCCGGGAATGACCAGCAGGATCGAGCCACCGATAAAGGCGAGCATGAACAGCAGCACACAGCCCAACATCGCCAATGCGCGCCTGGAGCCGGTGCCCAGGGCGCCGCCCATGCCGCAATCCCCACCCTCGGAGATCGCACTGGCCCGGGCGATGGCCGCACCAAAGAAGATCAGCGACCCCGCGACCATCACGAAGAACGCCACGATGGCGGCGACCGGCGCCACCGTCAGCTCACCCTCATCGGTAGTGATGATGCTGGGCACCTGGTTGAGAATCGCCGGAATCAGCGCCAGCAGGAACAGGCGCGTGAAGCTGACGCGAAACAGCTTGAATCCGTCATCGAGTACGCCGCCGATCGACAGCGGACTGGTAGGTCGTTGATACATGGCTCCCTCCACATAGTTTGGTCCGTCCGTGACCAATGTATCTCGCACCGCAAGCCCGGCACAAGCCATGGTGCCGGGCATGGATCACAGCTTTGCGACCCGGGGCGGGTTTTCCCGGGTTGAACTAGGCGGCCGCGGTGTAGCGGATCGGAATTTCGACCATACCGCGCAGCAGGATGTTGGGCATGTATTCCAGTTCGTCGGGGTCACAGGCCAGCTCGAAATTGTCGAAGCGTTCGAACAGGACCTCCCAGGCCACACGCTGCTCCAGCTTCGACAGGTGCTGCCCGATGCACACGTGGGGGCCGAAGCCGAAGGCGACGTGGCGCTTGGCGTTCTCCCGGGTGACGTCGAACTTGAGCGGTTCCGGGAAGTGGCTCTCGTCGTGGTCGGAGGAAAAGTACTTCAGCAGGACCATGCTGCCGGCGGGAATGTTGACATCGCCCAGCGTGTAATCCTGTTTGCATACCCGCCACATGTTGGAGGTGGGGGTTGCGAGCCGGAGAGACTCCTCGACCATGTTGGGAATGAGGGAGCGGTCGGCGCGGACCTTGGCCGCCTGGTCGGGGAACATACAGAGCTGGCGCATGCACTCGGCCAGGGTAGCGGTGGTGGTTTCATTGCCCGCCACCAGGAACTGGGTGCAGAAGGACAGCTGCTCCTCGATGGTCAGCTCACGGTCTTCGTATCTGGCGTTGGCGATGACACCCAGCATGTCCTCGGCAGGTTCGCCGCGCCGCGCATTCAGGGCTTCGACAAACCAGTCGTATTCATCCTTGATGCCCTGCTGGGCCTTGACCAGGGTGTCCTTGTCGGCAATCTGGGACAGGGCCGCCACATTGTCCTCGGTCCACTTGAAGGCCAGGTCGATCATGTCCAGCGGCATACCCAGCACGTGCATGATCACGGACAGCGGAAACGGCCGGGTGAATTCCTCGATGAAATTGCACTCGTTCTTGCTCGCCAGCTTGTCTGCCAATTCGTGGGCGCGCCCGCGAATCCAGGGCTCGTAGCGCTCCATGTAGGGTGCGGTGAAATACTCGCGCACCGCCTCCCGGAAGTTCTTGTGCTCGGGGTCGTCGATGGTCAGCAGCGTGCCCTTGCCCAGGTTGTAGGTGGCATCCATGGCGTTCTGGACGTCGGGATCGATTTCCCGGGCGGAGCCCAGGGCCAGGCCAAACTCGTTGGAAAACACCTCGGGGTGGCGATGTGCTTCCCGCACCAGGTCGTAGGTGGATACCACGAAGATGCCGGTCTGAGGGTCCTGGTGTACCGGCGCCTGGTCGCGCAGCGTCTTGTCGTAGTGGTAGGGGCACTTCAGAGTGGCGGGGTCCATCAGGGGCATTTCCTGAAGGCCGCGGGTGTCATGGGCTTGCATGTAAATCGCTCCCGTCGTTGTTATAAGCCAATAATCCTAGCAGAAACAATCAGGATTGACTGTATTTTTTAATTTCGGAGTCTCCGGCCTCCTGCGCTGGGTCAATTATTCACACGCCCAACGTGGGCTAACCTTGAAGCAGGCACGTCCCGGGAGCACAGCATGGCAGAGCGGGCTCTGCAGGCATCGGAACTCTACCAACCCTGCGATACAGACAGTTTCAGTTTCTCGCATACCGGCGAGCTGGAGCCGCTGGCGCTCGGTCCCGGCCAGGAACGTGCCCGGGAGGCTATCGAGTTCGGCGTCGACATCCAGCGGCCGGGCTTCAATATTTTCGTGCTGGGCGCACCGGGTCTCGGCAAGCGCGCCCTGGTAGACAGCGTGCTGGCGGCGCGCCAGCAGGACGGGGACCTGCGCAGCGACTGGTGCTATGTCGCCAACTTCGAAGACCCGCAGAAACCGCGGCTGCTGAAACTGCCGGCCGGCATGGGTCGAGACCTGAGCAAGGATATGCAGCAACTGGTGGAAGACCTGCTGACAGCCCTGCCCGCCTCGTTCGCCGACGAGGAGTACCGGCGCCGGCGCCAGGAGATCGAGGAAGATGTCACCGAACGCTATGAGGCGGCGTTTCGCAAGCTGGGTGAGGAGGCGGCACAGCGCGGCGTCGCCCTGCTGCGCACACCCGTGGGCTACACCCTCGCACCCCTGCGCGACGGCGAGGTGGTCACACCGGAACAGTTCGCGGAGCTCAGTGACAGCGAACAGCAGGACATCCAGCGGCTGATTGGCGAACTGCAGGCAGAGCTGCAGGAGGTGCTGAGCGAGCTGCCGCTGCTGAAACGGGAAACGGCGCGCCGGGTGAAGGCCCTGAACAAGGAAGTCACCCAGTTCACGGTGGAACAGCTGCTGGCCTGGCTGGACCAGAAGTATCGCGAACAGCCCGCCGTCACCGACTACCTGGCGGGCGTACGCGACCACGCCATCGAAAACGCCGAGGACTTCCTGGGGGAAGACGGCGAAACCGAGATCGAGCAGGTCTCGAAGCGCGCCCGCGGCTATTCACAGTTCCAGATCAACGTGCTGGTGGACAACGAAGACGCCAGCGGTCGGCCCGTGGTCTTCGAGGAGAATCCCACCTACCAGAACCTGGTCGGGCGGGTCGAATACGTCTCGCAGATGGGCACCCTGCTGACGGACTTCACGCTGATCAAGCCCGGCGCACTGCACCGCGCCAACGGCGGCTACCTGATTCTGGAGGCGGACAAGCTGCTGCGGCATGTCTATGCCTGGGAGGGGTTGAAGCGGGCAATGCGCGCCGGCGAGATCAAGATCACCTCGCTGCAGGAGGCCCTGAGCCTGAACAGCACGATCTCCCTGGAGCCCGAATGCATGCCGCTGGATGTAAAAGTGATACTGCTCGGTGAACCCTTCCTCTATTACCTGCTGGACCACTATGACCCGGACTTCGGCAAGATCTTCCAGGTGGCCGCGGACTTTGCCCCCGACCTGGAACGGGACGATGCGCGGCAGCACCTGTTTGCGCGGCTGCTGGCCACCCTGCAGCGGGAGCAGGAATTGCTGCCCCTGCACCCCGCCGCGGTCGCCCGGGTGGTGGAGTATGCCGCCCGCCTCGCCGACGACAAGGAGCGCCTGTCACTGGAGCAGGATCGCATCAACCGGCTGATGCTGGAGGCGGATCACTGGGCGCGCCAGCGCGGTAGCGAATTCCTGGAGCGCGAAGATATCGAAGAGGCGCTGGGGCGCGAGCGCAGCCGGCGCAGCCAGCTGCAGGAGCGCATGGGTGAGCACATCCTGCGGGATATCAAGCTGGTCACCACCAGCGGGGAACAGGTCGCCCAGGTCAACGGCCTGTCGGTAATGGAGCTGGGCGGGCACCGATTCGGGATGCCGTCGCGCATCACCGCCACCGCACGACTGGGCCGCGGGCGCGTCATCGACATCGAGCGGGAGGTCAAGCTCGGCGGCGGCATTCACTCCAAGGGTGTCCTGATCCTGTCAGCCTACCTGGCGAGCCAGTACGCACGGGACCAGAACCTGCCGCTGTCCGCCAGCCTGGTGTTCGAGCAGAACTACGGCGGGGTCGACGGCGACAGCGCCAGCTGCGCGGAGCTGTGCTGCCTGCTGTCCGCGATCGCCCGCATCCCGCTGCGCCAGGACCTGGCGGTTACCGGCTCGATGAACCAGCTCGGTGAAGTGCAGGCGATCGGTGGTGTGAACGAAAAAATCGAGGGCTTCTTCGATATCTGCAGCGCACGCGGCCTGAGTGGTGACCAGGGTGTGATCATTCCCGCCGCCAACGCGGTGCACCTGATGCTGCGGGAGGATGTTCGGCAGGCTGTCGCGGAAGGTCAGTTCCACGTTTACACCGCCGAGCAGGTGGAAGACGTCATGAGCCTGCTGTGCGGCATGCCGGCGGGCGACGCCGATGGCGACGGTGCCTGGCCCGAGGGCAGCTTCCGGCGGGCGATCTGCGACAGCCTGGAAAGCCTTCGCGAAAGCCAGCGCGCGCTGGAGCAGGAAGAGAACGATGGCAGCAAAGACAACTGACGACAGTATTGTCGTCACCATAGACAGCGACGCGCAGGCGGGACCTGCCATTGCGCTGGCCGCCGCCCTCGCCAAGGCGCGCAAGCGCGCGCTGCGCGGTCTGTTCATCGAAGACCTCGATCTCCTGAACGTGGCGCGGCTGCCGTTTACCCGCGAAGTCATGAGGCTGGGCCGCGAAACCCGCGATCTTCGCGGCCTGGACCTGGAGCGCAGCATGGCCCGCCTGGCCGCGGAGTTCCAGGCGCTGCTGGAATCCGAGGCCAGGGAGCAGGCCCTGCGCTGCAGTTTCTCGAGAATTCGCAGCAGCAAACGCCTGCTACCCCGGGAAGATGCCGCGCTGGCCGAGCTGCTGGTCATCGCACCACCCGCGAGGCGCCGGACAAGTCGGTCCAATCGCATTCTGCTGCTGAACGGAGACCACGCGGCCGTGCTCGCGGCGCTGGCTACCGTGCTGGAGAATAACGCCGATGCAGAGCTGCTGGTCCACGGCGAGTTCGACGCCGCTACGCTCAACGATATCCTGGCACGCCACCCCCGGGTCACGCGCCGGTTGATGGGCGGACCCGCCCTGGAAGAACTGCTGGTGAACCCGCGCTACCGGCCCAGCCTGGTGCTGATGTCGCGGCAGGCGGACCCGTCGGAGATGGAAACCTGCCTGAGACTGTCGGACTGCCCGCTGGTCCTGGCCGCCTCGGGGTAGGCCGCTCCGCTAGGGCAGGGCCAGCTCAACGACAAAGTGTTCGCAGACGTCGCCGTCGTCCGGAAACTGGACCCGGCCGCGGTGGGTAAAGCCCAGGCGTTCCAGCACCCGGATCGAGGCCGCATTCTCCGGCGCCACGATGGCCGCCAGTTTCTTCAAGCCGAAGGCTTCGACGGCATAGCGCATCACGGCTGACGCGGCTTCGGTGGCAAGCCCCGCGCCGCGGCCCTCCGGGAGGAAGGCGTAGCCCAGGTCCACGTCCTTGAGGAAGTCCCGCTTTACCAGTCCCGCCATGCCGATGGCGCGGCCGTCCTCTCTCCGGGACACCAGCCACATGCCGAAGCCGTGGGCGTCGTAGCTGGCGTAGACGCGGTCGCGCATATGCTCCAGGGCCTGTTCTTCGGTGCGCACACCCCGGTCGGCAATATTGGTCCTGAAGTCCGGGTCTGACAGCATAGCCAGGTAGAAACCGGCATCGGCGTCCGTCATCTTCCGGACGTAGAGGCGTTCGGTTTCAAACAGGGGGCTCATGGCCGCAAGCTTAACAAGCGCCTCGCCGGTGCGAAAAGCAGGCGGCGCCGCGGCCTGCTATAACACGTGGACAACGCATGCAGGAGTAAACCCACCCCATGACACTCTTCAGCCTGGACGAGCTGGAAAACGCGGCGGCACTGGTCCATGAGCATCTTCCTCCCACCCCTCAGTACAGCTGGCCCCTGCTCAACGAGCGGCTCGGGCTGGATGTGTGGGTGAAACACGAAAACCACACCCCGACCGGCGCCTTCAAGGTCAGGGGCGGCGTGACCCTGGTGGACTGGCTGCGGCGGGAACACCCGGATTGTGACGGCATCATCACCGCGACCCGCGGCAACCACGGCCAGAGCCAGGCGCGGGCCGCCACCGCGGCCGGATTGAGAGCGCGCATCCTGGTGCCGCGGGGCAACTCCCCGGAGAAGAACCTGGCCATGCAGGCCTTTGGCGCCGAACTGGTGGAGTTCGGCGACGACTTCGATGCCGCGCGCGAAGAGGCCGGGCGCCAGGCGGCTACGGAAAACCTGTTCATGGTGCCGCCGTTTCACCGGGAGCTGGTGCGGGGCGTGGCCAGCTACGCACTGGAGCTGTTCCGCGCGGCACCGCCACTGGACGCGGTCTACGTGCCGATTGGCTGCGGCTCGGGAATCTGTGCCGTGATCGCGGTGCGGGATGCACTGGGCCTGGACACGGAGGTGGTCGGCGTCGTCTCCACTGAGGCACAGACAGCAAAACTTTCCGTGGAGGCCGGTCGCCCGGTGGAAACCGAGACGGCCCGGACTTTCGCGGACGGCGTTGCAGTGCGGGTCCCCGTTCCCGAGGCGCTGGAGATCTACGCCACCGGCGCCGCGCGCATCCTGGCGGTCAGTGACGACGAGATCGCCGAGGCGATCCGGGTGTATTTCAGAGACACACACAATGCCGCCGAGGGGGCCGGCGCAGCGCCCCTCGCCGCACTGATGCAGGAGCGCGAGGCCATGCAGGGCAAGCGCGCCGCCGTCATTCTCTGCGGCGGCAATATCGATACGGCGATGTTTCGCCAGGTGCTGGCGGGCGAGACGCCGGCTGTCTGACCGGCCGCCGGCCTAGAGCCGGGTCAACACCTTGCACTGGTGGGACGGGGTGCGCAGGGCCTCAAAGGCCTCGGGCATCTCCTCGAGGCTGACGATGTCGGTGATCATGTCGTCGGCCTTCACGCGCCCCTGGGCCAGCATGGCGATCACCGTTTCGAAGTCATCGCGGGTGTAGGCAATCGCGAACTGGAACTTGAGCTCTTTCACCAGCGCCAGGAACGGCATGAACGTATCGGGCTGTTCGCACACGCCCACCGGCACCAGGGTGCAGTGGCGCGGCGCGATTTCCACGCACTGCTGCAGCAGGCCCGGCGCGCCCACGCACTCGAAAATCATGTCCGGCTCGCCGCCGGTGACGTCCTGGAACTGCTCGAGCAGGTTCCCCGAGGGGTCGATCACCGCCGAGGCGCCGAGCTTGCCGGCCAGGGCCCTGCGGCTTTCGGCGAATTCGGAAATCACCACGTCGCGAGCGCCCAGGAAGCGCGCCCACAGCGCCACCGCCAGCCCGATGGGGCCCGCGCCGGTAATCAACACGCGCTGGCCTGCCTGCAGCTCGGCCACCCGGGCCGCGTGCAGCCCGACGGCGAGGGGTTCGATCAGGGCCGCTGATTCCGTGGGCAGCTCATCGGGCAGCCTGATAGTTTCCAGGCGCCCGGTCTTTACGTATTCCGCAAAGCCGCCGGGAATCTGCAAACCGGTGAGCTGAACCTGCAGGCATTCAAAGGGCCGGCCGTTGACGCAGGCCACGCAGTGGCCGCAGCCGAGAAACGGCAGCGAGCAAACCCGGTCCCCGACCTGCCACTGCTGCTTGAGATCCTTGCCCACCTCCGCGACCTCACCGACAAACTCGTGGCCGAGGATGCAGCCACTGTCGACGGTGGCATCGCTCTCCCGGGTCGAGTGGAGATCGGTGCCGCAGATGCCGCAGTAACCCACCTTCACCACCAGCTGGTCGCTTTCCGGGGTGGGATCGTCGACGGTCTCGACCTCGAGCGGTTTGCCCACTTCCTTGAATACGGCTGCTTTCATGCCTGTGACCCCTCTGATTGTGATCGCGCCCACCGATGGGCGGATTCGCTGGCGACCCAGCGCACGGCATTGTGCACCAGCTGCCTGAAATGCGGATTGGCGTAGGCCTCGGGATCGTCCCCGCCCTGGATATAGACGATGGGGCTGGTCCGGTAGCGCTTCACCCAGGCCACGACGTTGGACCCGGGAGGATGCTGCCAACCCTCGCGGCTGTACATCTCCCCTTCCACCGCCCGTTTGGCCGAATAGAAATTGTCGTCAACAAACGGGTAGTCGCTGCGCAGCAGCGGTTCCACGCTGTCCTCGAACACGGGACAGAGGTAGAGTTCGTCGGTCATAACGAAGGTCTCCGGCAGGCCCTCGGTCACCGGGTGCTGCCCCTGGACCGTGAGCGTGTGCTCAACCTTGTGGCGATAACCGGAGTCCGGCCAGTCGGTGCCGCGCAGCGAAGCCGGACGATAATGAAAGCGGCCGCCGATGATCTCCGCGTATTCGGGCCAGGCCGGCCAGGCAGCGATGCTGTGGTGCATGAACACCATGCCCATGCCCGCCTCCAGCAGGGCCAGCAGGCCCGCGGTGAACGCCGGGTCGGGAGTGACAAGGGCCGGCGGATCTTCGCCGGCGGTAAAGTCGACCCCCGGCATGTCATAGCACAGGCAGGCATCGAAGCGCTGGCGCAGTTCAGGGCCAAACAGATAGCCCGCGGCGGGCTGTTCGGCGAGCGACCAGTTGAAGTCTTCGAGGTCTTCGAACAGGGCGGTGAAGGCATCGCGCTCGTAGGGGTGGCCGCGGGCGGTCACCAGCAGGCGGCTGGGGGCGCTGTAGTTGATGATGCTCATAAGGCCCTGTTTTTATTAAAGTAATTTTTGTCGAGGCCCGACACAGTAGCTCAGGAAAAAAATACAGTCAATTCTGTTTGTTTTTTACAGGTCCCTCTGCTACCTTTTCTATCCGCTCTGATTCCGCACCCATAACACAATAAGGAAGGCACCATGGATCTTGGACTGAAAGGCAAGAAAGTCGTCATTACCGGCGGCTCCAAGGGCATTGGCCGCGCCATTGCCAACCTGATGATCGCCGAGGGCGCCGACGTCGCCATCTGCGCGCGCAACGGCGAGGAAGTCGACTCCGCCGTGGCGGAACTCTCCGCGTCCGGCAAGGCCATTGGTGCCGCTGTGGACGTGGCCGACAAGGCCGCGCTGCAGGGCTGGATCAGCGGCGTCGCCGAGGAACTCGGCGGCATCGACATCCTGATCCCGAACGTGAGCGCCGGCGGCGGCCAGATGGATGAAAACGGCTGGCGCGCCAACCTGGACGTCGACATTCTCGGCACCACTCACGCCATCGAGGCGGCCATGCCGTCCCTGCAGGCCTCCGATGCGGGCAGCATCGTGGTGATCGGCACCACGGCCGCGGTGGAAGATTTCCTGGGCCCCCAGACCTACAACGCCATGAAAGCCGCCCTGATCGTTCACTCCCAGGGCCTGGCCCACGCGCTGGCAGGTTCCGGCATTCGCGTGAACGCGGTATCTCCCGGCCCCATTTTCATCGAGGGCGGCGCCTGGGATTTCATCAAGAACAACATGGCGGATATCTACAACGGCACCATCGCCAACCAGCCCACCGGCCGCATGGGCTCCGCCGAGGAAGTGGCCAATGCCGTGGCATTTATTGCCAGCCCCGCGGCGAGCTGGATTACCGGCGTGAACCTGGTGGTGGACGGCGGCTTTACCAAGCGCGTCCAGCTGTAAGTTCGGCAACCACACATGGCTGAACAAGCAGCAGAGGCAGCGGTCGGCAAGAGCGACCGCATCGACGTCTACCTCGTCGTAGGCGGCAAATACCACAACATGGATCACCCCCGCCTGGAACTGCTCAAGCTCCTGGCAGAGCAGCCGCGCGTAAAGGTGCGGATCGGCGAAGACTACGGTGACATCGACACGATCTGTGACTCGGATTTCATCATCAGCTACACGGTTGACGTGAACCCGACCCCGGAGCAGACACAGCGTCTCTGTGATGCCATGCGCGCAGGCAAGAAGTGGTTCGCCCTGCACGGCACCAATTCGATCCTGGCGTTCCTGGAAGACGGGCGCGTGAGCAGCCCACGGGACAACGATGCCTTTATGGAACTGCTGGGCAGCCAGTTCCTCTCGCACCCGCCCATCATTCCCTACGACGTGGAAGTTACCGAACCCGATCACCCGCTGGTGAAGGGGATCTCCAACTTCACCGTCAATGACGACGAGCTCTACCTGTCGGCGCTGCATGGCGAGCACCAGGTGCTGCTCAAGACCCACTGGACCGGCACGACCGAGGTCTTTGTCGACGACGACTGGAACGAAGACGAGCCGCGGCCGATCATGTACCTCCACCCCTACGGGAAGGGCGAAGTGCTTTACCTGACCCTTGGCCACAGCCGAGGCAAATACGACATGCAGCCGATGATCGAGGAATATCCCGAGCCCGAGCTGGGCGCCTGGCAGAACGACGAGTTTTACGAGCTGCTGCGCCGCGGAATCCGCTGGGCCATGGGCGAGCTCTAGGCTGAAGGTCTGGTGAGGGTCTGGTGCGCGAGGGTCAATTGAATGGAGCTTGAATTCACCGCCGAGGAGCAGGCCTTCCAGCAGGAGGTGCGCAGCTTCCTCGAAGACAGCTACCCGGATCATATTCGTGAAGCCACGGCCAAAACCGCTACGGTTTTTGTCGACGCCCCGCCCGCCATGGAGTGGCAGAAGATCCTGGTGGAAAAGGGCTGGGCAGTTCCGAGTTGGCCCGAGGAATGGGGCGGCACAAACTGGACCGCCACCCAGAAGTACATCTGGGCCATGGAATGCTCCCGCGCCGGCACGCCGGCCTACAACCCGCTTTCCCTGCAACTGCTCGCGCCTGTACTGATGGAATTCGGCAGCGACGAGCAGAAGCAGAAATACCTGCCGAGAATGCTGTCCGGCGAGCACTACTGGTGCCAGGGTTTCTCCGAGCCGGGCTCCGGTTCGGATCTCGCCAGCCTCAAGCTGAAGGCCGAGCGCCAGGGCGACCACTACCTGGTCAACGGTTCCAAGCTCTGGCAAACCCACGCCCAGTTTTCCGACCATATTTTCTGCCTGGTGCGCACCAGCAGCGAGGGCCGGCCCCAGCAGGGCATCAGCTTCCTGCTGATCGACATGTCCACGCCCGGCGTGAAGGTGGACCCGATCATCACCATGGGTCTGGACCACGAGGTCAACCAGGTGTTCTTCGAAGACGTGATCGTCCCACTGGAGAACCTGGTGGGAGAGGAAGGTGACGGATGGAAGCATGCCAAGTTCCTGCTGGAACACGAGCGCGGCGGCGGCAGCTCGGCCTATCGACGCCTGGCGGAACTCGAGCACCTCAAGGCTATCGTCGCCGACGTGCAGGCGGACGATCCTGACTTCAACAGCGACCTCGGCTACTCCAAGACCATCGCCCGCATCGAGATCGACCTGAAGGCGCTGGAAATCATGGAGCTGCGGATTTTGTCGGACCTGGCCGAGGGCAAGATGCCGGGCGCTGAATCCTCCATGCTCAAACTCACGACCGTGGATATCGAACAGCGTATCCACCAGCTGGCGGTGGACGTGCTCGGCTACCACGGCCTGCCTTTCAAACAGGACGACGTCGGTCCGGCCTACGCGTCGACGGTAATACCCACCTACCTGAACAGCCGCGCCGCCTCGATTTTCGGCGGCAGCCAGGAAGTACAGAAGAACATCATCGCCAAGGCGGTGTTGGGTCTGTAGGAGCAGGGCCATGCATGCGGATGCCTTAAAAGAAGAAGCGAAGATCCTGCTGGACTTCGTCGAGCGCAAGACCTGCACGCTGGAAGACAGCGTCATGGAAATCGACAGCGCCGAGTATTCCGACAGCGCCCTGTTTGAGCGCGAGCGCATTGAGCTGTTCCGCAACTACCCGCAGTTCGTCGGGCCAAGCTGCAAGCTGCGCGAGCCGGGTGACTTTTACGCCTTTGACGATACCGGCATCCCGCTGATCGTGGTGCGCAAGCACGACGGCTCACTGGGAGGCTACCTGAACATCTGTTCCCACCGGGGCGCCCCCCTGGGGGACGGCATGGGACAGGCCAAAAAGCAGAAGATGCTGTCCTGCCCCTACCACGCCTGGTCCTACGATCTTGACGGCCAGCTGGTCGGCGTGCCATTCGGCAAGGACGGCTTCACCGACATGGACAAGGCCGGCCGCTGCCTGAAGACCGTGGACGTGCAGGAACGCGACGGCATGATCTTCGTGATGCCGAACCCCGAGCTCAGCTTTGACATCGACGAGACCCTGGGCGGCCTGGGCCGGCAGATCGAGGGCTTTGGCTTCGACAACCATCACCTGTTCGGCATCAAGCGCGTGGAAACCAATATCAGCTGGAAGCTGAACATGGACACCTTCCACGAGTTCTATCACTTCGACGCCCTGCACCCGGACACGATCGCGCAGATGTCCTACAACAACATCTGCCACTACCGGCAGTTCGGCCGCAATCACTCCATGAGTTCGCCGACCCTGGCGATCAATGAGCTGAAGGAACAGGACGAGGCGGACTGGCAGGCACGGGAGTACCTGAGCTTCGTCAACTACATCTTCCCCAACACGGTGATCTTCGTGGTGGCCGACCACTTCCAGACCTGGCGCGTATACCCCATCAACCAGCAGAAGTCGGTGGTGTACCACAGCATGTACCTGCCTGAAGCGCCCGCCACCGAGGAAGATCGCGCGGAGAAGGAAGCCTTTTTCCAGATGATCAATGACGTGGCGGTGACCGAGGACTACAGCCTGGTGGAAAAAATCCAGCGCACCCTCAATGCCGGCCTCGAGCGCTCGGTGCTGGTGGGACGCAACGAACCCGGCGTGCAGAACATGCACCGCCAGATTCGCGAGCTGCTGTCGCCCGCAGACATTATTCGTTTACAAAACAACTAGAGAAACAGGAGAGCTAACGTGGCCATTCCGAAGGAAAAGCTGCTACAGGCCTATCGGCAGATGAAAACCATCCGCGAGTTTGAAGAGCGGGTGAACGCCGAGATCATGAACGGCCAGATCGCCGGCTTCACCCACCTCTACACCGGCCAGGAGGCCAATGCCGTGGGCGTCTGCGAACACCTCAGCGACGCGGACACCATCATCTCGACGCATCGGGGTCACGGTCATTGCATCGCCAAGGGCGCCGACGTCATTGGCATGATGGCGGAGCTGTTCGGCTCATCCGCCGGATTGTGCAAGGGCAAGGGTGGCTCCATGCACGTGGCAGATGTGGAGAAGGGCATTCTCGGCGCCAATGGCATCGTCGCCGGCGGCCCGCCCATCTCCGTGGGCTCAGCCCTGGCGGCAAAGATCCGCGGGGATTCCCACGTTGCCGTATCTTTCTCCGGCGACGGCTCGGTGAACCAGGGCACCTGCTTCGAAGCGATGAATATGGCAGTGGTGCTGAACGTGCCCGCCATCTTCGTTATTGAAAACAATTATTACTCCGAGCACACCAGCATCAACTACGCGGTGGGCTGCGATGACCTGAAGGCCCGCACCGAGGCCTTCGGCTTCCCGGTGTTTGTGGCGGACGGCTCCGATTTCTTCGACGTCTACGAGGCAGCGGGCAAGGCGATAGAGCACGCCCGCGCCGGTAACGGTCCCGCCGGTGTCTTCGCCGAGCAGGGTCGCTATCACGGCCACTTCGTCGGCGACCCGCAGACGTACCGCGGTGAAGGCGAGCTGGACGAGCTGCGCGACAAGTATGACTGCCTGAAAAAATTCCGGGCCAGGATGGACGAGACCGGCGAACTCACCAGCGATGAACTCGACGCGGTGGACGCCGAGGTCATGGCGCTGATCGACCGGGCGGTGGATGAGGCCAAGGCCGCGCCGCGGCCCACGCCGGAAGAAGTCACCGAAGACGTCTACATCAACTACGGCACGGCCTGAGGAGGATAAGACCATGGCAGAGAAAACCATGCGTGATGCCATCAACGAGGCCCTGCACCAGGCGATGGCGGAAGACGAAAGCGTATTTGTGATCGGCGAAGACGTGGCCGGCTGCAGCGGCAGTGAAGGCGACGTCGGCAGCGTCGGCGGCGTTTTCGGCGTGACCAGCGGCATTTACAAGAAGTATCCCGACCGCTGCATCGACACACCGATTTCCGAGTCGGCCATTGTCGGCGCCGCGGCCGGCGCTGCCCTGGTTGGCATGCGCCCGGTGGCAGAAATCATGTTCGCCGACTTCATCGGCGTGTGCATGGACCAGATCGTCAACCAGATGGGCAAGTTCCGCTACATGTTCGGCGGCAAGTCCAAGTGCCCGGCGGTGATTCGCTTCGCCTCCGGCGGCGGCTTCTCTGCCGCGGGCCAGCACAGCCAGGCCATGTACCAGGTGATGACGTCTTTTCCGGGGCTGAAGGTGGTCATCCCCTCGAACGCCTATGATGCCAAGGGCCTGATGCTGCAGGCCATCAAGGAAGACGACCCGGTGCTGTTCTTCGAACCGAAGATTCTTTACCAGGAGACCTGCGAGGTCCCGGACGAGATGTACACCATCCCCTTCGGCGAAGCGGCCTTTGTACGCGAGGGCGACGACTGCACGGTGGTGGCCTTCGGCCAGATGGTGCCCAAGGCCGCACAGGCCATCGACGCCCTGGAGGAAGAAGGTATCAGCTGCGACCTGATCGACCCTCGCACCAGCTCACCGCTGGATACCGGCGCGATCCTCGAGTCCGTCGAGGCTACCGGCCGCCTGGTCGTGGTGGACGAGGCCCCGCCCCGCTGCGGCCTGACCGCGGACGTGGCGGCACTGGCCGCGGATAAGGCTTTCAAGAGCCTGAAAGGCCCGATCAAACAGGTCTGCGCGCCCCACAGCCCGACGCCCTTCTCGCCGGAGCTGGAAGCGGCCTACCTGCCCAGCGTTGAAAAGATCCAGGCGGCGATCAAGGAGACCATGGCGTAGCGTTATGGCAGACATCTACCCGATTGCGGTGCCCAAGTGGGGTATCGAGATGGTGGAAGGCACCATCAATACCTGGAACAAGTCCGAGGGCGACGCCATCGCCAAGGGCGATGAAGTGTTCGAGATGGAGTCCGACAAGATCGTCAACGTCTGGGACTCGCCGGTAGACGGTGTACTGCGCCGCGTCATTGCCGAGGAAGGCGACGCCCACCCGGTGGGCGCACTGCTGGGTGTGATCGCAACAGCGGACGTCTCGGACGCGGATATCGATGCCTTTATCGCCAGCTACTCCGGTGACAGTCATCCCCGCGAAAGCGGGGACCCAGGAGCTTCTGCCGAAGACATGGATTCCCGCCTGCGCGGGAATGAGGGTGCTACCGCGCCGTCGCCTGCGAAGGCTGCATCCGCAGGTCCCGGCGGTGATGCCTACACGCGCTCCTCGCCGTCGGTGCGCAAGCTGGCGGATGAGCTGGGCGTGGACCTCAATACCGTGGAGGGTACAGGGCGAAGAGGCCGGATTACGGAAGACGACGTGCGCGCCGCGTCCGGCGGTGGCGGCGCCGCAGAGGATGTGGAAATCATCCCACTGTCGGCAACGCGCAAGACCATTGCCAAGCGCCTGACCGAAGCCAAGCAGACCATCCCCCACTTCTACCTGACCGTGGATTACGAGCTGGACGGGCTGCTCGCGCATCGTGCAACGCTCAACGAGAGCGGCGATGCCAGGGTCTCGGTCAACGATCTGATCGTCTGGTGCGTGGCCCAGGCCCTGATGAAGGAACCGCGGGTCAACGTGAACCTGGTGGGAGACGATATCCACCAGTTCAAGCAGGCCAACGTCTCCGTGGCCATCGCCACCGACGATGGCCTCTACCCGGCGACCATTCGCGGCGCTGACGGCATGAGCCCTGCAGACATCGCCACGGCGACTGCTGCCCTGGCCGAGAAAGCGAAAACCGGCAAGCTGGTCGCCGAGGACATCAGCGGCGGCTCCTTCACGGTCTCCAACCTGGGCATGTTCGGGGTCGGCAACTTCACCGCCATCGTGAACCCACCCATGGGCGCCATCCTGGCGCTGGGCAAGGGAGAGCAAAAGGTTGTGGTGAAAGACGGCGAACAGGCCGTGGCCACCATGATCAGCGCGACCCTGTCCTGTGACCACCGGGTCATCGACGGCGCCGTGGGGGCTAAGTTCCTGCAGGTGCTGGGCGAGGAAATCGCCGCGCTGGGGTAGTCACTGGGGAGGCTAGGACGCTGACGCGTTATACTACGGCCCCAGGAATCGGACACACCCAGCAGTATCCCCATGACGCATCCTCCGCCGCATAGCGGCGGTATTTCCCGCAGAACCTTCGTCACCGGACTCGCCGCCGGCTGCGGACTGCTGGGCCTTTCTGCTGCAAGAGCCGCGCAGGCGCAGCTCCGCGGCAACGAATTCAAACTCGACATCGGCTATACGCCGGTGAACTTCACCGGACGTGACAGACTGGCCACCACCATCAACGGCTCCCTGCCGGCGCCGGTACTGCGCTGGCGCGAGGGCGACACGGTCACCCTGGACGTCACCAACCGGCTGTCAGAGGACAGCTCCATCCACTGGCACGGCATCATCCTGCCTACCGAGATGGACGGGGTGCCGGGCATGAGCTTCGCGGGTATCCGTCCCGGGGAGACCTTCCGCTACCGCTTCCAGCTCAACCAGAGCGGCACCTACTGGTATCACAGCCACTCCGGCTTCCAGGAGCAGACCGGCATGTACGGCGCCATCGTCGTCGAGCCGAAAGACGGCGACAACGACGGCGCCGACCGGGACCACGTTATCGTGCTGTCGGACTGGAGCGATGAGGATCCCGGGGCGATCTACGCCAAGCTCAAGAAGGCCAGCCACTACTACAACTTCCAGGAACGCACCGCAGCGGAACTGTGGCGCGACATCCGCGAGAAGGGCGTCAGGGAGACCTGGCGAGACCGCGAGATGTGGAACCAGATGCGCATGAGCGTCGCTGATCTCGCCGACGTCACGGGTTATACCTATACCTACCTGATGAACGGCGTCGCCCCTGTCGAGGGCTGGCGCGGTCGCTTCAGTCCCGGGGAGCGGGTGAAGCTGCGCTTCATCAACGGCTCCGCCATGAGCATCTTCGACGTTCGCATCCCGGGACTGAAAATGACCGTGGTCGCCGCCGACGGCCAGCCGGTGGAGCCGGTCACCGTGGACGAGTTCAGGATCGGCACCGCGGAAACCTACGATGTGATCGTGGAGCCGGCCGGAGACAGTGCCTATACCGTGTTCGCCCAGAGCATCGATCGCACCGGTTACGCCCGCGGCACCCTGTCGCCCCATCCCGACCTCTCGGCCCCGGTACCGGAGATGGAGCCCGTGACCCGGCTCACCCACGGGGATATGGGAATGGGCCACGGCGACCACGCACAGCACGGCGGCCATGCGCCCGCGGCGGATATGCACGCAGGCCACCACCATCACGCTCACCACCGTGCGGGCCCCGCGCCCGCCGGCGGCGGCAGCCAGGCGAAGATCGAGCATGTGGCCACCGAGTTCGGCGCCCATGTGGACATGCGCGCCGAGACGCCGGTCAGTGGCCTCGACGACCCCGGCGTCGGATTGCGCCACCACAAGCACCGCTACGGCCGGGACGTATTGACCTACCGGATGCTTCGCAACCGCAATGCGACGGCGGACCCCCGGGACCCCGAACGGGAAATCCAGCTGCACCTGACCGGCAATATGAGTCGCTACATGTGGTCGTTCAACGGCATCAAGTTCGCCGACGCGGAGCCGATCCACCTGTCCTACGGCGAGCGGGTGCGCATCCACCTGGTCAACGACACCATGATGACGCATCCCATTCACCTGCACGGCCTGTGGAGCGAGCTGGAGACCGGGGACGCGGAGCACATCCCCCGCAAGCACACGATCCTGGTACAGCCGGGCAAGACCGCGAGCTACCTGGTGACCGCCGACGCCCTGGGCCGCTGGGCCTATCACTGCCACCTGCAGTTCCACATGATGGGCATGATGCGTGAGGTGCGGGTGTCATGAGACGCCGCTGCCTGCTCGCGGCCATTGTGGCGCTGCTGCCGCTGCAATCCCTCGCCATGGGCGACGACCCGCTGCTGACCATGGTGATGATCGAGCAGATGGAAGTCGGCATCGACGAGAGCCCGACGCCCAGGCGTTTCGAAGGCCAGGCCTGGGCGGGTTACGACCGCCACAAACTGTGGCTGAAGAGCGAAGTGGAGCAGGAGGGCGGCAGCACGGAAGCCTCCGAGATTGAACTGCTGTACGGTCGCGCCGTTGCGCCGTTCTGGGATTTCCAGGTGGGTTGGCGACACGACTGGGAACCCAGCCCGAGCCAGGACTGGCTGGCCATCGGATTCCAGGGGCTGGCGCCCTACTTCTTCGAGATCGACAGCACGCTGTACGTCAATGACTCCGGCGAGGCCTCGTTCAGGGCCTCAGCCGAGTATGAACTGCTGCTGACACAGCGACTGGTCCTGACCCCCGAGGTGGAGGTGGAACTGTTCAGTGACACCGACAAAGACCGCGAGATCGGCAGTGGCCTGTCCACTGTCGAGGCGGGCCTGCGGCTGCGCTACGAGATTCGGCGCGAATTTGCCCCTTACATCGGCGTGCACTGGGAGCGGGCCTATGGCAACACCGCCGACTTCATCCGCGATGAAGGCGACAGCGAGGACAGCCTGTTTATCGTCGCAGGCGTGCGTATCTGGTTCTAGGCGCTGCAGCGTGACAGAACGCTGACAGCCCCGTGACCGGTGCTGCGCTCTCGCGATAGACTCCCGCGGATAACTTCAACAAACTTTGTGAGCCCGCCCATGCCCCGCCCTGCGCTTGTCCGCCATGCCCTGCCTGCTGTCATCGTTTTCCTGGGTGCCTGTTCCGACGGCAACGATAACTTCCAGCCCGCGCCACAGTTCAGCGTCGATCCCACCACGATTGACGTGAGCCAGGCGGATGTCTGCGACATCCTGCAGCCCGACAAGTGCGCATTCCCGTTTCCCAATGATTTTTACACCGTGGCCGACGCAAGCTCCGGCACCGGGCTGCGGGTCAACCTGAATGCCACCGCCATTCCGGGCAATGCCGCCGGCGAGGCCTTCGACCCCACCGAGTACAACCGCAACGACGGCTTCTCTCCCGGCCCGCTGCTGTTGCTGGAAGTGCCGGGCATCGACCTGGAAGCCACGGGTGCCGCGTCATTCACGGACATGGGCCGCTCACTGGACGCCGACACGCCCATCCAGGTGCTCAACGCCGACACCGGCGAGCGGCAGCTGATCTGGGCGGAGCTGGATGCACGTCCCGAGGAGGGCGAGCGCAGCGCGCTGATGATTCGTACCGCGCGCAACCTGGTCGAAGGCCAGCGCTATATCGTGGCCCTGCAGAACCTGGTGGCGGGGGACGGCAGCAGCATTCCCTCCAGCGATGCGTTTACCGTGTTCAAGGAGAACATCCCCTCGGACATCCCCGCCTTCGAGGATCGCCGCCCGCAGATGGAGTCCATCTTTGACGCCCTGGAGAGCTTCGGCGTACCGCGGGACAGCCTCTACCTGGCCTGGGATTTTACCGTGGCCTCCACCGGCAATATCACCGGGCGCATGCTGCATATCCGTGACGAGGCCCTGGCGGCGCTGGGCGGCGCTGCACCGGTGGCCACCATCACCAGCGTCGATGACGACCCCGAGGGCGGCCTGGTTGATCGTGTGATCGAGGGCACCCTCTCGGTACCGAACTTCATGGATGCAGCCGATGCCGCCCCGGGTTCACGCTTCAATTACGACAGCAGCGATCCGGACGCCTTGCCGGTGCGATTCGATGGCAACGGCAGCGTTGATGTTCCATTCGTCTGCACACTGCCCCTGGCCTTTTCACAGCCACTCGAAATCATTCCTGTGGTTGTGGGTCACGGACTGTACGGCAATCGCGATACGGTGCGCGGGTTTGATTCCATGGCCACGGAGCAGACCCTCATGCTCTGCGGCATGGATTCCTGGGGTATGTCAGACCAGGACATCGGTGTCGCCTTCCAGGCGCTGAGCAACGTCAACAACTTCCCTGCCCAGGCGGACCGCATCCAGCAGGGCTGGCTGAACATCATCTACCTGTCCGAGGCCATGAAGAACCCCGCGGGCTTCGCCACCCTGCCTGAATTCCAGGACATGGACGGCAATCCGCGCTTCGAGACCGGCCAGGTCCACTACGACGGCATCTCCCAGGGCGCGGTGCTGGGCGGGGCCCTGAGCGCCGTCAACCCGAACTTCGAGCGCGCGGTGCTGAACGTGGCCGGTATGCGCTTCAGCCTGCTGGCCCGGCGCTCCAACGCCTGGCCCGCCTTCGCCCAGGCTTTTGACCCGGCCTACCCGGATTCATTGGACAAGCCCCTGATGTGGTCGGTCATCCAGATGCTGTACGACCGTGGCGAGAACAACGGCTACGTGAACCACGTGACCTCTGACCCCCTGCCCGGCTCCACCCCCACCCGGGTGTTGATCCATATCGGCCTGGGCGACAAGACGGTGAGCGAAACCACCGGGGAAATCCTGGCCCGCAGCATGAATGTGCCCCGCCACACCCCGACCATCGTGAGCGGGCGCCACGTCGCGGAAGAGCCCTACCTGGGCATTGATACCATTCCATCCTATCCCTGGGCCGGCAGCGGCCACGTGGTCTGGGACTCCGGCCCCTTCCCCATCGCCGGCCATGACGGCACGCCCCTGCAGGCCACTACCAATACCGTCAACCCGGAGGGCTACAACACCCACGGCATGCCCTTCCAGCAGCGCGCCGCCCGGGACCAGAAGGCCAACTTCTGGCGCACCGGCGAGGTGATCAATGTGTGCGGCGGTGAGCCCTGCTACGGCGACGGCTACGACGGGACCCCCGGCGAATACTCCCCTCCCCCCAATTAAGTTTTTCTAGGCCGAAACTTGACGGTTCGCCCCGGCCGTGCTTTATTTGCATTACTTAATATCTTCAAATATTTGAATATAAGAAACTATGTAGAGGATTGAGCCTCTACGTTCCGGGGGGAACACCATATGCCGAGCCGCCAGGTCGTCGCCAAGGAGCTGTCCGAAATCTTCAAGATTCTCGCCCACCCGGACCGGGTGCGGATCATCGAGGAGCTGGGCGGCGGCGAGCGGGATGTGAATTCCCTGGTGGAAAGCCTTGATCTGGCGGGCCCGAGGGTGTCACAGCACCTGTCGATGATGCGGGCGCACCGGGTCGTGGAAGAGCGCCGAGACGGGCGCCACCACTACTACCGGTTGATCCAGCCCGAAATTGCACAGTGGATCATTGAAGGCATTGCCTTCGTTGAGGGCCGCCTGACCGGCGTGAGCCCGAAAGAAATCGAAAATGCCCGCAAACTGTGGTCGGCACAGTCTGCGGATAACGCACAACACGGATAAGACACAGAAAGTCCAGGAGGCTCTAATGCCCAAGTTTGCCGAAGGCGTCATCAAGTTTCAGAACTCGGTCTACCCGGAGAAGAAGGAACTGTTTGAGAAACTCAGCCAGGGCCAGTCCCCCGAAGCGCTGTTCATTACCTGTTCCGACTCGCGTATCGAAACCGCGATGATCACCCAGACCGACCCGGGCGAGCTGTTCATCTGCCGCAACGCCGGCAATATCGTGCCTCCGCATACCACGCACACCGGCGGCATGACAGCCTCCATCGAGTTTGCGGTCGCGGCGCTCAATGTCCCCCACATCGTGATCTGCGGCCACACCGAGTGCGGCGCCATGAAAGGCGCCATGAACCCGGAAGGCCTGGATGCACTGCCCCACGTCAAGGAGTGGCTGAGCTACTCGCGGGCGGCGGTCTCCGTTGTCGACCACATGGGCGCTGACCTCAGCGAAGACGAGCGCATGAACATGCTGCTGGAGCAGAACGTCATCCTGCAGCTCAACCATCTCAAGACCCATCCCAGCGTGGCCGCGCGCCTCGCCAAGGGTGACCTGCAGCTGCACGGCTGGGTCTATGACATCAAGACCGGCGGCGTTTCTGCCTACGACGAGTCCAGCAACAGCTTTGAGCCCGTCGACCAGCGCTATGCCGACGAAGTCGCCAAGATTGCTGGTCACGGCGAGGGCTGCGCTGCGTAAGGCGGCATAGCAGACACTAGCGGAGTTCCGTCATGAAGCACTTTGATACGTCCAACCTGCGCGGTGACATTTTCGGCGGCATCACCGCCGGCATCGTCGCGCTGCCCCTCGCCCTGGCGTTTGGCGAAGCGTCTGGTGCCGGCCCCATTGCCGGCATGTGGGGCGCCATTTTCGTCGGCTTTTTCGCCGCCCTGTTCGGCGGCACCGGCTCACAGGTGTCCGGCCCCACTGGCCCCATGGTGGTGGTGTTCGCCGGCGTGTTCGCCTCCCTCAGCGGCCGGCCGGAGCTGGTATTCGCCGCAGTGGTCCTGGCGGGCCTGATCCAGGTGGGTCTCGGCTTCATGAAGATGGGGCAGTACATCCGTCTGGTGCCTTATCCCGTGGTCTCGGGCTTTATGAGCGGCATCGGCTGCATCATCATCGCCCTGCAGGTATCGCGCCTGTTCGGTCACGAGCCAGAGGAACCCGGCACGATACCCGCGCTGCTGGAGATCGGCGACGCCGTGATACATCCGGTCTGGTCGGCCGTGATTATCGGTGCCACCACGCTGGGCGTGATCTTTACCTGGCCGAAAACCCTGGCTACCTACCTGCCGCCGCCGCTGGCGGGTCTCATTGCCGGCACATTGATCAGCCTGGTCCTGCCCGGTGAAGCCGCACCGATCCTGGGAGACATCCCCACCGGCTTCCCGGCATTCATCATGCCGGCGTTCTCCGCTGACACGTTTGCGATCGTACTGGAGGCCGCGGTGATCCTGGCCGCCCTGGGTGCCATCGACTCGCTGCTCACGTCGCTGGTGGCCGACAACATGACCCGGACTCGCCACGACTCCGACCAGGAGCTGATCGGCCAGGGTGTCGGCAACACGGTAGCCGGCCTATTCGGCGCGATTCCAGGCGCCGGCGCTACCATGCGCACAGTGATCAACATTCGGACCGGCGGCTCGACCCGTATTTCAGGCATGCTGCACTCGCTGCTGCTGCTTGCCATCGTTATCAGCCTGGCGCCCCTGGCGAAGCTGATCCCTCACGCTGCCCTGGCCGGCATTCTGATCAAGGTCGGCTATGACATTATCGATGTCGCCTACCTCAAGCGCGCCCACCGCGGACCGCGCCTGGACCTGGTCCTGATGGCCCTGGTGCTGCTGCTGACCGTGTTTGTGGACCTGATTACCGCAGTCGCTGCCGGCGTGGTGCTGGCGTCACTGGCCTTCGTCAAGCAGCTCGCGGACGAGCAGCTGAAGAAGTTCAGCGGCGAGGACGAGAGTCTCTCTACGGTTACCGCCGAGGAGCACGCGCTGCTGGAAGAGGCAGGCCGCGCAATTACCATCTTCGAGTTCGGCGGCCCGCTGAGCTTCGGCGCAGCTGCCGACGTAGGCCACCACGTACGCGAGCGCACCCGCAGCAAGGCTTCCGCCATGATCCTGGACTTCAGCAGCGTGCCCTTCGTGGATGTCTCCGCGGCGCGCGCAGTGGAAACCATCATTTGCGACGCCAAGCAGGCTGGCAAGACCGTGTATGTAACCGGTCTGGACGGCGAGGTGGCGGAAACCCTGGCGGCACTCGACGCCACCCACTGCCTGCCGGTGGACACCAGCTACGAAAAGCGCATCGATGCGCTGCGAGCCGCCGTGGAACTGATTAAGACCCAGCGCAAGAACGGCAAGAGTGAGGGCGGCGACGCGGTCCCTAGCCCAGCCTGATTGCAGGCCTTTCACGACGGGGGCGGGCCAGTGGCCCGCCCTTTTTATTTGGGGCCGCTCAGTAGGGTCAACACATTCCCGTCCGGGTCCCTGAAGTGGGCGAGCACCCCGCCCCAGGGTTGCTGCTCCGGCGGTTCGACAAACTCGACGCCGCGGCCCCGCAGCGTGTCGTAGGCGGACTGTGCATCGCTGACCTCGATGGAGCAACCCACGAAGCGCCCCACCAGCTCGGCGGTTTCCGGATGCTCGGGGTCACAGCGCTCCAGGCCGATGTCGCATTCCCCCAGGCTGAACTGCGCCCAGCCAAGGTCTTCATCCACATAGGACAGCGGCCACTGCAGGGTGTCGCGGTAGAAGGCCAGCGCCTCTTCCCAGCGGGTGGAGAAAACACGCACCAGGTATAGCCGATAGTCCATGGCTTAACGCTCCGGAGGAATGGAATAAGTCCCGGTGGCGTGGGCCACCGGTGCTTCCTGCCCATCAGAGTAGATGAACACGTCCCCCACCACCAGCACACGCCCCACCTTGATGAGCTTGCACTCCGCGATGATGTCCCGGCCCGCGGCGGGCTTGCGCAGGAAATTGATACTCATGCTGGTAGTCACTGCCAGCGGCACGATGCCCACGGCACCCAGGGTGGCGATATAGAGAGCGTGGTCGGCCAGCGCCATCATGGACGGGCCGGACACCGTGCCACCCGGGCGCAGGTCACTCTCATCCACTGCGCCGCGAATCCGACAGGAGCGTGAATCCACTGCCTCTACGACGGCAGTGGACTGGGGGAATTCACGCTTCAGGAACTCGACGATTTCGTCCTTGCTGGCCATAGCTCTGGGCTTCCTGTGGTGTTGTTAAGCGTTTCAGCATCCGCAATGCGACGGCCTGGTGCAAGAGCCTGCGACCGCGCAATCCGCGGTGCAGCGGAAGTTTTTCTCATTTTGAGCCAGGGCGGTAATCCAGCTGCGAAATGGCGTCGTAAATAGCGCGTTTTTTAACCAAATCTCAACGTCATGATTGCGAAAAACCTCAGTAAAACCGAGCGCATACTGCGACTGCTGCTGGGACTGTTCGTGGCGGGCCTGGTGCTGGCGCGCCCGGAGATGGGAGCCATTGAATGGACCGGCGTGGTGATCGCACTGTTCCTGGTCCTCAATGGCATCTTCGGCCGCTGCTACCTGTGGCACGTGCTCGAGTTCAGCAGCTGCGGCTGTAACCCGTTCAACCAACGGGGAGCTTGCGACAAGAGCTCTGCTTGAAAAGTTCCCGGGAACTTGGCGGCGGCGCCGTCCTCGAATGCTGCACACTGAATGCGAGGATAGCGCCGCCGTGCTTCACCCAATCACCATTGCCCGGTTACTTCGGGCCCTTATCACCTTGAGCCTGTTAACCAGCCTGCCGTCCGTCGCAGGCATCATCCCCGACAGCGACCCCTGGGAGCATTGGCGCCCGGCCGCCGACAGCCGCCAGGTGGACGTCGACCACAACGCCTGGGACCTGATTCTCCAGACCTACCTCGATGCGGATCATCCCTCGGGCATCTATCGCTTCGATTACGCCTCGGTCACTGCCGCCGACCGGCAGTTGTTGGACGGCTATATCGCCTACCTGGCAAACGTGCCGGTCGCCCAGCTGACGACCGGGCAACAGCAGGCCTACTGGATCAACCTGTACAACGCCTTGACAGTGCAACTGATCCTCGACAACCCGGGCGTGTCCAGCATTCGCAGGATCAAGGACGGCTTTTTCAGTATCGGGCCCTGGGGGCGCGACCTCATCGTCATCGACGGCCAGACCCTGACGCTCAATGACATCGAGCACCGCATCCTGCGGCCACTCTACGGCGACGCCCGGGTTCACTTCGCCGTCAACTGCGCGAGCCTGGGCTGCCCGAACCTGCAGCCCGTCGCGTGGACCGCGGACAACCTGGAGAAGCTCTACGACGCCGGCGCCAGGGCCTTTATCAATCACCCTCGCGGTGTGACGGTTACGGCTGACCGGCTGACCCTGAGCTCGATCTTCAGCTGGTTCGACGAGGATTTCGGTGACGGCCGCCGGGAGGTGCTGGGCTGGATTGCGCAGTTTGCGGAACCCGGGCTGGCGGAGACCCTGAGGGGCTGGAACGGGCGCGTGCGCTACGACTATGACTGGGACCTGAACGCCCCGGAATAGCAGCCCGTGGCGGCGTTGATTTATCCGGCGGTGCCGCTAAACTCGCTTAACGCGTCACGGCCGGGAACGCCTCGCCGGTGTGGGCGCCACCCATCGCACAAGGACCCCAAGATGCTGAAGATGTTCAAGAAATTATCCCTGTTGGGCCTGCTGTCCATGGCCCTGTTCGTGCCCGGCGCCCTGGCACAATCCGACTCTCCGGTGCTGGACCGGATCGTCGACTTCAAGGTGCTGAAGGTCGGCATGTCCGGCAACCAGCCGCCCATGAATTCCAACAGCCGCAGCGGCCAGCTGATCGGCTTCGAGGTCGACCTGGCCCGCGCCCTGGCCTCGTCCATGGGAGCGCGGCTGGAAATCGTGACCATGCCCTTTGGCGATCTGCTGGATGCGCTGAACAAGGAAAAGGTCGACATGGTCATGTCCGGCATGGCGATTACCGCCTCCCGCAGCCGCGACGTCAGTTTTGTCGGTCCCTACATGATGTCGGGCAAGTCCATCCTGACCAAGGACACCCTGCTGGCCCGCGCGACCCAGTCCAAGGATTTCAACCGGGCCGACCTGAAACTGGCCGCCCTGGAGAACTCCACCAGCGAAGTGTTCGTGCAGTCCGCCGCCCCCGAGGCCACCCTGGTCAGGGTGAAGGACTACGACGCGGCCGTGGACATGGTCATCGCCGGCGAGGTGGATGCGCTGGTGGCGGACATGCCGATCTGCATCCTGTCGGTGCTGCGCTACCCGAATGCCGGCCTTGCTACCCTGCAGTCTCCGCTCTCCATCGAGCCCTTCGGTATCGCCGTGCGCAAGGAAGACCGGCAGTTCGCCCAGCTGGTGGACAACTACCTGGACACCTTCGGCAAGATGGGCATGCTGAATCAGCTGCGCAAGAAGTGGTTCGAAGACAAGTCCTGGATCGCAGCGCTGCCCTGATCGCAGCCCGGATCCAGAATCGAAAAAGCCGGCTTCAGCCGGCTTTTTTCTTTCTGGTGCTCAGCGGTTTGATGGTGTCCTGGACGGCCATCAGGGAGCTGCGTGACAGGAAATACTCCTGCATAAAGTCGCGGAACACCCGCATGCGGGCGTTGCTGCGCACATCCAGGTGCGTCAGCAGCCAGATCTCGGCGCCCTCGTAGAGCGGGATGTCCTGGATGCGCGCCAGCTCCGGGTCCAGTTCGCCGATCGCTACCGGGATCATGGACACCCCGAAGCCCTCCTTGATGGCATCCGCCGCCACCGCCGGCGAGTCAGTGACCAGGCTGACCTTTGCCTCCGGGAACCAGGCCTCTTCCCAGCCAATCCCCTCCTGCAGCAGGTGTTCAATGGAGATCACCTGGTTCACGTCAGCGGGATCGAGGCTGTCGCCGTTGCGGGCATACACCGCCAGCTGCACCGTGGTGAGCTTGTTCCCGACCAGGTCCTGGGGCGGGTTGTCGGTAACGCGGAAGGCGATATCCGCCTCGCGCATGCCGAGGTCATAGGAGCGCATGCTGAGGCTGAGCTCCACCAGGATATCGGGGTAGATCTTGTTGAACTCGCGGATACCCGGCAGCAGCCAGGTGCGGCCCATGGGCTCGGGCGCCGTGACGCGAATCTTCCCTGAGAGGGCGGTGGCCTGGCCCAGCACCTGGCGCTCGACGCCCACGGACTGGGCTTCCATGCGCTCCGCCGCGTCAAAGGCCACCTGGCCCGCCGGTGTAATCACGTAGCTCTGGCCCTGCCGCTCGAACAGGCGCGTGCCGAGCTGCTCCTCCAGGCTGCGCACCCGCCGGATCACGGTGGCATGGTTGACGTCCAGCTCCCGGGCGGCGCCGCTCATGGACCCGGTTCGGGCCACGGCGAGCAGAAATCTCAGGTCATCCCAATTCAGCATTGTGCAAAAATTGTCATTTAGTGTGCAGTTTTAGCGAATCCATCGCCGAATATGCACAGTATACTGCAATAGTGGTCCGGCACCTACTGTGGGTCGGCCACCTGAGACAACGGTCCATTCCATAGTTAGGGTACTTGTTATGTCTATTTCCAAAGTTGCCGGTGGTATCGGCGCAGCTCTGCTCGTCTCCACCCTTTCCATCCCGGCCCTGGCCGGCCCCAGTGAAGCCCTCGCAGCCTGCAAGGCGGATATTGCCGCAGATGCTCGCATGGCGAAGTACGAGTCAGTGTCCCAGAACACGGACAACATCAAGCGTCGTGGCCGCTACACCACTTTCGATATCGAAGTGGCTGGCAAAGACGCCGCTGGTGAGAAGACCGAGTGGGTTGCCAGGTGCAAGGCTCGCAACAACGGCAAGGTTGAAGAACTGGAACTGACGCTGGTCGGCGGTGCCGACGGCGCCCAGGTCGCACAGTCCAGCAACTAAGCTGAACTCACAAGGCTGAGCTTTTTCGAAAGCCACCCGCCGGCGACCCCCGGTCGCCGGCACAGCCTTGCCCCATTTCTATGCGTTTCAGTCTGAGACGTGTACCAGCTGTTTGCCGATATTGTCGCCGGAGAACAGCGCCTTCAGCGCATCGGGCATATGCTCGAAGCCTTCCATCACGCTTTCCTTGCTGGTCAGCTTGCCGGCCGCCAGGTTCTCCGCCAGGAACTGGATCGCCTCGCCAAAGCGCGGCAGGTAGTCCAGCACGATGAAGCCCTCCATGCGGGCACGGCGAAACACCAGGTTGAAGTAGTTCTTCGGGCCGGGAATATCCCCGGCGAGGTTGTAGCGAGAGATACCGCCGCAGATCACCACCCGCGCGTTGTCAGCGATATTGGCCAGGGCGATATCCAGGATCTCGCCGCCGACATTGTCGAAGAAAACATTGATGCCGTCGGGGCATAGTTCCTTCACCCGCTGGGCCTGGTCTTCTTCCCGATAGTTGATCGCCGCATCAAAGCCCAGTTCGTTGACCAGCCAGTCACACTTCTCCTTGCTGCCGGCAATGCCGACGACCTTGCTGGCACCCTTGAGCTTCGCGAGCTGGCCCACCACCGAGCCGGTGGCGCCGGCGGCACCGGAGATCAACACCACATCGCCCTCTTTCGGCTGTCCGATCTCCAGGAAGCCGAAGTAGGCGGTCAGGCCGGTGATACCCAGGATGGACAGGGCCGAGGTGACAGGAATCCCCTCCGGCACCGGGTTCAGGGGGATGTCCTTACCGTCACTGACGGCGTACTCCTGCCAGCCGAAACCGCCGGAGACGATCATGCCCTCGGGATACTTTTCATTGTTGGACTCGATGACCCGGCCGACGCCGTTGCCGCGCATCAGGTCGCCGATCTCGAGCGGCGCGACATAATCGGCGCGGTTCTCCATCCAGCCCTTCATCGCCGGGTCCACGCCCAGGTACATCACCTTGACCAGCACCTCGCCGTCGCCGGGGCTGGGCACGTCTGACTCGACCAGCTTCCAGTCAGTGGTTTCGAGATCGCGCCCCAGGGGGCGTTCGTTCAGCAGGAACTGCCTGTTCATAATTCACCTTCTTTGAGCTGTTTGCGGAGAATATCCTTGCGCACCTTGCCACTGGGTGTACGGGGCAGGTCGTCTACCAGGACCAGTTTTTCCGGGATCTTCTGCCGGGCCAGGCCGCACTGGTCGGTGAACGCCGCGATGTCCTCGATTCCCGGCGCCTGACCCTGCCGGGGGATCACCAGGGCACACACACCCTCCCCCAGCCGCGGGTGGGGCATGGCCACCACGGCCGCTTCCTGCACCGCCGGATGCCGGTGCAACACGTCCTCGATTTCCTTGGCGGAGAGATTTTCACCGCCGCGGATGATGATGTCCTTCTTGCGGTCGGTGATCAGCACCGCCTCCTCGTCGGTGATGCGGCCGATATCGCCGGTGAGGAAAAAGCCGTCTGTGGTGTGCGCTGCGGCATTCTGCTCGGGGTCCGCGTAGCCCAGCATCATGCCAGGACCGCGGGCGGCAATCTCGCCGTCCGTCTCCCGGGGCAACTCCCCGCCGTTGTCGTCGAGGATTTTCACCTCGAAGGCATACAGCTGTCCGTCAGTGGTAGCAGCCAGCTCCGGGTTGTCACGCCAGCCGTAGCTCACCAGTGGAACCTCGGTGCTGCCGTAGACCCGCACGGTAATGCAGTTGTCCAAAACCTTGTACGCGCGCCTGACCAGTTCCGGCGGCACGCCGGCGCCGCCGCAGGAGAACTGCCGCATCGTGGGCAGACCGTCGCCGCGACGCTCGGCGGCATCCAGCAGCTCCGCCAGGAACGGCGTGGCGCCCACCGTCATGGTGCCGCCGACCCGGTGGATGAAATCTATCGCGGCATCCGCGTCCCAGCGGGCCATCAGTGCAGACCGGGCCTCGCTCATGAAGCTCATGTTGATGCCGCTGGAGTAGCCGGTGATATGGGTTACGGGCGAGGGCATGACCATGACGTCATCGGGGCTGATGCCGGAGTGATGTATGGAGCATTGCTGCACGTAGTTCAGGGTGTTGTGGCTGTGCAGGACCGCCTTGGGAAAACCGGTGGTGCCCGACGTGTAGAGCCGGCACTTGGGCAGGTTGGGGTCGATGTCCGGCAACTGCCCGAGATCGACGGGCTCACGGTCGACCAGCGATTCGTAGCGGGTAACGCCGGCGTAGTCCGCCTCCGCGCGCACACTAACCACGTGCTCGAGGGCGGGCAGCTCATTGCGCAGCGACTGCACCGTGTCCACGTAGTGGATGGAGCGGAACTGCTCCGGAACGAAGAACACGCGAGTGGCGGCATCGCCCAGGATGTAGGCCAGTTCCGCACCGCGGTAGATGGGCACGATCGGGTTCACCACCAGGCCCAGGGCCGCGGCGGCAATGTCGATCGGTACGGCCTCTCGCCAGTTCGGCAGCTGGAAGCTGATGACGTCGCCCGTCTGCAGGCCCATGTCGAGGAAGGCGCCGATCAGGCGGCGCGCTTCCAGGGCCAGTTCGCCGTAGGTGGCGTCGGGCTCGTCCTCGAGGAAAATCGCCACCCGGTCCGGGTGGGCGTCAGCCTTGCGCCAGGCTTCCCGGGCAATCGTGGTATTGGCCCACTTGTCCCCGTCCCGGGCGATGCGCCCGGGCAGGGTCGCCTGCCAGCTGCCCGGCGCAGGGTCGGTGCCCCGCGCCGCCTCCATGAACGTCACGCGCTCAGGTATTTGTCCAGGGTCTGGTGGAAATGGCGGATGCGCACTTCCTGGTAGTTGGCCAGCGTTACTTTGCCCTTCTTGGAGGCTCTCAGTCCCTTTTGTACCTGCGGCAGGTTCGAGCCGTCCTGGTCGAATACCCGGGCCAGCCCCTCGCCCATGATGTCCGCCGCCGAGCTGAACGGTTCATCGATGGCAAGACGACGGGTGGGTGCATCTGCCGGCGGTTCCTCACCTTCCGGGTAACGGGTCAACAGGTAGATGTCCATAATGCAGCTGTTGACGTCGTCCCCATTGGGGCGATGCCGATAAGTGATACAGGTGGAGTATCCTGCCCACGGCGCGAAATTCGGGAACAGCAGGTACAGCGTCGAGTCCATCAGCTCCGACATGGTGGTTTTACCGTCCAGATCTTCGCCCACCTGTTCGCTGATGTCGGGCAGCACCATCTCCGCCAGTTTTTCACGGGCCGTCTGGCCGGGCTCCAGGGTGGGCTTCACCTCGGAACCGGACATCGCCATCATCGCGTCGAGGGAGTCCTGTTCCGAGAACTGCTCCTCGTGGCTGGGGTTGATCGTCCCGTAGGAAGTGATGGTGCGGCTGACGTTGTCGCCCCAGACGTCATACTGGGAGTTGTCGATTCCCTGGAATGGCATCAGCTGGGGGTGGGTCGCGATGGCGTGGTAAGACTCGATAAAGGCTTCCAGCACGACTTTCCAATTGGCGGCGATAACTTTTTCAACGTGCATGGACACATAGCGCTGCTCATGCTTCCACTCCTTGAAGTGCTCGGGCAGCACGCCCATGTACTCCTGGAGGTCCGGGGCGTTGTCATCCATGTTGATCAGCACCCAGCCACCCCAGGTGTCCACACGCACTTCGGGCAGTGAAAATTCCTCTGTATCGATGTGCTGAAAGTCCCATTGGCAGGGTGCGCCCTTGAACTCACCGGACAAAGCCCAGGCGAAACCATGGTAGGGGCAGCGCAGCTCGGGGCTGTTGCCGGCGCCGCGCTTCAGCACACGCCCGCGGTGCAGGCAGGAGTTGTGGTAGGCCTTGAGCTCACCGGACTCGGTTCGGGTGATCAGGATGGAAAAATTGACGATGTCGTAGACAAAGTAATCACCCGGATTGCGCAGCTGGCTCTCACGGCAGGCCATCTGCCAGGTCCTGGTCCAGAGCTTTTCGGTCTCCAGGTCAAAGAACTCCCGGGAGGTCCAGCGGTCAATCGGCAGGTCCTCTGATCCCAGGTAGGTGTCGGTGCTATCTCTCAGTGAGTCAGGTACGTCCACCTTTTCACGGTCCAGAAGGTCCTGGAAACTGTAGGAAGGGTCCCTCGCCAGAATCTGGTCGTCAGTCAGCTTCGCTTTTTCGTTCATTCTCGCTACCTCGTGGCCTTAGCGCTGAAGGATAGTGACGGCGCTGATACCCGGTGCGCCGTAAACATGGCTGTAGGCCAGTTTCGGATCGCCGGGTACCTGGCGCGCCCCGCCTTCGCCGCGGAGCTGCACCACATTTTCATGGATTTGCCGCAGTCCGGAGGCACCGATGGGCTCGCCGTTGGCAAGGCAACCCCCGTCGGTATTCACCGGCAGTCGACCGTTGATTCGGGTCTCGCCGTTGAGCAGCATGTGCTCCTGCTCACCGGGCTCACAGAAGCCGTTCTCGGCCATATGCATGATCTCGGCGCCGGATTCCGTGTCCTGCAACTGGGCGACATCGATATCCGTGGGGCCGACCCCCGCCATCTCGAACACGGCCTTCGAGGCGTCCACCGTGGGCCCGGCGGTGTGCTCCAGCGCCTGCGATGGCGCGAACACTTCGAAGGAACCATAGCGGCGTGAGCGCAGTGCCGCACCGCGGATCAGAACCGGCTTGTCAGTGTATTTCTGCGCCTGGTCCGCCCGGCATACCACCAGCGCCACGCCGCCCTCGGAGGGCGAGCAGAACATGAACTTGGTGAGCGGGTCATTGACCATCATGGAATTGAGGATCTCTTCCTCGGCGATCGGTGTCTGGCGCCAGGCGTTGGGATTCAGGGAGCCGTTCTCGAAGGCCTTCTCGGCGACCTTGGCCAGGGCGCGATTGGTGATCCCGTAGTCGTGCATGTACTTGGTGATCTTCATGGCGAAGAACTGGGTGGTCAGCATCAGGCCCGCTTCGCCGTACCAGCCGCCCAGCCCCATACTCTTGGGGTCTGCGTTGAAGGCGCCGCGGTCGTGCTTGTCGAAGCCCACCACCAGGCCGATGTCGAACTCGCCGGACTTGACGGCGTTGTAGGCGGACATCAGCGAGCTGCCGCCGGTGGCGCAGCCGTTGGCGACGTTGGTGAACGGCAGGCCGGTCAAGCCCAGCTCGTTGACCAGGGCATCGGCGCTGCCGGCACTGTGGCTGCCGCCGTAGGCAAACTGCATGTCCTGCCACTCGACGCCGGCGTCTTTCAGGGCCTCGCGGGCGGCGTAGCTGCCCTGCTGCAGGCCGCTGCGCTCGGGGGTACGTCCAAAGGGGTGAATGCCGATTCCGACAATTGCGACGTCCATGGTTCAGGCTCCCGGGTTGCCGCCAGCCACAGGGCGGAAGGCGAAGTTGATGATTTCAGTGCCATCCGGGTCGGTGCGGAAGGGCTCGAACACGACCTCCATCTCCATGCCGATTTCCAGCTTGTCCGGGTCGTTCTCGGTCAGCCGACCCTCGACCCGTACACCGCCGGGAAGCTCCACGTAGCCGACGCCGTAAGGCTGGAAGTTTTCCTGGGTCTCGCCGCTGTCATAGGGCGGCTTGGGCATGAAGCGCTGCACCGTGTAGGTCCACAGCGTGCCGCGGCGAGGCAGCTCCTCGACAACCACGTCGGTGGAGCAGCAGGCGGCACAGCTGGCCTGGGCGGGAAAGGCGGCGCGGCCGCAGTTCTGGCAGCGGGAACAGAGCAGTGCGGGGTCGTCTGAGGGCCAGGTGAACAAGCCCTCCCCGATCGGCCGAATGTTGGCCTGTTCGGCGATTTTCATGGATGCCATTTACCTATCTCGGTTGCGCCATCCGGGTGGCGCATCACCTGTTGTTGTTAATGCTTTGGTGATCGGTCATAGTAGCAGCCCGAATTGCTAAAAAACAGTATGGCTTGTTTCTTTTTCGAGGCAGCCTGGTTCGAACAAGAAGGAAATCACTATGTCTAGCCTGGACGAAATCGCCATCCGTGACCTGGTATCGCGCTACATCGACGCCGTGAACCGCTACGACGCCGACGACTGGGTAGCTACCTGGGCTGACGACGCCACCTGGGACCTGCTGGGGATGGAGGTCCAGGGCAAGGCCGCTATCCTGGAGACCTGGCAGGGCGCCATGTCCGGCTTCGAGTTCGCGCTGATGATGCTCAATTCCGGCACGCTCGAGGTCGATGGCGAGCGCGCCAGCGGCCGCTGGTACCTGACCGAGCACCTCAGGACCGCCGAGGGCGGCAGCATGGTGCTGGGGGTCTACGACGACGAATACAGCTGTGAGTCCGGCAGCTGGCTGTTCACCCGCCGCCGCTACAACATCCTCTACCGCGGCCCCGCCGACCTTTCCGGAGACTACGCGCCCTACCCGGCGGCCTAGGCCCGCACCAGCGCACCACCGTCCACGGCAAGGCCGTGGCCGCTGATGAAATCCGCGTCCCGGGACGCCAGGAACAGGATGGCGCGAGCGATGTCCTCGGGCTGGCCCCAGCGGCCGGCGGCACTCTTCTGGACCCAGAAGTCGCGAAACTCGGTGTCGGCCTGGATTAGGTCGCGGGTGATGCCGGTGACAATCGCACCCGGCAGTATGTAGTTCACCGTGATGCCCTGTTTTCCTACTTCGATGGCGAGGCTCTTGCTGAAACCCGCCACGCCGTGCTTCGAGGCGGTGTAAGCGCCCATGCCCTCGTTGGCCATCAGCGCCGACACCGAGGCGATATTGACGATCCTGCCCGCCGGCGTCGCCGCCAGCAGGGGAATCGCTTCCCGGCTCAGCCGGAACATCGACCGCAGGTTCACATCCAGGGCCGAGTCCCAGACCTGGTCCTCGGTTTCCGCCAGGTTCGCCACCGGACAGATGCCGGCGTTGTTTACCAGCACGTTGAGCCCGCCGAGGCTGCCCTCGGCTTCGGAGATGATATTGGCGGGCGCGTCTTCCGCCGCCACGTCCTGTACCAGGGTCTTCAGCCCGTGGCTGGCCAGGCTCTCCAGGGGGTCGCCGTTGATATCCACGGCCAGGACCCGCGCGCCCGCCTCGTGGAAGGCCTCGGCGGTGGCGCGGCCGATACCGTCCCCCGCGCCGGTGACCACCACCCGGTAGTCGGAGTAGTCGTACTGGATGTTCATCGTGCTTCCTCCGATCCCGCTACTCGTCGGCGATCTTGATAATCAGCTTGCCGGTGTTGCGCCCGTCGAACAGCATGTGGAAGGCGTCCAGCGCATTTTCCAGCCCGTCCACCACGTGCTCCTTGTATTGCAGCTTGCCCTGCTGCAGCCACTCCGCCATGGCGGCGATGCCTTCGGGAAATTGCGGCACGTAGCTCTTCACCACAAAGCCTTCCATGCGCGCGCTCTTCGCGAGCAGCTGCCACAGGTTCTTCGGCCCGGCGCGTTTTTCCTCATCGTTGTAGGTGGCGATCCAGCCGCAGAACACAATGCGCGCCCGCTCCGCCAGGTTGAGCAGCACGGCGTCCAACATTTCGCCGCCCACGTTCTCCCAGTAGATGTCCACACCGTCGGGGCACTTCTCGCGAATGGCCTCGGTGAGGTCGCCGCAGGCCTTGTAGTCGATGACGTCGTCAAAACCGCATTCTTCCCTGATCCAGCGGCACTTCTCCTCGCCCCCGGCGATGCCGATCACCCGACAGCCCTTGATCTTGCCGATCTGGCCGACGATGGAACCCACGGCCCCGGCGGCACCGCTAACCAGCAGGGTCTCACCGGGCTGCGGCTTGCCGACATCCAGCAGGCCGAAGTAGGAGGTCAGCCCGGTGGCGCCGAGAATGCTGAGGAAGGTGGTCAGGGGCATGCCCATGGGATCGACCTTGGTGGCCGCCTCCGCGGGACACAGGGTGTAGTCCTCCCAGGCGTTCATACCCAGGGCGATATCTCCCACCTCGAAATCGGGGCTCGAGCTCTGCACCACCCGGCCGATGCCGGTGGCCCAGACCTTGGTGCCCACGGGAATGGGCTCGATGTAGTTGGGCTCATCGGACATCCAGCCGCGGATGGCGGGGTCCAGTGAGATGTAGAGGTTGCGGATTACGATCTCGCCATCGCCGGCCTCGGGCACCGGGGATTCGATCATCGGCACCTCTTCCGGGGTCGGCAGGCCGACCGGGCGGGACTTGAGAATGAACTGGCGGTTGACAGCGGGGTCCATGGGCGTGCTTCCAGGTAATGAGCGAAACAGGGAGAGTAGTCGCGAGCAAAAAAGCAGTCAACATTGTTTGTTTTTTATCGGTGCTCTGCTAGTTTTGCTAGCTTCGAGAACCACACCGGAGATCTGCCCATGACCATTATCATCAACGGCACCGTTGACCTGGACCCGGCCGCGGCCGAAAAGGCCCTGGTACAGGCCACCCAGCTGATGGCCGACACCCGCAGCCAGCAGGGCTGCAGGGCCTACGTCTGGAGCCTGGACCCCACCACGCCCGGCCGTGTCTACGTCTATGAGAACTGGGCCACCGAGGAGGACTTCGCCGCTCACCTGGCGGGCCATTACTACTCGGACATGCTGAAGATCTGGGGCCAGTATGAACTCAAGGCCACCGATATCCTCAAGTACCGGATCGAGGCCGCGGGGCCCATCTACGACGAGACCGGCGTGCCGCGGGCGGACTTTTTTTCCACTGTTGAGCTATAGGTTGAGTAGGTAGCCAAGAGGCGTGAGCAGCTTTTTTCCTCTGGAAAAAAACTGCTCACACCTCCCCACCATCGAGCCAGCCCCAGCTGATTGGGGCTCACCCGGCAGGCAGGGTCTAGAAGTTGCCGGAGATCTGGACGCCGTACATCTCGCCGCCGGTGACGGAGGAGAACGCAAACAGGCCGGGCACTACCACCAATGAGCCGTAGTCGTCCTCATCCGTGATATCGCGGCCGAAGGCGGAGATCTTCACGTTGCGGCCCTGGCTCCACTCCCACTCGTAGGAGGCGGTCACATCGATCACCGTGCGGTCATCCAGCAGGCCTCGGGGGTCGTTGGACACTTCCACCCAGTACTCGTCCGTGTAGCGCGCCGCCGCGAACAGCGTAAGCACACCCGGCCCGATCGGGTAGGTGTAGGTGCCGGTCAGCCCACCGGTCCACTCGGGCACGCGACGCAGCTCCAGGTCGGAGTTGTCGGTCGCGATGCCGTCACCGTTGAGGTCGGCCACGTAGTCGTCGTATTCCGCGTCCAGGTAGCCAAAGTTGGCAGTTAACTGCAGGTACTCGTTGGCCACCCAGGTGAACTCGCTCTCGACGCCGACGATCTCCACGGTGGCGGCGTTGCGCACCACGGTGAAGGTGCCACCGAAGCCGTCGGGGATGATCACCTCTTCCTGCTTGTCGTCATAGTCCGTGTAGAAGACGTTGGCGTTCCAGCGGAAGGTGCGATCGAAGAAGTCCCCCTTCATGCCCAGCTCATACTGGTCAACGTACTCCGGGTCGTAGGGCCCGATGGAGTCCGGGGTGAAGTTACGGCCGTTGAAACCGCCGGACCGGAAGCCCTGGGAGAAAGTCGCGTAGAACATCACGTCTTCGCTATAGCTGTAGTCAAGGCCCACCTTCCCGGTGAACTCGTCCCAGGTCTCGTCCGCGTTCGCAGACCCGATGGGGAAGAAGCCCTCCGGTACGCCGAAGGCCAGCTGGTTGAAGGCGTCAAACTCCTTGTCTTCTTCCGTGTAGCGGCCGCCCAGGGTCAGTGTCCAGTCTTCGGCCAGGTCGATATGGGCCTCGCCGAATACAGCCCAGGCCTCGCGGTCCTGCTCGTAGAATGGATTCTGGTAGATCGCGCCGGTGCCGTCCGGTGCCGTGCCCAGCAGCTCGAGGATCGCGGTGAACTGCTCCAGCTCGTAGTTGTCGTCGAGGTAGTAAACACCTGCCACGAAATCGAAGCGCTCGCTGATCGCATCGCTGGAGGCAAAGCGGAGCTCGAAGGAAGTCTGGTCGGACTCCTGGTCGCGAATGGTGTGGAAGATCGGGACGGGCGCCGCATCGAAGTCCGTGGGCACGGACTCGTCCGTGTCGCGGTAGCCGATGATGCCGGTAAAGCTGCCGTACTCGATCTCGTAGTCCATTTGCAGTGTGTAGGTATCCTGCTCGAACTCGAGTCCCTCGAGGAAGTCCTGATTGACCTCGTCGATCTCGCCCGTGTCACAGAAGCCCAGGATGCAGGACAACTCTGCCGGCGAGGCCCGGTTGACCAGGGCCACACCATTGTTTTCATCTTCGAAGTGCACGTAGGTAAACAGCGCCTCGAAATTCTCGGTCGGGGTCCAGAGCAGCGTGGCGGTGAACTCCGTGTCGTCCCGGTCGATGGCCTCATCGCCATTGAACAGGTTGTCCAGCATCGCGCCGTCCTGCTGGGTAAAGGCGCCGAGCTTGCCGGCCAGCTTGCCCTCGACGATCGGGAAATTGATCACCGCCTTGGCGTCGAAGCGATCGTCGCTACCCGCGGTGACCTCGTAGTTCATCCCGAACTCGCCCGTGGGCCGAGTGCGCTGGATATTGATCACGCCCCCCGTCGTATTCCTGCCGAAGAGTGTCCCCTGTGGGCCCCGCAGCACTTCCATGGTGCCGAAGTCGAAGGTGTTGACCATGGAGCCATTGACGAAGGACAGGGGAACGCCGTCGATCACCACGCCGACGGCGGGATCGAAGCTGCGCTCCACCTCCTGTGTGCCGACACCCCGGAAATACAGGGAGGCGCCGCCGGGGGCGACGCTGACCGCGTCGATCACCACGTTGGGAATGAATCCTTCCATCTCGCGGATATCGCGCATGATCAGGCGGTCGATGGTCTCTCCGGAAAAGGCGGAGATCGCAACCGGCACATCCTGGCCGGATTCCAGCACTTTTCGAGCGGTGACCACGATTTCTTCGAGTTGTGCGACTTCCTGGGACATGGCCGTTGGGGCGCTGCCCAGGGCGGTCAGGGCCAGTGCAACTGCAAGGGGGGTACGGGTAAAACGGGTACAACTAAGACTCATTGGGCGCTCCTGCCGACCGCTGTGCGGCCTCTTATTCTAATAATCTGGTGGAGCAGCCTTATTGTGATTTTGCGGAATTAGCTGGACTGCAACACCGGCGGAAAATACAATCAGTACTGTTTGTTTTTTTAGTATCGACCGCCTTGCAGGTTATTTGCAACCCGGCCTGCAGTGATTATTACACTTCTCTATGCCCATCGCGCAAGCGCGATCGGGTGGATCAGGCCCATGACAATAAAAACTCACAAAATTTTCTGCCGCTACTGTCACGCCTACTGCCCCATGGATGTCGACGTTGAGGACAACGTCGTCAAGGCCGTGCGGCCTGACACCGACAACAGCCACTACGGCGGCTACACCTGCATCAAGGGCAGGCAACTCGTCGAGCAGATGTATCAGCCCGAGCGGCTGACCGCCTGCCAGAAAAAGACCAACGGCGGCTTCAGCGAGATCAGCAGCGGCCAGGCCCTGGACGAGGTGGCCGACCGGCTCAGGGCAATCATCGACGAGCACGGCCCACGGGCCGTGGCCACCTACAACGGTACCTACGCGTTCCAGAACTCCGCCGCCCTGGCCTATAGCCGGGCCTGGCACGACGCACTCGGCTCTCCCTCCTACTACACCAGCGTCACCATCGACCAGCCCGCCAAGGTGTTCGTCGGCACGCGGCACGGCTACTGGGGGGCGAGCACCCATTACTTCGAAGACTCCGACGTCACCATGATCCTGGGCAACAACCCCATGGTGTCGCAATACGCGCCGCCAGGGGGCGTGCCCTCGGTAAGCCCCTTCGAGAGACTGCGGGATGCCAAGAAACGCGGCCACAAGCTCATCGCAGTGGATCCGCGCAGCACCGAACTGACCCGCCGCGCCGAGCTGCACCTGCAGATCCAGCCCGGGCAGGACAGCACCCTGCTGGCGGCCATGATCCGCCTGATCATCGACGAGGGCCTCCACGACAAGGATTTCTGCGATCAACACACCGAGGGCCTCGCGGAACTGCGCGCGGCCGTGGAACCCTATACGCTGGAGTTCGCCGCCGAGCGCACCACACTGCCGGCGGAACAGATCGCCGAGGCGGCGCGCATGTTCGCTGAAGGGCCGCGGGGCATTGCCCTGACCGGGACCGGGCCGGAGATGTCCGATCATCCGAACCTGACCCAGCACCTGGTGGCGAGCCTCAACAGCCTGTGCGGCCGCTACTATCGCGAGGGCGACACCCTGCCCAACCCGGGCATGCTGGCGCCGCCCTCACCACGGCGGGCCCAGGCGCTGAATGTACCCCTGGCCTGGGGCCAGGGCGCGCAGTCTCGCATCGATCCCGAACTGGGCGAACTGACCACCATGGGCATGATGGGACCGGTGCGCGAGATGCCGACCAACCTGCTCAGCGACGAAATCCTCACCCCCGGCGACGGCCAGGTGCGGGCCCTGATCGTGGTGGGCGGCAATCCGCTGATGGCCTTTCCCAACCAGGAGAAAACCTATGAGGCGCTGAAGAGCCTTGACCTGCTGGTATGTATCGACGCCTACCTGCACTCGGGAACGGCGCAGATCAGTGACTACGTGTTCGCGCCGAAGCTGACCCTGGAGCGCGATGACGTGACCCTGCTGGCAGACCCCTGGTACGAGGAGCCCTACAGCCAGTACTCCAGCGCGGTCGTGAGCACCGACCTGGACGTGGTCGAGGAATGGGAAGTGTTCTGGGGCCTGGGCCGGCGGCTGGGGCTGGACGTGTCCATCAACGGCACCCACTTCGACGGCCCGGACAAGCCCAGCAAGTTCGAGGTGCTCAGCGCCATCACCGCGGGCTCCCGGGTCGACCTGGCCTGGCTGCGGGACAACCCGGGCGGTCACAGCTTCCCGGAGCACAAGATCACGGTGGAGGGGCCTGACGAAAATGCGGGCCGGCTGCAGTTCTTCCCGGAGGGCGTGGCGGAAGATTTCGAGGCGGCGCTTGCGCCCGCCGAACCCAATGCTGAATTCAACCTCCGACTGATCAGTTCCCGCAGCAAGTACGTGCTCAATTCCTCCGGCCGCAACCTGAGCCTGCTGCGGGAAAAACAGGGCGATACCAACCCGGTGCTGCTGCACCCGGAAGATATGGCCACACTGGGGCTGGAAGACGAGTGCCTGGTGCAGGTGCACTCCGCCCATGGCTGTGTCACCGGCGTGGCCAGGACCTATGACCGGATCAAGCCCGGCGTGGTCACCATGCATCACAGCTGGGGTCCGCTGCCCGGCCCGGACGCCGACGACCTGGTGCGGGAGCAGGGCGCCAACACCAACCGGCTGATCGACAACCGCGCCAACACCCAGCGCTACACGGGCATGACCCTGCAGAGCGCCATACCCGTCTTCATCAAGCGCAAGGAGCAGGCCGCGTGAAACCGTTCCGTTTCGGCCTGCAGGCCTTCAATCCCAAATCCCCCGCCGCCTGGCGCGAGATGCTGTGCAAGGTCGAGGACCTGGGCTATTCCGCCTACCACCTGGCGGACCATTTCATGGGCCCGGGCCCGGCCCAGGAGAGCACCGCCCACCCGCCCCAGATCCTGGCCGCGGTGCCCGCCATGGCGATGGCCCTGGAATACACGAACCGCATCAAGGTGGGCGCCCGGGTGTTCTGTATGGACTACCGGGACCCGGTCATCCTGGCCAAGGAAGCCGCCACCATGGACTACCTGTCCGACGGCCGCCTCGAGCTGGGCCTCGGCGCCGGCTGGATCCAGGCGGAGTACGAGGCCGCGGGCATGGACTTCAGGCCCATCGGCGAGCGCCTGGACAAGTTCGAGAACGTGGTCAGCGCGGTGAAAGCGTTCATGTCCGGCGAACAGCTGTCCATCGATAACGACCATATCCAGTGGCAGGGCTTCAGCGGCCTGCCCGCCCGGCCCACGCCGCCGCCGCTGATGATCGGCGGCGGCAGCAAGCGCATTCTCACCATCGCGGGCCGCGAGGCGGACATCGTCAGCCTCAACTTCAACAACCGGGCCGGGGTGCTGGGCCCGGACGGCATGATGTCCGGCCTCGCCGAACAGACTGCGAAGAAGATCGGCTGGATTCGCGACGGTGCCGGTGAGCGCTTCGATGACCTCGAACTGGAGATCGGCGCCTACCTGACCTTTGTCACCGATCACCAGGCGCCCACCGCCGCGG
Source organism: Halieaceae bacterium (assembly GCA_965601975.1). Taxonomy (GTDB): domain Bacteria; phylum Pseudomonadota; class Gammaproteobacteria; order Pseudomonadales; family Halieaceae; genus JANQIO01. The sequence goes on from OZ271856.1 coordinate 4,567,323, forward strand.
CCATCGCCGAGCCCATGGGCCTGTCCGTGGATGACCTGCTCGCCGGCCCCCACAACCTGATCGGCAGCGTCGACTACATCTGCGAGGAACTGGAGCGACGGCGCGAAACCTACGGCATTTCCTACATCACCGTGCTGGACGACGGCGAAAATAATATGGTCGAGCAGTTTGCCCCGGTTGTTGCTAAACTCGCCGGCCGCTGAGATGAGGAACTCATGAACAAGGACGCGACCAAAACCGCACGCAAGGAGCGAGACAAGACCGGCTGGCAGGCGAAGAAGAGCGCCATGATGCGCGACACGATCCTCGACGCCGCCCTCGACTGCTTCGTGACGATCGGCTACGCCAACACCACTACCGCGCGCATCGCCGAGCGGGCCGGGGTTTCCCGGGGCGCCATGCTGCACCACTTCCCCTCCAAAACCGAGCTGATGCAGGCTGCGGTGGAGTACCTGCACGGCAAGCTGGTGGAGCTCTATGCCAGCCACATCGAGAAGATCGCGCCGAACCTGCCGGTGGATGAACGCAATCGCAAGGGCCTGGAAGGCTACTGGCAGTACCTGCGTTCCGACCTCTACGTGGCCTACCACGAGCTCTGCGTCGCAGGCCGCACCGACCCCGAATTACAGGACATTCTCGAGGACTCCATCGCCCGCTTCGACAGGGCCATCGTCGAATCCAACAAGAGCCTGTTCCCCGAGTGGTCCTCCCGGGGCGAGCTCTACGCCCTGGCCATGGACATTACCAAGTTCATGATGGAAGGGATGGCGGTCTCACAGATCGTCAGCCAGAAGGAACAGCGGGTGAACCGCATGATCGACTACCTCGGCGACCGGCTGGAAGAAATCTTCCACGAGGGGGATGAAGACGGCGGCGCCATCTACCGCCACTCCAACCGCAAGTAAAAAAAGGAAAAAAGGGGGTCAGAGTAAGATTTCCTTTGGAAATCTTACTCTGACCCCCTTTTTTTGACCCCCTTTTTTGTCAGGCGGCGAGATACTGCTTCAGGTGGTGCTCGCTGTCGCCGAACAGCGCATTCAGCAGCAGCAGGCGCTTGAAGTAATGGCTGACGCCGAGCTCGTCGGTCATGCCGATGCCGCCGTGCAGTTGTACCGCCTGCTGGGACACAAAGCGCCCCGCATCCCCTGCCTTGACCTTCAATGCCGATGCCGCCTGGTTGGCGTCTTCCCGGCCCTCATTGCGCAGAATGGCCGCGTAGTAGAGCAGTGAACGCAGCGACTGGCACTGCAGGTACATGTCTGCCATGCGGTGCTGCAGGGCCTGGAAGCGGCTGATCGGCTGTCCGAACTGCTCGCGGGTCTGGGTGTAGGCAACCGTCTGTTCCAGCAGGGCGTCCATGGCGCCGAGGCATTCCGCGCCGATCGCCACAATGGACTGCGCCACCACGTCTTCCACCAGGGGCAGCACCCCGCCCTTCTCTCCAACAAGCTGAGCCGCGGGGACCAGCACATCATCGAATTCGATGTCAGAACCTCGCGACCCGTCTACCAGCGCGTAGTTCTTGCGGCTGATACCGGCGCTGTCGGCTGCCACCGCGAACAGGGAGATGCCGTCGGCATCGCGGCGAGACCCCGCCGTGCGCGCTGTCACCAGCAGCCAGTCCGCGGCCGGGCCATTGAGAACGGAAATCTTGCTGCCCTTGAGCCGATAGCCGTCACCCTCCGCCTCGGCGGACAGGGAGACGTCGGCGAGGTTGTAGCGGCTGGTGGCTTCCGCAAACGCGAAGGCCCACTGGGATTCCCCGGCGATCAGGGGCGGCAGAAAGCGCTCACGCTGCTCGGCGGACGCCTGGCGGAGGAAGCCGCCGCAGATGACCACATTGACCAGGAAGGGTTCGGTCACGAGGCCACGCCCGAACTGCTCCATCACCACCATCAGGTCGATGGCGCTGCCGCCGAAACCGCCGTCCTCTTCGGCAAATGGCAGGGCCAGCCAGCCCAGTTCCGCCAGCTCCTGCCAGCGCTGATGGTCCAGGGTCTCCTCGCCGTCACGCAGCTTGCGCAGGCGCTCGATACTGTAGTTATCGTCGACGAAGCGGGCGACGCTGTCTTTGAGCAGTTGTTGTTCTTCGTTCAGCGACAGGTGCATGGGGGCTCCCGCAGGGATTTCGAGCCGGTCAAATTAGCAAAGACCCGGCGCTAAAACAAACAGTACGTCCGGTTTTTGTGCGGCTTTAGTTCAGGTCGGCGGCGTACTGGCGCAGCAGGTCAATTGGCACGACTTCCAGGGCCCGCTGATGGGTGCGCCGCAGGAACACCCGCGGCGCCATTTCGGCCTGCTGTGCCTCCAGCCAGCGCGCGGCACACAGGCACCAGCGGTCTCCGGCCCTGAGGCCCGGAAAACCGTACTCGGGCATCGGCGTGATGAGATCGTTGCCGCGAGAGCGGGAAAACTGCAGGAAATCGTCACTGACCTCCACGCACACCGTGTGCGAGCCGAAGTCCTGTTCGCTGGTATTGCAGCAACCGTCCCGGAAGAAGCCGGTCATAGGGTCCTCGCCGCAGGTTTCCAGCGGTTCGCCGAAGATATTTACTGATTCATCCATGTCCGTGCTCTCCCTCAAGCAATTTCTCGAACAGCGCCAGGTCCTCTTCGAAGACCGGCGACAGGGTGCGCAGCTCATCCACCGTGACCCAGCGCAGGGCCGTCAATTCATCGTTGCAGATGCGCGGCTCGCCCTCGAGGATCTCCGCGCGCCAGTAATGCAGCCGGTAGTGGCCATTATGGGATGGCAACTCCTGGAGTTTTTCACGGGCGACCACGCGGCAGCCCAGCTCTTCCATCGCCTCACGCGACACGGTGTCGGGCTGGCCCTCCCCCGGCTCCACCTTGCCAGACACCTGGGTCCAGTAACCCGGCGCCGGCTTGTGCCCTGCGCGCCGGCCCACCAGGAAGCGGTCATCCCGCTGCAGTACGATCACCACCCCGTCCAGCATCAGGCAGGATCGAGTCCATAGCCCGCGGCCAGGCGGTCGCGCCAGTCCTTCAGCACGCTCTCTGAATACTCTGCCCCCGCCTCCAGGCGCCCCCATACCGGCCCGGGCCAGCAGGGGTCGTCCGTGCTGCGGCCGATGATATGCAGGTGCATCTGGGGCACCAGGTTGCCGAGACCAGCGAAATTGACCTTGCGGTAACCCAGGTCCTGTTTGATGAAGCGGGAAATGTCCGCGCAGGCCTCCACCACTTCCTGGCGCTGCGCCGGCGCCAGGTCCAGGACGTCTTCCAGCTCGGTCTCCGGTACCAGGATGAACCAGGGCAGTGCCGCGTTGCGGTTCAACAACAGCACACCGCCCGGGGTACGGCCCAGGTGGTGGCAGTCTGCCAGGAGTTGGGGATGGATAGTCATAGCCTGCAAAGCATAGTGGTCTGGCGGGCGCGCGGCTAGGCGTGACAGCGGATTCCGATTACCCTGCTGCCATGGAAGCCGTAGCGGACACCCTGGTGCCGGACGGTGTCGATCTCGAGCAGGCGCTGGCGCGCACCACTCACCTCGGGATCGGCGCTCACCCCGACGACCTGGAGATCATCGCTATCCCGGGAATTCTCACCTGCCTAGAAGACAGCAGGCAGTGGTTCACCGGGGTCGTGGTCTGTGACGGCGCCGGCAGCCCCAGGTCGGGTGCCTATAAGAACTACAGCGACCGGCAAATGGTCGAGCTGCGCAGGCAGGAGCAGCGCGAGGCCGCACAGCTGGGCCGCTACGCCGCCCAGCTTCAGCTGGGCTACACCAGCGACGCGGTCAGGAACGGCGATAGCGCCCTGGTCGAGCAGCTGAGCGACATCCTGACCCGGTCCGCGCCCAAAGTGGTTTACCTGCACAACCTGGCTGACAGCCATGCCACCCATCGGGCGGTATCGAGGGCTAGCCTCGCCGCGCTGCGGGCCCTGCCGTCCGAACAGCAGCCCGAGGCTGTTTTTGCTGTGGAGGTCTGGGGCAGCCTCGACTGGTTGCCCCCGCAGTATCGCAGGGCGCTGCCGATCGACGATCCCGAAAACCTGCAGGGACAGCTGCTGCGGTGTCACAACAGCCAGGTCAGCGGCGGCAAGCGCTATGACGAGGCGATCCGCGCGCGCCAGCGCGCCAACGCCACCATGACCGACAGCCACGCCACGGATCGCGCCGACGCCTGCGTGTTGGCCATGGATCTGCGACCCTTGCTGCAGGACCCGGAACTGTCGCCGGACAGCTTCCTTGAACGCTGCATTGCGGACTTCGCCGCCTCGATTTCAGCCTGACGCGCGCCGCCGCCGGCGCTGGTCTATCCTCAGGAAGCACTGAACAGGAGGAAGACCCATGGATTACCAGTTGCTTGGCAGCAGCGGCCTGCGCGTGTCCCAGCTTTGCCTCGGCGCCATGACGTTCGGCTCGGAGGAAGCCTGGTGCGCCGACAAGGCCGAGAGTCGCGCCATGTTTGACGCCTTTGTCGAGGCCGGCGGCAATTTCATCGATACCGCAGACATCTACACGGGCGGGGAGAGCGAGAAGCTTGTCGGCGAGTTCGTAGCAAACGACCGGGAGCGCTTTGTCGTCGCCACGAAATACACCAACGCCTTCCCGGGCGCCGACGACCCCAACGCCGCGGGCAATCATCGCAAGAACCTCACCCAGTCCCTGGACGCCAGCCTCAAGCGACTGGGTGTCGACTATATCGACCTGTACTGGGTGCATGTCTGGGACTACACCACCCCGGTGGACGAGGTGGTGCGGGCCCTGGACGACGCGGTCCGGGCCGGCAAGATCCTGTACATCGGCCTGTCAGACGCCCCCGCCTGGGTCGCCTCACGGGCCAACACCCTGGCGGAACTGCGCGGCTGGACGCCCTTCGTCACCATGCAGCTCGAATACAGCCTGCTGGAGCGAGGGATCGAGCGGGAACACGTGTCCCTGTGCCGCAACATGGATATGGCGATCACCGCCTGGTCCCCGCTGGCGTCAGGCATCCTCTCGGGCAAGTACACCCGCGGCGTCGATGAGTCCAAGCGACTGGAGAACCTGGACGGCTTCCGCTCCCTCGACGAGGGCAGCCTGGCCACCGCGCGGGTCGTGGACGGCATTGCCGATGAACTGGGCGTGAGTTCGGCCCAGGTGGCGCTGGCCTGGGTTCGCCAGCGGGGCACGATCCCGATCATCGGCGCCAGGACACTGGCTCAGCTTAAGGACAACCTCGCCAGCGTGGACGTCCACTTGTCCGAGGCCCATATGGCGACCCTGAACGACGCCAGCGCCTTCGATCTCGGCCACCCCTACAACTTCGTCGACAGCGAGCTGGTCAGAAGCCTGGTGTATGGCGGTATGTACGACCGCATCCACAATCACAGGCCACTGCGCTGACAGTCAGCCGGGTGCAGCCAGCAGCCGGTTGAGCGCGTCGGTCCGGCTGTGGAACAGCTCCCGGTGCGAGGCATCGGAAGGACGGCACCAGTCCAGCAGGCCGGCCATGAATTCCAGGTAGATGATCTCTCCGAGGCGAGGCGCTTCAATATCCCGGCGCCAGTGCCCGGCGGCCTGCCCCTCAGCGGCGAAGTCCACACAGGCGGCCAGCAGAGCGGGGTAGCCGCCGCCGGACTGCGCCAACAGCAGGCGCGTCAGCGCCGCGGTCTGTTCCAGCACCTGCGCCGCGTGGGCAAACAGCGCGGCCAGGGCCTCGGGGGCGGCGGGATGCTTGGATCGGTAGTGCTGCATCGCCTGCAGCAGCCGTGATTCCAGCTCAGACCCCAGGCTCTCCAGCAGCGCGGCCTTGCCCGGGTAGTAGTTGAAGAGGCTGGCCCGGGACACCCCGGCCGCTTCCGCCAGCTGGTCCATGGTGGTGGCTGCAACGCCCTGCGCCAGGAACAGGTCGCGGGCAGCGGCCAGGATGCGGCGCTGGGTAGATTGTCGCCGGGCGGCTCGCAGTGACATTTGTAGACTCTAGTCCAAATCTAGACTTAAGTCTATTCTTCGGCGCAGGCCTCACAGCTCTTGATGCGCAGCACCACCGTGGAGCCGATCGCCAGCAGGCATACCCCCGTGATCTTGAGCCAGGTGGCCTGCACCGCAAAGCCCACGGAAAAACCCCCGGCCACCAGCATGGTACCGAGGGCCACCATCTTGGTACGCCGGCTCATGCAGCGCCGCTCCTCCCAGTTGCGGATCATGGGCCCGGACACCTCGTGGGCCAGCAGCCACTGGTGCCACTTTTCGGAGGAGCGGGCGAAGAACCAGGCGCTGAGCAGCAAAAAGGGCGTGCCCGGCAGCAGCGGCAGCACGACACCGAGGATGGCGAGCCCCAGGAACAGGAAGCCCAGGGGTTTGTAGAAATGCCGCTTCACGTCAATATCACTCGAGCACGACCGGTGCTAAATTACACCGTGCAAATGGACTATCAGCAAGCGCGAGACTACCTGCTCAGCCGTCCGGAAGCCTGGGAGGATTTCCCGTTCGGGCCGGATGTGGCGGTCATGAAGATCAAGGGCAAGATGTTCGCGACCCTGGCAGTAAGTAAAGACTCACCTCGCTGCAATCTCAAGTGCGATCCGGATGAAGCGGTCATGGTGCGGGATATCTTCGAATCGGTCATTCCGGGCTACCACATGAACAAGCGCCACTGGAACACGGTCATCCTCGACGGAGATGTGCCCCGGGGTGAAATCGAGCGTATGATAGACAACTCCTACGCCCTGGTCGTGAAAAGCCTGAAGAAGTCCGAGAGAGAGGCGCTGATACTGGCCCATGGAAAGAACGCAATATTTAAGTAAGGACGAGATTCGCTTCTTCACCAGCAAGGATGACTGGCTGGCCTGGCGCACACTGGCTGTCAGCTGGGCGGGGATACTGGGCATCTTCTGGATGGTGGATACCTGGACCAACGTCTTTACGATCCTGGCAGCCCTGGTACTGCTGCCCGGCCGCCAGCTGGCGCTGGCTGTGGTGACCCACGAGTGCGGCCACGGCACCTTCTTCAGCAAAAAGTCCCTGAATCACTTCGTCGGCCAGTACCTCGCGGCGAACCCCGTGTTCACGGACCTGCACAACTACGCCCGGGGCCACACGCGTCATCACCAGCTCGCGGGCACCCACGATGACCCCGACCTGCCCAATTACCAGGCCTACCCCGTGGCGTCCGACAGCTTCCGGCGCAAGGTCAAGCGGGACCTGACCGGCCAGACCGGTTACAAGCTGATGCACTACATCTTCGCCAACGCGGCGCTGGTTTTCGACGACGACCCCGAAGCCCGCGAGCGCGCGCGGCCCTTTGTCCAGCAACTGCTGGTCAACGCGGTGCTGGCCGTGCTGCTGGGGGTACTGTTCAGCCCCTGGGTCTACCTGCTCTGGGTGGGCGCCTACATGACCACCTATATGCTGGTGGTGCGCATCCGCCAGGTGGCGGAACACGCCAACGTCCCTGACCTGTACGACAGCGATCCCCGCAACAATACCCGCACCACCATCCCGCACTGGTGGGAGCGACTGGTGTTCGCGCCCAACTACGTGAATTACCACCTGGAACACCATTTCATGGCGGGGGTGCCCTGTTACCGCCTCAAGGCCCTGCACGAACTCCTGAAACACCGGGGCGCCTACAATGACACCCCCATCTTCAACGGCTACGGCGAGGTGTTGCGCCACGCAATTGCCTGATTCCAGGACCCCCGGCCCATGCTGAGACGCACCAAGATTGTCGCCACTGTGGGCCCCGCCTCGCAGTCAGAGCCCGTGATTGCCGAATTGATCCGCGCCGGCGTCAACGTATTCCGGCTGAACTTCAGCCACGGCGGGATTGCCGATCACTTGGCCGTGGCGGAGACGGTGCGCAAACAGGCGCGCGAGCAGGAGCGATACGTGGGCATTCTCGCGGACCTGCAGGGGCCGAAGATCCGTATCGGCGCGTTCAGGGACGGCAGCGTGACGCTGGAAGAGGGCGCCCTGTTTTCCCTGGACACCGGGCTGGACAATGACGCCGGGACGGAGCGCAGCGTGGCGCTGGAATACCGGGAACTCTGCGGGCAGGCGGAACGGGACGATATCCTGCTGCTGGACGACGGCCGCATCCGCCTGCAGGTCACCGCGGTGGAGGAGGGCGTCGTTGAAACCCAGGTCCTCGTGGGCGGAAAGCTGGGCTCCCGCAAGGGCATCAACAAGCTGGGCGGCGGCCTCGCCGCTCCGGCGCTGACATCCAAGGACATCGCCGACATCGAGGGCCTGAAGCAGATCCAGCCGGACTTTGTCGCTGTCTCCTTTGTGTCCTCCGCCGGAGACATCTTCCAGACCCGCGACCTGCTGAAAGAGCAGGACGTCGACGCGGCCATTATCGCCAAGATCGAGCGGGCCGAGGTGGTGGCCGACGAGATCACGCTCAAGGGCATCATCTCTGCGAGTCACGGCATCATGGTGGCGCGCGGCGACCTGGGTGTAGAGGTGGGGGACGCGTCCCTGATCGGCATCCAGAAAGACCTGATCAGCCGCGCCCGCCGCATGGACCGGGTGGTCATCACCGCCACCCAGATGATGGAGTCCATGATCAACAGCCCCATGCCGACCCGGGCGGAGGTGTTCGACGTGGCCAATGCGGTACTGGACGGCACCGACGCGGTCATGCTGTCCGCGGAGACCGCGATGGGCCAGTACCCGGTGGAGGTGGTGGCGTCCATGTCCGACACCTGCCTCGGGGCCGAGGAGCACCCCAACACGCGGCGGTCCCGCTACCGCATCGATCGTGATTTCAACAGCGCCCAGGAAACCACCGCCATGTCGGCGATCTACGCGGCCAACCACCACCACGCGGTGCGCGGTATCGCCTGTCTCACCGAGTCGGGCACCACGCCCCTGCTGATGTCGCGGCTGAGCTCGGGGCGCCCCATTTTCGCCCTCAGCGCCAACCAGCAGACCCTGCAGCGCCTGTGCCTCTGTCGCGGCGTCGTTCCCCTCTACTTCGATGCCACGGCCTTCAGCCCCGACGAAGTGGACACCCGGGCCATCGAGTACATCAAGAGCTGCGGGTATCTCAATACGGAAGACGCCATCATCCTGACCAAGGGCATGATCATGGGGCAGGAGGGCACTACCAATATCATGAAGATCCTGCCGGTGCCCTAGAGCGAACCCCTGTCACAGAATCCCCCCGGAAAGGCGACGCGAGTCTAGTTTTCCTCCTGTGAACGCCGCCGGCCCATAAAGCGGGCTGACTCTCCTGACGATAGCTATTCGCCGACAGGGCGAAAGCCGGGAGATCGCAATGAAAGCCAAACTCACACTGATCGCCGTCGCCATCATGCTGATGGCCCAAAACTCCGCCGCCTGCGAACCTATCCAGACCGAGGCCCGCGCCACCACGCCGGGCACCGTCACCGAGGGTGTAATGGCGACATTTGAGCTGACTCGCTCCGCGCTGCAGCGACAGGCCTACCTGGACTGCATGAAGCCGGAACTACCCGCGGCGCAGCCCGAGATCAAGCTCAAGAAGATCGACACGGAGTTCAAGGCCGAAGAAAAGGCCTACACCCGGAACGAGAACACCGTCGCCAGCAAGTAAGCTGCTAGTGCGGCGGCACCCGGTAGTCCGGGTGCTCGTACTCAAATAGAAGAGAGTCCCGCAAGGCGCGGCCGTCCAGGGGTTCACGCCCCGGCGCGCCCCCGCGCTCGTAATCGCGTAGCAGGTCGCCTATCGCCCGCTCCAGCAGCGCCAGCGCGGTACCGCTGTGGTCCATGGCGTCAGCGGCGATGGTATCCAGGTGAAAGCTGGACCCCGGCTCAACAAAATTGAGCCTGATGCCTTCCGGGCTGAAACGCGGTGGATGCAGTTTTACGCGCTGCCGGTCCAGTGAGGCGACAACAACGCCTGTCCGCCCGATGGCCTCCAGGCGTCGCTCACTGCCATGAATGACCATGCCGGATTCCTCGCACAGGCCGAACCCGTAGTTGCAGCGCTGGCTGGCACAGGCCACCAGCAGTCGGCCCAGCCGATGCCGGTTGAGGAAGTTCTGGTCGATGAGGCCGAAGGAGGTCAGGCCGATACCCCGCTCGATCACGACACCGGAACAGCCGGCGTCTTCCGAGCCACCGTATCGCAGCGCTGCCTCGCTATCGCCCTCGGCAATCATCCGGCCCGCGAAGGCGCTGGCCGCGGCGGCCACGGCGATGAGCGGTACACCCCTTTCATAGGCGCTGACGACTTCATGCAGGACCGGTGTCGCCTCGGCGCAGTGCAGCAGTGTCTCGGTCAGGCGCCGCTGGTTGCCACCGGTAAACAACAGGCTGCCCATGCTACCTATCCGGCGCAGAAGCGCCCGGTCGCGGCTGACCCGCTCGATGTTTTCAAGCCGGATATCGAGGATTTCTGCTTCCAGGCCGAGCCCTTGCAGCCAACGGTGATACTCCCTCGCCAGCTTCCTGCCCTCGCCGGAAGCCGTGGCGAGCACACCGACCGGTTCCTGCAGCTCCGCCAGCAGCGGGTCGACGTAATCCCGGCTCCACTTCAGGGGGGAATTCCCCAGCAGGACCAGGCGGGCGCCCGGTACCGGGTCCGGCGGCAGCACCGTCGCACTCTCGCTGGGCCGATGGGACCGGGGCAGGTGACTCGAGCGCAGGTGTAGCTCGTAGTCGATCGCGGAGTAGCGAATTTCACCGTCGCGGACTGCGCGCAAACTGCGGGAGCGTCGCCAGGGCCGCTCGATCTCGACACAGACCTGGACTTCGCGAGTCTCGTCGTAGGCGAGCGCGCTGTCGTGCCGGTAATGTGAGGGGTCGCCCTCAGCAAGTCGCAGCACGAGATCGTGAATGGCATAGCCGGAGAACGCATGGCGCCGGACGGGTGCCGGGCGCCGGTAGGAGGCGCGGCTGACACGAACCCTTCGCTTGTCGGCGGCCGGCAGCGGCCGGCCGCGCCGCAGGTCGATACTGTCACCGTCATCCAGGTAGGACAGGCGCACGTCCCGCACGTCGTAACCGGCCACGTCGAAGCGCGCCCTGCGCAGGTCCAGCAGCACCACGCCGGTCTCGCCGATCACCGTGCCCCGCTCACCCTGGACCAGCAGCCCGCTGTTTTCGTCGACGCCGTAGGCCAGGGTTTGCTCTAGCTCGCGCGACGCCGCCACCAGGCGGCCCATGCGCCCGCGCTGCAGGAAATGCTGGTCGACCAGTCCCCAGGAAAAGAATCCCAGGCCGGTACCCACGCGAAAGCCGTCTTCCTCGCGCTCGTCGTGACACAGCCCCGCGCTCAGCGCACTCAGGGAGGTGCCACTCACGATCATGGGCCCGGACATGATGGCGGCGCCGGCGGAAGTGCCGGCCACCAGCCCGCCGGCAGCATGGCAGCGGCGAATACACTCGAGGACCGGTGTCTCCGCACCGTCCTGAATCAGGCTCCCAACGATGCGGGACTGGTCACCGCCACTGAAGAACACGCTGCCGTAGCTCGCGATCTTGTCCACCAGGGCGGGATCGAATGCGGCGGTTTCGCGGTTTTCCCAGAACAGGGGGATGAGTTCAGCGTCCGCACCGTAGAACTGGAAGTCTTCCACCAGTTCCTCACCGACTTCCCGGGGATAGCGGGACGCCATCGCCAGCACGGCTATGCGGCCCCTGGAGTGAAGTTTGAGCGCTTCGAAGAGTGGCTGGTTGTCGCTCTCCAGGCGACCGCCGATCATCAGCAGCGGGCCTTTTCCTTGCGCGGACTGTAAAGCCAAATCTCCCCCGGGGCCATTGTCAGAATGAAATCGATTATCCGGGATTGACGTGGCAAATGCGAATGGCACAGGGCGCTTTCCTGCTCTTTAATGAACGTATACAGTTGCGGGCTTGCCCGAACCCGGTGGAGTTCAACCCATGAAATTTGTCAGTACCAGCGTATACAGAGGCCCCAATGTCTACGCACTGTTCCCCGTCATCCGTCACACCGTGGATCTCGGTGTACTCGAGGAATGGCCCACGATGCGCCTGGGTGATCGCTTTATCGACGGACTGGTGGAAGCACTGCCGGGTCTCGCAGAGCACGGCTGCTCCTACAGTGAATCCGGCGGCCTGTTGCGGCGCATGCGCGAGGACGAGGGCACCTGGCTGGGCCACCTGCTGGAGCACGTGGTGCTGGAGCTGCAGGGCGTGGCAGGCTCTGACGTGAGCTTCGGCAAGACCCGCTCTACTGATGAGCCCGGCGTGTACGACATGATCTACGAGTACGAGAACGAGTTTGCCGGTATCGAGGCGGGCAAGCTTGGCCTCGACCTTGTTCACTCACTGCTGCCCGAGGAACTGCAGCCGGAGGAGACGCCGCGAGACTTCAATTTCCAGAAGGAGCTGGAGGACTTCATTCGCGCCTGCCAGCGGCGCGCCCTGGGCCCCAGCACGGCGTCCCTGGTCAAGGCCGCACAGGCGCGCGGGCTGCCGTGGATCCGGCTCAATGAACACAGCCTCATCCAGCTGGGCCACGGCCGCCTGCAGAAACGCCTGCAGGCCACCATCACCAGCGAAACACCGCACATCGCCGTGGAGCTGGCCTCGGACAAGGAAGAGACCAACCGCATTCTCGGCGACCTGGGCCTGCCCGTGCCACGGCAGGCACTGGTCTATCGGTTGCGCCGCGCCGAGCAGGCGGCCGAGCGCATCGGCTTCCCCGTGGTGGTCAAACCCCTCAACGCCAATCACGGTCGCGGCGTCACCACCGACATCAAGGACATGAAGCAGGTCGAGAAGGCCTACGACAAGGCCAAGGAGCACGGCGACGGCATCATCGTCGAGACTTTCCTGGAAGGGCTGGATCACCGGCTGCTGGTGGTCAACGGCGAACTGGTCGCAGCGGCCAAGCGGGTGCCGGCCCACGTTGTCGGAAACGGCAGGTCCAGCGTTCGCGAGCTGGTGGATGCGGTCAACGAAGATCCCCGCCGGGGTATTGGTCACGAGAAGGTGCTCACCCGCATCAGCCTGGACCCGGCCGCGGAGCGCATGCTCGCGCACAAGGGCTACGATGCCGACAGCGTGCCGGCTGAGGGTGAGGAAGTCTTCCTGCAGCCCACCGCCAACCTGAGCACCGGTGGCACCGCGGTCGACGTCACCGACGTGATTCACCCCGACAACAAGAGCATGGCCGAACGCGCCATACTCGCCCTGGGCCTGGACGTGGGCGGCGTCGACTTCATTACCACCGATATCACACGTTCCTACCGGGACGTGGGCGGCGGTATCTGCGAGTGCAATGCGGCGCCCGGGTTCCGCATGCATGTCGCGCCCTCGGAGGGTGAACCCAGGAATGTGGCAGAACCGGTGATCGATATGCTGTTCCCCGAGAGCAGCCCCAGCCGCATCCCCATCGCCGCCATCACCGGCACCAACGGCAAGACCACTACCTCACGGATGCTGAGCCACATCCTGAAAATGTCCGGCTTTACCGTTGGCCAGACCAGCACCGACGGGGTCTACATCGACGGCCGCCTGACCGTATCGGGGGACATGACCGGGCCCCGGGCCGCGCAGATGGTGTTGCGCGACCCCTCCGTGGATGCGGCGGTGATGGAAACCGCCCGCGGCGGACTGCTGCGCAGCGGCCTGGGCTACACCAGCTCCAACGTGTCGGCCTGCCTCAATATTGCCGCCGATCACCTGGGCATGAAGGGCGTGGAAACCCTGGAAGACCTGGCCGAGGTCAAGCGGGTCGTGGTCGAGGTGGCCAAGGACGCCGCCGTACTCAACGCCGACGACCCACACTGCCTGCAGATGGCGGACTACTGCACCGCGGAGAAGCTGTGCTACGTCACACTGAATCGCAGCCACCCCCTGGTTCGCGAGCACGTCATGGCCGGCGGTACGGCGCTGGTGCTGGAGCAGGGGATGAACGGCAACATGATCACGCTCTACGACGAGAACGGGCACAACATCCCGCTGCTGTGGGCGCACCTGATCCCGGCGACACTAGAAGGTCGCGCCCTGCACAATGTGCAGAATGCGATGTTCGCCGCCGCCCTGGCTTACCACATGGGTATCAGCCTGGAGAACATTCGCCACGGCCTGCAGACTTTCGACAGCACGTTCTTCCAGTCACCGGGCCGGCTCAACGTATTCGACGAGCACCCTTTCAAGGTCATCCTCGATTACGCGCACAACCCCGCGGCCGTCAAGATGGTCTGCGACGTGGTCGACCGCTTTGACGTCAGCGGCCGCAAGATTGTGGTGCTGACCATGCCCGGCGACCGTCGCGACGAGGACATCATAGAGGCGGCGGCCATCGCCGCCGGTCATTTCGACTACTACATCTGCCGGCGCGACGACAACCTGCGCGGTCGCAGCGCCCGGGAAGTGCCGGAGCTGTTGCGCAAGGTGCTGCTGGATAACGGCGTCAGTGAGGACGTCATCGAGATCGTCGAGGACGAGGCCGACGCCAATGACGTGGCGCTGAAGATGGCCCGTGCAGGGGACCTGCTGCTGGTACTGGCGGACCACGTGGTGCGCTCCTGGAAGCAGATCATCTACTTCAAGCCGGACGAGGAAGTCATGGAAACTGCGCCCCCCAGCAAGGTGGTGGAGATTCCCCAGGAGTTCTTCGGAGAATTCGAGTTCGACGAGAACATGGAGCTGATCCGGGACGAGCGCGGCGTGCGCATCGCGCGCGAAAGCGAAGACTGAACTGACGATGCGCTTACTGGATTCCCGCCGGCTGCCAGGCCCCAACCTGCTCTGGGACAAGCCCGGCGCCGTGATCGACGTCGAGTTTGGCGACTACCCCCCCAACCTGGTGATCGGTGCCTGGGAGCTACAGGCGCGCCGCCTGATGGATGAGGTCGGCTGGAAGGAGGAGCAGATTTGCGGCCGGCGCTTTGTCGGTGGAGCGAGCCTCGCCATCTCCGCCCCGGTCGATGCACTCTATGCCGCCACCGAGGTCAACGAGGCTGCCTGGGATGCGGCCCGCGACCTGGTGGAGGGGAGCCAGCGCCAGATGCTGCAACGGGTGGCGCGCGACCTTCGCGACGAGATACGCGATGAGGAGCGGCCGAGACTGCAGCGCCTGCTGTCCGCCGCCCGGGAACACGAGGTACCGGTCGTACTGGACACAGATGAGGTGTCCCTGGGCCTGGGCACCCACAGCCGCTGCTGGTCCCTGGGCGATGTACCCCATCCGGACGACGTCGACTGGCCGTCGCTGGGACCGATTCCCCTGGCCCTGGTGACAGGCACCAACGGCAAGACCACCACGGTAAGGCTGATGTCGGCCATCGGCCACGCAGCGGGACTGACCACCGGCATCAGCTCTACCGACTGGCTGTCCATTGACGGCGAGATCCTGGAAAAGGATGACTATGCCGGGCCCGAGGGAGCGCGCAGGATCCTGCGCAACCGCCGCTGTGAGCTGGCGGTGCTGGAGACCGCGCGCGGCGGCCTGCTGCGCCGCGGCCTGGCGGTGGACCGGGCGGACGCTGCCCTGATCACCAATATCGCCTCGGACCATATCGGCGAGTTCGGCGTGCAGAACCTGGAAGAACTGGCGGACGTGAAATGGGTAGTGACCCACGCACTGGACGAAAAGGGCATCGCGGTGCTCAATGCAGATGACTCGCGCCTGGTGGCCCGGGCCGGCAATTTCGACGGCCCCATCATCTGGTTCAGCCCCGATCCCCGCAACCCGCTGCTCAAGGCACATGCAGAGGCCGGCGGTACTACCTGCACGCTCAACCGGGGTCGCATCGTACTGTGCACGGGTGAGTCCATGACACCGGTGGTCCCGGTCAAACGCGTACCCATCTGCTTCGGCGGTGCCGCGAGCCACAATGTGGCCAATGCCCTGGGCGCCACTGCGCTGGCACATGCACTGGGTATTGCACCGGACGCCATTGCAGAGGGTCTCTGCGCACTGCGCAACGAGGACAACCCGGGGCGCAGCAATCTCTATGACATCGGCGGTGTCACCGTGCTGCTGGATTTTGCCCACAACCCGCACGGGCTGAAAGCCATGGCAGCTCTGGCGGGTGAACTGCCGGCAAATCGGCGCGCACTGATCATCGGCCAGGCGGGTGACCGCAGCGACGATGACATCAGGGACCTGGCCTGGGCGGCCGAGGATCTGCGCTTCGACCGGGTCCTGATCAAGCGCCTGGAGAAGTACAGCCGCGGCCGCCCCGACGGCGAGGCGGCGGCCATGCTGCGCAAGGAATTCCTGGCCCAGGGTTACCGCGCCGGCCAGCTCAGCAACAGCAAGACAGAAATCGGGGCGCTGCGCACCGCACTGCGCTGGGCGGAGCCCGGCGACCTGGTGGTCTGCCTGGCCCATGAGGATCGCGACGGGTTGATGGCAGAGCTCGCGCAGCTGCAGACGGAGACCACAGCATGCTGACAGTCATCGAGAACGCGCGCGTCTACGCCCCGGAGCCCCTTGGGATGAAGAGCGTCCTGGTCAGCGGCAGTCGCATCGCCGCCGTCGACGACTGCGTAGACCTGTCCGGCGCCGAGCTGCAGGTGGTGGATGCCGGCGGCAAATGGCTGATCCCCGGCTTTATCGACGCCCTGACCCACCCCTGCGGAGGCGGCGGTGAAGGCGGCTTCGCCAATCGCACGGAGGAATTGCCCGCAAGTGAGTTTCTTCGCGCCGGGGTGACCTGCCCGGTAGGCGCCCTGGGCACCGACTCGATCACCCGCAGCCTGGATGTCCTGTATGGCTGTGTCATGGGATTACGCGAACAGGGTCTGTCGGCACTGATGTACACCGGCTCCTACCGCGTGCCCGCTCCCACGCTGACCGGCGATATCGCCCGCGACCTCGTGCTGGTCTCCCCGGTCATCGGTGTCGGCGAGGTGGCGATATCCGACCACCGCTCCTCCCAGCCGACCACTGAGGAGCTGCGTCGCCTGGCGTCCGAGAGCCGACTGGGTGGCATCATCAGCGGCAAGACCGGCACGGTACTGGTGCACGTGGGCGACGGGGAGGGCATGCTGAAACCCCTGCGCGACGCCCTGTCCGGAAGCGACCTGCCCGCAGCCACGTTCTATCCGACCCATATCAACCGCAGTAACGAACTGCTGGCCGAGGCGGCGGACTTCGCGGCCGTCGGAGCCTGGGTGGACATCACGGCGTCGACCACACCTGAGCTGGTGGCCGCCGGTGATATCCCGGCGCTCGAGGCCCTGGAAAACGTCATCGCCGCCGGCGCGCCGGCCGAGCGCGTGACCCTGTCCTCGGACGCCGGCGGTTCCCTGCCCGTCTTCGAAAACGGCGAACTGCGCGGACTGACCGCCGCGTCCCCCGCCAGCCTGTTGGAGACCCTGCAGCAGGCCATGCGCGAAGCACCAGAGCTGGTGGAAACCGTCATCGCCGCCCTCACCGCCAACCCCGCCGCCGCCCTGGGCCTCGCCAGCAAAGGCCGCATCGAACCCAACGCCGACGCCGACCTCCTCCTAATAGACCCCGACACCGGCAACCTCGAAAAAGTCATGTGCGCCGGCCACTGGCTGATGTAGCACCTAAGAGAGGCACAACGAAAGTGATCTCGCCCCTCGGTACTGGTGCGAAGCTCAGGTCTTCAGCGGGTCTAGAAACAGAAGAGACGCCAACGACGCCCTTTCAAGATAGTTGTCTAGCGCCTCGATAATCATTCAAGGCGCGATCTTTAGCGGTCTTAAAAAAGGAAAGGCGCCAGAGGCGCCTTTTCACGATGGTGATGTAGCGCCTCGATAATGCTTAGTGGCGCAGACCTCTAGCGGTCTTATAAAGAGGCAAGGTCCTTCTTGAGCTCTTCCTGCCGATTGATCTCGTTCTCCATGTACTTGATCCACTGCTCGGCGTACTTCCTTGAGCGCTTGTCCTTGGCAGCGGCATTGAACTCCGTGCGCGCCGACTTGTACTCTCCAAGGTTGAAGTGGGCCATACCCTTCACAAGGTGGCACTGGTCCTTGCGCTTGACCCCGCCCTTCTGCAGGCCCTTGCGGTTAGCATCAACGGATTTCCTGAACTCCTCCTGGTCCAGGTAGATGCTGCCCAGGCGGCAGTAAAGCTCACCTTCATCGCTCTTGGCGGCAGCCTGCTCCATGACCGGGATGGACTTTTCGATTTCCTGCGCCTGGCGCCAGGCGCTGCCGAGGATTTCCAGGTTCTTAGAGGTATCCTTGACCTTTTCCTCCTTGAGCCCCTTATCCAGCACCTTGGCTGCCTTGTAGGGCGCCTCCGCATTCAGGAACAGGTACGCCATGGTGCGCAGCTCGCCATCCTTGTTCAGGAAATCCTGTACATAGGCCGTGTCCATCGCAGCCAGCTGCCTGGCGTCATCCTTGGCCTCGCCGTACATATGGGACAGCTGTACCCAGGTCGTGGCCTTGGGGTAGTGAACGATCATTTCTTCCAGGGTGGCGATGGTATTGGGCACATCGTTCTTCTCGAAGTACAGGAAGCGCAGCAGGCTGTACCACTGCTCCTTGGGCACCTTGCCCTTGTCCTTGTACATGTTGACCGCTGTGAGGGTGTTCTTCAGCGACTGGTCGTAGTCCTTCATCTGGTAATAACCCTGCCCCAGCAGGATGTAGGCCTGGGCGCTTGGGTTGTCGGTCACAGAGAACCAGTCGTTGAGGGCGTTGATGCCGTTCTGCCACTCTTCCAGCACGAAGTAGAGCTGGGCGATGGTGTAGCGGGTGTTGATCTCCATCGCCAGCGGGATGTCCGGCTGCTTGGCCACGTTCTCGTAGGCCTTGAGCGCGCCGCGGAAGTTCTCCTGGGAGTAGTAGACGAAAGCAAACAGGTTGTAGAGGTTCGCCAGCTCATAGGAGTTGAGCGCGCGCTTGCCCTTCTGGGCCTCCATGTCGTTGAGAATTTCCAGCGCTTCGTTGTACTGCTTGGCCTCGATAAAGGTCTGGGCCTCCGCCAGCTGCTCATAGACCTTGTTGCGAAGCGCCGGCGTACGACGCGTCTCGCGCTGTTCCTTCTTTTCCTCCTGAGCGAACGCAGTGCCCACGGTGTAGCCCGCGTCGTTCAGGGCCTGGTTCACCGCGACCTGTACCGCCACCAGCGGCAGGGCCAGCAGGGCGCCCCGCGCCCAGCGAACCGCAATCTTACTGCTATTGGATAGATTCATAGCCTGTCACCAATCCCACTTTGACTGTTTATGGACCAGGTCGACCTCGCCCTAGTTCCCTTCCAGCTCGTAGGTAAACTTGTTTTGAACGCCCGCCACTTCGATCGGCTCACCGTCGACCACCCGCGGCTTGTACTTGAACTTCAGGGCCGCTTTCACCGAGGCGCGCTCGAAAATGCCCGCCGGCTGGCAATCCACCGGCTGCGGGTCTCGAATCGAGCCGCTCTTGGTCACCGTGTACTCCACGATGCAGTAGCCGGTAATACCCCGGGTCTGGGCCCGCCGCGGATAGATCGGAGCCACCTTCACGATAGGCAGGTACTCGCCGTCGGACTTGGCCAGGCCGCCAGCGCCGCCAATTTCGACCCCGACGTTAGCCGCCGGCGCCATATTGACGGCCTGGATGTCCATGTCCATGTCCAGGTCCGGCGTATCGAGATCCGGTGGCGGCTCTTCCGGGTCGTCCGGCTTGTCCGGCTTGGCCTCCGCCAGGTTCGTCTCGATTTCCGTCTCGGGCATGATGATATCGGGCAGCTTCCGGGTCTTCGAATCGTCGATCTTGGGATCGGCGGTCGCGATCAGGTACTGCATGATGAAAAACAGGCCGCCGGCGACGGGCACGGCCAGGGCCGCGCCGATACCAAGCCTGACAGTTTGATTACGTGCCATGATGTCTAGTCGTCTTCAGTTGCCAGGGAAACATCCAGTACACCTGCCTCACGGGAGGCGTCCAGCACCTTGACCACGGTCTCCGTGGTCGAGGTGTTGTCGGCCTGGATGACCACTGCACCTTTCGGGTTTTCCGCGTGCAGGCGCTCGACATTCGCGCGCACTGCCCGCACGTCGATGCGGCGGCCGTCCATCCATACCTCGTCGTTACCGGTAATGGCGATCAGGATATTTACATTGTCCTTGGGATCAGACGTCGAAGCTTCCGGTCGGTTCACTTCGACACCCGCTTCCTTGATGAAGGACGCCGTTACAATGAAGAAGATCAACATGATGAACACCACGTCCAGCATGGGTGTCAGGTCGATCGTGGCTTCGTCTTCGGCGGCCTTTGGCTTCCTTGAACGCATAGTGAGCCTCTTTAGTGATCAGTGGTTAAGTTATCTTCGAGAAACTGCGCTTCTCGGGCCGCTGTACGCGTGACGTAGGTATTGGCGAATACCCCGGAGAGGGCAGCCACCATGCCGGCCATGGTCGGGATCGTCGCCCGCGACACACCACCGGCCATGGACTTGGCGTCGCCGCCACCTGTCACAGCCATAATATTGAACACCTCGATCATACCCGTCACGGTGCCGAGCAGCCCCAGCAGGGGGCAAAGCGACACCAGTGTCTTGATGACCGGGAGGAAAGTATTGATCCTGTCCTGCGCCTCGGCGATGAGCTTGCGGCGAATCTGGTGGGCCTCCCAAGATTTGCGCTCGGCGCGACCCTCCCAGGCAGCGATAGCCTCTCCGGCATCCTTCTTCCAGCCGGAGTAGAAATACCACGCGCGCTCGAAGATCAGCGCCCACATGACGAAGAGCAGAATCGCAATCAGCCAGAGAACGTTGCCGCCCATATCCATGAAGCGGGCAACGGCCTCGTAGGCATTGTCGAACCAGTACATATTACTGACGACCGCTCATGCTGGCTTCTGTGTGCTCTGCGATGATACCGGTCGACTGCTCGTTCAGGATGTGAATGATGCGCTGGGCGCGACCGTTCACAATCGTGTGCAGCAGTACCGTCGGGATCGCCACCAGCAGGCCCAGTACCGTGGTCACCAGGGCGCCGGAAATACCGCCGGCCATGGCCTTCGGATCGCCTGCACCGAAGATGGTGATCGCCTGGAAGGTGATGATCATACCGGTCACCGTACCCAGCAGACCCATCAGCGGGGCCACCGCGGAAATGATCTTGAGCAGCGTCAGGCTGTTCTCGATTCCCGGGGTCTCCTTGAGGATGGCTTCCTCGAGCTTGAGCTCCAGGGTTTCCGTGTCCATGTTCGGGTTTTCCTCGTGAACTTTGAGGACGCGGCCCAGCGGGTTGTTGGTATTGGCGCTGGTGCTCTTGAGCTGCGCGCTGACCTTGGAGCTCATGGCAGACAGTACCACCAGGCGCCAGATCGCAATCAGGAAGGCAATGACACCGACCGCGGTAATCGCGTAGCCGATGTAGCCGCCCTGGTGCCAGCGCTCCTCGAGGGTCGGGCTGTTGATCAGCGCCGAGAGGAACCCGCCGCCGGCGGGGCCAGTCGGGTCTACACCAAACTTGTTGAGGCCGTCGGTGGCCGCAACCAGCTCGGCTGCCCAGCCCTGGTAGGGACCGGAGGGCTGGCGCGCCAGCTCTTCCAGGCTGCCCTTCTCGGGTACGAAGGTCAGGTACTTGCCGTCCTCTGAAACGACGTTCCAGGTGCCGACCCGGACCACGGACTGTTCGATTTTCTCGCCGTCGGGCTTGGACACTTCGTGGGTAAACTTGGCGACCTTGCCGGATTCGATCATCTCGCGCTGAAGTTCATACCAGACGCGCTCGATTTCCTCGATGCTGGGCAGCCGGTCGGCGGCCGCCATCTTGGAGATCAGCTCCTCGAGGAAGTCCTCACGGTTGGGGTACTGCACGCTGATCAGCGAGGTTTCGAAGTTGGTGGCCGCATCGCCCGCTGCGGAAGTCAGGTGGCCGAACAGCTCGGTCAGGGTACCGAGACGCTCTTTCAACTGCTTCTGCTTGTCGGCGATCAGCAGTTCGTTCTCTTCGAACTTCTGTTCCAGCTGGGCGGAAATCCGCTCCTGCCGGGTGCGCTCCTGTTCCGCTTCACGCAACAGGCGCTGCTGGTCGGCCTTGGCGGCCTGGAAGCGCTGCTCACGGGCGCGGTTTTCGCGCGCCTCAGAGGTGCGGCCGTCCTTGACGAACTCCAGCAGCTGCTCGAGGGAAGAAGCCTGCTCTTCAGCCGGCGCGGCCGCGGCCGCTTCTTCCTGGGCGATGCCCGGCATGGCGCTGAGGCCAAGACATGTCGCTGCCGCAAATGCCGCGGCTTTTATCATTGTCGTTTTCATTATTCAGCAGCCTCCGGTGCAGCGATGGGGAGATTGAGGAGATCGATGGACGCTTCCTTGCGAGCGATCCGCAGGCCCTTCAGGATGGCATTGCGGAACTCGCCGCTGTCCAGTTCGACCCAGCTGCGGGCAGACTGGTCCCAGGCGCCGGAGCGCTCGGTGTCGGTAGTCTGGTAGAGCAGGGCCACACGACCGACGCGGAAGAAGTTGACGTCGCGCTCGACGCCCTCGATATCCACGCTGCCTTTATAGGCTTCGATCTTGCGACCGTATTCGTTCTCGATCTTGTAGGCCTCAAGCACCTGGCGGAATTTCTCCGCCACAGTCACATCGGAACGGTCGAGGTTGGAACGGAGCAGTGCGATACGCCGACGACGCTCATCCATGTTGAAAGGTACGTCGAGTTCAACGAACTGCTCGAGACCGTCGATCATGCGAATCACCAGCGGGGTCATCTGCCGCTGGATGATGGTGACATCGTCGATAGACGTTTCGATGTCGGAGATACGGCGCTCCTGGTTGGCGATCTGGTTGCGCAACCGCTGGTTGTACACCTTCAGGCCGTCGATCTGCTTGAGCACGGTCTTGTAGTCGCCCAGCAGGGAGCGGGTCTCCTCCGCCAGTTTGTCGATTTTTTGCTGAGATTGCTTAGCGGCTGCCGTTTTGTCCTCACTGACTTTAAGGATGGCTTGCAGCGTCTCATCAGCGTTTGCAATGGATGCCGACCCCAACAGGGACCCCACCAGCACCACTGCAGCGATTTTGAAATTATTCAATCGTTGCTTATTCATGGATGAGCTTTTCCTATTTCCAACAACAGGTTGTGACTTGGCCACTTGAGGCGACCCCGCTCAATATTTATAGAAGAAAATGCGGAGTCGGTAAAACAAGGGCTGCAAATTAAATAACATTAAGAAAAATTAAGCAAAGACTGCTCTTATGCGGTCTCACCGCCGGCAAAGGGGGCCCGGTGCTTGTGTAGAAAGGTTACAACTGCGCCTGGGTGGACGGAGCCCGGTAACAAAATTTGGCCTGAAATCAGCTGCGTTCGTAGGTAACGAAGCTGTAGGCGTACTCGGACTCGTCCCTGGCCGGCTGGCGCTCCCGCGATACCTCGCGCCAGTGACTGCGATCCCAGTCGGGGAAGAAAGCGTCACCCTCGACCTCGGCGTGAACTTCGGTCAGGTAGACCCGGTCAGCGCGGGGCAGCGCCAGCCGGTAGATATCCGCACCCCCGATCACCATGACCTCGTCGGCCCCGTCGATCAGGGCGACGCCCTCCGCCAGCTCCAGGGCGGCCTCCAGGCTGTCCACGACCCGCGCGCCCTCGGCCAGGTAGTCGGGCTGGCGGGTAATCACGATATTGGTGCGGCCGGGCAGCGGCCTGCCGATGGACTCCCAGGTTTTGCGGCCCATGATGACGGGCTTGCCCAGGGTTACCCGCTTGAAGTGCTTGAGGTCCTCCGGGAGATACCAGGGCAGCTGGTTGTTGCGGCCGATCACGCCGTTCTCGGCGGCCGCGACCACCAGGCACAGCGTCACACAGCCACCGGAGCGGGAATATGGGGCTGGGCCTCGTAGCCCGAAAGCTCAAAGTCCTCGAAGCGGAAGCCGAAGATATCGGTCACCTCGGGATTGAGGTGCATGGTCGGCAGCGGACCCGGGGTGCGGGTCAGCTGCAGCCGCGCCTGCTCGAAGTGGTTGCTGTACAGGTGCGCGTCGCCAAAGGTGTGGATGAACTCGCCCGGCTGCAGCCCGCAGACCTGCGCCATCATCAGGGTCAGCAGGGCGTAGGAGGCGATATTGAAAGGCACCCCCAGGAACACATCGGCGCTGCGCTGGTAGAGCTGGCAGGACAGTCGGCCATCGGCGACATAGAACTGGAACAGGCTGTGGCAGGGCGGCAGGGCCATGTGCTCGACTTCCGCGACGTTCCAGGCGCTGACGATGAGCCGCCGGGAGTCCGGATTGGCGCGAATCTGCTCAACCAACCGGCTGATCTGGTCGATGGTGCCTCCCTCCGGCGTCGGCCACGAGCGCCACTGGTGGCCGTAGACCGGCCCGAGATCGCCGTTCTCGTCCGCCCACTCATCCCAGATGCTGACGCCGTTTTCCTTCAGGTAGGCGATATTGGTATCGCCGCTGATGAACCACAGCAGCTCGTGGATGATGGACTTCAGGTGCAGCTTCTTGGTAGTGACCATCGGGAAGCCCTCGCCCAGGTCGAAGCGCATCTGGTAGCCGAAAATGCTGCGGGTGCCGGTGCCGGTGCGATCGGACTTGTCGGAGCCCGTGTCGAGGATGTGCTGGAGAAGGTCGTGGTACTGCTGCATGTTTGATCCGTGTTACGAGGCAGGCTGCCGATCGCCGAAGACATTGCGGCGCGCGACATAGCCGTTATATAGAAGGAAGAGTCCGAAAGCTATCATCGGCAGGCACAGCAACTGGCCGCGGGTCATCCAGCCAAACAAGAGGTCCTGGATATGGGCGTCGGGCAGCCGGAAGAATTCCACAAAAAACCGGAATACCCCGTAGCCCAGCACGAATACGCCGCCCACGACGAGCCTCGGCCGCGGTTTGCGGGAAAACCAGTAGAGAATCAGGAACAGCACCAGGCCCTCGAGGAAGGCCTGGTAGAGCTGGCTGGGGTGGCGCGGCAGCGCCAGGGTATCGTTCGGAAACACCATGGCCAGGGGAAAGTCTGCGCTGACGGGCCGGCCCCACAGCTCCTGCCCGATAAAGTTGCCGAGCCGCCCAAGGCCCAGCCCCACCGGGACCAGTGGGGATACGAAGTCCAACAGGTCTGCGAAATTGACCCGCTGGGCGCGGGCGTAGAGCCAGTTGGCGAAGATCACGCCCAGCATGCCGCCGTGAAAGGACATGCCGCCCTTCCAGACCTTGAAGGCCCAGAGCGGGTCCTCCGCCAGCTGGCCCAGGCCGTAAAACAGGATGTAACCCAGCCGCCCACCCAGCACGACCCCAAGGGCGGAGTAGAAGATCATGTCGTCGACCTGCTCTTTCTTGAGCACCGCCCAGGGCTGTCGGCTGCGCCTGACACCGAACCACCAGGAAAACGCGAGGCCCGCCAGGTAGGTCAGCCCGTACCAATGCACCTTCACCGGTCCAATGGCGATAGCGACCGGGTCGATCTCGGGGTAGGGGAGCATGCTGGCGGGACGTCTTCCGTTGCGTGATACGGTGTATTATCTGCCACGCCCAACGGCTTTGACAAACAACATGTGCCTGATCACCTTCGCCCACCGCGCGCACCCGCGCTACCCGCTGCTGGTGGCCGCCAACCGCGATGAATACTACGCAAGGCCGACGCAGGGCATCCACTTCTGGTCGGACGTGCCGGCACTGCTGGCGGGCCGGGACCTGCAGGCGGGGGGCACCTGGATGGGCATTACGCGACAGGGCCGGTTCGCGGCCATCACCAATCACCGCAACCCGCCAACCACCCCCGCACAGCCCCGCTCCCGGGGCATGTTGACCCTGGACTTCCTGGCCGGCGAGATGGACCCGGACAGCTACCTGCGGGGGCTGAACGGCGGTGAGTACGCCGGGTTCAACCTGGTGCTGGGCGACGGCGAGCGCATCTTCTACTACTCCAACATCGAGGACCGGGTGCGGGAACTGGCGCCGGGGGTCTACGGTCTCAGCAACGGCCTGCTGGACTCGGACTGGCCCAAGCAGGCCGCCGCCGCCCTTCATCTCGAATCGCTGCTGCCCAACACGGTCGACCACGACCAGCTGGAGGCCGCCGTCAGCAACCGGCGGCCCGCGCCGGACGACATCCTGCCGGATACCGGGGTCGGGGCGGAGCTGGAGCGGGCCCTGTCGTCGCAGTTCATCGTGCTCCCCGAATACGGCACCCGCGCGACCACCACGCTTACCGTGGACGCCGGCGGCGAGGTCAATGTGCGGGAACGGGGTTTCCTGCCCGGCGGAGAGCCCGGGGAGATGCGGTGGGAGAGCTTCAGGCTGGGCTAGCGGCCGGTAGCGTCAGTGATTCCCGAGGCGCGCATGGATAAATGAGGCCATGCCCCTGTCCACCATGAAACGTTCCAGGCGCTCCTGCACCGCCTCGGAGCTTTCCAGGCCCATGACCTCATTGAGCAGGCTGTCGGCTTCCTCGGCACGCACGCTGCGAACCGCCTGCTTGACCCGGGTCAGGTTGGTCGCATTCATGGACAGCACGTCATAGCCCATGCCCAGTAGCAGCAGGGCCGCCCCGGGATCCCCGGCGAGCTCACCGCAGATGCTCACGGGCGTGCCGGATTTTCGGCCCGCGCCGGCCACGGAGGCCAGCGCCCGCAGCACCGCAGGGTGGAAGCTGTGGTACAGATCGGCCACCCGGGCATTGTTGCGGTCCACCGCCAGCAGGTACTGGGTCAGGTCATTGGAGCCCACCGAGAGGAAGTCGGCGCGCTCCGCCAGCGCGTCCGCCTGGTAGACCGCGGCGGGCACTTC
Source organism: Halieaceae bacterium (assembly GCA_965601975.1). Taxonomy (GTDB): domain Bacteria; phylum Pseudomonadota; class Gammaproteobacteria; order Pseudomonadales; family Halieaceae; genus JANQIO01. The sequence goes on from OZ271856.1 coordinate 4,593,878, forward strand.
CACCATCACGCCCACCGGCGGCATCTCGATATCACCGCCCTCTTCCAGCAGCTCGGTGTGGGCCTGCTGAATGAACTCCATGGCCTCGTCGAGTTCGCTGAGGTTGCTGATCATGGGCAGCATGATGCGCAGGTTGTTGAGACCCTCACTGGCCTTCAGCATGGCGCGCACCTGCACCAGGAAGATTTCCGGGTGGTCGAGGGTAACGCGGATGCCACGCCAGCCCAGGAAGGGGTTGTCCTCCTCGATGGGGAAGTAGGGCAGCGCCTTGTCGCCACCGATATCGAGGGTGCGCATGGTGACCGGCCGCGGCGCGAACGCCTCCAGCTGGCTGCGATAGATCTGGCGCTGCTCTTCCTCGCTGGGGAAGCGCTCCCGGAGCAGGAAGGGGACCTCGGTCCGGTACAGGCCGACACCCTCGGCGCCCTGTTCCAGCGACCGGGCCACATCCGCCATCAGCCCGGTATTCACCCAAAGGGGCAGGCGCTGGTTGTCCAGGGTCTCGCAGGGCAGGTCGCGCAGGGCCTCGAGGTCCTGGGACAGGGCCTCGTCCTCGGCCAACAGGTCCTCGAACCGCGCCCGGAACTTGTCGTTCGGGTTGAGGTGGACCTCGCCGTTGTAGCCGTCGATGATGAGTTCGCGGTCCTGCAGGCGGGTATAGGGCAGGTCGATCGCGCCCATCACCGTCGGCACCCCCATGGCTCGCGCCAGGATCGCGACGTGGGAGTTGCCCGACCCGCGCACGGAAATGATGCCCGCCAGGTTCTCCCGGGGAATCTCCCCCAGCACCGAGGCGGTCAGCTCCTCCCCCACCAGGATGGTCTTGGGGGGGAATGTCTGGACACTCTTGTCCTCTGCCTGCAGGTAGGCCAGCACCCGGGTGCCGAGGTCCTTTACGTCCACTGCCCGTTCGCGCAGGTAGCTTTGCTCCATGCGCTCGAAATGCTGGATGTGGGAGATCATCACCGCGCTGAGTGCCCCCTGGGCCCACTCTCCGGCCTTGATCCGCGACGCCACTTCCGCGCCGATGGTGGCGTCGTCGAGAATGCGCACATAGACGTCGAACAGCGCGTGATCCTCGGGGTTCAGCTCACCGCTCAGCTGGGCGGCCACCTGCTCGATATCGGCCCGCACCGCGGTCAGCGCGGTCTTGAAGGCGCGCAGCTCGGCCTTGCGGTCTTTGGCCTTGCGCTGGGGGACCGCGTAGAGGTCTGCCTCCGGCGAGACGATGACCGCCCGGCCGATAGCGATGCCCGGCGCGCCGGCGACGCCGCGGATCATCGCCGGTTCGCTGCCCTGCTCGCCGGACTGGACGGAGCCCGTGACCAGGGCATGGGCGATAACGCCCGCCAGCTGGGCCGACATGGTGACCAGGAAGGCCTCCTCGCTCTCGTCGAAACGCCGCAGCTCCGCCTGCTGCACCACCAGTACCCCGAGCACCTCCCGGTGGTGAATGATGGGAACCCCCAGGAATGCGCTGAAGGGCTCCTCGCCGATCCCCTCGATCAGCTGGAAACTGGGATGAGACACCGCGTTCTCGAGATTGATCGGTTCCTCGCGCTTCGCCACCTGGCCCACCAGCCCCTCACCCGCGGCGAGGCTGGCCTTGCCGATTTCCGACTTGTTGAGGCCCTCGGTGGCGCTGAGCACGAAGCGCTCCGTCTTGGGATCGGACATGTACACCGAGCACACCTCGGTGCCCATGGCGTCGCGTACCCGTCGCACAATAATGGTCAGCGCCGCGTCGAGATTCTCCGCGGTATTGACCTCCTGCACGATGGCGCGAAGCATTTCCAGCATGGGTCAGCGCCGTCCTTTCTCGCCGATACGGGCACAGGGGGATGCAAGCTCCTTCAGGGCGCTGCGATAGACCTCGCGCTTGAAGGCGATGACCTGGGTCAGCGGATACCAGTAGCTGACCCAGCGCCAGTGATCGAACTCCGGCTTGGGGTGGTCTTCCAGGTCGACGGCCTCGTCGGCGGCCAGCATGTGCAGCAGGAACCACTTCTGCTTCTGCCCGATGCAGACGGGCTGCTGGCCCTTGCGAATGTACTTGCGAGGCAACCGGTAGCGTAGCCAGCCGCGGGTGCAGCCCATGACCTGGACCGCTTCCGGGGTCAGGCCAACCTCTTCCTTGAGTTCGCGGTAGAGAGCCTCTTCGGGAGACTCCCCATCGGCGATTCCGCCCTGGGGAAATTGCCAGGCATCCTGGCCGACGCGGCGCGCCCACAGCAGGCGCCCTTCGTCATTGGCAAGAATTATCCCGACATTGGGGCGAAAGCCATCTGCATCTATCACCTTGTTATCATCCGATGGCAGTACGGCCGATTATTGTTCCACACTTTTCCACGACGGGACACTCGCGGGAAATGCTATGCTTTGCGCCCTTTTCAGCGGAGCCTGCCTGTGTCACTGGCAATTTTCGACCTCGACAACACCCTGCTGGGCGGTGACAGCGACCACGCCTGGGGTGAGTTTGCCTGTGAGCTGGGCCTGGTGGATGCGGACAGCTACGGCCGCGCCAATGACGCCTTCTACGCCGACTACCTGGCCGGCGAGCTGGATATCGACGCCTACCTGCGCCATGCCCTGGCACCGCTTGCCGGGCAGCCGCGCGAGGTCATCGACGCCTGGCACCGGCAATTCATGGCCGTAAGAATCGAGCCCATGATCCTGCCCCGGGGGCTCGCGCTGGTCGACGAGCACCGCCGCGCCGGCGACCGGCTGCTGATCATTACCGCTACCAACCGCTTCATCACCGAGCCCATTGCCCGCCGCTACGGGGTCGAGGAGCTGCTGGCCTGCGAGGGGGAGATTCGGGACGGGCGCTACACCGGTGAGCCGGCGGGTGTTCCGAGCTATGCGGAAGGCAAGGTCACGCGCCTGCGCGCCTGGTTGGCCGAGCACGAAATGACCCTGGAAGGCAGCATCTTCTATTCCGACTCCCACAACGACATCCCGCTACTGGAGGTCGTGGAAACCGCGGTGGCGGTGGATCCGGACGAAAAGCTGGCGCGTCACGCCCGTGAGCGCGGCTGGAAGGTGATCAGCCTGAGGGACTAGCGGGCGCGAGACATTCTGCAAAGACGGCCTTGAGGTAGCGGGTTTCCGGCACCACCGGGTGCACCGGATGATCCGGACCCTGGCCTCCCTGCCAGGTCAGTCGCAGCTCCTGCCCGGTACGCCGCGCCGCCGCGGCAATCGCCTCCACCAGGTCTGATTCCGGCAGGTGCATGGAACAGGAGGCCGACACCAGCAGGCCGCCGGGCTTTACCAGTTTCAGGCCCAGTTCGTTGATGCGCTGGTAGGCCTTGCGGCCCTTGCCAAGATCGCGCTTGCGCTGGATAAAGGCCGGCGGATCCAGCACGACCGCATCGAAGCGCTCGCCTGCGTCCACCATCTCCCGCATCAGCTGGTCGGCGCGGCCCCGATGGGTATGCAGCCTGTCCTCGACGCCATTGAGGGCGGCACTGCGTGTCGCATACTCCAGCGCGGTGTCCGAGTTGTCTACGCAGTGTACTTCGGCGGCGCCGGCGGTCGCCGCCTGCACCCCCCAGCCGCCGACATAGCTGTAGACGTCCAGTAACCGCATGCCGGAGCAGAGCTCGCGCAGCCGCGCCCGGTTCAGGCGATGGTCGTAGAACCAGCCGGTTTTCTGGCCGCCGTGAACCGGCGCCAGGAAGCGTGTGTCATTTTCCATGAGCTCGACGTCCGCGGGTACGTCGCCGTGCAGCACGTCACTGTTCAGGTCCAGCCCCTGCTCCTGGCGGCTGCGGCTATCGCGGCGCAGCAGCACGCCGGCCGGCGACAGCACCGCCAGCAGGGCGGCCAGCAGTGCGTCGCAGTGACGCTCGGCCCCGGCCGTATTCAACTGCAGCACCAGGTAGTCCCCAAAACGGTCGGCGATGACGCCGGACAGCTGGTCGCTGTCGCCGTAGATCAAACGGTAGTAGGGCTGGGGAAAATAGCGCTGGCGCAGGCTGAGCGCCGACTGAATGCGCTGCTCCAGCAGCGCCGCATCCCAGCGTCGATCCGGCTCGCGGGACAACACCCGGGCGCAGATCAGGGACTGGGGTTCCATGTAGGCGGACGCGAGGACTTCCCCCGAGGCGCTGGTGACATTGACCGGGTCGCCCGCGGCGAAGGATGTCAGCGGTGTGCGCTGGGTGTCGACCTCGTTACTGTAGATCCAGCAGTGTCCCTGCCTGAGCCTGCGGTCTGCGCGTGGGCGCAGGCAAAGCTCAGGATTCTTCAGCACACTGGGCGTCGTAATCCTCGGAGGACAGGAGGCCCTCGAGATCGCTGGCATCGCCGATCTGCAGGCGGAAAAACCAGCCGTCGGTGTAGGGATCGGAGTTCACAGTCTCCGGGGCGTCTTCGAGTGCCTCGTTGATGGCCACAACCTCGCCACCCACGGGTGCGTACACGTCCGAGGCGGCCTTGACCGACTCCACCACGCCGGCTTCATCGCCTGCTGCCAGCGTGGCACCGATTTCCGGCAGCTCGACGAATACCACGTCACCCAGGGCGTTCTGGGCGTGGTCGGAAATCCCCACGGTGACCGTCCCGTCCTCTTCGAGTCGGGCCCATTCATGGCTGCTGGCATACTTCAATTCAGCGGGGGTATGGCTCATCGGAGAGCTCCTCGAAAAATCCGGAAAGTCGCGGCATTCTAACGCGACCCCGGGCAAAAACAATGTGCTGGATCAGCGCACGCCCATCGCGTGCCGCATCAGCTGCTGCTTCAGTGCGCCGGAGCGGCCAACCCACTGCATTCCCTGGTTGCGCAGCCAGCGCACCGGCAGCCGGCGCTCGCCAAACAGCCGCTTGAAACCGTCCATGGCGGCCATCATTGCCAGGTTCTCACCCTTGCGTCGCCGCTGGTAGCGGCCCAGTACCGCGAGTTCCCCAATGGCCGCGCCGCGGCCATGGGCCGCCAGCACTTCCTCGGCCAGCACCGAGACATCCGCGAGCCCCAGGTTGATGCCCTGTCCCGCCAGTGGATGGATGGTGTGGGCGGCGTCGCCGACCAGCGCCAGGCCCGGCTTTACGTAGTCCACCGCGTGACGCTGGCGCAGCGGGAAGGCAGTCCGCGGGGAGCAGTCCAGCACTGCCCCGAGACGACCCTCGATGGCCTCGCTGGCAGCCACGGCAAACTCCCCGTCATCCATCGCCAGCAGGTGCTCCGCCAGGGCAGGTTCCGCCGACCACACAATCGAGCAGAAATGGCGATCGTCCACCCCGGGCAGGGGCAGGAAAGCCAGGGGACCGGTGCTCAGGAACCGCTGGTAGGCCGTCGCCCCGTGGTCGCGCTCCGTCTCGAGGGTCGCCACCAGGGCCTGGTGACCATAATCCCACTCGCGGGTGCGAAACTCCGCCAGTTCCCGCACCGGCGACAGGGCTCCGTCAGCCGCCACCAGCAGGGCTGTCGTCAGCTCGCGCCCGTCATCCAGGGTCAGGGAAACCGCTTGATCCTCCCGCGCCATGGTTTCCAGCCGCGCCGGGCTGAACAGCGTGAGCCCCGGACGGGCGTCCAGATCCTGAAGGAGCGCCGCCGTCAGCAGGCGATTTTCGATGATGTGGCCGAGACAGGTCGCGTCGACTTCAGATGCGGTGAACTCGATGCGGCCGGTGCCGTCCGCATCCCAGACATCCATGCGCTGATAGGGACAGAGCCGGGCCCGGGCAATCGCATCCCAGGCGCCGATGTCCGCCAGGAATGACTGGGACGCCGGGGTGATGGCGCTGACCCGGCTGTCGAAGTCGGCGGCGGCCCCGGCGTCCCCCAGGTCGCCGATGCCAGCCGTCGCCACGGGGCGAGCCTCGACCAGCGCCAGCCGCAGGTCGCCGGCGGACAGGGCCCGGGCGAGGGCAGCGCCGGCAATGCCGCCGCCAACAATAACAACGTCGAATTCAGGGCCTGACATCGCGGTACTCCGTGCTGGCCGCCACACCCGCAGTCTGGCGCACGAATTCCCGTTTCAGGGACGGCGTCAGGTCCAGCACGGCCAGGCCAATATCCCGCAACGCCGAGAGGGCCAGGTCGCGCTGCATGAAAAGGCCCGGCAGGCGATCGCTGAAGGCGGTGGTCTGCTGCTGGTCGCGGCGCTGGCGATTGCGATATTCCTGCAGAAGTTCCAGGCTGCCGGGGCCGCGCCCGGCCGCCGCGCCCTCGGCCAGGGTTGCCGCCAGGCAGGCCACATCGCGCAGGGCCAGGTTGAAACCCTGGCCCGCCACCGGGTGCAGCGAGTGCGCCGCATTCCCCATGACCACCACGCCCTGCCTGACCTGTTCTTCAGCCTCCACCAGGGCCAGCGGGTAGTGATGGCGTTCGCCGAGCTGTTCCAGCCGCCCCAGCCGGTAGCCGAATTCCCGCTGCAGGGCCGACAGGAATTCGGATTCACCTGCCGCCAGCATGGCGTCCGCAGCATCCGGTGGCAGAGTCCAGACCAGGGCGCTGCGATGGCGGCCGGCGCTTGTGAGGGGCAGCATGGCCAGCGGCCCCCGCGGGGTGAAGCGCTCATAGGCGCAGCCATTGTGGGGTTCCCGGTGGCCAATATTGGCGATGATCGCCTGCTGGTCATAGTGTTGCGTTCGGTGATCGATTCCCAGCGCCTGTCGCAGCCCGGAGTTGGCGCCGTCTGCCACTACCAGCAGGTCAGCAGTGATCGTCTCATCGTCCTCCAGTGACAGGGTGACCGGCTCACCCGGTAAGGCCGAGACCACACTGGCCGGGCTGCGGGTTTCGATACCGCAGCGGCGAAGCTCCGCCAGCAGGCAATTACCCAGCCAGGCGTTTTCCACCACGTAGCCCAGGGCGGGCCAGTCGTAGTCCGAGGCCTGCATCAGCGTGCTGCCGAAGCGGCCCTGCTCGGACACGTGAATCGAACGGATCGGTTCCGCCCCGTCGGCGATCGCGTCCCACACGCCCCACTCGCGGTAGATCAGGGCGCTGCCGAAGGACAGTGCCGTGGAGCGGGCGTCAAAGGAGGGGCTGTACTGGTCGGCGAAGTCCGCCGAGGGCTCAGGCAGCGGGAAGGATTCCACCAGGAGCACCTCACAAGCCGGATGCCGCTGGTGCAGGGCGATGGCCAGGCTGATCCCCACCATGCCGCCGCCGGCGATGACCACTTTCACGCCGGCATGTCTCCCGCGCTGTCGGCATCTTCCAGCTCTGCCAACCGGTTCATAAACAGGTTGAGGCAGGCAAAGCGGAGGTATTCGGTGAGTTCGAAGTAGTCGCCCTCAGAATCCTCTTCATCGGCGTCCTCGTCATGCCCGGCCTGGGCGATGGCCGCCACATCCTTGAGCACCTCGCTGGTTTCCTCTCCCAGCCCGGCGCGGTCTTCCGACACCACCAGGGCGTAGCCCGCCAGGAAGCCCTGGCACCATTCCGACAGGGCCTGCACCCGCACCGTCATTTCGGCCTCGTCGTCGGGCAGGAACAGGTGAAAATCGAACTCCTCGTCCTGCATGGCCCGGCGCGATATGTCGGCGAGGCGCAGGCTCGAGTCGGCGAGCTCGCCGTGAAGGCCCAGCTCAAGCGCCTGGCCGGCGGCGGCGACACAGTCCTCGGCACTGACCGGCCCGGCGCCGGCGTAGATGCCGCAAATTCCGCCGTGCAGGTAGGCCGGGGATTGCTGGGCGCCCTCTCCAAGCAGCTGATTGGCGAAGTCCTCGAAATCGAGCGGCTGCTCGTCGGCCAGGTAGTGATCGGTCATATACTTGTCTTAATTTCGTGAAATCGTTGGCAGGTTATTGATATTTCAGTGATTTAGTCGATTGACCTGCCTTCATGGCGTCTCTATAGTAGTGATCGTCTAAAACCTATAACAAGTCGACCCTATGCCCGAAACGCAGCTCAAGGTGCTCGAGCAAAAGATAGATGATCTTATCAAGCTCTGCGCCGAGTTAAACCGCGAAAACGTCAGCCTCAAGGCGGACGCGCGGCAGTGGGCTGCCGAGCGGGAATCCCTGCTGGAGCGTAACGAGCAGGCCAGGGACAAGGTGGAGACCATTCTGGGACGACTCAAGGGCATGGAGCACGACAAGTGAGCAAACCCCGCACGGTTGCCGTGAATATCTTGGACAAGGAATACCAGGTGGCCTGCCCGCCGGAACAGGAGGCGGAGCTGATTGTCTCCGCGTCCTACCTGGACAAGCAGATGCGGTCGATTCGCGAATCCGGCAAGGTCATTGGCCTGGAGCGAATTGCGGTGATGGCCGCCCTCAATATCAGCCACGAACTGCTGCAGGCCTCGGAGCAGGACCAGATGCCTGCAGAATCCGGCGTTACTGACGACTCCGTCACAGCCCTGACACGCAAGATTGACGAGGCCATCTTCTCGCTCCGGCAAATAGAGATCGGTTAGCCCCACCCCTACGGTTCCGCTATACTGCTTGCGGATACCTCGTGTATTTGCCAGAGAACGAGTTCTCTACCCGATATTACCAACCCAGGGGGTTGCTAGCTGCTGATGATGTGCAGGTCCGTACGACGGGAAGCCTAATTCAGCACAGTGACCACCGCCTTGAACCATCGGGTTCAAGGGCAGGTTCTCAGCGGTACTCCGGGGGTCTCTTTATAAAACCGCTTAGGGTCGTTGCCCTCGATCAGATCGAGGGGCTACGTCACCTTAAGCGGTTTTATTCTTTTATAAGACCGCTCATTTCCACAGCCTCAAAAACATCGAGGCGCTACTTCACCGTAATTGCCTCAACAGACCGCTCATTTCCACAGCCTCAAAAACATCGAGGCGCTGCTTCACCGTAATTGCCTCAACAGACCGCTCGTTTCCGTAGCCTAAAGTCCACCGAGGCGCTACGTCACCGTTATTGCCTCAGCAGACCGCTCGTTTCCATAGCCTCAAGACCACCGAGGCGCTACGTCGCTGGCGGTGCCTCAATCGAATACCCACCTTGATCGCCTCAATGCCACCCCGCGCTCTAGCCGTACCGTCGGTGTAGTTTGGGGCTAGAATTTGGGTGAATGGGTGCCGGGGGGAGTGATGGCGACGGCGCAGGTGAGCAATGCGGGCAGGAAGCAGGCGATTCGGGATGCCATGCGTGAGACGCGGCGGGGGTTGTCCGCGGCGGAGCAGCGGCGGCACGGGTGGCTGCTTACCCTGCAGGTGACCCGGCAATCCTGGTTTCGTCGCGTGCGGCGCGTTGCCCTGTACCTGCCGATGGACGGTGAAATCGATGTCAGGCCCCTCATGCGACTGTGCTGGCGCCTGGGCAAAGCTGTCTACCTGCCGCGCATCAACAGCGCGGGGGACATGGAATTCGTCGCCTACCGCCCACAGGATTCACTCTCGGCGGGGAAATACGGCCTGCTGCAACCGCGCTTGTCCCGGCCGGCAGTAAAAGCTAGTCAGCTTGATGTGGTCTTCGCGCCATTAGTGGCGTTCTCTGCCAGGGGCGGCCGGCTCGGGATGGGGGGCGGGTACTACGACAGGGCGCTGGCGGGATCGAACGGCGCCCTGCTGGTCGGGCTGGCCCACAGCTGCCAGCAGGTGCCGGAACTGCCGGCTGACACCTGGGATGTGAAAATGTCGTTGGTTATAACGGAAACGGGGGCCACAAGGCCCCCGTTCGGGAAACTGTCTTTCAGTCGGACTCGACTTCGTCCGCGGTAAACACACCAGCCTGCAGCGCAGACACCGGTTCGGCCACGCTCCGGCTCGAACTCATGGGCATCAGCATGGTAATGAGCACACCGATACCGAAGGCTGCCATCAACACTACTAGCAGGTCGGGTTTCTTTTTCACTTTTTCATGCCCCTCTCGGAGATTTTCAGGCGGTTTCACGGGCATTCCGCCATTTCTGTGGCTTTTTATATGATCGAGCTTGCAACCTCGATTTTTGGTAATTTGCCACAAACGAAGCATGAGTGTATGTATTGACCGTCAAAATGCAAGCCCCGACTAGCGACAATTAGTATTTTTTTGACGCGTGTCTCAGGCCAGAGGGGACGCGGGCTTCAGCCCAGGTATAGCTGGTAGGCGGGGTTGTCGGTCTCTTCCCAGTAGCGATATCGGGTGCGCTGCAGTGCCGCGTGCACTTCCTTGCGGTCGGCCGGGTCCACCTGCATTCCCACCAGCACGCGGCCATAGGCGGCGCCGTGGCTGCGGTAGTGAAACAGCGAGATGTTCCAGCGCTGGCCCAGTTTGGTGAGGAAGTTGAGCAGGGCGCCCGGGCGCTCCGGAAACTCGACCCGGAATACCATCTCATTGTCGAGCGTGCCGGGGGTGATGCCTCCCACCATGTGGCGAACGTGCAGCTTGGCAAGCTCATTTTCGGTGAGATCCGTGACCGGATAGCCGCGCTCCCTCAGCGGTGCGATCACCTGCTCGACGTCCTCGTAGCCCTCGGCCACCTTCAGGCCGACAAAGATATGGGCTTCGCTGTCACCACCATTGCGCGGCCCCGCGTAGCGGTAGTTGAACTCGGTGATGGCGCGCTTGCCCAGGGCACCGCAGAACTTCTTGAAGCTACCCGGCTCCTCGGGAATGCTCACGCTCAGCACAATCTCACGCTTCTCGCCGATCTCGGTACGCTCGGAGATATAGCGCAGACGGTCGAAATTGGTATTGGCACCGCTGGAAATCGCCAGCAGCGTCTTGCCGCGCACATCGTTGCGCTCCACGTACTTCTTCAGGCCGGCCAGCGCCAGCGCGCCCGCCGGCTCGGCGATGGAGCGGGTATCCTCAAAGATGTCCTTGATGGCGGCGCACATCTCGTCCGTGGACGCCGTGACCACTTCGTCGACGGTCTCGCGAATCACGCGAAACGTCTCCTTGCCGATCTGGGCCACCGCCACGCCGTCGGCGAACAGCCCCACCTCCGGCAGCTTGACCCGGCGCCCCTTCTCCAGGGCGGCCGCCAGGCAGGCGGCGTCCTCGGGCTCGACGCCGATCAGCTTCACTTCCGGGCGCACATAGCGCAGGTAGGCGGCGATACCCGCCAGCAGGCCCCCGCCCCCGACGGGCACGAAAATCGCCTCGATCGGGTCGGGATGCTGGCGCACGATTTCCATGCCCACCGTGCCCTGGCCCGCGATCACGTCGGGGTCGTCGTAGGGGTGCACGAACACCAGGCCCTTTTCCTCCACCAGCTGGCGGGCGTGGGCGGCGGCCTCGTCAAAGGTATCCCCGTGCAGCACGACGCGGGCACCGCGGGAGCGCACCCCGTCCACCTTGATACCGGGGGTCGTGCGCGGCATGACGATCGTGGCTTTCACGCCCATGCGCTGGGCGGCATAGGCCAGGCCCTGGGCATGGTTCCCGGCAGAGGCGGCGATGACGCCCCGGTCGCGCTCCTCCTGGCTCAACTGGCACATCTTGTTGTAGGCGCCGCGCAGCTTGAAGGAGAACACCGGCTGCAGATCCTCGCGCTTCAACAGGATGCGGTTGTCGAATCGCTCCGACAACAGCCGCGCGTGATCGATAGGCGTTTCCCGGGCCACGTCATAGACGCGAGATTCCAGGATTCTCTTCAAATAGGACTGGGGCATGGCACCGCACTCTCCGACAAGCCCGCCATATTAGTGGAGCCGCGGGCAATTTGCAGCCCGGCGCTGTGCCGCACCAGGACAGCGTGCCTATAATGCGGCTCTGGTAAAAGTGGAAGACAGATCGTGAACCAGGACGAAATGAAGCAGGCGGTGGCGCGAGCAGCGCTGGAACACATCCGGCCGCAGCTCGAGAGCGACACCGTGCTGGGAATCGGCACCGGCTCCACCGCCAACTATTTCATCGACGCCCTGGCAGAGGTGGGCGGCCAGATCGAGGGAACCGTAGCCAGCTCGGACGCCTCCGCCGAGCGACTGCGCGGCCACGGTATTCCCGTCTACGACCTCAACAGCGTCGACCGGGTCAGCTTCTACGTCGACGGCGCGGATGAATCCAATCGCGCCCTGCAATTGATCAAGGGCGGCGGCGCGGCGCTGACCCGGGAAAAAATCGTCGCCGCCGTGGCGGATACGTTCATCTGCATCTGCGACGAATCCAAGCTGGTGCACACCCTGGGTGAATTCCCGCTTCCGGTCGAGGTCATACCCATGGCGCGCAGCCACGTCGCTCGCCAGCTGGTCAAGCTGGGCGGCGACCCGGTCTACCGGGAGGGTGTGGTCACCGACAACGGCAATGTGATCCTCGACGTCTATAATTTCGAGATTGCCGCGCCGCTGGAGACCGAGCGCAGGATCAACGATATCGTCGGCGTGGTCAGCAACGGCCTGTTCGCTCACCGGCCGGCGGACGTGCTCCTGCTGGGCACACCCGGCGGCGTGGAAACACTGGTCGCCCGGTGATATGCTCCGCGGCCGTTTTTGAGCAGATTTTGAATACACCGCGCAGACGGGCCCAATAACTCAATGTCAAAACTGATCCGAGCTTTCGCCAAGACCCTCCTGTTGCCGCTGCTGGTGACGGGCCTGAGTCTGCCGGCGGCCGCGATCACGCCCGCCATCGATCCAGTCAACAACGAGATCTCCATCGCCATGACCGAAGAGCCCCAGTGGCTCACCACGATCAAGGCCACCGACCAGGTCAGCTTCAGCGTGCTGGACCACATCACCGAAGGCCTCATGACCCTGGACATCAACAACAACCTGGTGGGCGGCGTGGCGGAGCGCTGGGAGTTGACCGATGAAAAGGCCACGTTCTGGCTGCGCAAGGACGCCCGCTGGAGCGACGGCAAACCGGTAACCGCCCACGATTTCGTCTTCGCCTGGCGCGAGGTGGCCACGCCCGCCAATGCCTCCGAATACGGCTTCCTGATGCGCACCCTGACCAACGGCGAGGCGATTCTCGCCGGCGAGATGCCGCCGGAGGAACTGGGCGTGGTGGCCATCGACGATCACACCCTGGTGGCTCACCTGGTATCACCTACCGCCTACTTCCTGGACCTGGTCAGCTTTATCAGTTTCCGACCGGTGCGCGAGGATTTCTACCGCGCCCAGGGCAACCTGTACGCCGCCGAGGCGGAAAACATGATTTCCAACGGCCCCTTCAAGCTGACCGAGTGGGTGCACGGCGCCTCCATGCGCATGGAAAAGAACCCCTACTACTGGAACGCCGATGCCGTTCTGTTGAACGCAATCAATGTCCCCTACATCACCGCGGACAACAATGCGCGCTTCAACCTGTTCATGGATGACAAGATCGCCATGGCCACGTCCCTGGACCTGTCATCGATGAAGATGGCACTGCAGGAGCGACAGAAGCTCAAGTCCTTCCGGGACGGCACCGTGTTCTACCTGGGCTTCAATTACCGCGAGGGTCGCCCCACCGGCAATCTCAACCTGCGGCGCGCCATCCAGAGCGTTTACGACGCCGCGGAGCTGACCTACAAGGTGATCGGCGTTCCCGGCAACGCCCCCTCCTACAGCCTGTTCCCCGACTGGCTGCGCGGCGACGACGGCCAGACCCTGCAGCAGCAGTACCCGCCGAGGAAGCCCGAACTCAGCGTGGAGCGGGGCCGTGAGTACCTGGAGCTCGCCAAGCAGGAACTGGGCTTCGACGAAATGCCTCCGCTGACCTTGCTGCTGGGTGACAACCCCGGCGCCAACAAGCAGGCGGAGTATTTCCAGGCGGTCATGTCCAGCACGCTGGGCCTGGAGATCAAGCTGGACCGGCAGATCTTCAAGCAGCGCCTGGCGAAAATGTCGGCGGGCGACTACGACATCGTCGCCGCGGGCTGGGGCCCGGACTACAACGATGCCATGACGTTCGCGGACCTGTTTACTTCCTGGAATCTCAACAACCGCGGCCGCTACAACAACCCGAAATACGACGCCCTGGTGCGGGAAGCCCAGCAAACCACGGACCAACGCCGCCGCAACCAGCTGTTCGCCCAGCTGCAGGACCTGATCTACGAAGAGGTGGTGATCCTGCCGCAGTATGAGCGCGGCTACATCTACGCCCAGGACAAGCGTATCGACGGCGTGCGCCGCAGTCGCATCGGCGGCGATCCCAACTACAACTACGCCTTCATCCGCATGGAAGCGGCCAACGGGGAACCCGCGGACACGGTAGCGGAGAGCGCTGACTGATGTGGTCCTACGTGGCAAAGCGCCTGCTGTCGGGCGCGATCACCATCTGGTTCATCGCCACGGCGACCTTCTTCGGCATGCACGCCGTACCCGGTGACCCGCTGCTGAACGACAAGGCGGTAACCCCGGAGATTCGCGCCAACCTGGAAAAGGCCTACGGCCTGGACAAGCCCCTGCCCCAGCAGTACCTGCTGTTCCTGGGGAATATGCTGCAGGGCGACTTCGGCATTTCCTTCACCCAGCAGAACCGTCGTGTCAATGACATCATCGCAGACCACTTCCCGGTGTCCGCCACCCTCGGTGTGCTGGCCCTGCTGTTCGCGGCCGGCGGCGGCATCGTTTTCGGCGCGCTGACCGCCCTGTTCCGGGACCGCATGCCCGACTACGTAATCATGTTCCTGGTCATCATCGCCGTATCGGTACCCAGTTTCGTCTTTGCCGGTCTCGGGCAGCTTGCGATCCTGCGGCTCAACAACGCCCTCGGCATGTCCCTGCTGCCCGTGGCAGGCTGGGGCACGCTGTCGCATATGCTGGTGCCCGCCCTGGTGCTGGGCCTCGGCACGATGGCCTACCTGACCCGCCTGATGCGCTCATCGATGCTGGAAGTGGCGGAAACCGACTACATTCGAACTGCCCGGGCCAAGGGCCTGAAGCCCAGCCGAATATTCTTCCGACACCAGCTGCGCAACGCCATCCTCCCGGTGGTGACCGTGCTGGGGCCGGCCATCGCCGCCATTACCACCGGCGGCTTCGTCGTCGAGCTGGTGTTCGCTATTCCGGGACTGGGCCGGTACTTCGTGCAGGCCGTGCAGCAGCTGGATTACACCGTCATCATGGGGACGACGGTGTTCTATGGCGCCTTCCTGGTGTTGATGGTCATTGCCGTCGACATTGTCTACGGCTTCATCGATCCCCGTATCCAGGTGACCAAGAGCGTATCCTGATGACCAGCATTACACTGACCGCTGAAGACTTTCAGCCGCTGGACGTGGCGCGCGAGGGAGACCGGATCGATCGGCCCTCCCTGTCCTACTGGCAGGACGTGTGGCGGCGCCTGAAGAGCAACCGCCGCGCCCTCACTTCCCTGTACATCATCATCGGGCTGATGCTGTTTACGATTGCGGGGCCGTTTATCTGGAACGTGGATCCGGCCCAGCAGGACCTGGACCAGGTCTCGCAGCCGCCGAACCTGGGCCGTTTTGCCCTGGTGGTGGCGGACAATGCGCCGGAACCTGCGATCGTCAGCCGCCGCATCGCCGCCGATGGCACGGTGGACCAGTCCGCGACCGTGAGTAATTTACGCGTCATGGGTAAACCCAATACTGAAGGGGTGAGCATCGCCTGGGACCCCATCCCCGGCGCCGATGCCTACCAGGTCTACCGGCACGAACTGGAACCGCGGGATGCGGACGACCTGGGCCTGCCCATGATCCGGCTGCTGCCCCAGGAACTCAGCTACCGGGATCGGCTGAGCCTGGAAACGCGTCGCTACTACTATTCCATCGTCGCCGTGTACGGGGGCCGGGAAGCGCGCGCCTACAGCACCCTGGCCGTCGGCGTCGACCAGGCCATCCTGCTGTCGGAGGCTCGTCGGCGGGGCCTGGTGGCCGAGGACGCCGCCGAGGGAGACGTTGTGGGGCAGATGATACGCCTGGAGTCGCACCCCCTGGGCACCGACTACCTGGGCCGGGATATGCTGGCGCGACTGATGTGGGGCGCGCGCACCTCGCTGTTTATCGGCATCTGCGCCCCGCTGATCTACGTGGCCATCGGCCTGGTCTACGGCGGGCTCGCCGGTTACAGCGGCGGCCGCACGGACAACATCATGATGCGCTTTGCGGATTTCGTCATCGCGCTGCCGTTCCTGCTGTTTATGATCCTGTTCAAGATCGCCTTCGGCCTCGGGCCGGGGGAGAGCGGCATCGGCCCCATGCTGCTGGCGCTGGTGCTGCTGTTGTGGCCGGCTACCGCCCGGCTGGTGCGCGGCCAGGTCCTGCAGATTCGCGAAGAGGCCTATATCAACGCGGCCCGGATGATGGGGGCGACGGCGCCCTACCTGGTGTTCCGCCATATCCTGCCGAACGTGATGGGCGTTCTGCTGGTGTCGCTGACCTTTGCGATTCCCAGCGCGATCTTCACCGAGGCGTTCCTGTCCTTTATCGGGATGGGCGTAGTGCCGCCGACACCCTCCTGGGGTTCCATGTGCAATGACGGCATCCGCACCATGCTCTCGCACCCCCACGAGCTGATGTTCCCGGCATTGTTCATCAGTATTACCGTGCTGGCGTTCAACCTGCTGGGTGACGGCCTGCGCGACGCCATGGATGCGCGCATGAGGAGCGGCACGTGACGGAAAACGTCCCGGTATTGTCGGTCAAGGATCTGGAAGTCGAGTTCGACACGTTCGGCGGCGTCGTCAGGGCGGTGCGCGGGGTGTCCTACGACGTCAAGGCCGGCGAGACGCTGGCGGTGGTGGGAGAGAGCGGCTGCGGCAAGTCGGTCACCGTGCAGGCCCTGATGGGCCTGATCCCCATGCCGCCGGGCCGCATCACCAGCGGCTCCGCGAAGCTGATGGGCGAAGAGCTGATCGGTCTGGACCAGAACCAGCTGAACCGCGTGCGCGGCGCCAACATGGGCATGATCTTCCAGGACCCCATGACCTCCCTCAACCCGACCATGCGTATCGGTGACCAGATCGCCGAGACCCTCGTGGTGCATCGCGGCTTCACCAGGGAGGCGGGGCTGGCGGAAGCCCTGCGCCTGCTGGAACGCACCCGCATCCCGGAAGCCAAACAGCGCGCGAAGCAGTATCCCTTCGAGTTTTCCGGCGGCATGCTGCAGCGGGTCATGATCGCCATGAGCCTGGCCTGCACGCCGAAGCTGCTGATCGCCGACGAACCCACCACCGCCCTGGATGTGACCATCCAGGACCAGGTGCTCGAGCTGATGAAGGAAATCCAGCGCGAGGACAAGATGGCCATCATCCTGATCACCCACGACCTCGGCGTGGTGGCGCGCATGGCCGACAAGGTCGCGGTGATGTACGCAGGGGAAGTCGTCGAGTACGGCTCCGTCGAAGATGTTTTCTATCGCTCCAGCCATCCCTACACCCAGGGCCTGAAGCTCGCCATGCCGGATATGCACCAGCGCGGCAAGGACCGGCTGGAGGCCATAGCCGGCAGCCCGCCGGACCTGTTCTCTCCGCCCAAGGGCTGCGCTTACCATCCACGCTGCCCGCAGGCCATGCGCGTCTGCAACCGGGTCGATCCGGACACCACCATCATCGCCGACGGCCACAGCGCCGCCTGCTGGCTGCTGGACGACCGCGCCGGGGAGAAAACCCATGCTGGTTGAAGTTCGCAACCTCAAGACCCACTTCAACATCGGCCGGGGCCGGGTTGTCCACGCGGTGGATGGGGTGTCGATCAATATCGCCGAGAACGAGATTCTCGGGCTGGTGGGAGAGAGCGGCTGTGGCAAGTCGACGCTGGGCAAGACCCTGGCGGGGCTGACCCACAAGACCAGCGGGGAAATCCTGTTTCGCGGCAAGCTGCTGCCGGAAAGCTATACACAGAAGGACTTCCAGGAGCTGTCCACCAACATCCAGATGATCTTCCAGGACCCCTACACCTCGCTGAACCCGAGGATGACCATCCAGGAAATCGTCTCGGAACCGCTGCGGCTGCAAGCCGGCGGCGGCAACAGCGACTATAGGGAGCTGGTGGCCCAGTGGCTGGAGCGGGTGGGCCTGAAGCGGGATCACGCCAATCGCTATCCACACGAGTTTTCCGGCGGACAGCGCCAGCGGATCGGCATCGCCCGGGCACTCATCGTCAAGCCGCGCTTCGTGGTCTGCGACGAGCCCATCTCGGCGCTGGACGTCTCCGTACAGGCCCAGGTCATCAACCTGCTGCAGGAGCTGAAGGAGAGCCTCGGGCTGACCCTGCTGTTCATTGCCCACGACCTGTCCATGGTGCGCTACCTCTGCGATCGCATGGCGGTGATGTACCTGGGCTCGGTGATCGAGGAGGGGCCCTCGGAAGAGGTCTATTTCTCTCCCAAGCACCCCTATACGCGCATGCTGATCGCCTCCAACCCGGTAGCGGACCCGCAGAAGGAAAAGGCGCGCGTCCACCAGCCGCCCCAGGGCGAGATTCCCTCACCCATCAATCCTAAACCGGGCTGCCGCTTCGCCGACCGCTGCCCGGAGGTCACCAAGCGCTGTCGCGAGGAAACGCCTGTCCCGAAGTTCATCGACGAGCAGCGCATGATCGCCTGCCACCTCTACTAGACCTGCTCCCGGGGAGCCACGTGGAGGACGAAAAGGCCCGTTTCCTGAGCCAGCTGGCCGAGCGCTATGGCCCGGCCCTGGAGCGCTTCCTCACCCGCAAACTCGACAACCCCGCCGATGCGGCAGAGGTCGCCCAGGAGACGTTCGTGCGGCTGTACCGCCTGGAACACCCCGACCAGCTCGACAATGCCCGGGCCTTCCTGTTCCAGGTCGCTTCCAATCTTGCCGTCGACCAGCTGCGGCGCCGGCAGCTGCACTTCCGCTTCCTGAAGGCTGAGAGCCGCGAGATCGGTGAGGGCGAGATCCCGGAGAACCTGGCAGATATCGCCTCCCCGGAACAGATAGTGAGCAGTCGGGAGAAACTCGCGCGCATCTATGCCGCGGTGGATGCGCTGCCGGAAAAATGCCGGCAGGCGTTCCTGCTGCACCGAACGGCGGGGCTGTCCTATGGGGACATTGCCCGCGAACTGGGCGTGTCTGTCTCCAGCGTGGAGAAATACATCCTGCAGGCCCTTAAAGCCTGCCGGGAAGCGCTGGCCGAGTACTATGCAGAGGGAAATCCGCCGGAATAGGGACCTGGGTCGCAAAATGATGGGTTTTTATTGAGGTAAGCGGCGGCTGTAACGTTTTAGTGGCATAACCGAGGAAATTGCCCGATATTGATTCATGTCGCGGGTGTTTCTGGTCGAATAAAGTGCACTATTGAGATCATGGGGATCCAATGACGCTGTCACGGACTGAAAATGCACTAAAAGGTGCCATGCACGACCAGGCGTGCCAGTGGATTGCCCGCCTGCGCGCGGACGATGTCTCGGAGGCCGATCGCGAGGCATTCGCCCTGTGGCTGGCCGCTAACCCCGCCCATGGCGAGGCCATGGATGCGATGCTGGCCATGTGGGAAGACCTCGAAATCCTCAAGGACCGGCCGCAGGACACGCAGCTGGAGCCTGGCCACAAACCTGTTCCGGAGCTCGATACTTCCCGCCGGCGCTGGCTCGCCACCGGCCTCGCCCTCGCTGCCTCCGTCATGGTCGCGGTACTGCTGGCACCCGCGCTGCAGCTGGGCGGCGAGCGACAGCACTTCCAGACCGAACTGGGCGAGCAGCTCCTGGTCGACCTGGAAGACGGCAGCCAGATCCAGCTCAATACACGCACCGCACTCGACGTGCAATTTGACGCGGGCCTGCGTCGGGTCGAGCTGCAGCGGGGTGAGGCGTTCTTCACCGTGGCCCGGGACACCGCGAGACCGTTCATCGTGATCGCCGGCAATACGGAAGTGCGCGTGCTGGGCACCGCCTTCAGCGTCATGCTGCGCGGTGAAGTCAGCGAGATTACCGTCACCCACGGCGTGGTGCGCGTTACCGAGCTCGACGCGCCCAATACCCGTCCGGCACAGTCTGAAATCCTGCGCCGCAACCAGCGCATCACCGGCGACCGCAGCGGTCTCGCCCGGGCCTCCGAGGTGGCCGCGGACAACCTGCTGGCCTGGCGCGATGGCAAACTGGTGGCCGAGCAAATGTCCCTGGCCCAGCTGGTCGACGAGCTTTCGCGCTATCACCCGACAGAGATTGTGATCGCGGAGCCCGGGCTGGCCAGTACGACCGTATCCGGGGTATTCCGCCTTGAAGACCTCGACAGCATCCTGCTGGCGCTGGAGCACACCGTCGGCGTGCGCAGCGTGGCGCTGGCGGACGGCAGCATCCAGCTGACCCGGGCCCCGCTCTAGCCCGGTTGATCGAGACACCGCCATAAGCTAAGTTTTCGCCTGTGAACGCACGGGCGCACACCACGTTGTCAGCGCTGCTCGCTCGCTGGTTCCTGGTTCTGTGGTGCCTCCCCTGCGCCAGCTTCGCCCAGGTCAAATACGATTTCGACCTCGCGGGCCAGGCGCTCTCAGAGTCGCTCATCCAGTTCAGCCACCAGAGCGGCCTGGCAATTGTTTTCTCTGACCCCCTGATCCGCGGTATCGAGTCGCCACGGATCAGCGGCAGCCTGTCGCCGGAGGAAGCGCTGGACGCGCTGCTGGCCGATACCGGCTTTGCGTGGCGCCTGATCGATGACCGGATCGTGGCGATCTACGACGCAAGCTGCAGCCGGGACAATTCCTGCCCCAACAATGAACAGCTGCTGGTCATGCACCCCCTCTACGTGCCGGGGATCGAGGAGCTCTATGTCTACGGCAACCGGATTACCGGCTCCAGGATCAAGCGCAGCACCCTGCAGGGCTCCGCCCCGGTCGACGTGATCTCCGCCCCGGATATCGAGCTCACCGGCGCGCAGACCCTGGGCGAGATCCTCCGCTACCTGCCCTCCGTGTCCGGCAACGCCACCAGCACCGCGATCAGCAATGGCGGAGACGGTACCGCTACGGTCACCCTGCGGGGCCTGCCGGCCTCCAGCACCCTGGTGTTGATCAACGGGCGGCGGGTGGCCAACGACGGTCTTGCCGGCGAGTCCGTGGACCTCAACAGCATCTCCCCGGCGGCGGTGCAGCGGATCGAGATCCTCAAGGACGGCGCCTCGGCCATCTACGGCTCGGACGCCATCGCCGGCGTGGTCAATATCATCATGAAGGAGGACTTCTACGGCCTGCTGCTGGAACAGTATGCGGGCATCACCGAGGAGGGCGACGGCGACACCCTGACCACAACCCTTCAGTACGGCACAGGGTTCAAACACGGCTCGCTGTTCATCTCGGCCACCCACTTCGACCAGTCCGAGATTTCTGCCCGCGACCGCGGTATTTCCGAGTCTGCCGACGGCCGCAGCCGCGGGGGCGCGGACCTGCGCTCCAGCGCCACCCCCAGCGCCCGGGTCACGCTACCCGACGGCCGCACCGTGATACGGGATGTCGACAGCGGCGAGTATCGGCCCGCAGGCCCCGAGGACCTGTTCAATTTTCCCGATTTCACCAGCTCGCTGGTGCCCTCGGAGCGGGACTCCGTGTACCTCTCCGCCAGCTACGACTTCAGTGAGCTGGTGACCGGCTCGCTGGAGGCCAGCTACATCGAAACCAATGCCCGCGCCAGCCTCGCGCCCACACCGATTTTCACCGCCTTCGAGCTGGAACCGATCACCGTGGCCGCTGACAACATCTTCAACCCCTTCGGTGTGCCCATCGCGGACCTGCGCCGACGCCTGGTGGAACTGCCGCCGCGAATCCAGCAAAACACCTCCGAGGTCACGCGCATCGGCATCCTGCTGGAAGGCCTCGCGGCGGACTGGAGCTGGGAGTGGTCACTGGACTGGAGTGAAAGTGAAGCCCGGGAGACCCTGTCCGGCATCATCAACGCCGAACGGCTGCGCCGCGGTGTGGGCCCGGCGGCGCAGTGCCAGGGGCAGAACGTCGACGGCTGCGTGCCCATCGACCTGTTCGGGCTGCCCGGCAGTATCGACCAGGACCAGCTCGATTTCCTGGCGGTACCCGGCAAGGTAACAGGGGAAAGCGAGTTGGTAAGTACTAGCTTCACGGCCTACAGCAAGCTGCTGGATCTGCCCCAGGGCCCGGTGGAATTCGCCGCGGGCGTGGAGTACCGGGATGAATCCACGGAAAAGAATCCGGACCCGCTGCTGGCGAGTATCGGCACCATCGGCGGCGCAAATTTCCAGTCCACCGAGGGCGACCGACGGGTCACGGAAGTCTATTTCGAGAGCGTGGCCCCCATGTGGCGTTCCAACGACCGGGGCCAGCAGTTCGACCTTGAGCTGGCCCTGCGCTACTCCCACTACAGCGACTTCGGCAGCACCACCAACCCCAAGGTCGGCGTGCGCATGCAGCTGACGCCGTCCTGGATGTTCCGCGCCACCTACGCCCAGGGATTCAGGGCCCCCACCCTGAATGAGCTCTACCAGGGAGCGACGGAATCGCAATCCTTCATCTCGGATCCCTGCACCATCCCCGCGAATGTCGGCCGCCTGCCGGGCTGCACGCAGCTGGCGGACCCCAGCCGCAACCAGTTCCTGACCGTGACCGGGGGCAACGACGACCTCGACGAGGAGAGTGCGACGACCTACGGCATCGGCCTGGTGTGGACGCCTGACGACACGCCCGGGCTGAGCGTGTCTGTCGACTACTTCGATATCGACACGGACAATGTTGTCGATTCTTCCGCCCAGTTCATCGTCAACCAGAACGCCACCAACGGCAGCTTCGCCAACCAGGTAACTCGCGATGACGCCGGCAATCTGCTGCACGTCAGCGCCAGCAATCTCAATGTCGGCGAGCGCCGGGTCCGGGGCATCGATTTCAGTCTCAACTACCGCCTGCCCACCCGCGACTGGGGCCAGTGGTCCACGGCCTTCGACCTGTCCTATATCGACGAGTACACCACCCAGCTGGACGAGGACTCACCCACCGTGGACCTGGCAGGTGAGTTTATCGACCCCGCCTCGGAGGGTCTCGGCGGCATCCCCGAGTGGAAAGGGACGCTCGGTTTGCAGTGGGCCAGGCAACGCTGGCGCGGCAGCTACGACCTGCACTTCATCAGTGAAATGAGCGAGGCCGTGCCCAGCTCCACCCGGCGCCGGGACATCGATTCCTGGGTGGTCCACGACCTGCAGTTCAGCTACGTCTTCAATGTGTACAACGGCCTGCGAGCGTCCCTGGGCATCGACAACCTGTTCGACGAGAACCCGCCTTTTGCCGCCTCCGCCTTCAACGACAACTTCGACGGCCGCAGCCACGAGTTGCGCGGCCGCTTCTGGTACGCCAAACTCAGCCAGCGTTTCTGACCTCTTTCCATGAAGACAATCCCGAGCCTCCCATGAAAGCCACAGCCGCCGCCTTTATCTCACTGATTTTAATAAGCTTTTCAGCAGTGTCCGCCGACAAGGACGATTTCCCGGGGGTGCGAACGCTGATGACACCGGAACAGTTCAACGCGGCGGGCCTGGACAAGCTCAGCGACGAGGAACTCGAGGCCCTGGACGACTGGCTGATCCGCTATACCGTCGGCGAGGCCGAAACCGTCAGGCAAACCAGCACAGAGGTGAAAGAAGTCGAGGAGGAGTTCGAGATCACCGCCAGCATCAAGCAGCCCTTCAAGGGCTGGAAGGGCGACACGGTGTTCTACCTCGACAACGGTCAGATCTGGAAGCAGCGGGTCGACGGCCGCTACCAGTATTCCGGCGAAGATACCCGGGTTGTGATCTACAAGGGTTTCTTCGGTAACTACAACATGAAGCTGGTTGCGGCCGGTAAGGCGATCGGCGTCAAACGCATCAAATAGCCGCAAATTAACTGCGCTTTCGCGGGTTTTCCCCGACAGTTCCCACCACCGGCCCCAATTGGGGGCCTGATTATGTGAATTTGTTACATTTTCGCCCCCGGCAGTGAGGGCAGGGTGGGCTTATTCGTTTAAAGTGTGCGTCTCGTGGCTAATAGCCACTAACGACAATAACTTTGAGCAACATACCTTACAGGGGAATCAATATGTTCAAGAAGACTCGGCTCTCCATGGCCGTGGGTGCCGCCGTGGGCCTGAGCGCGTCAGCGCTGCTGCCCAACGTGGCAACCGCCCAGGAAGAAGCACTAGTAGAAGAGGTGATCGTCACCGGTTCGCGTATCCGCGGCGCCGTTGCGGACACTCCCCGTCCGGTAACCACCCTGGACAAGGCAGACCTGGAACTGCGTGGCACCACCACCGTGACCCAGGCCCTGCGCGAAATGACTTTCAACACCCTCGGTTCTTTCCGTGACCAGTCCGGCTCCAGCTTTGGCCAGGTATCCCTGGTTGACCTGAAAGGCCTGGGTTCTGAGTACACCTCGGTCCTGATCAACGGCCGCCGTGTCGCCTCCAACCCGCTGACCGGTACCACGGCTGTTGACCTGAACACCATCCCGCTGGCTGCTGTTGACCGCATCGAAGTCCTGACCGACTCCGCTTCCGCGATCTACGGTGCTGACGCGATCGGTGGTGTTGTAAACGTCATCATGCGCAAGGAGTTCTCCGGTGCAGAGATCTCCATCGGCCGCGACGAGCCGGACCAGGACGACGCCTACACCAACCGCGCGTCCATGACCTTCGGTCAGTCCACCAACTCAGGTAGCGTGCTGTTCAGCATTGACTACTACAAGCGCGACCCGATCTTCGACGCCGACCGCGACTACTCCAAGGCAACGGTCAACCCGAACCCGGCCGGCGGCCTGCCCCGTCACGACGTTGACACCGTGGGCGTATCCGCCGGTGGTAACACCGGTTTCGCTACCGACTTCTCAAGCGGCTTCCAGGTCGGTGAGTGTGACGAGAGCGTCTACGTACCGGTTGTTGATCCGCTGGGCATCCCCGGTGAAGGCTGTGGCTTCCCCTACGCCAACCTGTCCATGCTGACCGGTGGCCTGGAGCGTACTTCTACCTTCCTGGACGCTCGCTACAACATCAATTCCGACCACCAGATGTACCTGGAAAACCGTTTCACGGACTCCGACACCTTTGGCCGATACGCGCCGGCGGTAGGCTTCGTGACGGTTGCGGCAGACGCCCCGCTGAACCCCTTCGGTGAAGAGTTCGGCCTGTTCCACCGCTTCATCGGTCACGGCAACCGCGATGACAACATCAGCATCAAGGAAATCGACACCGTATTCGGCTTCCAGGGCAAGATCGGTACGGCCTTCGACATCAACTACGATGTGTTCGCTCGCTACTACGAGTACGACGCCAACTCCGAGGGTGATACCTACGTCATCACCAGCGCCATCGAAGACGCCATCGCCGACGGTAGCTACAACTACCTGGATCCGACCAACCCCGACAACGCTTCCGCGGTACAGGGCACGGCCGCCACGCTGATGCGCGACCTGGAGACCGAGTACACGCACGCTGGCCTCACCCTGGACGGCACCGCGTTCGACCTGCCGGCCGGTAAGATCGGCTGGGCAGCGGGCGTCGAGTACGCCGACGAGAAGTACAAGGACCAGTACGACAACCTGCGCGAAGCCGGCAACGTCACCGGTTCTGCGGGTAACTCCTCTGCGGGTGAGCGCGAGCGCTGGGCGGTATTCGGCGAAGCCGAGATCCCCGTTCTCGACAGCGTAACCCTGAACGTTGCCGTTCGCTGGGACGACTACGATGACTTCGGTGACGAAGTGTCCCCGTCCATCTCCGGTCGTTGGGAAGCCACCGAGTGGCTGAGCCTGCGCGCCTCCTACGGTGAAGGCTTCAAGGCCCCGAACCTGGGCGACGTCGGCCAGGCCCTGTCACAGTCTTTCGAGACGATTCAGGACCTTACCCGCTGCCGCTCACAGGGCATTGCCGATGCGGACTGCTCCTCCAGCCAGGTTGACGAGTTCACCGGTGGTAACCCGGATCTGGAAGCTGAAACTTCCGAGTCCTGGAACGTCGGTGTGGTCGTAAGCCCGATCGATAACCTGGAGTTCTCCATCGACTACTGGAACGTAGAAGTAGACGACCAGATCACCACCCTGGCACTGGAAGACGTGCTGGCGCTGGAAGCCGCAGGCACGCTGCCCAGCGGTATTGTCGTTAACCGCGCGCCGACCACCGACGGCACCGTTGGCCCGATCACCCGCTGTATCGGTGCTGTAGACCTGAGCTCCGCTCCGGACTGCGGTATCACCAACGTGTTCGGCAACGTGGCGACCTTCGAAGTGGAAGGTATCGACGTACGCGCCCAGTACAGCTACAGCTCAAGCTTCGGCGAGTGGCTGGGACAGCTGACCTGGTCCAACCTCCAGACCTACGACGAGCAGCCGCTGGCTAGCGGTCCGGTCTTCGACCGTCCTGGCGACGCTTCCTTCCCGGAGAACCAGATCAACTTCAACCTGGGTTGGGCGTACACCGACTTCAACGTCTCGTACACCTACATCTGGATCGACGAGCACGAAGGCGGCACCATCAACGCGTCCTACGACAGCTGGGATCGTCACGACATCAACGGTACCTGGACTTCCGGCTTTGGCCTGGAGCTGGCACTGGGTGTTCGTAACATCGGTGACGAAGATCCGGAAATCGACAGCATCGGTACCGGTTGGACCACCACCACCAGCGACATCTCCACGGGTCTGTACGACGTGGCTGGTCGCGTTTACACCGCTACTGCGACCTGGCGTTTCTAAGCCGCAGTTAGTTGCTGTAGACTTGGGCCCCGGATGGCAACATCCGGGGCTTTTTCGTTTCTGGCAACCCGGATTTTCTTTACAGCATGCAAGACCTTTACTATGCCTGGGCCTCGCCGCTGGTGCGCCGCGACACCGGCCGGCTCGACCTCGCAAAGTCCATGCGCGACGTGGCCCTCGAGAATGAGAAGCCAGAGCGCGCCCACCCCAAGCCGCCCCAGGATTCCCACGACGCCCTGTTCGAGTCCAGCTTCGACTTTCTCAACTGGCCGGACCCGCGCATCGCCGAGTTCAAGAACTTTTTCTACCAGGAAGTCCGCAGCGTCGTTAAGTACACCGGTGATTTCAACGACGAGCAGCTGAACAACATGCGCTTCGGCTGCCACTGCTGGTTCCATATCACCCGCTCCGGTGGCTACTTCCCGCCTCACAATCACGCCATGGCCTCCTGGAGCGCAATTTTCTGCGTCGACCCGGGCGACGAAGAGATCGCCGATGTCAACCAGTCGGGCCGGGTAACCTTCTTCGACCCGCGCCACGGGGCCAACATGTACCTGGACGCGGCCAACCGCCACTGGACCAGCGAGATCAACTTCGACTCCAAGCGCTTCCGCCTCAAGCCGGCAGAGCTGGTGGTCTTTCCCTCCTACCTCTACCACGCCATCGAGCCCTATGTCGGTGAGCGGCCGCGCATCACAATAGCCGCGAATTTCTGGTTCCAGTGGAACCAGAAACAGTGAGCCGTCTCGGCGCCGACCAGTGGAGCGCCTACTGGAAGGCGGGGTCGATCACCACGTTCCAGGGCATCTTCACCCAGAACTACGACCGGGAAGTGGCCGAATTCTGGAACGGGATCTTTGAGGGCCTGCCAGCCGGTGCGAGACTGGTGGACCTGGCCTGCGGCAACGGCGCACTCGCACTGCTGGCGGCCGGGTACAGTCGCGACAGCGGCCTTGACCTCAAGATCGACGCCCTCGACTTCGCCGAGATCAAGACACCCAATGATCCGGCCGCGCGAAAGCTTCTCGCCGATATTCACTTCCTGTCGGGCCGGCGGCTGGAAGACACCCAGCTGGACGCCGGCGCCTATTCCCTGGCGATCAGCCAGTTCGGAATAGAGTACGGCGAGCGCGCCGCCACGATCGCCGAACTGGACCGCATACTGGAGCCTTCGGGGGCGACCGTGGCTTTCATGTGCCACCGCACCGATTCCCACGTCATTCGCCAGGGCCAGGAGTCCCTGGACGACTATCGGGCCTGCCGCGCCTCCAAGGCCGCGGACATCGCCAGGAAGCTACAGATCAAGCTGGACGAGGTGCTGCGAGCGGGCAGGGACCCGGCAAAGGACCGGGCCTGCGAGAAACTGCGCGCCCGACTCAACGACGCCACCGGCTCGCTTCACGACGCGGCGGCAAAGGCCGCCACGCCGGAGAACTATCACTTTTTCCTGCGGGGCTGCATGGCGCCCTTTGACGCCACTGCGATGCGGACCCAGTCGCTCTCACAGCGGTTGGCCATGCTCGACGCACTGGAACAGGAGTGCGATGCCTTCGAGGCGAGAATGCAGGATCTGATGTCTGCGGCCCTCAGCGAGGAGGCGCTGGCCGCATGGGGATCTGAGCTGGAGGAGAGAGGCTTCAGTCAGCAGCGTTCGGAGCCCGTGGTCATGGACGACAAGTTGTTCGCCCAGGCCCTTGTGTATTCCCGTTAGGGTCAGGTATCCGCGAGGGACTCTTCTGCACTGATCCTGAGCTGGCGCAGCTTGATATCGTAGCGCTGGCGATTGAACGGGTTTGCTGCCAGTGACTTGGCCTCAGACAGTTCCCGCTCTGCCTTGTCGTAGTCACCCATGGCCGTGTACACAACGCTGAGGGCGAAGTGGAAGCGCTCTTCCTTGGGCTGCTTGCGCACGGCGTACTTCAGGTGATCCAGGGCTTCCTCGTAGTTACCCTCACCGACCGCCGCGGTGGCCAGGTGGTAGCGGAAGTAGGGGCTGCGATTGCGGTAGCTCTCCACTTCTTCCAGCAGCGCATTGGCGCGCTCGGTTTCACCGAGCTGCTGCAGCACGCTGGCCAGGTTGCTGCGGGTCGTGACGTTGTCGGCATCGTGGTACAGGCTGCGTTCGTAGGCCAACTTCGCCATGGCGTAATCCCCGACGCGTGAGTAAAGCACACCGAGATTGGTCCAGGCGGCGGCAAAGCTCGGCTCATACTCGACCGACTTGCGCAGGTAGGCCAGCGCCAGGGCTTCATTGCCGTCGCGCACCTCCTCCGCACCCAGGTTACTGTAGTAGTGGGCAAAGGCGCGTTCATCGGAGATCAGCTCCGTTCTGAAAAACGTGCGGAAGTCGGTGACATTGAAATCGATGACGCGACCGTGCTGGTTGCGCTTGCCCCAGACCGTCAACATGCCCGCCGGCCCGCCGTCGTTCACATTCTCCACGTTCACATTGACGTGCCGGTTGAGCACGATGGTGTCGCCCTGGCGATCCCAGACCGGGGGGATGTCCACTTCCTGGAAGGTCGCCTTCAGGCCCACGGAGCGCGCCATGGCGACAAACATATTGGTAAAGGCCAGGCAGTTGCCGTTGCGTTCGTGGAAAGTCTCCGCGGCGGTACGCGTTCGGCCCTCGTAGTTCAGGCCAAAACTGGTGTCTTCGATCACCGCGTACAGGAGCTGGTCCAGTCGCTGCGGCAGGCGCGTGGATCTCTCGACATGGCGCTCGACAAACGCGTGCATGTCTGTGTCCATGGCCAGGATATCGTTATCGGGAACCGGGGGCAGGGGCCTGCCCCTGAGAATCGGATCCCCCGCCAACAGGGCGGCCGACTGCTCGTCGGTAACAGGCGAAACTTCAGTGGGGGCTGTCGCGCAGCCGCTAAGAAGAAGCAGGGCCAGTGCGAAGATAGTCCCGGATCCGGCCGAGGAAGTCTTCGCGAATGTCCGAATGTTCATTGACCAGATGATGCCTCGCGGTGGGCAACGTTTCAATGCGGGCGGCCGGGAATGACCGCGTCATCTGTTTTAGATTGCGACGCCAGTCAACGGTTCCGTCGCTGTCGCCCTGCAACACCAGCAAGGCCTCCGGACAGGGGGGCCGTGCGAGAAATGCACCAATCCATCGCCGCAGGGCACCCACCCAGCACACCGGTATCACCCGGGACTGCAGCGGGTCCCGCTGCAGGAACTCCAGGAAGTCCGGGTCCTGGGAGTTTTCCGCAAAGCGACGGGGCACCTCGTCCACAAAGCGGTGCAGCGCCAGGTAAGTCAGGTTCACGCGGTGCCAGCCGTGGGGCCAGATCAGCGGCGCCAGCAGCACAATCTTGTCGAAGGCATTCTGCTCATGCTGCAGGTAGTCCATCACCGCGGCGCCGCCGGTGCTCTGGGCGATGACATGGCGTGGGCCTTCCAGGAAGGCCGTGACCTCAAGTACGTCCAGCAGGGCCTGCCGGTACTCGGCGAAGTCCCGGATCTCATCCCGCGGGCCGCCTGACAGGCCGTGGGCCGGCAGGTCAAAGGCCACCACGTTGTAGCCCAGCGACAGGCCAAACCGGACCAGGTGCCCATACAGCCCCACATGGTCGAAGTAGCCGTGCACCAGCTGCAGGGTTTCCGTGGCCCCGGGCAGCTGCCAGGTCTGCAGGGCCAGCCGGTGGTCGCCGGAGGGAATAAAGCCGAGGCTGTGGGTGCAGCCGGGGAAGTCAGTCGAAAGCTCCAGACCGTAGAACGCGAGGTAGCTCCCGGCGTCAGCCGGCATGGCGCCCGGCTCGAACGCTGCCAGCGTGGGTCGCGGGAATGGATTGTCAGCCGGCATCCAGGAACCGGTCGATACCATCGAAGAACATCTGCACGGAAATGATCACCAGCAACATACCCATCAGCCGCTCGGTGGCGATCAGCCCGCGTTTGCCCAGCAGGCGAAACAGTGTGGGCGCCAGCAGCAGCACCACCGACGACACCAGCCAGGCGCCAAACAGCGCCGCACCCAGCTCCAGCATGCGGTCGGGGCTGCGGTGCACGAACAGCATGACGATGGCCATGGTCGAGGGCCCCGCCACGCAGGGCGTGGCCAGCGGTACCAGGAAGGGTTCGCCGTCCGGCAGGTCGTCCATCACGATGGCACCCATGGGGAAAATCATCTTCAGGCCGATGATGAACAGGATGATGCCCCCGGCGATGCTAATGGACTCCTGCTTGAGCTGCAGCAGGTCCAGGAACCAGGCGCCGCCCACCAGAAACAGCATCAGGATCAGCAGGGCGAATATCAGCTCCCGGAGAATGACCGGGATGCGCCGGTGTTCGGGCACATCCTTGAGCACGCTGAGGAATATCGGGACATTGCCCAGCGGGTCCATCACGAACAGGATCGTGAGGAAGGCGGCGACCATATCCATCGGTATCAGTGGGTCCCGGCGAAGGTACCCGTTCGGAGCAGCAGCATCAGGCGGCCTTCACCACCTGCTGGAGCTCGCCCCCGGCGTATCGGTCCGTCATCGCAGATAGCGACAGGGGCGTGATCCTGTCGGCCTGGCCCGCGGTACCGAAGGCCTCGTAGCGTGCGATGCAGATGTCCTTCATCGCCTGCATGGTTTCCTTCAGGTACTTGCGCGGGTCGAATTCGGCGGGATTCTGCGCGAGGAAGCGGCGAATGGCCCCGGTGGAGGCCAGCCGCAGGTCGGTATCGATATTGACCTTGCGCACCCCGTGGCGAATGCCCTCCTGGATCTGCTCCACCGGCACGCCGTAGGTCTCGGGAATCTCGCCGCCGTACTCGTTGATGATGGCGAGCCAGTCCTGGGGCACCGAGGAAGAGCCGTGCATCACCAGATGCGTGTTGGGAATACGCTGGTTGATTTCCTTGATGCGGTCGATGGCCAGGATGTCGCCGGTGGGCGGGCGGCTGAATTTGTAGGCGCCGTGGCTGGTGCCGCAGGCAATGGCCAGCGCATCCACATCGGTATCCGCGACAAACTGGGCCGCCTCTTCAGGGTCGGTCAGCAGCTGGTCGTGAGTGAGCGTACCCTCGGCGCCGATCCCGTCCTCTTCGCCCGCCTCGCCGGTTTCGAGGGATCCCAGGCAGCCCAGCTCCCCCTCCACCGAGACGCCGCAGGCATGGGCCATGTCCACTGCGCGGCGCGTGACCGAGGCGTTGTAGTCGTAGTTCATCGGCGTCTTGCCGTCCTCGCCCAGGGAGCCGTCCATCATCACCGACGTGAAGCCCAGCTGAATCGAGCGCTGGCAAACCGCCGGACTGACGCCGTGATCCTGGTGCATCACCACGGGAATATGCGGGAACTCCTCTACCGCCGCCTGGATCATGTGGCGCAGGAACGGCGCGCCCGCGTATTTGCGGGCGCCGGCGCTGGCCTGCATGATCACCGGGCTGTTGGTCTCGCTGGCGGCCTCCATGATGGCGCGGGTCTGCTCCAGGTTATTCACATTGAACGCCGGCACCCCGTAGCCGTGCTCGGCGGCGTGGTCCAGAAGTTGTCGCATGCTGATCATTGCCATGGCTTGTTTGTCTCCCGTCAGGTGTTTCGTGCGCGTTCTTCGAGAATGGCGACCGCGGGTAACTTCTTCCCTTCAACATACTCGAGAAAGGCACCACCGCCGGTGGAAATATAGGACACCTGGTCGGCGATGCCGTACTTGTCGATGGCCGCGAGGGTGTCGCCGCCGCCCGCCAGCGAGAACGCCGCGCTGTCGGCGATGGCACGACTGAGGGCCTCGGTGCCGCCGGCAAACTGGTCAAACTCGAAGACGCCGACGGGGCCGTTCCAGATGATGGTGCCCGCTTCGCGCAGCATGGCGCCGATCTGCTCGCGGCTGTCGGGGCCGATGTCGAAAATCATGTCGTCCTCGGCCACCTCGGAGGCCGCCTTGGTCACTGCCTCCGCACTCTCCGAAAACTCCTTGCCGGTCACCACATCGGTGGGCAGGGGAATGTTCGCCTTGTCCATCAATCCGCGCGCGGCGGGGATCAGCTCGCTCTCGCAAAGCGACTTGCCGACCGGCTGGCCGCTGGCCGCCAGGAACGTGTTGGCAATGCCACCGCCGACCACAAGCTGGTCGACCTTGTCCGCCAGGGTTTCCAGCACGGTCAGCTTGGTGGATACCTTCGAGCCACCAACGATAGCCAGCATCGGCCGCTTCGGATTGGCCAGCGCCTGTTCGAGGGCCTCGAGTTCCGCCGCCAGCAGCGGGCCGGCGCAGGCCACCGGCGCAAACCGGGCGACCCCGTGGGTAGACGCCTGGGCCCGGTGCGCGGTGCCGAAGGCATCCATGACGAACACATCACACAGCGCCGCATAGCGTTGGGCCAGCGCCTCGTCGTTGGCTTTCTCGCCCTCGTTGAAGCGAACGTTTTCCAGCACCGCCAGCTGCCCCGCCGCGACGTCCACGCCGTCCAGGCTGTTGGTCAGCGCGATCTCCTGACCGAGGGCGTCCTGCAGGTAGGCGACCACCGGCTTCATGGAATACTGTTCGTTCGGCTCACCCTCGACGGGCCGGCCCAGGTGCGACATCACGATCACCCGCGCACCGGCCTCCAGGGCGGCCTTCAGGGTCGGCAGGGCGGCCCGGATGCGGGCGTCGCTGGTGATGACACCGTCTTTCAGGGGCACGTTCAGGTCTTCCCGGATCAGGACGCGCTTGTCGGCGAGATCCAGGTCGGTCATTTTCAGGATCGTGTTGCTCATCACTACTCCGGGCTCAAGAGTTGGCGCTGCACCAGTGGGCGGCGACGTCCAGCATGCGGTTGGCGTAGCCCCACTCGTTATCAAACCAGACTAGCACCTTTACCAGGCGCTGGCCGCTGACACGGGTCTGGCTGGCGTCGACGATGCAGGAGTGCGGGTCGTGATTGAAGTCCGAGGAGGCCAGGGGCTCTTCGGTATAGGCCAGTACGCCCGCATATTGCCGGATTGCCGCCTCGGCCAGGGCGCGGTTCACCGACGCCGTGTCGGTGTCTTTCCTGACCTGGACCACCAGGTCCATGGCGGACACATTCTGGGTCGGCACCCGCAGGGCCTGGGCGGTGAAGCGGCCCGCCATCTCCGGCAGCACCCGCTCGACGCCGCGGGCCAGCTCGGTATCGATGGGGATGATATTCATGCCGGCGGCGCGTGTCTTGCGCAGGTCCGTGTGGTGATAGGCGTCCAGGACCGGCTGGTCATTCATGGCGGAATGGATGGTGGTGATGGTGCCGCTCTCGATGCCGAAGCTGTCTTCCAGTGCGGCGATCACCGGCACGATGCCATTGGTGGTGCAGGACGCCGCTGACACGATCCGGTGCTCCGCGGACAGATGCTCCTGGTTGACCCCGTAGACGATCGTCGCGTCCACATCGGCCCGGGCGGGCTGCGAGAACAGGACGCGGCCCGCGCCGGACGCAAGATGCTTCTCGGCAATCTCGCGCTCGGTGAACGTGCCGGTGCACTCCAGCACGACATCGATGCCCAGCTCGCCCCAGGGCAACTGCTCGATATCCGGCTGGCGCAGCAGTGCAATGGGCTCACCGTCGACCAGCAGCTGGCCATCGCGGGCGTCGAGGTCGGCGCGAAAGCGGCCATGGGTGGAGTCGTAGCGCGTAAGATGAACGACGGTGGCGGTGTCGGCGATCTCGTTGATCGCCACCACCTGCAGCCGTTCGCGGTGGCGTCCCTCGACCAGGGCGCGCAGGACGCAACGGCCGATGCGCCCGTAGCCGTTAATAGCGAGCTTGATCACCGGCTACAGCAGGATGTCTTCCAGCGTGTCGGCGACATTCTCGGCAGTGAAGCCAAAGTGCTTCATCAGGTCGCCGGCGGGGGCCGATTCACCAAAGGTGGTCATGCCCACAACACGCCCGTCCAGGCCCACAAACTTGTACCAGTAATCGGCGTGGCCTGCCTCCACCGCCACCCGTGCGAGGACGTCCGAGGGCAGCACCTGCTCCCGGTAGTCCGCGTCCTGGGCCATGAACACGTCGGTACTGGGCATGGAGACCACCCGGACGGACTTGCCCTTGTCCTTCAGCAGGGCGGCTGCATCCAGGGCCAGCTGCACCTCGGAGCCGGTGGCAATCAGGATGCCGTCCAGCGCGCCTTCCGGTTCTTGCAGGATGTACCCGCCGAGGGCCACGTCGGCGAGCTGCTGGTCACTGCGCGGCTGGTGCGGCAGCCCCTGCCGGGAAAACACCAGGGCGGTGGGGCCGTCGCGGCGTTCGATGGCCGCCTTCCAGGCCACCGCGGATTCCACCGTGTCACAGGGCCGCCAGGTAGACATATTGGGGGTCGTGCGCAGGTTGGCCAGCTGCTCCACCGGCTGGTGGGTGGGGCCGTCTTCGCCCAGGCCAATGGAGTCGTGGGTATAGACGAAGATGGATTGCTGCTTCATCAGCGCCGCCATGCGCACCGCGTTGCGCGCGTACTCCATGAAAATCAGGAAGGTCGCACCGTAGTTGATGAAGCCGCCGTGCAGGGCAATGCCGTTCATGATGGCCGACATGCCGAACTCCCTGACGCCGTAGTACAGGTAGTTGCCATTGGCGTCCTGGGCGGAGATGGGCTTGCTGCCGCTCCAGATGGTGAGG
This sequence comes from Halieaceae bacterium, assembly GCA_965601975.1. Classification (GTDB taxonomy): domain Bacteria; phylum Pseudomonadota; class Gammaproteobacteria; order Pseudomonadales; family Halieaceae; genus JANQIO01. The sequence continues at coordinate 4,628,872 of OZ271856.1, forward strand.
TTCGAACCCGCCAGGTCGGCGGAGCCGCCGAACAGTTCCGGCAGCAGGGCACCGTAGGCGTTCAGGCAGTTCTGGGACGCCTTGCGGCTGGCGATCTTTTCACCGGATTCCTGGCACTGACGGATATAGGCCTCGGCCTCGGCGGCGAAGTTCGGGGGCAAGTCTCCCGCCAGCCTGCGCTGCAGCTCAGCCGCCAGCTCCGGGTGCTCGGCGGTGTAGGCATTCATGACCTGCTGCCACTCTTCCTCGGCGGCGGCGCCGGCGGGACGGGCGTCCCAGCCGCGGTAGATCTCATCGGGCACCTCGAAGGCCGGGTGCGACCAGCCGATGTTTTCACGGGTCGCTGCTACTTCGTCCTCGCCGAGGGCCGCGCCGTGACAGGATTCACTGCCTTCCTTATTGGGCGCACCCTTGCCGATGGTGGTCTTGCAGCAGATCAGTGTGGGCCGGGCGGTATCGGCGCGGGCGTGATTGATAGCGGTCTTGACGGCGTCGGAGTCATGCCCATCCACCGCGGGAATCACCTGCCAACCATAGGCGGCGAAGCGCTCCGGCGTGTCGTCGGTAAACCAGGCGTCCACCTCGCCGTCGATGGAGATGCCGTTGTCGTCGTAGAAAACAATCAGCTTGCCCAGGCCAAGGGTGCCCGCAAGGGAGCAGACCTCATGGGAAATGCCTTCCATCAGGCAGCCGTCACCGGCAAAGCAGTAGGTGAAGTGCTCGACGACCCGGTATTCCTGCCGGTTGTACTGGGCCGCCAGCACCTTCTCGGCGATGGCCATGCCCACGGCATTGCTGATGCCCTGCCCCAGCGGGCCCGTGGTGGTCTCGATGCCGGGCGCATAGCCGTATTCCGGGTGCCCCGGGGTCAGGCTGTGCAGCTGGCGGAAGTTCCTCAGTTCGTCCATCGGCAGGTCGTAGCCGGTCAGGTGAAGCAGGGAGTACACCAGCATGGAACCGTGGCCGTTGGACATGACAAAGCGGTCGCGATTGGGCCATTTCGGGTTGGCGGGGTTGTGCACCAGGAAATGCCGCCAGAGGACCTCGGCAATATCCGCCATGCCCATGGGTGCGCCGGGATGGCCGCTATTGGCCTTCTGCACCGCATCCATGCTGAGGGCGCGAATGGCATTCGCGAGGTCGGTCTGGGACGTCATCAAGTCACTCCTGGGGGGTGGTCAAAAAAGGAGCGCTATTCTCTCGTAACAGGCTGCGTTCGGCAATGTGAGAAAGCCCGCAAGGCCCCGTTTTCCGCCGCTCCGGGGCAGAAGCGAGACACGTGAAAAATCTATATCAAAATATTTTGATATAGCTTGGGTATCTGCTAGACTTGCCCGCCATGCTCGCAGACAGGCAGGCGCGCGAGGAGGCCCGGGAGGCCCACGACGGCGACGAGCGCAGCGCCCAAACCGCCATCGAAGAACTCGCCGGCCTGTGCAAGGCCAGCGGGGACTCCCTGCGCCTGCAGGTCCTGCAACTGCTGCGCCAGGACTCCCTGGCGGTGCAGGAGCTCTGCACCCTGCTGGAGATGCGCCAGCCCGCGCTCAGCCACCACCTGAAAGTCATGTCCGCGCCGGGGCTGATTACCAGCCGCCGCGAGGGCAACTCCATCTACTACCGCCGCGCCATCCCCGATATCACTACACCGCTGGGCCAGCTGCAGGATGCCCTGCTGCAGAGCGTCGATGCGCTGCCGATCGACGGCGGCCTCGAGCAACGGCTCGCGGAGCTTCGCGACGAACGGGTGCGCTCCTCCCGGGAGTTTTTCCAGCAGAACGCCGACAAGTTTCACGCCCAGCAGGACCTGATTGCCAGCTATGAGCAATATGCGGACACGGTCGCCGAAACCCTGGAACAGGCACCGCTGGCGGGGCGCCACCTGGTGCTGGAAGTCGGCCCGGGAGCCGGTGACTTCCTGCCCCACCTGAGCGCAGGCTTCGAGCGGGTGGTGGCGCTGGACAACGCCGCGGAGATGCTGGCGAGGTCCGAGGCCCGCGCCGCCGGGGAGAAGCTCTCCAATATCGAATTCATACACGGTGACACGCGGCACGCACGGCTCAAGGGGCTGGCCGCCGACGCTATTGTCGTCAACATGGTGCTGCACCATACGCCCTCACCGGCAGATATCTTCCGGGACCTCGCCGAATGCCTCGCAGACGGCGGCGTGCTGCTGGTCACCGACCTGTGTCGGCACGACCAGGACTGGGCCCGGGATGCCTGCGGGGACCTGTGGCTGGGTTTCGAGCCCGGGGAACTGACCGCCTGGGCGCACAGCGCCGGCCTCAGCGAGGTCGCGGGCATCTACCTCGCGCAGCGCAACGGATTCCAAGTACAGGTGCGCCTGTTTGGCCACCAACAAGCAAGTTAAGGACAAAAAATGAGCGAATACTCCCTCTTCACCTCCGAGTCGGTATCCGAGGGCCATCCGGACAAGATGGCGGACCAGATTTCGGACGCCGTACTGGACGCCATCCTCAAAGATGACCCGGAGGGCCGCGTCGCCGTGGAGACCATGGTCAAGACCGGCATGGCCATCATTGCCGGCGAGGTGACCACCGACACCTATGTGGAACTGGAGGACATCGTTCGCCAGGTGATCCTGGACATCGGCTACAACAGCTCCGATCTCGGCTTCGACGGCGGTTCCTGCGCCGTCCTCAACGCCATCGGCAAGCAGTCACCGGATATCGCCATGGGCGTCGATGAAGGCGCCGGCGCGCACAAGGAGCAGGGTGCGGGAGACCAGGGCCTGATGTTCGGCTACGCCACCAACGAAACCGACGTGCTGATGCCCGCGCCCATCTATTACTCACACCGCCTGGTAGAGCGCCAGGCGCACCTGCGCAAGGACGGCATCCTGCCCTGGCTGCGCCCGGACGCCAAGAGCCAGATCTCCCTGCGCTATGAAGAAGGCAAGCCGGTGGCGGTCGACGCGGTGGTCCTGTCCACCCAGCACGACCCGGATATCAGCCAGGAAGACATCCAGGAGGCGGTGATGGAGAACATCGTCCGCCACGTCCTGCCGGAGGAGTGGCTGCACGCGGATACCCGCTACCACATCAACCCCACCGGGCAGTTCATCATCGGTGGCCCGCTGGGCGACTGCGGCCTGACCGGGCGCAAGATCATCGTCGACACCTACGGCGGCATGGCCCGCCACGGCGGCGGTGCGTTTTCCGGCAAGGACCCGTCAAAGGTCGACCGCAGCGCCGCCTACGCCGGCCGCTACGTGGCCAAGAACATCGTCGCGGCCGGCCTCGCCGACCGCTGTGAAATCCAGGTCTCCTACGCCATCGGCGTGGCCGAGCCCACCTCGATTTCCGTCAACACCTTTGGCACGGCGCAAATTCCCGAAGAGCGCATCGTCGACCTCGTGCGCGAGCACTTCGACCTGCGCCCCAAGGGCCTGATCGAAATGCTGGACCTGAAGCGCCCCATCTATTTCAAAACTGCTGCTTACGGCCACTTCGGCCGCGAGGAGCCCGAATTCACCTGGGAAAATACCGACAAGGCCGAAGCCCTCAAGGCATCGGCGTAAGGAGAACAACATGAGCACCGCTGAAAAGATCGACACCGTCGCCGACTACAAGGTCGCCGATATCAGCCTGGCCGAATGGGGCCGCCGCGAGATTGCCATTGCCGAGGGCGAGATGCCCGCGCTGATGGCGCTGCGCGACAAGTACCAGCCCTCGCAGCCCCTGGCGGGCGCGAAGATTCTCGGCTGCATCCACATGACCATCCAGACCGCGGTCCTGATCGAGACCCTGCAGGCACTGGGCGCCGAGGTGCGCTGGTCCTCCTGCAACATCTTCTCTACCCAGGACCATGCCGCCGCGGCGATTGCCGCCGCCGGCACCCCTGTCTTTGCCTGGAAGGGCGAGACCGAGGAGGAGTACGAGTGGTGCATCGAACAGACCATTCTCTCCAACGGCCAGCCCTGGGATGCCAACATGATCCTGGATGACGGCGGCGACCTGACCGCCATGCTGCACGACAAGTACCCGGCCATGCTGGACAACGTCCACGGCATTACCGAGGAGACTACCACCGGCGTACACCGCCTGATCGAGATGATGGCGGCGGGCACCCTGAAGGTGCCGGCGATCAACGTCAACGATTCCATCACCAAGAGCAAGAACGACAACAAGTACGGCTGCCGCCACAGCCTCAATGACGCCATCAAGCGCGGCACCGACCACTTGATGTCCGGCAAGCAGGCGCTGGTGATCGGCTACGGCGACGTGGGCAAGGGCTCCGCCCAGTCCCTGCGCCAGGAAGGCATGATCGTACGGGTGGCCGAGATCGACCCGATCTGCGCCATGCAGGCCTGCATGGACGGCTACGAGGTGGTATCCGCCTATGTCGACGGCGACCGCAGCAAGGGCGTGAACACCGAGCTGCTGGCGAAAACCGACCTGCTCTGTACTGCCACCGGTAACTACAACGTCGCCGACAGCGAAGTGCTGAAGGCGATCAAGTCCGGCGCCGTGGTCTGCAACATCGGCCACTTCGACAACGAGATCGACACCGCGTTCATGCGTGAGAACTGGGAGTGGGAGGAAGTGAAGCCGCAGGTGCACGTTGTCTACCGCGACCGCGCGGCCAACGATCACCTGATCCTGCTGGCCGAAGGGCGCCTGGTGAACCTGGGCAACGCCACGGGTCACCCGTCTCGCATCATGGATGGCTCCTTCGCCAACCAGGTGCTGGCGCAGATCTACCTGTTCGAGCGCCGCTTCGCGGACCTCGAGGACAACATGAAGGCGACCGCCATCACGGTTGAAGTGCTGCCCAAGAAGCTCGACGAGGAAGTCGCCGCGCACATGGTCGGCGGTTTCGGCGGCGTGCTGACGAAGCTCACCGACGAGCAGGCTGACTACATCGGCGTGAAGGTGGAAGGCCCCTTCAAGCCCGAGAGCTACAAGTACTAGGACGTACGCCATGACTGGAGCCAATATCAGCTTCGAGTTCTTCCCGCCCAAGACCGACGAGGGCAGGCGGAAACTCCTCGAAGTAACCCAGCCGGCGCTGCAGGCACTGGGGCCGGAGTTCTTCTCCTGCACCTACGGCGCCGGTGGCTCCACCCGGGAAAACACCTTCGACATCGTCGAGGCGATTCACGACAGTGGGGCCGCCGTGGCCCCGCACCTCAGCTTCGGCGGCGACTCGGAGGAGCGGGTAGGCGAACTGCTGGACCGCTATGTGGACCTTGGCGTCAAGCATGTGGTCGCACTGCGCGGCGACATGCCCTCGGGTATGGGCGCTGCCGCCCAGCTGGTGTATGCCAACGAGCTGGTCCACTTCATCCGCGAGCGCACCGGCGATCACTTCCGCATCGCCGTCGGCGCCTATCCGGAAATTCACCCGGAGTCCCTGAGCTACGAGAGCGACGTGCACTACCTCAAGGGCAAGTTCGATGCCGGCGCCGACGTGGCGATCACCCAGTACTTCTACAATGTGGATGCCTACTTCTATTACCTGGATCGCTGCCTGGATGCGGGTATCGACAAGCCGGTATTCGCGGGCATCATGCCGATCACCAACTATGAAAACCTGGCGCGCTTTTCACGCAACTGCGGCGCCGAAATCCCGCGCTGGATCTGCCAGCGGCTCGAGGGGTTCAAGAATGACAGGGACAGCATTCGCGCCTTCGGCGTCGAGGTCGTAACGCAGCTGTGCCAGACCCTGCTGGACTCCGGCTGCCCCGGCATCCACTTCTACACCATGAACCAACTGGAGCCCGTGCAGACCATCTACAACAACCTGGGCCTGGATGCCTCCGGCCAGGACACTGCTGCCGGGCATGAAACCGCCGCCTGAGGCGCCGCGCTTCTACACCACGCAGTTGCCGGCAGTCGGCGAGGAACTCCTGCTGGAGGAGGGCCCCAGCCGCCATATCGCCGGCGCACTGCGCCTCAAGCCTGGCGCCACGCTGCGCCTTTTCAACGGCAGGGGCGGCGAGTATTTCGCCCGCCTGGTCGACGTCGGCAAGCGCCAGGTCAACGTCGCCGTGGAGGAGTTCCTCCCGGAAGAACGCGAGTCGCCGCTGCCGATCAGCCTTGGGCTCGCCCTCAGTCGCGGGGAGCGGATGGACTACGCCGTCCAGAAAAGCACGGAGCTGGGAGTGGCGAAAATCACGCCCCTGTTCACCGAGCGTACCGAGGTGCGCCTCAAGGGAGACCGGCTGGAGAAGAAACAGCGACACTGGGAGCAGGTGGCCATCAGCGCCTGTGAACAGTGCGGGCGCAACCGGCCGCCGCTGATCGAACCGGTGCGGGAGTTGGGCGCCTGGCTGTCCGACCAGAGGGAGGGCTGCCGGCTGGTACTCCATCACCGCGCCACGGCTAGCCTTACCGAACTCTCCGCACCGGCGGCCGCAACCCTGCTGGTGGGCCCCGAGGGCGGTCTGTCCGGAGACGAGATCGCCGCCGCCGAGAGCGCGGGCTTCCAGGCGCTGAAGCTGGGCCCCCGGGTGCTCAGGACCGAAACTGCGCCGGTGGCGGCGCTGTCTATATTGCAATTCCACTGGGGAGACATGCAGTGAGCGACGCCAAGGCGGACCTGATCAAAACCATGAACAGCCACAGACCGGCCATTATCCAGAGCCTCAATGGCCTGATCACGGACGTCGACGTCGAGGCCGGTGTCTGCGTGATGGACTACGAGATCGGCGAAAACCTCTGTCATTCCACTAACGTCGTGCAAGGCGGGATCATCACCGCCATGCTCGACGCTACCATGTCCCACGCGGTCTTTGCCCAGCAGCGGGACGTTGTCGGCCTCGCCAGCCTGGAGATCAAGGTCAGCTTCCTGGAGCCCTGTCTCGCCGGCGCGTTCACCTGCCGAGGCCACATCCGCAGGGCCGGTTACAAGATCTCGTTTCTGGAAGCGGAACTCTACAACGCCGAGGGCACACTGACCGCCACCGCCAGCACCACCGCAAAGCTGACCCGCCGCTAGCCCGTTACAACACCCGCTTGTCCTGAAGCTCCGTAGCCGAAATAATCGAGAAGCACTGAAGAGCGGGGGGTTTACATGGTCAAGGGAATCTACAACGCACCGTGGGAAAAGTCCTTCGATCGCATCCTGACGCCGCTCGAGGAGTTCATACACCGCCAGACCACCAGCGGTGCGCTGCTGATGATCTGCGCCGTCATCGCGCTGGTGCTGGCCAACAGCCCGCTGCACGAAAGCTACGAAAAGCTGCTGCACAAACACATCAGCATCGGTTTCTCGACCGCCGTATTCTCGCTGTCGATTCATCACTGGATCAACGAACTGCTGATGGCCATGTTCTTCCTGGTCATCGGGCTGGAACTCAAGCGCGAACTGCTGGTGGGGGAGCTGTCCTCCCCGAGCCAGGCGCTGCTGCCCATCATGGCGGCCATCGGCGGCATGGTGGTGCCCGCCCTGGCCTACTTCGCATTCAACCCCAGCGGGCATGCAGCCTACGGCTGGGGCATACCCATGGCCACGGACATCGCCTTTGCCATCGGTGTGCTGAGCCTGCTGGGTAGCCGCGTACCCAAGTCCATCATCACGTTCCTGATTGCACTGGCCATTGTCGATGACCTGGGTGCGGTGGCGGTTATCGCCCTGTTCTACACGGCTGAGCTCAATGTCGTCGCACTGGGCTATGCCGCCCTGTTCACCACCATACTGGTGAGCTTCAACCTTGGCGGTATTCGCCACGGCCTGCCCTACGCGATGATCGGCATGCTGCTGTGGGCGTCGATGCTGGCCAGCGGCATACACGCCACCATCGCCGGCATCATTATCGCGTTTGCCATCCCCATCCAGCCCAAGTTCGATGGCCCCCTGTTCATTGACAAGGTGCGTGACCTGACCGGCAAGATGGAGCGCTCCATCGCCAACAACCCGGACATCATTCACAACAATGAGTTTCGCAGCATGGTCAACACGCTGGGCGATGGCGTGTACAAGGTGCAGGCGCCGGCGCAGCGGGCGGAACACGGTTTCCACCTGCCGGTGGCCTACCTGGTGATCCCGATATTCGCCCTTGCCAATGCCGGCATACCCATCGACTTCGACGACTTTGGCAGCTACCTGGCCCACCCCATCAGCCTCGGCGTGTTGGCGGGGCTGCTGGTCGGCAAACCCCTGGGCATTGCCGGCTTTACCTGGGTGACGATCAAGCTTGGTTTTGCAAAATTGCCGGAGGGGCTGAACATGCTGCACGTGGTAGGCGTGGGCCTGTTGGGCGGCATCGGCTTTACCATGTCGATCTTCATTGCCGATCTCGGCTTCGTCGACTATCCGCAGGACCTGCTGCTGGCCAAGACGGGCATTATTGCCGCCTCGGCGATCGCCGGGCTGGCCGGGGCGGCGCTGCTCTACTACAACAGCGGGCGCGCCGTTCATGACTGATGGTGTCACTGTCTGGTACCTGGAGCAGACCGATCCCAGCCAGTTGCAGCGGGTGACCGACCCGGGCGGTATCGACATTCGCGAGGCCCGCGTCAAGCAGTTCCGCGCCAACCGCTTCCTGTACGAGCTGGTGGGCGCTGCCTGGGAGTGGGTGGACAAGCTGTCCTGGAGCGACCAGCAGTGGCTGGACTACGCGGAGCGGGACGCCTTGCGCACCTGGATTGCCACCGTCGACGGGAGCCCCGCCGGCTACTTCGAGCTGGAGAAGCGCGAAGACGGCTCCGTCGAAGTCTGCTACTTCGGACTGGCGGAAGCTTTTATCGGGAAGGGCTTCGGCGGCTTCCTGCTGAGCCGCGCGCTCGAGGAAGCCTGGGCCTGGGACGCCCAGCGGGTAACCGTGAATACCTGCAGCCTCGACCATCCCGGGGCCCTGGCAAACTACCAGGCCCGGGGCTTTGTCATCTACCGCACGGAAACGAGCGCGGCCTAGTCTTCGCCCGTGGCCTGGTCCAGCAACCAGCGGGCGTGACACCACTCCAGGAACGCGGTGACGGCATCGACGGTGTACTCGGTGCGCACGGAGTGAAACACCTCGAAGGCGTGCTGGGCACCCGGCAGCTCCGCATAGGCCACGACCTGGTCTGAAGCCGACCGCAGGCGGTTGGCGAAACTGCGCGCCTCCTCGACCCAGACCAGCGAATCATGGGTGCCGTGGAACAGGAAGAAGGGCGGCGCATCCGGGCGCACCTGGTCGATGGGACAGGCCTGCTTCCAGCCCTCCGGGTCCTCGCTGGCACGGGTTTTCATCACATACTTTGCCAGCATGTCCTCCATGGACATACTGCCCCGGAGCCCGTCCCGGTCGAGAAAATCGTAGACGCCGTAAAAGGGTACCGCCGCCTGTACTGCGGTGTCGGCCTCCTCGAAACCCGGCTGCCAGTCGCGGTGGTCCGGCGTCAGCGCCGTCAGGCTGGCGAGATGGCCGCCGGCGGAGCCGCCGGTGATGGCGACAAACGCCGGGTTGCCGCCGTAGTCCCCGGCGTGCTCTTTCACCCACGCCAGGCAACGCTTCACATCGATGATGTGCGCGGGGAAAGACGCTTTCGGACTGAGTCGATAGTTGCAGGCAATGCAGAGCCAGCCACGGCTCGCCAGGTGGTACATCAGCGGCTGTCCCTGTTGCTGCTTCTCGCCGATCATCCAGCCGCCGCCGTGTACCTGTACCAGCACCGGGAAGCCGCCCTCGCGCGGCGACTCCGGTTCGTAGATGTCGAGGTTGTTGCGGTGCCCGTGCTCACCGTAGGAAATATTGCGGTGCACACGCACGCCCGGCCGCCGCATCCGGAAGGGGCGCATCCAGTCGGCGGCGCGAATCCCCGCGCCCAGCACATGCTGGCGGGTCAGGGGAATGTCACCGCGGTAGTTGTCACCCAGCGTATCCCGCAGCGACGCTTCCAGCACGGCACCGCTGTCCATGGCCTTGATATGGGCATACAGCAGTCCAAGCCAGGACAAGCTGAACAGCACCAGTCCCCAGCGATTGGCCGCGGACTCCATCCCACCGCCGAGGGTGACCAGCAGGGTCAACAGCAGCTGCCAGGCGAGATGAAACCAGGCCAGCTCACCGGTCAGCCAGGCGCTGAAAAACCAGGGCAGGGCGGCGAAAGACAGCTGCCGGGCCTTGATCACTACCGTGGCGGTAAACAGCAGGAACAGGATGGCGAGAAACAGGTAAAAGCTCATGGCCAGGCGCTCAAGGATTCACGAACCAATTATTGTATGGCCTGTACCGGCGGCTTGCACGAGGCCAACCCATGACGTAACGTTGCCGCTCCCCGACACCTCGAGGCCCTCGCAATGACCGTAAAACTGGGTGTGGTCATGGACCCCATCGAACAGGTGAACTACAAGAAAGACAGCACCATGGCGATGCTGTGGGCGGCCCAGGACCGGGGCTGGGAACTGCATTACATGACGCCACAGGACATCTTCCTGCAGCACGGTGACGCGCTGGCCTCGATGGCACACCTGAAAGTCTTCCGCGACCCCGACCACTTCTTCGAAAAGAGCGAACCCCTGACCCGCTCCCTGTCGGAACTTGACGTGATCCTGATGCGAAAGGATCCCCCTTTCGACAACGAGTATGTCTACACCACCTACCTGCTCGAAGTGGCGGAGCGCCAGGGCACGCTCGTCGTCAACCGCTGCGCAAGTCTCCGGGACTGCAACGAGAAGCTGTTCGCCACCCAGTTCCCCCAGTGCTGTCCGCCGCTATTGGTCAGCGCGGATCGCGAGCGCCTCGCCGCTTTCCATGAGGAGCACGGCGACGTGATCTTCAAGCCCCTGGACGGGATGGGAGGCGCCAACATCTTCCGGGTGAAACCCGGCGACCCAAACCGCAATGTCATCCTGGAAACGCTCACCGACTTCGGAAGCACCACCATCATGGCACAGCGTTTTATTCCGGAAATCAGCAACGGCGACAAACGCATCCTGCTGATCAACGGCGAGCCGATTCCCTACTGCCTCGCCAGGGTCCCGCTGGCAGGTGAGAACCGCGGCAACCTCGCCGCGGGCGGCAGCGGCGTCGCCCAGGAGCTCTCCGACCGCGACCGCTGGATCGTCGAGCAGGTGGCAGAGACCGTGAAGGAAAAACACCTGCTGTTCGTGGGACTGGACGTGATCGGCGATTACCTCACGGAGATCAACGTGACCAGCCCCACCTGCATCCGCGAGATCGACGCGGCCTACGATACGGACATTGGCGGCCAGCTGATGGACTGTATAATGGAACAACTAGGGGAACGATAAATAAGAGGTAGCCTGCTCTCAGGCTCACACTATGCAGTTCGTGGAATACCCTGCACCACAGCACGACCAGCTGGGGTTTTTTGTATTTGTCGCTTTTTCGCTGCACCTGATGATCATCCTTGGCGTCACGTTTGCCAGCGATGCCGAGCGCTATACCACACCGCAACTCGAAGTGACTCTCGCGCAGTTCCGTAGCCGGGAGACGCCGGAGGATGCCCGCTTTGTCGCCCAGGCCAACCAGGCCGGCAGCGGCACCCTGGCGGAGCGGGCTGAACTCACCACCCGCCGGCAGGCGGAGTTCAGCGACAACCGCATCCGCGAGCTGGGCGGCGCGCCCCTGCGCACCGAGGTGCAACCGCAGCGTCGCGAAGAGGCCATCGTCACCACCATCAGCGACGCAATAAACGAGGTGATGCGAAATCCGCAGGAGGAGGAGCCGGAACCGATTCCGGCCACCGCCATCGATCCGGAGATTCGCAAGCTGTCAGAGAGCATCGCCAGCCTCGAGGCCAGGCTCGATGAACAGCAGCAGGCCTATGCGGAGCGCCCGAGGGTGAAGCGACTGACGGCGCTGTCCGCACGCGCCGCGGTCGACGCCGCCTACCTGCACAACTGGCGCAGCCGCGTCGAAGCCGTCGGCAATCGCTACTATCCCTCCGCCTCGAGCCGATATGGTATCTACGGCGACCTCAGGTTGCTGGTCGCCATTCGTCATGACGGCAAAATCGAGAATATCGAAGTGCTGTCTTCATCGGGCCACGCGGTGCTCGACGAGGCCGCGATTCGCATTGTGCGCATGGCCGCACCCTTCGAACCTTTTCCACCGGAGCTGCGCGAGACTACCGATACGCTCGAGATTATCCGCACGTGGAAATTCAGGAAAAACCGGCTAAGCTCAGTGAAAGGCTAGGTGCCCAGCACCGGCCGCACGCCCGGTACCTGCACATGACAGCAGCGAGCAGTTCAACAGGCGACAGCCTGCGCAACCATTTCCTGTTGGCCATGCCCAGCCTGACGGACGCTATTTTCGCGAACAGCGTAACCTACCTCTGCGAGCACAATGAGCACGGCGCCATGGGCATCGTGATCAACCAGCCTTTGGATCTCTGCGTCGAGGAAGTCCTCGAACACCTCAACCTCTCCGCCGCGGGACGCCTGCAGGAAACACCGGTGATGGCCGGTGGGCCGGTACACATGGACCGCGGCTTCGTATTGCACCGGCCCGGCGAACGGCAGTGGGAGGCCACGCTCGCCGTGACCGATGAAATCTGGCTGACCACCTCGCGCGATATCCTCGTGTCCATTGCCGATGACGAGGGTCCGACGGATAGCCTGGTCGCCCTCGGCTATGCCGGCTGGTCTCCGGGCCAGCTCGAGGCGGAGATCTCGGAAAACAGCTGGCTGACCCTGCCGGCCGACAGCGCCATCATTTTCGACACGCCTGTCCATCTGCGCATGACCGCGGCCGCGGCGCAGCTCGGTGTGGACATGAACCTGCTCTCGGGGGAGGCGGGGCACGCCTGAAACCCGGTTCCACAGTCACCAGCGTTCTCGCCTTCGATTTCGGTCTCAGGCAGATCGGCGTCGCCGTGGGCAATCGCGCCACCGGTACCAGCCAGGCACTGGCGGTACTGCGCGCTCGGGACGGCATTCCCGACTGGAACGCCCTGGAAGCATTGATCGCGGAGTGGCAGCCCGACGGGCTGGTTGTCGGCAAGCCGCTGAACATGGATGACAGCGCCAGCGAGCTCTCGCGCCTGGCGGAGAAGTTCGGACGCAGGTTGGGGGAACGCTTTCGGCTACCGGTGGAGTTTGTCGATGAACGGCTCTCGAGTTTCGAGGCCAAGCAGATGCTCAGGGAAAGCGGCCACAGCGGAGACTATCGGAAAGACCCGGTGGACAGCCTGGCGGCACAGCTGATTCTCGACACCTGGCTGCGCCAGGAAGACCGCTAGCGAATAAAGCTCTGCTGGGATTCTTCCTCGGCCATCTCCATACTGAGCTCCGGCGCACTGGCCAGGGCGTCGCCACCGTCTGCGTCCAGCTTGATCATCAGGCGCAGGTCGTTGCGGGAATCGGCGTGGGCCAGCGCTTTCTCTTCGTCGATCGCGCCTTCCTTGTAAAGCTTGAACAGCGCCTGGTCGAAGGTCTGCATGCCGTGTTCGTTGGAGTTGGCCATCAGCTCCTTGAGCAGGTGTACCTCGCCCTTGCGAATCAGGTCCGACACCAGCGGGGTATTCAATAACACCTCGATCACCGCGCGCCGGGCCTTGCCGTCCTTGGTGGGCACCAGCTGCTGGGCTACCATGCCGCGCAGGTTCAGCGACAGGTCCATCCAGACCTGGTCATGGCGCTCCACCGGGAAGAAGTGCTGGATACGGTCCAGCGCCTGGTTGGCGTTGTTGGCGTGCAGGGTGCACAGGCACAGGTGGCCGGTTTCGGCGAAGGTGATTGCCTGCTCCATGGTTTCCCGGGTCCGCACCTCACCAATCATGATCACGTCAGGTGCCTGACGCAGCGTGTTCTTCAGGGCGACGTCGAAACTCTCCGTATCGATACCCACTTCCCGCTGGGTCACGATGCAGCCCGCGTGCTCGTGAATAAATTCGATCGGGTCCTCGATGCTGATGATGTGCCCGGTGCTGTGGCGATTGCGGTAGCCGATCATCGCCGCCAGCGACGTGGACTTACCGGTGCCGGTCGCGCCGACGAAAATCACCAGGCCGCGCTTGGTCATGGCCAGGTCCCGGATCACCGGCGGCAGGTTGAGGTCCTCGATACTCGGGATCTTGGTTTCGATGCGACGCAGCACCATGCCGGGCTGGTTGCGCTGGTAAAAGGCGCTGGCACGGAAACGGCCGATCTCCTCCTTGGCCACAGCGAAGTTGCACTCGTGGCTCTCCGCAAACTCATGCTTCTGGTCGTCGCTCATGACGCCGGTCACGACCTTGAACACCTGCTCCGGTGTGAGCTTCTGGTCGGACACCGGCATGACCTTGCCGTTGATCTTCAGGCTGGGCGCCACGCCGGCGGTGATGAAAGCGTCGGAAGCTTTCTTTTCCATCATGAACTTGAGAAGTTTATCGATATCCATGTTGTACCTCCGGGGCCAGGTGCGCTGCCCGGCTTAGAAATTCTCCGGCATCTTCGCTTTCTCGCGAGCGGACTCGCGAGAAATCAGCCGCTTCTCGACCAGCTTCTCCAGGCACTGGTCCAGGGTCTGCATGCCGATACTGCCGCCGGTCTGAATCGCGGAATACATCTGCGCCACCTTGTCCTCGCGGATCAGGTTCCGGATCGCCGAGGTGCCGCGCATGATTTCGTGGGCCGCGACACGGCCGCCGCCCTGCTTCTTCAACAGGGTCTGTGAAACCACCGCCTGCAGCGACTCCGACAGCATGGAGCGAACCATGGCTTTTTCTGCCGCCGGGAATACATCGATCACCCGGTCGATGGTCTTGGCCGCGGACTGGGTGTGCAGGGTGCCGAACACAAGGTGGCCGGTCTCCGCCGCTTCCAGCGCCAGCTTGATGGTCTCGAGGTCGCGAAGCTCGCCCACCAGGATAATGTCGGGGTCTTCCCGCAGCGCCGAACGCAGCGCCTCATTGAAGCCCAGGGTGTCCCGGTGAACCTCGCGCTGGTTGACGAGGCACTTCTTGCTCTCGTGCACGAATTCGATGGGGTCCTCGATGGTGAGAATGTGCTGGTAGCGATTGTCGTTGATGTAATCGATGATCGCCGCCAGGGTCGTCGACTTGCCGGAGCCGGTCGGCCCGGTCACCAGCAGCAATCCCCGCGGGATCATGGCGATGTCCTTGAACACCTGGCCCATGCCCAGGTCGTCCATGGTCAGTACTTTCGAGGGAATCGTCCGGAACACGCCGCCGGCGCCGCGGTTCTGGTTAAAGGCGTTGACCCGGAAACGCGCCACACCGGGCACTTCGAACGAGAAGTCAGTTTCCATGAACTCCTCGTAGTCCTTGCGCTGCTTGTCGTTCATGATCTCGTAGATGAGATCGTGCACCTGCTTGTGATCCATCGGTGGCAGGTTGATACGGCGAACATCGCCGTCCACCCGGATCATGGGCGGCAGCCCCGCGGACAGGTGCAAATCCGATGCGCCCTGCTTCGCACTGAAAGCCAACAGTTCCGTAATATCCATAGGTCTCGGCTCCCCGTTCCAGCCGTTCTCCAGGTCCCCGGAAGGAAACGCCGGGGGTGTAGTTCTGCCTTAGTTCCCGGCATTGTTGCCGGAAAACTTTATAATATCGTGCCGCGCTCAGGCGCCATCAACCCATATCACATAAGTGACGACTCCGGCAGCAGGCCGCGCCATGACTGACATAGCGATAGCCAAGAATATAGCAAAGCTCCGTGAGAGAATACGAATCGCGTCACAAATTTGCGGACGTGACCCGGAGAGCGTCTGCCTGCTCGCAGTCAGCAAAACCAAGCCCGCCGAGGCAATTCGAGCGGCTGCGGAGGCCGGTATTACCGATGTGGGGGAAAATTACCTGCAGGAGGCGCTGGACAAGATCAATGCTCTCGCGGACCTGTCGCTCACCTGGCATTTCATTGGGCCGCTCCAGTCCAACAAGACCCGGCAGGTGGCCGAAAACTTCCACTGGGTACACAGCGTCGACCGGCTCAAGATCGCCCGTCGCCTCAGTGAGCAACGCCCGGAGTCCCTGCCGCCGCTACAGGTGTGCCTGCAGGTGAACGTGAGCGGCGAAGCCAGCAAGTCAGGGGTGACGCCGGCGGAGCTGCCGGAACTCGCGGCGGCGGTCGCTGCGCTGCCGCGACTTCGACTCAGGGGATTGATGGCGATTCCCGCCGCCGCCGAAGGCGAGGCGGCACAGCGGGCGCCGTTCGCCGCCCTGCGGCAGGCCCTGGAATCCCTCGCCGACAGGCACCAGGGCCTGGACACCCTGTCCATGGGAATGTCGGGCGACCTGGAAGCGGCGATCGCGGAAGGTGCCACGGTGGTGCGCATCGGTACCGGCATCTTCGGACCCCGCTGATTGCCTGTCATGGCGCGTGTATACTCAGCGACCTTTGGTTGGGAAACCGGGTTGATAGCGTGAAACATCTCAAGGTGGGCTTCATCGGGGCGGGCAATATGGCCTCGAGCATCATCGGCGGTCTGCTGGAGCAGGGCCTGCCCGTGGAAAACATCCGCGCCAGTGATCCCAGCACCGAGGCCCTCGACCGGCTCAAGAACATGGCACCCATCCTCACTACCCAGGACAATGCCACCGCCGTCGAAGGTGCCGATATCGTGGTGCTCGCCGTCAAACCCCAGGTCATGTCCCAGGTGACGGCCAGCGTGCGCGAACCTCTGGCGGCGCAGGGCGCCATGGCCCTGTCCATTGCCGCCGGAATCACCCTTGGCAGCCTGGAACGCGGCCTCGGGGCGGGCACCCCTATTGTCCGCTGCATGCCCAATACACCGGCCCTGCTCCGGGCCGGCGCATCGGCCCTGTACGGCAATGCCGCCGCGGGGCCGGCCCAGCGTGAGATCGCCGAGGCGGTGCTCGGCGCGGTGGGCACAGTGTGCTGGGTCGAAGAGGAATCCCAGCTGGATGCGGTCACCGCCCTGTCCGGCAGCGGTCCCGCCTACTTCTTCCTGTTTATGGAGTCGATGACCGCCGCGGGCCAGGACCTGGGGCTTTCAGCAGAGGTCAGCCGTCAGCTGGCCGTGCAGACCGCGCTGGGATCTGCGCGCATGGCGGCGGAGGGTGAGGTAGACCTGGCCGAGCTGCGGCGACGGGTCACCAGCCCGGGCGGTACCACGGAAGCCGCGCTGCGGTTTTTCCAGGCCGCCGGCCTGGGCGATACTGTCGCGGGCGCCATGTCGGCCGCCGCGGAACGTTCACGGGAATTGGCCCGGGAGATGGACTAAGCACGATGAACCCTTTTCAAAGCTCTGCGATCCTGCTGATCAACTTCTTCTTCCACCTGGCTGCATGGTTGGTCCTGCTGCGCTTTCTGCTGCAGCTGGTGCGCGCGGATTTTTACAACCCCGTCAGCCAGGCCATTGCCAAGGCCACCAACCCGCTTCTGCTTCCACTGCGCCGCGTCATACCGGGCTTCGGCGGCATCGACGTGGCGTCCCTGGTGCTGCTGCTGGCGGTCGAGATCCTGGGAATCCTGGCGCTGGGCCTGGTGGTCGACGGCGTGCTGGTTTCCCCGCTGAGGATGGCCCTGTGGGCGCCGCTGGGGATCGTCAACCTGTTCCTGAACTTCTACCTGTTCGCCATCTTCGTGATGATCGTACTGAGCTGGGTGGCCCCCGGTAGTCCCAGTCCGGTGGTACATCTTATATACCAGCTGACCGAGCCATCCATTGCGCCCTTCCGCAAGCTGCTGCCGCCGATGGGCGGGCTGGACCTGTCCCCCATGTTCACCATCGTCGCGATCCTGGTCGCCAAGGAGTTTGTCAGGTACGCGGCGATCGGGGTCTATCTCGACCCGACGTATGTGGTGGGCTTCTGACGCACTAGTACCATGAACTCAGCGCCACAGCCCGACAGCGTGGGCCTGGTCACCCCACGGCATGCCCACTTCCCGGAAGGTCTCAGCCTGGCCTGCGGCCGTCGCCTGCCCGAGTTCGAGCTGGTCTATGAGACCTACGGCGAGCTGAACACCGAGGCCAGCAACGCTGTATTGGTCTGTCACGCCCTGAGCGGCAATCACCACGCCGCGGGCTATCACAGCGAGAGCGATCGCAAGCCCGGCTGGTGGGATACCTGTATCGGCCCGGGCAAGGCCATCGATACCAATCACTTCTACGTGGTCAGCCTCAACAACCTCGGGGGCTGCCATGGCTCCACCGGGCCGCTGAGCATCAACCCGGCAACCGGCAGGGAATACGGCCCCGACTTCCCGCCGGTGCGCGCACGGGACTGGGTGCACAGCCAGGCGATGCTGGCAGACCGGCTGGGTATCGAAAGCTGGGCGGCCGTCATTGGCGGCAGCCTGGGCGGCATGCAGGCCATGCGCTGGGCGCTGGAGTACCCGGGACGGGTGCGGCACTGCATCGTCATCGCCGCGGCGCTGAAGCTCAGTGCCCAGAATATCGCGTTCAACGAAATCGCCCGCCAGGCCATCGCCTCGGACCCGGAGTTTCACGGCGGCCAGTATCGCCAGTACGGCGTCGTGCCGCAGCGGGGCCTGTCCATAGCGCGCATGGTGGGTCATATGACCTACCTGTCCGACGACGCCATGGCGGACAAATTCGGCCGCGACCTGCGCAGCGGCAGCCTCGCCCTGGGCAGTGAGGAGGACGTTGAGTTCCAGGTGCAGAGTTACCTGCGCTACCAGGGCAGCGTGTTTTCCGAGAGCTTCGACGCCAACACCTATATCCTGATGACCCGGGCGCTGGACTACTTCGACCTGGCCCGGGAGTACGGCGATGACCCGGTGCGGGCATTCCAACAGGCCGAGGCGAAGTTCCTGGTGCTGTCCTTTTCCAGCGACTGGCGCTTCTCGCCGGCCCGCTCACGGGAGATCGTCGAGGCGCTGCTGGCCGCGGACCACTCGGTCTCCTATGCGGAAATCGAGGCGGACCAGGGCCACGACGCCTTCCTGCTGCCGATCCCGCGCTACCTCGACGTGTTTTCAGCCTACATGCAGCGGGTGAAGGACGCATGAGACAGGACCTGACCCATATCCAGCAGTGGATCGAACCCGGCTCCCGGGTTCTCGACCTGGGCTGTGGTGACGGCGCCTTCCTTGCCCAGCTGGTGGCGGAGCGGGAGGTGCGCGGTCTGGGACTGGAGATCGACGCCGAGAACATCAATCACTGTGTCGGCCTGGGCCTCGATATCATCGAGCAGAACCTGGACCAGGGCCTGGCCAACTTCCGCGACAACAGCTTCGACACCGTGGTGATGGCCCACGCCCTGCAGGCCGTGCGCTATCCGCACCTGGTGCTGGATGAAATGCTGCGCGTGGGCCGCGAGGGCATCGTCACCTTTCCAAACTTCGGGCAGTGGCGCTGCCGGCTCTACCTCGGCAGCCGGGGCCGCATGCCCGTGTCCAAGTTCCTGCCCTATGCCTGGTACGACACGCCCAACATTCATTTCTGCACCGTGCGCGATTTCGAGGCACTGTGCGCCGAGCGGCAAATCCGGATACTCAGGCGCTACATGATCGGGCCCTCGAATGACCACAACCGCCTGGCGCGGCTGTGGCCAAACCTGTTCGCCACCACGGCCATCTACCATATAAGTCGGTAGAATACGGGCCATGAAAAAGCTTCTTTTGACAGTTCTCATCACCCTGCTGCCTGCACTCACCCAGGCCCAGGGAAATTCGACACAGTTTGGCCGTTTCGAGGTTCTCTACACCGTCGTCAATACCACTTTCGTGGAGCCGGACGTCGCAGCGATCTATGGCATGGTGCGTGCAAAGGACCGTGCCTTCGTCAATATTGCCGTCCTCGAAACCCTGGAGGACGGTACCCAGCGCGGCGTGCCCGCACGCATCGAGGGTCGCAGCTGGGACCTGTTGCAGAACACCTTCCTGGAGTTCCAGGAAGTCCGTGAAGGGCCCGCCATCTACTACATCGCCGATTTCGAATTCCGCGACAACGAGACGCGGTTCTTCAACCTGCTGCTGCTGCCCGAGGGTGAGCAGCGCAGCAGTCAGCTGAAGTTCCACCAGATCATCCGTGAAGAGTGAACGCCCCGGCCGAGTCGTCATCGCCAGCGGCAACCCTGGCAAGCTGGCGGAGTTTGCCGACCTGCTGGCGCACTGGGACTGCGAAGCGGTCCCCCAATCTGAGTTTGAGGTCATCCCGGCGGAGGAAACCGGCGACAGCTTCGTCGAAAACGCGCTGCTGAAAGCCAATGCGGCCTCACACCAGTCCGGCCTGCCGGCGATTGCCGACGACTCCGGCCTCGAGGTCGACGCCCTCAGCGGGGCGCCCGGCATTTACTCGGCGCGTTTCGCGGGCGAGGGGGCCGGCGACGAGGACAACAATCGCAAGCTGCTGGACGCGTTGGAAGGCGTGCCCGACTCAGAACGCACGGCCCGCTACCAGTGTGCGCTGGTCTACCTGCGCCACTGGCAGGACCCCAATCCCGTGATCTGCCAGGCCCAGTGGGAGGGACGGATTCTCACGGCCCCCGCCGGCGACGGCGGCTTTGGCTACGACCCGCTGTTTTACTGCCCCGAACACGACTGTACCGTGGCCCAGCTGGACCGCACGATCAAGAACCGCATCAGCCACCGCGGCCGCGCCATGGCAATGCTGCTGTCCGCCCTGGAGCGGGAGTTTGAATGACCGGGCTGCCGCCCTTAAGCCTCTACATCCATGTTCCCTGGTGTGAGCGCAAGTGCCCCTACTGCGACTTCAATTCCCACAAGGCGAGCTCGTCGCTGCCTGAAGCCGCCTACATTGAAGCCCTGCTGGCCGACCTCGATGCCGACCTGCATCACGCGCAGCGCCGTGAGCTGATCTCGATTTTCATCGGCGGTGGCACCCCCAGCCTGTTCTCCCCCGCTGCGATCGACTCGCTGCTGCGCGGGGTGCACGCCAGGCTGCCGCTGGCCAAGGACTGCGAAATCACCCTGGAAGCCAATCCCGGCAGCGCAGAGGCGGACAAGTTTGCGGGCTTCGCCGCCGCCGGTGTGAACCGGCTGTCCCTGGGCGTGCAGAGTTTCGCCGATGACAGCCTGGCGGCGCTGGGCCGGGTTCACGATGCCGGGCAGGCCCGCGCCGCGGTCGCCATGGCACAGGCGGCGGGCTTCGACAGCATCAACATCGACCTGATGCACGGGCTGCCCGGACAGTCCACCGCCGCTGCGGAGCGCGACCTGGAAACCGCCATCGCTTTCGCTACCGATCACCTGTCCTGGTACCAGCTGACCATTGAGCGCAACACGGAGTTCTTCAAGCGTCCGCCCACCCTGCCGGTGGAAGACGCGCTGGCGGATATCCAGGACCGGGGCGAGGCGATTCTGGAAGCGGCGGGCTTCGACAACTACGAGGTCTCTGCCTACGCAAAAAACGGCAGGCACTGCCGCCACAATATGAACTACTGGCAGTTTGGCGATTACCTGGGGATTGGCGCCGGGGCCCACGGCAAGATCACAGACGCCGGACGCGTTCTCCGCACCACCAAGCGCAGGCAGCCCATGGAGTACCTGGCGTCACCCTCTGGCAGTGAGCACAGCCTGGACCAGCGGGAGTTGATCGGGGATTTCATGTTGAATGCCCTGCGTCTGTCCGAAGGCTTCGCGCCCGCACTGTTTCGTGAGCGCACTGGTCTCGAACTCGACGTGGTGGAAGCAGCGCTGGACGGGCTGACGGAGCGGGCACTTCTCAGCCGCGAGCCGGAGAAGATTCGGCCGACGTCACTGGGGCGCCGGTTCCTGGACTCGGTGATCGCCGAGTTTCTCTAGGCCCGCCGAAACAGCAGGTCCCAGACGCCGTGGCCGAGACGCTGGCCGCGCTGTTCGAACTTTGTCAGCGGCCGGTATTCCGGGCGCGGTGAGAACTGGCCCGGCCCCGCGGTATTTTCCAGTCGCGGCTCCTCGGACAGCACTTCCATCATGTGCTCCGCGTAGTTCTCCCAGTCGGTCGCCAGATGGAGCACGGCGCCGGGCGCCAGCTTCCGGCACAGCAGCTTGACGAAAGCCGGCTGGATCAGCCGGCGCTTGTGATGGCGCTTCTTGTGCCAGGGGTCGGGAAAGAAGATCTGCACACCGTCGAGGCCTGCATCCGGTATGCATTGTTCGAGAACTTCCACCGCGTCCTCGCAGTAGACCCGGATATTGTCGACTCCCTGCTCTGCCATGCTGTGCAGCAGGCGACCCACGCCGGGACGATGCACCTCGATGCCGATGAAGTTGGTGTCCGGCCGGGCCGCGGCCATCTGCACCAGCGACTGCCCCATGCCGAAGCCGATCTCCATGACCAGGGGTCCAGGCCGCCCGAAAGCCGCCTGGGCATCCAGGACCCCGCCCGCCAGGTCGAGACCGAAGCGAGGCATACCCTGCTCCAGGGCTCGCCGCTGCCCATCGGTCATGCGGCCGGGGCGTATGACGAAGCTGCGGATGCGGCGCCTTTGTTCAGACACCGGGCCGCTCCTTGACCAGGGCCGCCGCCAGCAGCAGTGCCCAGCCACAGAGAAAGGCGACGCCTCCCAGCGGGGTAATTGCACCCAGCCATTTGAGGCCGGTTATCGCCAGCAGGTAGAGGCTGCCGCAAAACAGCAGCAGGCCGGCGCTGAATGCCCAGCCCGCTGCCCGCAGGCTGGCGCGCGAGGATTCCCGGCACAGCAGGGCTACCGCCAGCAGGGCGAGGGTGTGAAAGAAGTGGTAGTCGACGGCGGTCTGGTAAACCGCTTCGGCGCGGGCATCCAACTGCCCGCGCAGGGCATGCGCGCCGAACGCGCCCAATGCGACCGCAAGGAAACCGCTGGCCGCAGCGATGCCGAGAAAAACCTTCTGTTGAGTGCGGGCCATAGAGCCTTCAGCGGGTTTATAAAAGAGCCTTCAGCGGGTTTATAAAGAGCCTTCAGCGGGTTTATAAAGAGCCTTCAGCGGGTTTATAAAAAGCCTTAAAGGTGGGCTTTACGGCCTAGGCTTCGATACTGGCCCGGAGTTTCTTCATGGCGTTTTGCTCGAGCTGGCGAATGCGCTCGGCGGAAACGCCGTACTCGTCGGCCAGCTCATGCAGCGTGGCCTTGTCTTCGGACAGCCAGCGGCGGGCCACGATATCCTGGCTGCGTTCATCGAGCTCGTGCAGTGCCAGCTTGAGCTTCTGCTCGCTGCTGTCGCGCCAGTCCGCCGCCTCGATCAGCTCGGCGGGATCCTGGCGGCGGTCTTCCAGGTAATTCGCCGGCGCCTGCCAGGCGTCTTCGTCGTCGCCATCGGCAGGCGCTTCGAAGGTGAGGTCATGGGAGCTGAGGCGGCCCTCCATGGTCTGCACGTCCTTCACGTCGACCTTGAGGTCGGCGGCGATGGCTTCCGCCTCTGCCTGGGTCAACCAGCTCAGCTGCTTCTTCTGCCCGCGAAGGTTGAAGAACAGCTTGCGCTGGGCCTTGGTGGTCGCGATCTTCACGATGCGCCAGTTGCGCAGGATGTACTCGTGAATCTCCGCCTTGATCCAGTGCACGGCAAAGGACACCAGGCGCACACCGCGCTCGGGATCGAAGCGCTTGACCGCCTTCATCAGGCCGACATTGCCCTCCTGGATCAGGTCCGCCTCGGGCAGGCCGTAACCGGAGTAGCTGCGGGCGATATGCACCACAAACCGCAGGTGAGACATCACCAGCTGGCGGGCGGCGTCGAGATTCTGGTTGTAATGAAGATCCCGGGCCAGCTCCTGCTCCCGTTCCTGGCTGAGGATCGGGATGCTGGCGACGGCCTGTACATAGGCACCGAGGTTTGCACCGGGTACCAACTGGTCGATGGGCGCAAGACTGGTGTTCATACTGGTGGTTTCTCCATTCATAGAGCCGGATTTTAGCACTCATTCTTTGAGAGTGCTAATACGCAAAAGTTCCGTGAGAGGATCAATAATAAAAGAAAAGTTGTTTTAATTCAGGGGCTTAGCGCGGGTGATCAGCGAGGCTGTATCAGGCTCAGGTGGCGCGCCACCGCGGCCCAGGCCCCCAACAGACCCAGCGCGGCCCCGAGGCCAAGCAGGCCCAGGCTGCCCTGGATCCCCAGGCCTTCCAGGCGGAATTCACTCTGGTAGAGCAGCGCCAGTGTCGCCAGGGGGCCGCGCAGCCACCACAGGGACAGCGCAATCACGCCCCAGGCCAGGCAGGCGCCACCAAGACCGTACCAAAGCCCGGTATACAGGAAGGGACGACGCACGAAGGCGTCACTGCCACCGACCAGCTTAACCACGATGATTTCATCGCGGCGGTTTTCGATGGCCAGGCGTATCGTATTGCCGATCACCAGCAGCACGCCCAGCGCCAGGATCAGCCCCAGTGCGGCCACCGCGCGCTGGGACAAACCCACCAGCGCGTTGAGGCGCTGCACCCACTCCATGTCCAGCACCGCCCGCTCGACGCCGGGCTCCGCCTGCAATTGCTGTTGCAGTGCGCCGGCCCGTTCCGCCGCCAGTTCACTGTCCGCCGGAGTCACCAGCACCAGGTTGGGCAGCGGATTGTCGTCCAGGTTGCGCAGGACGTCACCGAAACCCGAAAGCTGCTGGAACTCCTCCAGCGCCTGCTCCCGGCTGACCAGGCGCGCGCTGCGCACGTCCGCTCGCTGCTCGAGGCGCGAGCGCAAGAGTTCGGCCGCCTCCAGTGAGACTTCTGCCCGCAGGAACAACGAGATCTGCGCCGGGCTGTCCCAGCCCACGCTGACCGTGCGGGCGTTGTCGAGGGCGACGCTGAGCCCCACCGGCAGCGCCATCGCGATGCCGATGACCAGCCAGGTCATAACGCTGGACGTCGGATTGCGCAGCAGTCGTCCCAGGCTGTCCCCGGCGGAATGGCGATGGTGGTACTGCCAGGACTTCAGCTTCGACAGCAGCCCGGTTTTGCTCTGGCTGGCACCCCCGGCCATCTAGGGTGTCTCCTGGGCGATCAGCTTGCCCTGGCGCAGGGTGAGAATGCGGTGATGCAGCCGGGAGATCAGTGCCAGGTCGTGACTGGCGATAAGGACCGTGACTCCCACCTGGTTGAACTGCTCGAACAGCTGCATGATTTCTGCCGACAGGGCCGGGTCGAGGTTGCCGGTCGGCTCGTCCGCCAACAGCAGGCTGGGTTTGTTCACGACCGCCCGGGCGATGCCGACCCGCTGTTGTTCGCCCCCGGACAGGGTCACAGGCATATCCTTTTCGCGCGACAGCAGGCCGACCTTGTCGAGGGCGGCGCGCACCCGACGACCGGTTTCCCGGTGGGTATAGCCGGAAATGCGCAGCGGCAGGGCCACGTTGTCGAAGACGCTGCGATCGAACAGCAGCTGGTGGTTCTGGAATACCACGCCGATCTGGCGGCGCAGCTGAGGAATCCGGGCGTTGCCCAGCTGCTTGAGGTTCTGGCCGTTGACCAGCACCTGCCCGCGGGTGGGCCGTTCCATCAGCATGATCAGTTTCAGCAGCGTGCTCTTGCCGGCGCCGCTGTGGCCGGTGAGAAACACCAGTTCCTCACGGTCGATAGTGAAACTGACATCGGAGAGCGCTTCGTGTCCTTCGGGATAGCGCTTGGAGACGCGATCAAAGGCGATCATGCGTCCGGCGGGCCGGCAAACAGGGCGTCGACGAATTCGTGTGCCTGGAAGGGGCGCAGGTCCTCGGCCTTTTCACCAATGCCGATAAAGCGGATCGGCAGGCCCAGCTTGCGGGCGATGGCAAAGATGATGCCGCCCTTGGCGGTGCCGTCGAGCTTAGTCAGGACGACACCGGTGACGCCCACCGCCTCGCGGAAGTGCTGCGCCTGGGCCAGCGCGTTCTGGCCCATGCCGGCGTCCAGCACCAGCATGACCTCGTGGGGTGCGGCCGGGTCCAGCTTGCCCATGACGCGGACCACCTTCTTGAGCTCCTCCATCAGGTTGTCCTTGTTGTGGAGGCGCCCCGCCGTGTCGGCAATCAGCACATCCACGTCCCGCGCCTTTGCCGCCTGCAGCGCGTCGTAGATCACCGAAGCCGAGTCAGCGCCGGTGTGCTGTGCAATGACAGGCACGTCGTTGCGCTGCCCCCAGGCCTGTAGCTGTTCCACCGCAGCCGCCCTGAAGGTGTCCCCCGCGGCCAGCATCACGCTCTTGCCTTCCGACTGGAAGCGGCGGGCCAGCTTGCCGATGGTGGTGGTCTTGCCGGCGCCGTTGACGCCGACCATCAGGATTACGGAGGTCCCTGAGGCCTGGAATGTGAGGGGCTCTTCGCAGGGGGTCAGCAGGCTGCAGAGCTCCTCCTGCAGCGCCTGGTAGAGTGCGTCGCCGTCGACCAGGTCCTTGCGGGATACACGCTCTGTCAGGCGCTCGACGATATGCATGGTTGCGTCGACCCCGACGTCGGCCTGGAGCAGCTCGGTTTCCAGCTCCTCCAGCAGTTGGGCGTCGATCTCCTTGCGACCCAGGAACAGCCGCCCCAGGCCCGAGGCCAGCTGGTTACCCGTGCGACTGAGGCCCTGCTTGAGCCTGCCGAAGAATCCTGGCCCCTGCTCGCCGGCCGCCTCGGCAGGTACGTCTGCGGCGCTGTCGGGGTTGGCGTCGGTGTCAGGTGAAGGGGCGACCGCTGGCGCGCTGTCCGGCCCGGGAGAGTCATCCGTCGCCTTCGGGGGCTTGTTGCGACCGAATAATTTCATCGTTACTGCGTGGGGAAAACGCGTATCCTAACACCTATGGAAGGAGCACGGTAATGGCGCCCCGACGCCCCGGGGAGAGCGGCCAGTTACGCATAATCGGCGGCCGCTGGCGGGGCAGGAAACTGCGCTTCAGGGCCGCCGCCGGGCTTCGCCCCACCCCCGACCGGGTGCGGGAAACCCTGTTCAACTGGCTGGCGCCACAGCTAACCGGCGCGCGCGTACTCGACCTGTTTGCCGGCAGCGGCGCACTGGGCCTCGAGGCCATGTCGCGCGGCGCGGCCGGCGTGCAGTTTGTCGACAGCAATCGCCGCAGCATCGAGTCCATCCGCAACCTGCTGGCGGAACTTGGCTGCGAGGGTGCGATCTGTTCCGTCGGCGACGCGCTGAAGTGGCTGGACACCCAGAGCCCACAGCCCTTCGATATCGTGTTCATGGACCCGCCCTTCGGCGAGGGTTTGCTGGAGCCGGCGGCCGCGGCCCTGGAAAGCGGCGGCTGGCTCGCCGCGGGGGCCATGATCTACCTGGAGGCCAGCGTCCACGACCCCGCTCCCAGGCTGCCCGACAACTGGCAGCCGCACCGGGAGAAGAGCGCCGGAGATGTGCGCTCGAGCCTGTTTGTGCGGCCAAACTAATTTGTTTAGCATGCGAAGCCAGCAACAGGGGGCACCATGACGCGAGTTATCTACCCGGGGACGTTCGATCCCATCACCAACGGCCATGTAGACCTCGCCGAGCGTGCGGCGCGCCTGTTCGACCACGTGGTACTGGCCATTGCCCACAGCCCGAAGAAGTCGCCGCTGTTCACCCTGGAAGAGCGGGTCGAACTCTGCAACGAGGCGCTGTCTCACCTGGACAACATCGAGGTCTGCGGCTTCAGCAACCTGCTGACAGAATTCGCCCGCAGCCAGGGCGCCAACGCGGTGCTGCGCGGCCTGCGCGCCGTGTCCGACTTCGAGTACGAATTTCAGCTGGCCAATATGAACCGGGCGATGTTCCCCGAGTTCGAATCCGTGTTCCTGACACCCTCGGAACACCTGTCCTATATCTCGTCGTCCCTGGTGCGGGAGATCGCCTCCCTGGACGGTGATATCTCTCCCTTCGTGCCGGCCAATGTCAGCGCCGCGCTGGAGAAGAAGTTCTCAAGCTAGCGCTGGCACTCCCGGCAATACACCGTACTGCGCTGGCCCAGACGCGTCTCCCGCAGCTCCGCGCCACAGGCGGGGCAGGGCTCACCGCCGTGATCGTAGACATTCAGCTGCTGGCGAAAATACCCCGGCTTGCCGTCACCGCCCACAAAATCCCTGAGCGTCGTGCCCCCCTGGGTCACCGCTGCCGCCAGCACCTGCTTGATCGCCTCGACCAGCCTTTCATAGCCCGGACGCGTCACCCGCCCCGCGGCCCGGCCGGGGCGGATACCCGCCAGGAACAGCGCCTCATTGGCATAGATATTGCCCACCCCGACCACGATGCGGCTGTCCATGATGAACGTCTTCACCGCCGCCTTGCGCCCCCGCGACAGCCGGTACAGGTAGTCCGCATCAAAATCCCCCTCCAGGGGCTCCGGCCCCAGGTGCCGCAGCAGCTCGTGCTCGGCGGGGTCCGCCAGCGTCCACAGCATGCAGCCGAACCGGCGCGGATCGTTGTAACGGAGGACCTTGCCCGACTCCAACACGATATCCACGTGGTCGTGCTTCTGCGGTGGTTCGTCGCCAGTAAGCACCCGCAGCGACCCGGACATACCGAGATGGGCAATCAAGGTGCCCGTGTCCGTCCGAAATAGTAAGTACTTACCCCTACGCTGGATCTCGTCGATCCTTGCTCCCGGAAGAAAGCGGGTCAGTTCCTCGGGGATCGGCCAGCGCAGCCGCCGGTCACGCACCTCCACGGACTGCACGATCTCATGCCGTGCATGGGGAAGGATTCCACGACGGGTAGTTTCAACTTCAGGTAGTTCAGGCATGTACTAATTGGTAGTAATCAATGGGTTGTTCGCTGGCGAGGCGC
Source organism: Halieaceae bacterium (assembly GCA_965601975.1). Taxonomy (GTDB): domain Bacteria; phylum Pseudomonadota; class Gammaproteobacteria; order Pseudomonadales; family Halieaceae; genus JANQIO01. Next base: position 4,657,350 of record OZ271856.1, read on the forward strand.
CGGTCTGCCAGGGGCCGTTTGGGGACCGTCGCCGGCCATGGACGGCCGGCGCCGAGCGCACATGGACGTGCTCGTAGCGTGTCCCCGAACGGCCCCTGGCGGAGCGGCGCCCCCGAATTGTACTCAAATCCGCCCATTCGAATCGGTAACCATCGAACAGGCATAAAAAAACCCGCCGCAGCGGGTTCTTTCAGGGACAGCGCGATCTTACTTGATCTTGCTTTCCTTGTAGATCACGTGCTTGCGAACCACCGGATCGTACTTCTTGATTTCCATCTTGTCCGGCATGTTGCGCTTGTTCTTGTCCGTGGTGTAGTAGTGTCCGGTTCCCGCAGAGGATACCAGTTTGATTTTCTCACGCATCGTAGTGTTCCTCCGGGTCCTTAGACTTTCTCGCCGCGGGCACGCATGTCGGCCAGCACGGCATCGATGCCTTTCTTGTCAATAATGCGCATGCCCTTGCTGGACACCCGCAGACGGACAAAACGCTTTTCCGACTCCACCCAGAAGCGGTGCTGGTGAAGATTGGGCAAAAAACGGCGCTTGGTGCGGTTTTTCGCGTGGGATACATTGTTTCCGGTTACCGGGCGCTTGCCCGTCACCTGACATACTCTGGCCATGATGACTCACTCAAAAATTGGGCTACCACCCGGATTCCCGGGGGCAGGCTGAAACGAGCGCGACTTTATACCAGAAGGCCCCGTCCTAAGCAAGGCTAAGCGCTTGAAATGCAAGCGCTTGTTCCCACCTCAGAGCAAGCCATCCTCCGCGAAGGAAAACGCGGCTCCACGACCCACGATAATGTGGTCCAGCACCCGGATATCCACCAGTGCCAGGGCGGCCTGCAGCCGCTCGGTGATGCGCCGGTCCGCGGCGCTGGGTTCGGCCACCCCCGAAGGGTGGTTGTGGGCGAATATCACCGCCGCCGCCTCCAGCTGCAGGGCCCTGCGCAGCACCACCCGCGGATAGACCGCGGCGCCGTCCAGGGTGCCGAAAAACAGGTCTTCGCAGCTTATCAGGGCGTGCTGGGCGTTCAGGAACAGGCAGCAGAATACCTCCCGGGACGGATCGCGCAGGTGGCTCTGCAGGAAACGCCGGGTCCTGCCGGGGCTCGACAACACCGACCCGGACTGGAGTTCTTCCAGGGCGTGGCGCCGGGCCAGCTCCATGGCGGCCTGCAGCAGGGAGAACTTGGCGACCCCCATGCCCGGTTCAGCCACCAGGTCTTCCAGGGCGGCGCCAAGCAGGCCGTTCCAGCCCTGGAAACGCCGCAGCAGGGAGTGAGACAGCTCGAGAACGCCGCGGCCGCCTCCGCCGGTGCCCAGCAGGACCGCCAGTAGTTCAGCATCGGTCAGCGCAGACGGGCCGCGCGACAATAGTTTCTCCCGCGGACGGTCGTCCGCGGGCAGGGATGGTAAGCGCATGGTCTCCTCCTTGAGAACGCAGGCTCAGTGTCAAATCCATTGACCGGATGTTATCTTTATTGGCCAGATTCCACCGTTGGTCAAGCCGCCCATGGGACGCCTCCACAACCGGAATGTGCTGCTGGGTGTTACCGGCGGCATCGCCGCCTATAAGTCGGCACAGCTTGTACGCGACCTGCAGGAGGCGGGGGCCACGGTTCGCGTGGTCATGACCCACGGCGCCACCGAGTTCATCACCCCCCTGACCCTGCAGGCCCTGTCCGGCAACCCCGTGCATCGGGAACTGCTCGACGAGGAAGCCGAGGCGGGCATGGGCCATATCGAGCTGGCGCGCTGGGCGGACCTGGTGGTGGTAGCGCCTGCCACCGCGGATTTCATCAGCCGCCTGGCCCACGGCCGTGCAGACGACCTGCTGACAACCCTTTGCCTGGCCACGGCAGCGCCCCTGCTGGTCGCACCCGCCATGAACCAGGGTATGTGGCGCGATCCCGCCACCACATCCAACATCGAACTGCTTGGCGCGCGGGGTATTCATATCACGGGGCCTGCCGAGGGTTCCCAGGCCTGCGGGGATGTCGGACCCGGCCGCATGCAGGAGCCGGCGCTGATCGCGCAGGCCGCGGGGCAGCTGTTTGACTCGAGGCTGATGGAAGGCCTGCGGGTCATGGTGACCGCGGGGCCGACCCGCGAAGCGCTGGATCCGGTGCGCTATATCAGCAACCACAGCTCCGGCAAGATGGGCTTCGCCATTGCCCGCGCCGCCGCGGAGGCGGGCGCAGTGACCACGCTGGTAAGCGGCCCGGTAGCCCTGGAGACTCCGGAAACTGTGAACAGAATCCGGGTCGAAAGCGCCCAGGACATGTACGATGCAGTGATGTCCAGGCTGGGAGAGTGCGATATCTTCATCGGCTGTGCCGCAGTGGCCGACTACAGGCCCGCAGATGTGCAGCCACAGAAGATAAAGAAGCAGGAAGAGCACATGCAGCTGGAGCTGGTGCGCAATCCGGACATCATCGCCGCAGTAGCAGCCAGTGACCGGCGCCCCTTTACTGTGGGGTTTGCCGCCGAGACCCAGAACCTGCTGGAATATGCTCGCGGCAAGATGCAGAAAAAGCGGCTGGATATGATTGTTGCCAACGATGTTTCGGGCAGCGACGCGGGGTTCAACAGTGAGAACAATGCCGCGACCATCCTGTGGGCCGACGGAAGCCATGAGGTGCCGCTCACGGGCAAGGGGCAGCTGGCCGGGATTCTCGTGGAGACGATCGCCGGCCAGTGGGAGGTTCGCACCGGCAAGGTGGCGTAACCGCGCAAGATAACAAGCCGTGCCCCGTGGCAGGAATGCCGGGGACAGGCGCAAGATCCAACCCTGATTGGAGAGATTCGGGGCTATGCTCAAACGAAAGAAAGACAACGACGACGACAGCAAGGAAGTCATCGATGGCGTTGCCGGCGAAGGGAACCTGTTTCACAGGCCCTGGCTGATCGCCACCCTCGCCATGGTTCTGTCCCTGCTGGCGGGCTTTACGTTCCTGCTGCTGCTGCGGGACAGCGCGCTACAGGACCAACAGATCGAGCGCGCGGCGCGCAGCGCCGCTGTGCAGCACGCGGCCAATATCGAAAAGCTGCTGATCGACTACCGCCAGCGCCTGCAGGCGGCGGCAACTTCTCCGCTGGCGCTGTCGGCGATTGCCAGCGGCTCCAGTGAAGACCTGGCCCTGGTCGAAAAAGCCATGCTCGACTATTTCCCCGGGGTGACGAGCCTGCGGGTGGTAGCCATCGGGGAGCTGGGTACGGCGACCCTGGAGCGCGGCAAGACCGGGCTGCGCAACAACATCGAACTGGATATGCTGCGGCGCGCCAGCGAAGGTGAAAGCACCCGGCCGGAATCCTATTCCCATGAGGGTCGCTGGCTGACATCCCTGGCCGAGGCCATTCAACACCCGCGTCAGCCTGACCGGCGCGCCGTCATCCTGGCGACCCTGGACAACCAGGTGCTGAGCGACAGCCTCGCCGCGATGGGGACCGAGCTTGGGCGCAGTGCGCTGATCCAGATATACCGCGGCGGCAATGTCACCAATGAGAACGAGATCGCCGCCGCCGGCACCGGCGCCGCCGAAAAATACATCGCCGACGCGGAACTCAACGACAACAACTGGCGCGTGACCTTCACACCGTCCGCCCAGATGCTGAGCCTGTACCGGGTGAGCAGTACCGTGCCGGTCGTCATCCTGGCCCTTCTGGTCCTGATCGTAGTGGGCGCCATGGTCTGGCTGCTGCTGGCCATCCAGCGAGATGTCGCCGCAGAAGTACAGCGTGTGATCGACACCGCCGAGCGCAAGGCCAAGCTCACGCTCCAGCTTCCGGACCTGGTACCGCTGGCCAGGTTGCTGCGCAAAGCCCTGCAGCGCAGCGCCGCACAGCCGGGCACAGCGGCGCGCAAGGCCGCAGAAGCGCCCGAGAAAGCGCCGGCACGCGTCCCGGATACCAGCGACGGCACCGGGATCGAGGTCGTCGAAGAAGACGAGATGCCGGCTCCGCCTGCGGCAATCCCCGACCACATCTTCCGGGCCTATGATATTCGCGGCATCGTCGAGTCCGAGCTGAGCGAGGACTTCGTCGCCACCCTGGGCAAGGCCCTGGGCACCCTCGCCGACCGGCAGGGTCAGCAGGCGTTGGTGGTGGGCTGCGATGGCAGGTTGTCCAGCTCCTCAATCAAGAACACGCTGGTGAAAGGCCTGCTGGACAGCGGCCGGGACGTGATCGATATCGGGCTCGTGCCGACGCCCGTGCTCTATTACGCCACCAATACCCTGAGCACCCAGTCCGGCGTCATGGTGACCGCCAGCCACAACCCGGCGGAGTACAACGGCTTCAAGATTACCCTGGACGGCAAGCCCCTTTCCGGCGAAGGCCTGCAGGAACTCAAGCAGGTCATGCAGGACGGCGAGTTCAGCCGGGGGGCCGGTAGGCTCGCCAAGCAGGACGTGCGCAGTGACTACGTCGACGCAATTGTCGGTGATATCGCCATCACCAACCCGCTGAAAATCGTTGTCGACGCCGGCAACGGTGCCGCCGGGGATGTCGCGCCGCGCGTGATCGAGGGCCTGGGCTGCGAGGTGGTCAAGCTCTTCTGCGAGATCGACGGCAGCTTCCCGAATCATCATCCCGATCCGGGCGTCGACGACAACCTGGCCGACCTGCGGGCGAAGGTGGTCGAGGAGGGCGCAGATTTCGGCGTGGCCTTCGACGGCGATGGCGACCGCCTCACCATCGTGACCGGCAACGGGGAGATCGTGCGCAATGACACCCTGCTGATGCTGTTTGCCCAGGACGTGGTCTCGCGCAATCCCGGCGCCGACGTTGTATTCGACGTCAAATGCAGCCAGCACCTCACCCAGCTGGTGAGCCGGCACGGCGGTCGACCCATCCTGGCCCGCACCGGGCACGCCTTCATGCGGGAAAAGGTCCAGGAAACCGGCGCACTGCTGGGCGGTGAATTTTCCGGGCACCTCTACTTCGGGGAGCGTTGGTTCGGCTTTGACGATGCCGCCTACGCCACGGCACGCCTCGCGGAAATTATCAGCGGCACCGGCATCGACCTGCCCTCACTGCTGGAGGAATTCCCGCAGACCGAGAATACGCCGGAGATCAAGATCCCGGTGTCGGAATCGGACAAGTTCGACATCATCGGACGCCTGTCCGAGTCCAGCGATTTCAGCCCCGGCAAGGTGACCACCCTGGACGGCGTCCGGGTGGACTACAACGACGGCTGGGGGCTGGTCCGGGCCTCGAATACCACACCGGCCCTGACGGCGCGCTTCGAAGCACGCGACACCGACGCACTGGAGCGCATCAAGCGGCAGTTCAGGGAGCAAATTCTCGCTGCAGCGCCGGAACTGGAACTCGGGTTTTAATGCTGAAACAAAAATCTGCCCTGCGCATTGCGCAGGTCCTCACCGAGGCCCTGCCTTACATCCAGCGCTTTACCGGCAAGACTATGATCATCAAGTTTGGCGGCAACGCCATGGTCGACCCGAGCCTGCACGAGAGCTTCGCCAGGGACGTGGTACTGATGAAGCTGGTAGGGGTAAATCCGATCGTGGTACACGGCGGCGGGCCGCAGATCGGCGCGCTGCTGGACAAGCTGGGAATACAGTCGGAATTCGTCGACGGTATGCGCGTCACCGACAGCGCCACCATGGACGTGGTCGAAATGGTCCTGGGCGCCTCGGTCAACAAGGAGATCGTCTCTACCATCAACCGCAACGGCGGCAAGGCCATCGGTGTCACCGGCAAGGACGGTCAGCTCATCCGCGCACGGCAGCTTGAAGTGAGCCGCCAGACACCTGGCATGACCGCCACCGAAATCATCGATATCGGCCATGTTGGCGAGGTGGAAAAAATCGATACCGAAGTCCTGAAGATGATCCAGGACTCCAATTTCATTCCGGTCATCGCACCCATCGGTGTCGGCGAGGACGGCCAGTCCTACAACATCAATGCCGACCTGGTGGCGGGAAAACTGGCGGAGGTGCTGCAGGCAGAGAAACTGATGCTGCTGACCAATGTCGAGGGGCTACTGGACAAGGAGGGAGAACTTCTCACCGGCCTCTCGACAAAGCGTACCGAGGAACTGCTGACTGACGGCACTGTGCAGGGCGGCATGCTGCCCAAGGTTCGCTGCGCACTGGATGCGGTCAAGGGCGGCGTGCGCAGTGCCCATATCATCGACGGGCGGGTACCCCACGCGGTGCTGCTGGAAGTGTTCACCGAGGAAGGTGTGGGCACAATGATCTCAAACCGTGCCTGATTCAAATTCCTGACAAAAACACGACCTGGATTCGGTGGCTTTTCTTGCAGGCCCCCCAGGTTGGGGCTAGCATTGAAGTTCGCATCGACCAGGTCGGGCCTGCCGCTGATACATGTCTCCAAGAAAATCCCAACGGCGTCAACAAATTCTGGAAGCATTGGCCCAGATGCTGGAAGCGAGCCCCGGTGAGAGAATCACCACCGCACGGCTCGCCAAGCAGGTAGGCGTTTCCGAGGCGGCACTGTATCGCCACTTTCCCAGCAAATCGAAGATGTTCGAAGGGCTCATCGAGTTCATCGAGGAAACGCTGTTCAGCCGCATCAATATCATCCTGGCGGAAGAAACCGTCGCCAGCGTACGCTGCGAGAAAATGCTGTCGCTGCTGCTGGCGTTCACCGAGCGCAACCCCGGCATTACGCGCATTCTCACCGGTGACGCCCTGGCGGGCGAAACCGAGCGCTTACACGCGCGTGTGGCGCAGCTCTTCGATCGATTTGAAACCCACCTCAAGCAGGTACTGCGGGAAGCGGAAATGCGCGAGGGCATTCGCCCGGTGCTGACCGTCAACCTGGCGGCCAACCTGCTGCTGGCCGCGGCGGAAGGGCGTATTTCCCAGTACGTTCGCAGCGGCTTCCAGCGGCCGCCCACCGAGGGCTGGCCGGAGCAGTGGGAACTGCTGATCGGCGACTTCTTCCGGCCCGCACTGCCAGAGACATCGACGGCCGCCCAGGCCACCCAGGGTTCCCTCTGACGAGAGCGGTACTCCCACCCGGGAGACGCCGTTAGCTAGTACTAAAATTGTTGCAGGAAGAGCTTCCCGCCGCGATCAATTGCTGACCCGGGAGGCCCGGCGGCGCAGTTCCACCTTGTCCAGCAGCAGGGCAAAGCGCTCGATATCGCGCTCGTAGCCCTCTTCAACGACCTGGATCTCCTTCTCACGCTCAACAATGGTGCGCTCGGTTTCCGCGATCTCGCTGCGCAGGCCGTCGATGGCCGATACCAGGTCCATCGGAATTTCCTGGCCGCGGCGCTCGAGGTCCGCCGCCCGCTTCTGGTTGCTCTCGACCTGGATCCCCAGGGAGCGGACATTGGAGCGCAGGATACTGATGCGAATGCGAAGTTCGCTGATGGCCCGGTCCCGGGCCGCCTCGATGTCCTCGATGCTCGAGTAGCGCAGCATCAGGGACTCGTCCCACTTGCGCAGGCGCTCGGCTTCTTCCGCGGCGACCTTGGCCTGGTAGGCTGAACCGGACTGGTTGGCCAGCTCCTCTTCCGTCAGCGCGCGGGGAACGGTTTTGTGAACGGAACCGTCGCGGTTGAGGATTTCATAGCCCTTGTGGACGTACTCGGGGGGGATGGAATAGTTGATGACAGTGACGCCTGCGTCGTTCACATACCGGTAAAGGTATTCCGAAGCGTAAAGCGACCCCGCGCCAATGGCCAGTGCGAAACCCGCCATCAGCGACGCCAGTCTGGTCGCTGTGAAACCCATCATACTAATCTGTGTTTTCTTTTGGGTTCTCAATATAGGCCTTGCTCAGATGCCACACAAGTCACGCCACTCCGTACTGTGATCTATATTCCAGCATTGCGTCCAGTGCAGGTTCGTTGCTCTGGCCCAGGTTTTTCAGGTACTCGATCAGGTCGAGGAGGTTGACGATATTGATGACTTCGAGCCCGTATTCCCGTTCGATCTCCTGAATCGCCGATAGTTCGCCCTGGCCGCGCTCCATGCGATCCAGGCCGATGGCGACACCGGCGCAGCGAGCGCCGTGATCGTCGATGATCGCCAGCACCTCGCGCACAGCCGTCCCGGCGGTGATGACGTCATCGACCACCAGCACCCGGCCCTCCAACGGCGCCCCGACCAGGATGCCGCCCTCTCCATGGGCCTTGGCCTCCTTGCGGTTGTAGACCCAGGGCACATCGCGCCCATGAATGTCCGCCAGGGCTATGGCGACGCTGGCAGCCAGCGGTATGCCCTTGTAGGCGGGGCCAAACAGCACATCAAACTCTACCCCCGAATCAATAATCGCCTCGGCGTAGCAGCGGCCCAGCGCGGCCAGTGCGGCACCGGAGCTGAATTCCCCGGCGTTGAAGAAATACGGGCTGACTCGGCCCGACTTGAGGGTAAAGCTGCCAAACTTCAGCGCATCCCGCTCGCGGGCGAGTTCGATAAACTGCTGCTGGTAGTGTTCCATGTTGCCGTCGTCCCTGGTCCGGTGGTTTATCGCCATTGAATAATGGGGTATAAAGGCGGTCGCGCGGCCGGATTTCGTCACAATAATACCGTCTCACCCGATGAGCACCTTCGGCCACATGATAGCGCTACTGACGCCCCGATGGGCTGTCGGCTCGCAAAATACGGGCCGTATGCAGGGCGTCGATTTTCACAACCGCATGCACGTCCACGGGAAATGTCCCGGTGGCACACTCGTCCGCCAAAGGAGCTATTGATGAGAGTTATCAGTTTATGCGCTGACGACATCAGGAGTGCAGCTGATAACGGCTTTTACGACTGGGTGGCCGACCAGGACGCGGATTTCATCTGCGTCCAGAACCTGGGTTGCAGCGAGTACGACCTGCAGGCCGATGTGTTCTTCCCCAGCGAGTACAACGCCTACTTTTTTGACAACGTCGAAGGTAAAAGCGACGGTGTGGCGCTCTACTGCCGAACCCTGCCCAAGGCCATTATGACCGGCCTCGGATTCAGCGACTTCGACATGGAAGGGCGCTACATCCAGGCCGACTACGCCAATGTGAGCGTTGGCTGCCTGCTGGTGCCGCCCGGCGGAGACGCGGGCAGCGACCACCAGGAGCGGAAATCGGAATTCCTGGGCCTGCTGCAGGGACACCTGTCCAAGATCCGCAACAAGCGCCGCGAGTTCGTCATCTGCGGCGGCTGGCATATCGCCCATACCGCCGGCGACGTCCAGGACACGGAGCGCAACAGCACGCGTCCGGGATTTCTCGCCGAAGAGCGCCAGTGGATGGACGAGGTCATCGAGCTGGGCTACGTCGATGCGTTTCGGGAGATCAACTCCGACCAGGATGAATTCAGCTGGTGGCCGGACGGCGACCGCGACAGCAACGGCCTGCGAACAGACTTCCAGCTGGTATCGGAGGGCATGAAGTACGCCATCGAGTACGGCGCGATCTACAAGGCCCAGTCTTTTGCCGGGCACGCGCCCATCATCATGGACTACGACCTGGAACCTGCTGTTTAGAACGACCGCCGCAGACGCTCTAATACAACCGCCGCGGGCGCTTGAGCAACATTTAGCTAGTACTACTGTTCCAGGGCTTTGCGCTGCAGTTCAACGATCTCGGCCACGCCGGCGGTCGCCAGGTCCAGCATGCTGTCGAGGTCTTCACGGCGGAAGGTGTCACCCTCGGCGGTTCCCTGTACCTCGATGAAGTGTCCGCTGTCCGACATGATCACGTTCATATCCGTGTCGGCGCCGGAGTCTTCCACGTAGTCCAGGTCGAGCACCGGTTCGCCGCCAACGATTCCCACCGAGACCGAGGCGATCATCTGCAGCAGCGGATCCGTGTCGATCAGCTTTTCCCGCTGCAGGTGGCGCAGGGCGTCCACCAGCGCCACACAGCTTCCTGAAATCGCCGCCGTGCGAGTGCCGCCGTCGGCCTGGATCACGTCGCAGTCCAGGTTTATCGTGAATTCGCCCAGCTGTTCCAGGTCGACGGCGGCGCGCAGCGAGCGGCCGATCAGTCGCTGGATTTCGACGGTGCGCCCACCCTGCTTGCCACGGGCCGCCTCACGGTCCATGCGCTCACCGGTGGAGCGGGGCAGCATACCGTACTCCGCCGTCACCCAGCCGCGACCCTGCCCCTTGAGAAAGCGGGGCACGCTGTCCGAGACGCTGGCGGTACAGATCACCTTGGTGTCGCCGTACGCCACCAGCACCGATCCCTCGGCGTGGCGAGTGAAGTGTCGGGTGAAGCTGATATCGCGCAGTTGGCCCGGTGCGCGGCCGCTGGGTCGAGGCATGGAAACTCCCGCTGTCAGATGAGGCGGCGCATTATACCTGTGAGCCGCGTCACTGGCTAAAAAGGGGAGTGCTGTTACAATCATCCGCTTTTCGGGGGCCCTGCATGACCGTCAACAGCATGACCGCCTTTGCCCGGGAGCTCGATGATTCAAGCCCCGGCAGCCTGGTCGTAGAAATCCGCTCGGTCAATCACCGCTACCTGGATTGCCTCTTCAAATTGCCCGAATCCCTGCGCAGCCTGGAACCCGCCCTGCGAGAGAAACTGCAGTCGCGGCTGTCCCGCGGCAAGCTCGAGGTGCAGATGCGCTGGCAGGCCCAGGCAGGCGTCGAAACGTCGCTCGACATCGACAGCAACCGGCTGGCGCAGCTGGCCGACGCCATGGCCCGCGTGTCTCAGGAAGTCTCGGACGTGCGCCCACCGTCGCCGCTGGAAGTGCTGCAATGGCCCGGCATTCTCGAGGCAACCCAGGGCGACCAGGATGCCATCAACCAGCGGGTGCTGAGCCTGTTCGAGCGGGCACTGACCACCCTGGCGGACACCCGCCGGCGCGAGGGCGAAAAGCTGGCCCAGTTTATCCGCGATCGTCTCACCGCCGTCTCCGGCGAGGTCGCCAGCGCACGCGCGAAGATGCCGGAGCTGCTCGCCCAGCAGCGTGAGCGGCTGCAGGCCCGGTTTGCCGAGGTACAGGCGGAGGTCGATCCGGAGCGACTGGAACAGGAGCTGGTGATGCTGGCCCAGAAAGCCGACGTGGAAGAGGAGCTCGACCGTCTCGAGGCCCACGTGCAAGAGGTGGGTCGGGTGCTGGACAAGGGCGGGCCCTGCGGCCGGCGCCTGGATTTCCTGATGCAGGAGCTGAACCGGGAAGCCAATACCCTGTCGTCCAAGTCGCTGGCGACCAGCACCACCCAGAACGCGGTGGAACTGAAAGTACTGATTGAGCAAATGCGCGAGCAGATCCAGAATCTGGAGTGACTATCCTGGGATGAAACAGCGCAGCCGAGGGGAGAGCAACAGCCAATGAGCAACACAGGCACCCTGTTTACCGTATCCGCACCGTCCGGCGCGGGTAAAACCAGCCTGGTCAGGGCGCTGGCGGACCAGTGCCCCGATATCTGTGTGTCGGTATCCCACACCACCCGAGAGGTCAGGCCCGGTGAACAGGACGGCGTCAGCTATCACTTCGTGACCGAGACGGTATTCCAGGACATGCTGGGGCGCGGGGCGTTTCTCGAGCATGCGCGTGTATTCAATCACTACTACGGCACCTCACAGGCCTGGGTGGAAGAGCAACTCGCCGCCGGCCGCGACGTGATCCTGGAAATCGACTGGCAGGGCGCGGAGCAGATCAAGCGCCAGCGGCCGGACTCGGTCTCCGTCTTCATCCTGCCCCCATCCCGGGAGGACCTGTTGCAACGCCTGAAGGGCCGCGGCCGCGACCAGGATGACATCATTCAGCAGCGCATGAACCAGGCGGCGGACGAACTCTCGCACTACCCGGAGGCGGACTACCTCATCGTCAACGACGAGTTTCCCCGTGCCCTGGAGCAGCTCCAGTGCGTGGTCGAGGCCCAGCGCCTGCGGGCGGAAGTCCAGGTCGTCAAACTGAGCGATTTGCTGAAAGACCTGCTGTCGTAAGCCAATGTTTTTGTTATAATTCTCCGCTTTCGCGCGAAACCGGGACTCCCGGTTTCCAAAACATCACACACAGAACACAGGAAATAGGTACTGCGAATGGCACGCGTAACCGTTGAAGACTGCCTCGAGCACGTCGCCAACCGCTTCGAACTGGTCATGGTGGCCAGCAAGCGAGCTCGCCAGATGGCGACCGGCGGCAAGGACCCGCTGGTGGAAGAAGAATCCGACAAGCCCACCGTGATCGCCCTGCGGGAGATCGCCGACGGCCTGATCACTCCGGACATCCTCAACAAAGAGGAAGAGGTCGACGCAGAGGAAGAGCTGCTGGAGGCCATGGAGTCCACCGAAGCCCTCTGAGCCTTCACACAGGGCCGCAACGTGATATGAGGTCACAACAGTGAACAGCATCGCGGCCCTCGACAGCATCCTCAATACCTACCTCACCGCCGAGGAAAGCAACCAGGTCAAGCGCGCCTACTTCTTTGCGGAGCAGGCGCACCACGGCCAGTTCCGCCGCAGCGGTGAACCCTATGTCTCCCACCCCCTGGCGGTGGCGGGCATCCTTGCCGACATGCACATGGACCATCAGAGCCTGATGGCTGCCATGCTCCACGATGTGATCGAGGATACCGGCATCCGCAAGGATGCCATTGGCGCGCAGTTCGGCCACACCGTGGCGGAGCTGGTGGACGGGGTCAGCAAGCTCACCCAAATCGAGTTCAGCTCCCAGGCGGAAAAGCAGGCGGAGAACTTCCAGAAGATGGCCCTGGCCATGGCCAAGGACATCCGGGTGATCCTGGTGAAGCTGGCCGACCGCCTGCACAACATGCGCACACTGGGCGTACTGCAGGTGGACAAGCGCCGCCGCATCGCCCGCGAAACCCTGGAGATGTACGCGCCCATCGCCCTGCGCCTGGGCATGAACAATGTGCGCATGGAGTTCGAGAACCTGGGCTTCCAGGCCCTGCACCCCATGCGCGCCGAGCGTATCTCCGCCGCCGTGCGACGGGCCCGCGGCAACCGCAAGGAGCTGGTGGAGAAAATCCGCCACCAGATCGAGAATGCCCTGGACCAGGAAGGCCACAGCGCCGAAGTCATCGGCCGCGAGAAGCACCTGTACAGCATCTACCTGAAGATGAAGAGCAAGGGCAAAAGCTTCTCCGAGATCATGGATATTTTCGCCTTCCGGATCATCGTCGACTCCGTCGACACCTGCTACCGCGTGCTGGGCTGCATCCACAACCTGTACGCGCCGGTGCCGGGTGAATTCAAGGACTACATCGCGATTCCCAAGGCCAACGGCTACCAGTCCCTGCACACGGTCCTGATGGGTATGCACGGCGTTCCCATCGAGATCCAGATCCGCACCCGCGACATGGAAGAGATGGCCAACAACGGCATCGCCGCCCACTGGCTCTACAAGTCAAGCGACAGCTCCGCCGCCAGCGGCAGCCACGCCCGCGCCCGGCAGTGGGTGCAGGGCCTGCTGGAAATGCAGCAGCGTGCCGGCAACTCGCTGGAATTCATCGAGAGCGTCAAGATCGACCTGTTCCCGGACGAGGTCTATGTGTTCACCCCCAAGGGCGACATCATGGAACTGCCGCGGGGCGCCACCGCGGTGGATTTCGCCTACGCCGTGCACACCGACGTCGGCAACAGCTGCGTCGCCTGCCGTATCAACCGCCGGCTCGCCCCCCTGTCCGAACCCCTGCAAAGCGGCCAGACTGTGGAAATCCTGACCGCGCCGGGGGCCCGCCCGAATCCCGCCTGGTTCAACTACGCGGTGACGGCCAAGGCACGGACCAATATCCGCCACTTCCTCAAGCAGCAGCGCCGTGAAGACGCCATCGAGCTGGGCCAGCGACTGCTGGACAAGGCGCTGATTGCCCTGGACACACACTACGACGCTCTCGAGAGCGCCACCAGCGAGGCCTACCTGAAACAGGCCGGCTACAAGCACATGAACCAGTTGCTGGAAGACATCGCCAAGGGCAACCGCGTGGCCAGCATCGTGGCCCAGCAGTTGGTCGGTGAGCTGCCCGGGTCCGTCGAGGAAAACGGCAGCTTCAGCGCACAGCCGGTCGCCATTCGCGGCACCGAGGGCTTCATGGTCAGCTACGGCAAATGCTGCCACCCCATTCCGGGCGACGCCATCGCGGGCTATATCAGCTCCGAGCGCGGCATCGTCGTGCACCGCGAGCACTGCCACAACCTGGCGGAGCTGCGCGAGAATGCCGACCGGCTCGTGCCGCTGCGCTGGGACGACCAGGTGGAGGGCGAGTTCGTCGCCGCGCTGAAGATCGAGGTCGAGAACCGTCGCGGCATGCTGGCGGTGCTGGCCACGCGCATCAACAGCCTGGACGCCAACATCGAAAAGATCAGCACCGAGGACAAGGACTACCAGTTCAGCTACGTCAACCTGGAGATGTCCGTGAAAAACCGGGTGCACCTGGCGGCCATCCTCAAGCGCATTCGCGCGCTGAAGGAAGTCCACAAAGTTACTCGACTCAAGAACTAGGAAACATCATGTCCAACCGCGCCGTCATTACCAGCGATGATGCGCCCGAGGCGATCGGGCCCTACTCCCAGGCCATCAAGGTCGGCAACACCGTGTGGCTGTCGGGACAGATCCCGCTGCAGCCGGAGAGCATGACCCTGGTCGAAGGCGGCATCGACGCCCAGGCACGCCAGGTGTTCAGCAACCTCTCAGCGGTGGCCCAAGCGGCCGGCGGCACCCTCAACGATGCCGTCAAGGTCAACATCAGTCTCACCAACCTGGAGGACTTCGCCACCGTCAATGAGATCATGGCGGAGTTCTTCGTCGAGCCCTACCCGGCCCGGGCCTGCGTTCAGGTCGCGGCGTTGCCCAAGGGCGCCGACATCGAGGTCGAGGTCATCATGGCCCTGTAACCGCTGCGGTAGTCCGGGTAGCGCAGCGCGTAGCCCGTGGCCCGCATGCGATCGTTGCGACAGCGCCGGTTGGTGGCCGGCGGCTCCACCGTTTCCTGTACCGACTCAACGCCCAGCTCGCCGGCGAGCCAGGTCTCTACCTCGTGCATCGGCGCCGGCTCATCATCACTGGCAAGATACACCGGGTCCCGCCCGGGGCCATCGAGCAGGTTCGGGTTCGCCAGCAGGTGCAGCAGGAAGCCCACGCAATCTTCCCGGTGGATGCGGTTGGTGTAGTGCAGGGGTTCGGGCTTGACGATGTTCCCGCCACGGATTCTCTCCAGCAACCGGCTGGGAGCGCGGCCGTAGATACCGGAGAACCGGACGATGGTGGCGGCGTGGTGACTGTCCAGCAGCTGCCGCTCGGCTTCGACCAGGATCTCCGCCTGCCCGTCGGCGGGACGCAGGGCAGAGTCTTCGTCTACCCAGTCGCCGCCCGCATCACCGTAGACACGCGTGCTGGACACATAGATGATTTGCCGCGGCGGCCCGTCAGCCCACAGGGCCAGCAGGTTTTCCACCGGCCTCAGGTAGCCCAGCCGGTAGCCTTCCACATCGCGACCCGGCGGGGTGGGGGTCAGCAGCGTAATATCGGCGGGGTGCTCCGCGAGCCGGGCCAGGGAGACCGGGTCCGCATAGTCCACCGCCAGCGCGGGCAGCTCTGCGGGCAGCTTGTCGATACTGCGCCGGAGCGCCAGCGGGCTGCTTCCGCCGGCCAGCAGGGCCTGGCCGACTGCGGTTCCAAGATCACCACATCCGAGCAAATGCACGCGTCCGGGGTTTTTTTCAATGGGACTCACTGGTACAACTATACGCTGCTTTGAACGGTTTAGACCCGATGCCCGCCCGTCCCAGCGGCCGCCCTCTCCCGAATGCCTGATATCGCCAATCAACCCGTAACCAGCCTGCGGGGCGTGGGACCGCGCATGGCGGAGAAACTCGCGGAGGCGGGGATAGAGCAGGTCGAGGACCTGCTGTTTCACCTGCCCCTGCGTTACCAGGACCGAACTCGCATCACGCCGCTGGGGGCCCTGCAGCCCGGCACCGACGTGGTGGTGGAAGGGGAAATCAGGGTCGCCGATATCGCCTTCGGGCGACGCCGCAGCCTGCTGTGTCGAATCCAGGACAACACCGGTACCTTGAGCCTGCGCTTTTTTCATTTCAGCGCCGCCCAGAAGCGCAACCTGGAGCCGGGCCGGCGCATTCGCTGTTACGGTGAAGTACGGCGAGGCGCCAGCGGCCTGGAAATCTACCATCCGGAATACCGCCTGCTGGACTCCGACTCGACCACCCCGGTGGAGGAGGCGCTGACGCCGGTCTACCCCACCACCGCGGGAATAACCCAGGCCAGCTGGCGCAAGCTTTGCGAACAGGCGGTGAAGCAGCTCGCCCGGCGCGCACCACCGGACCTGCTGCCGGGACTTGATAGCCGCGGTATGACCCTGGTTGACGCCCTGGAATACCTGCACGCCCCTCCGCCTGACGCACCCCAGGAGTTGATCCGGGATGGCCGGCATCCCGCCCAGCTGCGCCTGGCGCTGGAGGAACTGGTGGCCCACAACCTGTCGCTGGACAAGCTGCGGCGGCAGCAACAGGCCTTCGGCGCCGCCAGCCTGGCCGAGGGGGAAGCCGCGATGCACGCGTTCGTCGAGGCGCTGCCCTTTGCCCTGACGTCGGCGCAGCAGCGCGTGATCGGGGAAATCTCCGCCGACATCGCCCGGGCTATCCCCATGCTGCGGCTGGTACAGGGGGATGTCGGCTCGGGCAAGACTGTGGTGGCCGCCTGCGCCGCACGCCAGGCGATTGCCTGCGGCTACCAGGTGGCGGTGATGGCGCCCACGGAAATTCTCGCGGAGCAGCACCGGGAGAGTTTCGGAGAGTGGTTCGCCCCACTGGGGATCACGCCCTGCCTGTTGACCGGGCGCATCAAGGGTCGCGCGCGCCAGTCGGCGCTGGACGCTATCGCCGGCGGCGAAGCACAGCTCATCATCGGAACCCACGCACTGTTCCAGGACGAAGTGAGCTTCGAACGCCTGGGCCTGGTCGTCGTCGATGAGCAGCACCGCTTCGGTGTTCACCAGCGCCTGCGCCTGACGGACAAGGGCGGACAACCCCACCAGTTGGTCATGACCGCCACCCCGATTCCGCGCACCCTGTCCATGGTGGCCTACGCCGACCTGGACTGCTCTGTAATAGACGAGCTGCCACCGGGGCGGCAACCGGTACAAACCGCCCTGATCAGCGATGCCCGGCGGGACAAGGTCATCGAGCGGGTGCGCGCCGCCTGTGAAGACGGGCGCCAGGCCTACTGGGTCTGCACGCTGATCGAGGAATCTGACGCGCTGGAGGCACAGGCCGCGGAGGCGACCGCGGCGGATCTGTCCGATCGCCTGCCCGGGCTCGAGGTCGGCCTGGTGCACGGGCGCCTGAAACCCAGCGAGAAAGAAGCGGTGATGCAACGCTTCAAGGCGGGGGAAATACAGCTGCTGGTGGCGACCACGGTGATCGAGGTCGGCGTCGACGTACCCAATGCCAGCCTGATGATCATCGAGAATCCCGAACGTCTCGGCCTGGCGCAACTCCACCAGCTGCGCGGGCGGGTGGGCCGCGGTGTCGATGCCAGCCACTGTGTACTGCTGTTCAAATCGCCGCTCAGCCAGCAGGGGCAGGCCAGGCTATCCACCATGCGGGAAAGCAGCGACGGTTTCTACATCGCAGAAAGGGACCTGGAGCTGCGGGGCCCCGGGGAAGTGTTGGGCACTCGCCAGACCGGGCTGATGGATTTCAGGGTCGCCGATATCCAACTGCACGCGGACCTGCTGGAGCAGGTCCGGCTGCAGGCGGCCGCGATCGTTGAGACATCGCCGGAAAACGTCGACCCGCTGATCCGGCGCTGGCTGGGAAGCGCCGAGCGCTACGCCAGCGTCTAGCACCTGCGGCCTGACGCCGCAGGGCTCCCGTCAGGACAGGATCGCCGGCAGTTCCTTCTGCAGGGCCATCTTTTCTTTCGTGGCGTCGCCCGTCAGCGCAAAGCCCAACAGCTGTCCGGCACCGTCGCGGAACTCCGCCTTCACGTTGTAGCCGTCCTCGGTCACGGTCCAGCTGCCCTCGGTATCCGGTGCCACCGGGCTCACCACCACCGGGCAGGCGGGTGTCTTGATGGTCACCGGCATGGCGGGGTAGGCCACGTCCGTGGACTCGCCGGCCAGGGTCTTGCCCAGCGCCCTGGCCGCTGCCATGAGCGGCGCTACGTAGACCAGCACGTGCCCTTCCACCTCGGCGCAATCGCCAAAGGCATAGACATTGGGGGCACTGGTTTCCAGCAGGCGGTTGGCCTTGATGCCGCGCCCCACCTCGATGCCGGCCGCGGACGCCAGCTCCGTACGCGGACGCACGCCCACTGCGGACAGGACGATATCCGCCTCGATGGTCTGGCCGTCATTGAGACTCACCACGAGACCGCCGTCTCCATGATTGACTTCCGTCACCAGCGGACCGAAGTGGAACTTCGCGCCTTTCTCCTCCAGCCCGCGCTGCACCGCCTTGCCTGCAGCCTCTGGCAGCAGGGTCGGCAGGCAGTAGCCGAGGGGGTCGACCGCTTCGACCTCGAAGCCGCCGTTGATGAGGTCATTGGTGAACTCGCAGCCGATCAGGCCGCCGCCGATGATGCAGACCTTCTTCACGTCATTCTTGCTGATGGCCTGGCGGAAGTCGTCGTAGTCCAGCAGGTCATTGACGGAATACACGTACTCCAGCGCGTCGCCGGCCAGCGGCGGGCGGATCACATCGGCGCCGAGCGCCAGCACCAGCTTCGAGTAGTGCAGGGCGGTCTCGGAGTCCGCCACGTGAACCAGCTGCTTCTCGGTGTCGATACTGCTGACCCGGGTACGGGTCCAGACGCTGGCATTGAAGTTCTGCCCCATGGTGCCGGCGTCGGCGGTGGCAAGGTCGTCCGCCGTCGTGTTCTTGGTGTAGCCCGTCGACAGCATGGGTTTGGAGTAGGAGCGGCCGTCGTCCGCCGTGATCAGGATGAGCGGCGTATTCTCGTCGTGCTTGCGGAATTCCTTGGCCAGGCCGTAGCCGGCGAGACCGGTGCCGATAATCACCACCGGCGCGTGCTCTGTGTCCGCCTTGGCTTCCTCGTGGTGAGGCGCCTGCTCGACCGGGGACTCCTCGATCAACTCGAAGTCTTCCTTGCCGACGCCGCAGTCAGGACACAGCCAGTCCTCCGGTACGTCCTCCCACTTGGTGCCGGGTGCAATACCGTCGTCCGGCCAGCCCTTGGCTTCGTCGTAAACCAGACCGCAGACAATACATTCCCACTTGCTCATAAGCCGGTATTTCTCCCGAATAAGGTGCGTAAAAATGAGGATGGACAACTATAGTGCCGTGTAAAAAATGTGCAAGTCAGCGCGCCTGTGGCACACTTCCGCCGTGTCTTTTTCAGCCCAATCTTCCAGGCAGCCGAACTGGCGCCTGCCCTCGCAGATGCAGCTCTCGGGCCTGCCGATTGAGGTCAGGCCATGGCTGCTTGATGAATCCTCACTGACCGAGCGCCTGATCCGAAAAACCGACGGCCAGTTCCGGGTCGAACGCCTCAGCCAGGGCTGGCGGCGGCCCCAACCCTCCGAAAGTGAACTGCTGGGACTGCCCCACGGGCAGTGGGCGCTGGTGCGGGAGGTGGCCCTGCAGTGCTTTGACGAGCCCTGGGTCTACGCCCGCAGCGTGATCCCCGCCGCCACCCTGTCCGGGCGGCTGCGCCGCCTGCGCAGGCTCCAGAACGAGTCCCTCGGTGCGCTGCTGTTCCAGCACCCCCAGCTGCGGCGCGAAGCCTTTGAAATCACCCGCCTGCCGCCTGGCAGCAGCTATATCCACCCCTCGCTGCGGCAGGAATCTCCCGCCTGGGCGCGGCGCTCCCGTTTCGTGCTCTACGGCCACGCCATCCTGGTCAGCGAAGTCTTCCTGGAGCGGTTTCAAGCCTGAGGCAGACCCGTCATAATACGGAGCTCCATCGGACACGCTCCGTCAACCTGCAATGACTGCCGCAACATCCCGCTTTACTGCCTACCTTCAGCTCATCCGCTTCGACCGCCCCATCGGCACCCTGCTGCTGCTGTGGCCGACCCTGTGGGCCCTGTGGCTGGCGGCAGACGGCCTGCCTCCCATCAAACTGCTGGTGATATTCAGCCTGGGCACCCTGTTGATGCGCAGCGCCGGCTGCGCGATCAATGACCTGGCAGACCGGAAGCTCGACGGCGGCGTGGCGCGGACCCGCGGCCGGCCCCTGGTCACGGGCACGGTATCGCCCAACGAGGCCATGACCCTGTGTGCGGTGCTGGCGCTGATCGCCTTTGTACTGGTTCTGTTTACCAATACCCTGACCATCCTGCTGTCTTTCGCAGGCGTCGCCCTGGCGGCCTGTTACCCTTTCATGAAACGTCATACGCACCTGCCACAGCTGGTGCTGGGCGCGGCTTTTTCCTGGGGAATCCCCATGGCATTCGCTGCGGTGCTGAACACCCTGCCGCCCATATTGTGGCTGGTATTTGTGGCCAACCTGCTGTGGACGGTGGCCTACGACACGGAGTACGCGATGGTAGATCGCGAGGATGACCTCAAGGTGGGCATCAAGTCCACGGCGATCCTGTTCGGGGATATGGACCGGCACATGGTCGGCGCCCTGCAGGTGCTGACGATGGCGTCACTGTTGCTGGTGGGCCAGCGCTTCGAACTGGGCTGGGTCTACTTCGCCGCCCTGGTCGTGGTTGCGATCCTGTTTGTTTACCAGCAGCGCCTGATTCGCGAGCGCAAGCCGGAGGACTGCTTCCGCGCCTTCCTCAACAACAACTGGGTCGGCGCCGCCGTGTTCGCCGGACTGGTACTGGATACCTGGAACCGCGGTGTCCTCTGAGGCGGGCGCAGCCCTCGAAGCGCGGTTCCTCCCGTCCCTCAAGCATATCGATGGCCAGGCCTGGAACCGGGTTGCGGGAATCGATTATCCGTTTCTGCGGCATGAATTCCTGCTCGCCCTGGAGGAGTCCGGCTGCACCGATGCCGACAGTGGCTGGCAGCCCTATCACCTGACCCTGCACCGGGACGGCGAGCTGCTGGCCCTGATGCCCATGTACCTGAAGTCCCACTCCTACGGCGAGTACGTGTTCGACTGGAGCTGGGCCGAGGCCTACCGCCGCCACGGCCGGGAGTACTACCCGAAGCTGCTGACGGCCATCCCGTTTACACCCGCCACCGGCCCGCGCCTGTGCGTGGCCGAGGGCGAAGACCGGGCGGCCTGTGCAACGTTGATGTTCAATGCCGTGCGCCGGCTGGCATCGCAGCAGGGCCTGTCTTCCTGGCATGTCCTGTTCCCGTCGGACGAAGAGGCGCAAATCCTGGAAGACCTCGGCGCCAGCCTGCGCCGGGGCAGCCAGTTCCACTGGTTCAACGACGGCTATGACAGCTTCGATGCGTTCCTGGAGACGTTCAACAGCCGCAAGCGCAAGTCCCTGAAGCGGGAGCGGCGACGGGTGGCGGAGCAGGGTATCGAACTGGAGGTGCTGGAGGGTGACGCCATCACCGACGGGGTCTGGGAAGAGTTCTACCGCTTCTACCAGATGACCTACGCCAAGCGCAGCGGTCACGGTGGCTACCTGAACCGCGAGTTTTTCCTGCGCCTCGGGCGTGAACTGCCGGAGCACTGTGTCATGGTCAGGGCGTCCCTGGATGGTGAAGCGGTAGCGGGCTCACTGTGCCTGAAATCCGGCGACACGCTCTATGGGCGCTACTGGGGCTGCGTCCGTGAGCTGGACTGCCTGCACTTCGAGGCCTGCTACTACCAGGGTATCGACTACTGCATCCGCAAGGGCCTCAGGCGATTCGACCCGGGCGCCCAGGGCGAGCACAAGATTCAGCGGGGATTCACACCCATCTCCACGGTATCGGCCCACTGGATGGCCGATCCCGGCTTCGCCGAGGCCATCGAGGACTTTACCCGCCGGGAGAGCGGCCACATCGATGCCTATATAAAGGAAGCGGCGAACTACCTGCCGTTCAAGGACGACGCCAGGAACTAGCCAGCCCGCTTCCAGACCGGCAGCCGGTTGTTGGCCGGCATCTCGTTGTCCTCCAGCAGGCTGAAGCCCGCATCGGCCGCCAGCGCATCCACCGCCTCGAAATCCCGAATGCCGCCGCCGGGGTGGGAGGCCGCCAGCCAGTCGTCGAATCGCGCATTGCTCTCGGACGTGTAGCTGCCGTCGTAGTTGAAGGGTCCGTACACCAGCAACAGGTGGCCCGGGGGCGCATGGTTTCCGAGATAGGCAAACAGCGACTCGACGGCGCTCCAGGGCATGATGTGCAGGCTGTTGGCGGTGAACAGGGCGCCCGGAAGGGCCAGGCCCCAGTCCGGGTCGGTGACGTCGATGGCCAGCGGTGCCGGCAGATTGCTGCCCGGGTAGTCCTCCCGCCAGGCGTTGATACCCTCGTGATTGACGGGCAGGTCGCTGGTTTGCCAGGTGAGCTGCGGCAGGGCCTCCGCAAAGAAGCGGGCGTGCTGGCCGGTGCCGCTGCCGATCTCGAGCACCCGGTCGACATCCACCAGCCAGCGCCGCAGTACGCCGAGAATAGGCTGCTTGTTGTTTTCACAGGCCTGGGAGAAGGGAAGCACGGTGAATGCTCCGCCCTCAGGCGCTCATGTCGAATTCACTGAAATCCGGCTGGCGCATGCTCCAGCGAAAGCGCAGCGTGCCGTGGGGCCAGTTGTTGGTGATCCTGCCGCTGGCATTCTTGTACCAGCTGCCGCATTCACCGCCCCACACGGTCTTCTCCAGGTCCGCCTGCAGCTGTTCGTCATAGCGGTGGGCCACGGTGCTGTTGGCGTCCAGCAGCCGGATATCGTGTGCCAGCATCTTGTCGATGCAGCGCAGCACATAACCCACCTGGCCTTCCACCATGTAAATGATGGAGTTGTGCCCGAGGTTGGTGTTGGGCCCGTACAGCATGAACAGGTTGGGGAAGCCGGGGACAGCGACGCCGCGGTGGGCCCAGGCGCCATCGTGCCAGCTCTCGGAAAGCTCGCGCCCGCCGCGCCCCTCGATACGCAGCGGCGCCAGGAACTCCGTCGCCTTGAAGCCGGTGCCGTAGATAATCACGTCCACGGGCCGCTCGATGCCGTCGGCGGTCACCACGCCCTGTTCGTCGATGCGCTCGATCGCTGAGGTCACCACCTCCACCGGCCGCGAGGCCAGGGCCTGGTAGTAGTCATCAGAGACCAGGATGCGTTTGCAGCCCAGCGGGTAATCCGGCGTCAGCTTCGCGCGCAGGGCGGGATCGCTGATCGTCTCCTCCAGGTAGCGCCTCGAGATCCAGTTCACCAGTCGGTGGCGCAGGGAGCCCTTGAACATCGCACCAAAGAAGAAGAACTCCTGGCGCATGAACCAGCGCAGCCGCGACAGCTTCAGCAGCCAGGGGTGGTCCCTGAAGCGGCGCTTCTCATTGTCGGAATAGGCCCGGTCATTGCGCGGCACCAGGTAGTTGGCACTGCGCTGGTAGACGTAGAGCTGCTGTGCCTGCTCGGCCACCGGCGGAATGAACTGGATGGCGCTGGCCGCGTTGCCGATCACCGCGACACGCTTGCCGGTCAGGTCAACGGAGTGGTCCCAGCGGGCCGAGTGAAAGGCGGCACCACCAAAGCTGTCCCGTCCCGGGAAGTCGGGAATATTGGGCAGGTTCAACTGCCCCAGGCCGCTGACCAGCGCACGACAGGCCAGCTCCTCACCCCCGTCGAGGGTGAGAATCCACTCCCCCGCGCCCTCGTCGAGGCGGGCGGATGCCACGGCGGTGTTGAAGCGGATATGCGGACGCAGCTGGTACTTGTCGACACAGTGTTCAAAGTACTCGCGAATTTCCGGCTGCGGGGCGTAAGCCCGGCTCCAGTCGGGTTTCGGCTCGAAGGAAAAACTGTACAGGTGGGAGGCGACATCACAGCAGGCGCCCGGATAGGTATTGTCGTGCCAGGTGCCGCCGACGGCCTCGGTCTTTTCCAGCATCAGGAAGTTGGTGATGCCCGCCTGCCGCAGCTTGATGCCCATGCAGATGCCGGACATGCCGGCGCCGAGAACGATGACCTGGTAGCGCTGCATGCCTAGCTGTCCCGGGTGAACACCCATTCGCGGGCGGTGGATTCCGCCTTGTTGTAGCGATAGCCGTCTTCCCTGAATTTCTTCAGGCCCGCCACATTGTCCAGGCGCTTGTCGATGGCGTAGCGTGCCATCTGGCCGCGCGCCTTCTTGGCGAAGAAGCTGATCACCCGGTACTTGCCGTTCTTGAGATCCTTGAATACCGGGGTGATGATCTCGGCGTTGAGCGCACTGGCCCGTACAGACTTGAAATACTCATTGGAGGCCAGGTTCACCAGCACGTCGCTCTTCAGTGACTTGAGCTGGCTGTTGAGGGCGGCGGTGATGTCTTCACCCCAGAACTCGTAGAGGTTCTTGCCGCCGCTGTTCGCGAACTTCAGGCCCATTTCCAGCCGGTAGGGCTGCATCAGGTCCAGGGGCCGCAGGATCCCGTACAGGCCGGACAAAATGCGCAGGTGCTTCTGGGCAAAGGCGAGATCGTCCGACTTCATGCTCTCGGCATCCAGCCCCGTGTAAACGTCCCCTTTGAACGCCAGCACCGACTGCTTGGCATTGTCCAGGGTGAAAGGCTGCCCCCAGTTCATGAAGCGCTCGTGGTTCAGGTTGGCGATGTTCTCGCTGACCCCCATGAGCTTGCCGATCTGCTCCGGTGACAGCTTGCGCGCGTCCTCCACCAGGTTTTCCGCCCTCGACAGCAGGGCTGGCTGGGTCGCCTTCGACGTCTGTGGCGGTGTCTCGTAGTCCAGGGTCTTGGCCGGTGAAAGTACGATAAGCATGTCTTGTCCTGATCCTCTACTGGGAAGCCCCGGTTTGCTGCGGGTTTGCCACGTTGGCAGCCCCTGTTCGCCGTGCCCTTATCCTCGCGGGCGGCGGTGTTATACTGCGGCGCATCATACTCCGGACAGCCATAAAAACCACCCGGGGCGTCTCCTCCAGGCCGCGCCGGGCGGACCAATAAAGCGCCGACCCATGCAGGCACTCACGCAGGCACTACGCCTTTTCGTCCGCAAGATGGACCATTTTACCGGACGCAGCGGCCGCCTGCTGGCCTGGGTCTGCCTGTGGCTGGCACTGACCACCTTTCTGGTCGTAATACTGCGCTACGGCATCGGCCAGGGCTCCATCGCCGTTCAGGAATCTACGACATACATGCACGCTCTGGTTTTCATGCTCGGAGCGGCCTACACACTGCGAAGCGACGGGCATGTCCGGGTGGACATCTTCTACCGCCGATTCAGCGCGCGGGGCAAGGCCTGGGTCAACAGTATCGGCTGTATCCTGTTCCTGCTGCCGTTCTGCGTCTTCGTGGTGGGCATCAGCTGGTCCTTCGTCGCCGAGGCCTGGCGCATCCTGGAGGGCTCTCCCGATCCCGGCGGTATCCACGCGGTGTTCCTGCTCAAAAGCCTGATTCCCCTGATGGCGATCAGCCTGGCGCTGCAGGGGCTGGCGGAGCTGGCTCGCAACATCCTGGTGCTGGTGGGCGACGAATGAACGAGACCGCCAGCCACGCCTCGCTGTACATGTTTGGCTGCGTCTGCCTGGCACTGATGTTGGGCTACCCGGTGGCGTATACGCTGGCCGGCACTGCACTGCTGTTTGCCGCCGGCGGCATCCTGATGGGGACGTTCGACCCGGCCTTCCTGACCGCCCTGCCCGGGCGGCTGTTCGGCACCATTACCAATATCACCCTGATCGCAGTACCCCTGTTCATCATGATGGGCGTGGTGCTGGAGAAGTCCCGCATCGCCGAGGAACTGCTGGACTCCATGGCCAGGGTATTCGCGCGCGTCCGCGGCGGGCTCGGCATCTCGGTGGTGGCGGTGGGCGCCCTGCTCGCGGCCAGTACCGGCATCGTCGGCGCGACCGTGGTGACCATGGGCCTGCTGTCACTGCCCAGCATGCTGCGCCGGGGCTATGACCCCGCGCTGGCGACGGGCACCATCTGTGCCACCGGCACGCTGGGTCAGATCATTCCCCCCTCCATCGCACTGGTGCTGCTGGGAGACATCCTTTCCAGCGCCTACCAGCAGGCACAGCTGCGCATGAATATTTTCAATCCCGACACCGTGTCGGTGGGCGACCTGTTTGTCGGCGCGCTGATACCTGGACTCATACTGGTGGTCCTGTACGTCCTCTACCTGCTGGTCTATACCGCCATCCGCCCGGACCACGCGCCGGCGGCCGACGACGCCGGCGAGGTCTCCGGCAGGGCGCTGCTGAAGGGACTCGCGCCACCGATGTTGCTGATCGTCGCAGTCCTGGGCTCGATTCTCTCCGGCGCCGCCACACCCACGGAGGCCGCGGGCGTCGGCGCCATTGGCGCCCTGCTGCTGGCCTATTCGAAGAAGCAGATGAACCGGGAGCGGCTGGGCGAGGTCGTGGTCAATACCATGGAAGTGACCTGCATGGTGTTCATGATCCTGATCGGCGCCGCCCTGTTCTCCCTCGTGTTCCGGGGGTTCGGCGGAGAAGAGCTGATCCACCTCTATTTTGAAACCATCCCCGGCGGCGTCATGGGGGCGACCCTGGTGGTGATGCTGATTATCTTCCTGCTGGGCTTTATTCTCGATTTCATCGAGATCACCTTCGTGGTGGTGCCGGTTATCGGCCCTGTGCTGCTGTCCATGGGGCTGGATCCCATCTGGCTGGGCATCATGATCGCCATCAACCTGCAGACCTCATTCCTCACGCCCCCGTTCGGTTTCGCGCTGTTTTACCTGCGCGGGGTCGCGCCGGAGTCCGTGCCCACAGGTGCTATCTACCGGGGGGTCATTCCGTTTATCATCATCCAGCTTTTCGTACTGGCGCTGCTGGTAATATGGCCGGGGCTCGCGACCTGGCTGCCGGGACAACTGTAGTCCGCCCACCCGCTGCCACTTCAGGGAACGATATGAACGACATCGATAGCACACCTCTTCCCCAGGGTGACCTGGCGCTGCAAACCATCGCCATGCCCAAGGACACCAATGCCAACGGCGACATTTTCGGCGGCTGGCTGTTGTCGCAGATGGACCTGGCCGGCGGCATCGCCGCCGGTGAGGTCGCCGATGGCAGGGTGGCCACCGTTGCCATCGACGGCATGGCGTTCCTGACCCCGGTACACGTCGGCGCCGTGGTGAGCTGCTACACCGACGTACTGGAGATCGGGCGCAGCTCCATCCGCATGATGGTGGAGGTCTGGATCAACTCCAAGCACGACGGCGAGCCGATCAAGGTCACCGAGGGCGAGTTTGTCTTCGTGGCCATCGATGAAAACGGGCGCACCCGCGCCGTCCCCGAAATCGCCCAATAAACCCAGGAGGTATCCCATGTTGAGAACGGCATCTGCCGGTATTCTGTCCGGCTTCGCCCTGCTAGGCAGCCTGCTAACACCCGCGGTTCACGCTGACACCGAGGCCCTGCAGAAGGCCATTGCTGGCCAGCACCGCACCCCCGCCTACGTCGAGCGGGATGCCTACCGGCACCCGCTGCAGACCCTGAGCCTGTTTGACGTCCAGCCGGACCACACCGTGGTGGAAATCTGGCCTGGCGGCGGCTGGTACACCGAGATCCTGGCACCCTACCTCCGCAAGAACGGCAAGCTGATCGCCGCTCACTACGACAGCGGCGACACCCAGGCCAGCTACCGCCCCCGCTCCCGGGCCGGGTTCGAGAAGAAGCTGGACGGCAACAAGCGCGTCTACGGCCGGGTGGACGTGGCCTCACTGATGTTCGATGAGTCCGCCGGTACCGTGACCATCGGCGCCGCCGAGCCCGGCACCGTGGACCGGGTCGTCACCTTCCGCAACGCCCACGGCTGGCGCGCCCGCGGTATCGACGATGCGGCCTTTACCCATTTCTTCGAGATTCTCAAGTCCGGCGGCAAGCTGGGCCTGGTGCAACACATGGCGGACCCGGACCAGGACTGGATGTCCCGCAACATCGGCTACGTCGGCCGGGATTACATCATCGCCAAGGCCACGAAAGCAGGCTTCGTGCTCGAGTCCGAGGGCTTCTTCAATCGCAACCCCATGGACAACAAGCGCTACGAAGGCGGTGTCTGGCAGCTGCCGCCCAACCTGCGTGGACTGGAAACCGACGAGGAAAAGGCCGCCCATCGCGCCATCGGTGAGAGCGAGCGCATGACCCTGGTGTTCGTAAAGCCCTGAAGCTAGTTCTCAGGCTCGAGATCGCGGGCGTTGATATAGGCCTGCTCGGAGAAATGGTGGTAGTTGCTGACGCCGTCATAGAACTCGCGGAATGACGCGTAGACTTTCGCGGCCATGGGGTCGGTGGCGGCCAGCTCTTCCACCGCTTCGCGGGAAGCCTGCTTGAGCGCAATCAGCACATCGTCAGGCAGGCGGCGCAGTTGCACGCCGTGCACATCCACCAGCTCCTTCAGCGCGCGGTTATTGCGCGCGGTGTACTCATCCAGCATATCCTGGTTGATGGCCCGGGCGGCCACCCGGACGATGGCCTGCAGGTCTTCCGGCAGGGATTCGAAGGCGGTCTTGTTGGCCAACACTTCCAGCACCGGGCCCGGCTCCTGCCAGCCCGGGTAGTAGTAGTACCTCGCGACCTCATGCAATCCCATGGCCAGGTCGTTGTAGGGTCCGACCCACTCGGTGGCATCGATCACGCCGGTTTGCAATGAGGTGTACAACTCGCCACCGGGCAGAGTCACGGGAACGCCGCCCACGCGGCTGAACACCTGGCCGCCCAGGCCGGGAATTCGCATTTTCAAAGCCGCGAGGTCTTCCAGTGAGTTGATTTCGCGATTGAACCAGCCCGCCATCTGTACCCCGGTATTGCCGCCGGCCAGCGGCAGCAGGTCGAAGGGCGCATAGGCCTCCTGCCACAGCTCCAGGCCGCCGCCGTAGTGCATCCAGGCGCTGGCTTCGATGGCCGTAAAGCCGAAGGGCACGGCGGTGAAAAACACCGAAGAGGGAACCTTGCCAGTCCAGTAGTAGGCGCCGCCGTGGCCCATCTCGGCGACGCCCTGGGAGACCGCGTCGAACACGCCGAAGGCCGGGACGATCTCACCGGCGCCGTACACCTGCACCTGCAGGCGTCCGCCGCTCATTTCGTCAACCAGGCGGGAAAAGTTCTCAGGCGCCGTACCCAGCCCCGGGAAGTTCTTGGGCCAGGTGGTCACCATTTTCCAGCGGATGACTTCGACTTCGCCGGCGGCGGCCGCGGTACCTTCCCTACCTGTGCGATCGACCCGGTCCAGTACCCACAGTGACAGTGTCAGCACCAGCAGTGCCAGCAGCAGCAGGATGATGAGGGGACTGTAGCGGCGCTCGAAGGCGGTGGGGCTCATGGGCGTTCCTTACATGGCCTGCAGGTTGGCGTACTGTACCACCAACCACTTGCTGCCCTCGTCATCGAAGTTCACTTCCACGCGGGCGTTGCTGCCGCGGCCCTCGAAGTTCAGCACCACCCCTTCGCCAAAGACCTGGTGGTAAACCCGTTGCCCCAGGTTCAGGTCGGTGTCGATAATTTCCGCGGACTGGCCGATCATGGCCGGTCGGGTGATGGTGGTATGCAGGCGCACCTCCTCCATCAGCTCGGTGGGAATTTCCCGGATGAAGCGCGAGGGCGCATTGAAATTTTCGTTGCCGTACATCCGGCGGGTTTCCGCGTAGCAAATCACCAGGCGCTGCATGGCGCGCGTGATGCCCACGTAGCAGAGACGCCGCTCCTCCTCCAGTCGCCCCGGCTCCTCCAGGGACATGCGGTGGGGGAACAGGTTCTCCTCCATGCCGGCGAGAAACACCAGCGGAAACTCCAGCCCCTTGGCGGAGTGCAGGGTCATCAGCTGGACGCTGTCCTCGTGTTCGTCGGCCTGGGCCTCGCCCGCATCCAGGGCGGCGTTGTCCAGAAACTCCTGCAGCGGCGACAGCTCATCGTTCTCGGGCTCGAACTGCCGCGCGGCGGTAACCAGTTCCTGCAGGTTCTCCACCCGGGCCTGGCCGCGCTCGCCTTTCTCCTTGCCGTGGTACTCGACCAGGCCGCTGACCTCGATCACGTGCTCGGTCAGCTCTTTGAGGGTGAGCTCCGTGGTGGCGGTGTCCAGCTCGTTCACCATCACGCGGAAAGACTCCAGGGCATTGAGTGCCCGCGCCGGCAGGGGTTTTTCTTCCTGCATGATGGCGATGGCCTGCCACAGTGAAACCTGCCGCTCCCGCGCCAGCTCGCGCAGGGCATCGATGGTCTTGCCGCCAATGCCCCGCGGGGGCGTATTGATCACACGCTCCACCGCCGCATCGTCGGCCCGGCTGACCAGCAGGCGCATGTACGCCAGGGCATTGCGAATCTCCAGGCGCTCGTAGAAACGCTGGCCGCCGTAGATACGGTAGGGCATACCGGCGCGAATCAACGCCTCTTCCAGCACCCGGGACTGGGCGTTGGATCGGTAGAGAATTGCGCAGTCGCTGCGGAGCTGGCCGTCGTTCACCCAGTCCTCGATGCGCTCGACGATGAAACGAGCCTCGTCCTGCTCGTTGAAGCCGGCATACAGCGTGATCGGTTCCCCCTGGTCGCCCGCGGTCCACAGCTCCTTGCCGAGCCGGCTGAAATTGTTGGCGATCACCGCGTTGGCGGCCTTGAGGATGGTTTCCGTAGAGCGGTAGTTCTGTTCCAGCCGCACCGTGCGCACCGGGGCGAAGTCATCACTGAAGTGCTGGATGTTTTCGATCTTCGCGCCGCGCCAGCCGTAGATAGACTGGTCGTCATCCCCGACCGCGACGATGGGAATCTGCTGCCCCACCAGTACCCGCAGCCAGGCATACTGGATGGTGTTGGTGTCCTGGAACTCGTCCACCAGCACGTGGCGGAAGCGGCCGCGGTAGTGCTCCAGCAGCTCCGGGTTCTTCAGCCACAGCTCGTGGGCCCGCAGCAGCAGCTCGGCAAAGTCCACCATGCCGCCGCGCTCGCAGGCCTCTTCGTAGGCGCGATAGACGCGCAGCATGGTGTAGGCGTAGGGATCGCTCTCGGGCGCCTCGATATGCGCGGCCCGCAGGCCCTCGTCCTTCTGTGCGTTGATGTACCACTGGGCCTGGCGCGGCGGCCAGCGCCCCTCGTCGAGATCCAGGTCGCGGCAGATGCGCTTTACCAGCCGCAGCTGGTCGTCCGAGTCGAGGATCTGGAAATTCTGCGGCAGGCCCGCCTCCTGCCAGTGAGCTTTCAACAGCCGGTGGGCGATCCCGTGGAAAGTGCCCACCCACATGCCGTGGGTGCCGATGGCGAGCATGTCCTCAATGCGCGAGCGCATCTCCCGGGCGGCCTTGTTGGTGAAGGTGACCGCAAGGATGGACCAGGGGGAGAGTCCCTCCGCCTGGATCAGCCAGGCGATCCGGTGCACCAGCACGCGGGTCTTGCCGCTGCCGGCTCCGGCAAGGACCAGCAGGTTCTGGCTTTCTGAGGCTACCGCGTCGCGCTGGGCGTCGTTGAGGGGTTCGAGAATACGGGTGACGTCCATGGCGGCATTCTAACGGAAAGCGAACGCCATTGGCGTTCAAATTGAGCACCTGCGGCGGTCTTGTGGAGCGCCAGCGGCGGTCATGTGAAGCGCCCGCGGCGGTTTTGTGGAGCGCCTGCGGCGTTCCTGGAGAAAGCCCGCGGCGCTCCTGGAGAAAACCCGCGGCGGTTTTATATCAACAAGCCCGTGGGATACCATGGCGACTCTTAAAGAGGAGCGCCGCCATGAAAACTATAATACGCGGTCTTAGCCTGCTGCCCGTTATCGCCCTGGTTGCCTGCGGTGATTCCCTGGAAGACAGCCAGTCGGACACGTCCCGCGGCATCGCCGGCCAGGCCCGCGGTAACCAGGTGTTTCCCCCGGTGGAGGGCATTGTCGAACGGCGCCCGGCAGACACCAATCCCGATCGCAATGCCTACTTCGGTGACCTGCACGTACACACCGCCAACTCCTTTGATGCCTACTCATTCGGCACCACGGCCACCCCCGCGGATGCCTACCGCTACGCCCAGGGCGAGGCCCTCAGGCACCCGGTGGGATTCGAGGTGCGGCTGCAGGAGCCGCTGGATTTCTACGCGGTAACCGACCACGCCATGTTCATGGGCGCGGTCAAGGCGGCGGACCTGGACCCCCGCTTCTCGCAAAACCCCATCACCGAGCCACTTCATGGCATCAATGACCCGGATAACATGACGGACGGGAGCGTTGCCGAGCGCGGCCGAGCGTTTAGCGAATTCGTGCCCGCCCTGATCCAGGGGGTGCTGAACGGCGACGTCGACATCGAGCTCACCAATGCCATTTCCCAGTCTGCCTGGGTGGAGGCGATCGACGCCGCGGACGCTGCCTACCAGCCCGGCCGCTTCACGACCTTCGCCGCCTATGAGTACACCACTTCCTCCGACGACCGCGGCAACCTGCACCGCAACGTGATCTTCCGGGACACGGACCGGCTGCCCGTGATGCCGTTTTCCCGGCTGAATTCCCAGAACCCCGAGGGCCTGTGGGACTGGATGGACGCACTGCGTGAGCAGGGCATCGAGAGCCTCGCCATCCCCCACAACTCCAATGGCTCCAACGGCCAGATGTTCAAGCTGACGGACTGGGCGGGCAATCCCATCGACGACGCCTACGCCGACCAGCGTATGCGCAATGAACCGATTGTGGAAATTTCCCAGGTCAAGGGCACGTCGGAGACGCACCCGGTGCTGTCAAAGAATGATGAGTGGGCGGATTTCGAAATTGCCCCCTACCGGGTCGCCACCAAGCTGCCCAGCGAACCCCTGGGCAGCTACGTGCGCGACGCCTACCTGCGTGGCCTGGGCATCGCCGAGAGGGGCGTAAGGAACCCGTACAAATTTGGTCTGGTGGCCGCCAGCGACACCCACACGGGCGCCGCCTATATCGAGGAGGACAACTACCACTCCAAGACCGGCATGCTGGACGGCACCGCCGAGCGCCGCGGCTCCGTGCCCACGTCCTTCATCAACGGCATTCTCGCTCGCTGGATCGATCCGGGCATCGTCACAAAGGTCGACGGCAGGACCTACATGGAAATCTCTTCCTTCGAATACTGGTCGGCCTCCGGGGTCGCGGCAGTCTGGGCGGAGGAGAACACCCGCGAGGCGATCTACGAGGCATTCCGCCGCAAGGAGACTTTCGCCACCAGCGGCACGCGCATCAAGCTGCGCTTTTTCGCCAGCGATTCCCTGGGCGAGGAGGTTCTCGACGCGCCGGACCTGGTGCGCCAGGCCTATGACAACGGCGTCACCATGGGCGGCGACATGGCCGCGGGGGATTCTTCGCCCCTGTTTATCGGCTGGGCCATGTCGGATGCCTACAGCGTGCCGCTGCAGCGCCTGCAGGTCGTCAAAGGCTGGCTGGAAGACGGCGAACACCGGGAGCAGGTGTTCGATATCGCCTGTTCCGACGGCCTCGCCGTGGACCCCGCCACCCATCGCTGCCCCGACAACGGCGCGCGGGTGAATCTCGCCGACTGTTCGACCTCGGACGATGTGGGTGCCAGTGAACTAAAAGTGGCCTGGCGCGACCCGGGCTATCAACCGGGGCAGCCAGCGTTCTACTACCTGCGTGCGCTGGAAAACCCGACCTGTCGCTGGTCCACCTGGGATGCAGTGCGCGCCGGCGTGGAGCCGCGCCCGGACCTGCCCGGCACCATACAGGAGCGGGCCTGGTCGTCGCCGATCTGGCTGGGGGACGCCGCTACTCTACAGTAACCGACTTGGCGAGGTTGCGGGGCTGGTCCACGTCGGTGCCTTTCATCACCGCGACGTGATAGGACAAGAGCTGTAGCGCCACTGTGTGGATGAACGGCATCACCAGGGTGGGGCCATGGGGTACCGGCACCACGTGAACCCTGGGCTCGCTGTCGAAACCCGCGGCCTCGTCGGCAAATACGTAGAGCTCACCGCCCCGTGCCCGGACTTCCTCGAGGTTGGATTTCAGCTTTTCCAGCAGCTCGTTGCTGGGCGCTACCGCCACCACCGGCATATCGCGATCCACCAGCGCCAGCGGCCCGTGCTTGAGTTCGCCGGCGGGGTAGGATTCCGCGTGGATGTAGGAGATCTCCTTGAGCTTCAACGCTCCTTCCATGGCGACCGGGTAGTGAATGCCTCGCCCCAGGAACAGGGCATTGAATCGGCCGACGAACTCCTCGGAGACGTGGCGGATGGCATCGTCGCTGGCCAGGGTACTGCGCACCAGCGCCGGCAGCGCATGCAGGTTTGAGGCAAAGGTTTCACAGGCCCCGTCGTCCAGCCCGCGGTGGCGGCCCAGCGCCAGGGTCAGTAGCAGGAACGCCGCCAGCTGGGTGGTAAACGCCTTGGTTGAAGCCACCCCGATTTCGACGCCCGCGCGGGTCTGGAACACCAGCTGCGACTCACGCTGCAGCGCACTGTTGGGGGTGTTGATAATGGCCAGGCTGGCGATGAATTCCTCTTCACCCACGTCGCGCAGGGCGGCCAGGGTATCGGCGGTTTCCCCCGACTGGGAGACGGTCACCAACAGCGTGTTGCTGCGCTGCACCCGGGTCCGGTAGCGGAATTCGCTGGCGACCTCCACCTGGCAGGGAATGCCCGCGCACTCCTCGAGCCAGTAGCGGGCCACCAGGCCGGCGTGATAGCTGGTGCCGCATGCCACGATCTGCACGCCGCGGACCCGCGGAAAAATGTCCGCCGCGGCCTCACCAAATGCGGCATCCAGTCGCGCCGGATCAAAT
Source organism: Halieaceae bacterium (assembly GCA_965601975.1). Lineage (GTDB taxonomy): Bacteria > Pseudomonadota > Gammaproteobacteria > Pseudomonadales > Halieaceae > JANQIO01. Next base: position 4,692,010 of record OZ271856.1, read on the forward strand.
CCTCCCTGCGGTAGACCGGCCGCCAGCGTCGCCTCGATGGCCTCGGGCTGCTCAAAGATTTCCTTGTACATGTAGTGGGAGTGCTCGCCGCGGTCCGCGGTTTCTACCGTGTCCGAGAGGCTCTCCACCGGGCGAACCACGGGTCCGCCGTGTTCGTCGTACAGCTTCACTGCCGAAGGCGTCAGCAGGGCAATGTCGCCGTCTTCAAGATAGATGAAGCTGTCCGTCACCTGCCGCAGCGCCAACTGGTCCGAGGCCAGGAAGTGTTCGCCAATGCCGACCCCGATCACCAGCGGGCTGCCGCGGCGCGCCGCCACCACCTGGTCCGGGAAGCGCGTGTCGATGGCCGCCAGCGCAAATGCGCCTTCCAGCCGCGGCACCACGTCGAGCATCGCCTGGCGCAGGTCCGCGCCCGCGGCGACCGCCTGCTGCAACAGCAGCGCCACCAGTTCGGAGTCTGTCGCCGACAGGGGGTCGAAACCCGCATCGACAAGCTCGCGGCGCAGTGCCTCGTGATTTTCGATGATCCCGTTGTGCACCAGCGCCAGGCGGTCACCCGCCGTATGAGGGTGCGCGTTGACCTGGCTGGGTTCACCGTGCGTGGCCCAGCGGGTGTGTGCGATACCGGTACAGCCGTGGATGGGCTGCCGCGCCTGCAGGCGCTCCAGCACTGCGACCTTGCCCTGCTGCTTGTGCAGCAGCAGTCCGCCGTCGTTGTCCACCAGGGCCAGGCCCGCAGAGTCATAGCCACGGTACTCGAGCCGCCTGAGGCCTTCCAACAGGATCTCTGACACTTCACGGCGGGCTGCCGCGCCGACAATACCGCACATGGTTACGCGTCGTTCTCGTCGGTTGGCTCGGTCGACCTGCCTGCCGACCCACCCGGTTCCGGGGATTGCCGGGTCGGCCGCTTCCAGCCATCCAGGTTGCGCTGGCGCGCCCGGGAGATGGCCAGCTGGTCGCCTTCCACCGCCTTGGTAATGGTAGAGCCCGCGCCCACGAAGCCGCGGTCGGCAATCTCGACCGGCGCCACCAGGGTGGCATTGGAGCCGACGAAGACGCCATCGCCGATCGTGGTGCGGTGCTTGTTGACGCCGTCGTAGTTGCAGGTAATGGTGCCGGCGCCCACGTTGACGCGCTCTCCCATATCGGTATCGCCGACATAGCTCAGGTGATTGACCTTGCTGCCGGCGCCGATGTCGGATTTCTTGGTCTCGACAAAATTGCCGATGCGCACGGCTTCGGCGAGCCGGGTCTCGGGCCGCAGTCGCGCGAACGGGCCGATCACGCAGTTCGCCGCAGTCGCCACACCTTCCATGTGGGTGAAGGGCTTGATCTCGGTACCGGCACCGACCACGCAGTCGATCAGCACGCAGTTCGCGCCGACTTTCACACCATCCGCTAGCACGTTGTCGCCTTCGAACACGCAGTTCACGTCAATGGAGACATCGCGGCCACATTCGAGGCTGCCGCGAATATCGAGCCGGTTTCCGTCGGCGACGCCGACGCCGGATTGCAGTAACTCCGCAGCCAGCCGCCGCTGGTATTCGCGCTCCGACCGGTTGAGCTGCACGCGATCGTTGACACCCAGCACCTCGATCTCCGAGGGCGCTGTGGCTGTCGCCACCGGGATGCCCTCGCGCAGGGCCAGGCCGATGATATCCGGCAGGTAGTACTCGCCCTGGGAGTTGTCGTTCCCGACCTGGGGCAGCAGCAGTTTCAGGTGATGGGCCGGGGCCGCCAGGATGCCCGTGTTGATCTCGTTGATCAGGCGCTCCCGGGGCGCGGCATCGCGCTCTTCCACCACGCCCAGCAGCTTGCCCTTTTTGGTGCGGAGGATTCGCCCGTAGCCGTGAGGGTCATTGACCCGCGCGGTGAGGAGCGCCGGGCCGGTCATGGCCTGGGCCAGCAACTCCTTGAGGGAATCCGGGCTGATCAGCGGCACGTCGCCGTAGAGCACCAGCACGGTGGCATCGTCATCGATGGCCGGCAGTGCCTGCATCACCGCGTGGCCCGTGCCAAGCTGCTGGTCCTGCAGCACCCAGTTCAGTCCCTGTCCGCGGAAGGCCTCGCGCACCTCCTCGGAACCGTGGCCGACCACCACGTGGCAGGCCAACGGGGCCAGCGCATTGGCGCTGTTGACCACGTGCTGCAGCAGGGCGACCCCGCCCACGCGGTGCAGGACCTTGGGCAGCTGGGAGTGCATGCGTTTGCCTTCACCCGCCGCCAGGATGATGATGTCGAGTTTCATGGGCTGTTTCCTGCCGCTTCGGACCGCGCTTTGGCCGCTACCGCGGGCATCAAGCGTGTGTCACTACATTTTTGACATTATCTTAAGAGCTGAGCATTATTTCTTCAGGGTTTATGCAATTCAAGCACTGTTGTCAGGGAAAAATTGACAACGGGGGAGAACCAAAAGCCATATGCAGCTAGACAGCCTGCGAGCCCTGGACCTCAGCGAGCGCCAGGTCAGGATCTACCACGCCCTGCTGCGGCTGGGGCCGGCGTCGATCCGCGATGTCGCCGCCGAAGCGGGCGTCAATCGGGGCACCACCTACGAGACACTCAAGGAGCTCGCCACCCGCGGCATTGTCAGCTATTTCCCCAGGGGAAAACGGCGCGTGTTCCAGGCGGAGGACCCCGAGCGCCTGTTGAGCCTGGGGGAGAGCAAGCAGCAGGCACTGAACCAGGCGCTGGAAACCCTGCGCCGCGAGGTGATCCCGGCCCTGAAAAGCGAGCAGCCCGAGGCCCTTACCGGCAATGTCCGCTTCTATGAAGGGGACGACGGTGTCGAGCTGGTCCTGCGCGACCTGCTGGACTCCACGGAGCAGCTGGCGGAGCCCGCCTACGCGGTGATCTCGACCAAGACCCTGCGCGAACACCTGTACCGGCCCTTCCCGAACTTTACCCGCCAGCGGGTGCAGCGCGGTATCCAGGTACGCGTGATCGCGATCGGTGAAGGCGGCGACGAGGCGGAGCTGGCCGAGCGCAAATGGCTGCCGGGAGGAGAGCGCAGCGACGCCTCCTACATCGCCATCTATCCGCCGAAGGTGGCCATCATCACCCTGGCCCAGCAGAACTACCCGGTGGTGATCGTGATCGAGTCCAGCGCCGTGGCCAGCACCCAGCAGCTGATGTTCGACACGCTCTGGGCACTGCTCTAGGCAGGGCTAGCGGCCGCCGGAAACTTCGATGAAACTGCCGGTGGTGTAGGACGCCGCGTCCGACAGCAGCCACAGAACCGCCGCCGCCACTTCTTCGGGATGGCCGCCGCGCCCCAGGGGTGCACCGGGTCCCACCCGGTCGACGCGGCCAGGCTCGCCGCCGCTGGCGTGGATATCGGTGTAGATGACCCCCGGCCGCACCGCGTTGACCCGGATCCCTTCCGGGCCCACTTCTTTCGACAGCCCAATGGTCATGCTGTCGATCGCGCCCTTGGAGGCCGCGTAGTCGATGTATTCACCGGGTGAACCCAGCCGTGACGCCGCCGACGACACATTGACAATGGCACCGCCGTGCCCGCCGCGCTCGGTGGACATGCGCAGAATCGCCTCGCGCGCACAGAGAAAGCTCCCCGTCACATTGGTTTCCATGACCCGATTGATGCGATCGGAGTCCATCGCATCCAGTCGCGACTGGGTTTCGAGAATCCCGGCATTGTTGACCAGCCCGGTCAGCGGTCCCAGGGTTTCATCGAGCCGGCGAAACATGTCGACGACCTGTGCCTCGTCAGCAACATCACAGGGAAAAAGCTCACAGCGGACGCCGCGGGCGAGCACCTCTTCACGCAGGGCTTCGGCGGCCTGCCGGTTGTCCCGGTAATTGATGCCCACGTCGTAGCCCGCTTCAGCGGCGGCCCGACAGACGGCGGCCCCGATACCCCGGCTGCCCCCGGTGACCAGGACAATCCCCGCCAAGTCGCTAGTGCTCCGGGACAGGGGCGTCTGTCGTCTTGCCCAGCAGCCGGTGTGCAGCCACCAGGATCGCGGCGGACAGGAACAGCCCCAGCCACCAGGGCATGCCGTAGCCCACCGGCACCAGGCAGACCGCGATGGCGACGGCGCCGACCAGCATGGCGTAAGGAATCTGGGTTCGGACGTGCTCGACGTGGTCGCAGCCGGAGGCCAGGGAGGACAGCACCGTGGTGTCGGAGATCGGCGAGCAATGGTCGCCCCAGACCGCGCCGCACAAAACGCTCGCGACCGTGGCAAAAATCAGGTGCATGACGGTCGCCGGATCCGCACCCCCCTGCAACACCGCCGCCCAGGTGACCGGGATGACCAGGGGCAGCATGATTGCCATCACGCCCCAGCTGGAGCCCGTCGCAAACGCGGTCAGGGCGGCCAGTATGAAGGTGCCCGCCGGAATAAGCTCCGGTATCAGCTTGTCGCCTGCGCTGGACACCAGGAAGTCGGCTGTGCCCAGCGCGGCGGTGGTGTCCGCCAGCGACCAGGCCAGCACCAGGATGATCAGCGGTTCCACCATCACGGTGACACCTTTCACCCAGGCCGATATGAGATTCTCCAGACCCTCGATTCCGCGTCCCATCAGGCCCTGCATCAGCGTCAGCGCGCCGGCGGTAGAAGCACCGATAAAAGAGCCCCACAACAGGGCCCGGTAAACGTCAGCCGAACCCAGCCGCTCCCGCAGGGTGTCTCCCTCTCCGCTCAGGTAGAGGCTGACGAAACAGGACACGATCAGCGTGAGAATCGGAATCCAGGCGTTGTAGGCCCGCCTTGGAACCTCCGGCGCCACCTCGACATTGAGCGGGCCTTCGGGGTCGTCACCACTGGATACCGGCGCGACCATGCCTTTCACGCGGGCCCGCACTTCCGCCTTGCGCATCGGACCGAAATCCTTGCCGGTCCAACCCACCACGAACACGAAGAAGATCGCGAGTATGGGGTAGAAGCTGTAGGGGATGGAATTCAGGAAAACCGCGGTGGCCTGCATTTCAAATCCCGGCAAACCCTCGATGGCCTTGGCAATAAGGCCAAGTTCGTAGCCGATCCAGGTCGTCAGCACCGCAATACAGGCCACCGGCGCCGCCGTGGAATCCACCAGGTAGGCAAGCTTCTCACGGGATATCTTCAGCCGGTCCGTCAGCGGACGGACGGTGTTCCCCACCACCAGGGTATTGGTGTAGTCATCAAAGAAGATGCACAAGCCGAGAAACCACACCGAGAGCTGTCCCCGTCGGACGGTGTTGGCCCAGCTTGTGACCAGCGTGACAATGCCGTGCATACCGCCGTTGCGGGAAATGATGCCCACCATCCCGCCGATCATGCCGGTGAACAGCAGCACGGACACATGATCCCGGTCCAGCATGACGCCCAGGATCCGCACCTGGAAGGTTTCAAGGAGGGCCCTGAATGCACCGCCCAGGCCCTCGCCGCTTTCCAGCACCATACCGATCCAGATGCCCAGGAAAATCGAGGGAATCACCGCCCGCAGCCACAGCGCGAGGCCAATGGCGATCAAGGGGGGAAGGATGGAGGTCCATTCGGCAGCCTGTTCAGGCGACATGGCGCGGCTCTCTTATCGTTTTTCACCAGCATATCTACAAGGGTGAGCCCCTGCCACTATACTTTCGCCTGTGAAAACCTTCTCGAAAGCGATCCTGCATATCGGCCTGCACAAGACCGGCACCTCCACGCTGCAGGAGTTCCTGTACAGCCAGCGCGATGCCCTGAATGATGCAGGCGTGTACTACCCGGCCCTGCAGGCCAACCTGAGCCAGCCCCTGTCTTCCCTGTTTCACGACAAGCCTGAAGCCTATTCCCAGAACGTGCTGCGAGGCATCGATACCGAAGAAAAAGTCAGGGAACAGAACGCGCAGCTGCTGGCGTCCCTGGAGAGTGAGTTCGATACCGCCGGCGCCGATACGCTGTTGCTCTCCGGCGAAGACGTCTGCCTGCTGAGTCACGAGGCGCTGACCCGGTTGAAGAGCTGGCTGCTGCCCCGCTGCGACGCGCTCACCGTGGTCTGTGTGCTGCGGGACCCGACGGGCTGGTCAACCAGCGCCGCCCAGAGCCGAATCCGCGGGGGTGAAACGCTTGCCGAGGTCAATGAAGACCACCGGGTACAGCGCCTCAAGCCCCTGCTGGAGACGATCGCCGGCGCGCTGGGGCACGAGCGCATGCTGTGGCTGGATTTTCAGCGGCTGGTGACACACCCGGACAACTACGTGACCGCCTTCCTGGAAAACCTTGGGCTGCCCGCAGACTGGTGCCGCGACAGCGACGTGCGTGTGGTGAATGAAGCCATTTCTCTCGAAGCCGCGCAGGTGGTGTCAGCCATCAACAGCCAGCGGCCCCTGTACCGGGACGGCAAGCTGAATCCCGAGCGTTGGCACAACGACATTGGCCCGATTTGCGACGGCATCCCCGGTCGGAAATTCCGTCTGGATGAGGACACACTGATGCGTATCCGCGAGGCTGAGCGCCCGCTGCTTGAGTGGTTGGATGCAAACTTCGACTTCCGCTTCGCAGCATCGTCCCAGCCGGCGGCCGGTGCGGTGGAAGCGGACAACGCCGGATTCAGCCAGAGCGCGATAGAGTCCCTGGCACTGCGCGCCCACGACCTGGAACGACTCAAGCAGTAGAGCGGCCGCCGGGCCGAAAGCCAGAAACAAAAACCCCGGCTCACGGCCGGGGGTTCTTGTATCAGGCGAATGCGATCAGCCGCGACCGGCGCGGTTTCGCATCTTCTGCAGGGTGCGAAGCTGGGCGGCGGCTTCGGCGAGCTGCGCGGCAGCGCGGCCGTAGTCGAATTCCCCGGTCTGCTCGGACAGCGCTTTCTCGGCGGCCAGGCGGGCTTCCTCGGCGGCGGCTTCGTCCACATCGTCCGCGCGGATGGCGGTGTCCGCCAGCACGGAAACCACACCCGGCTGCACTTCCAGGAAGCCGCCGGAGACGTAGTAGACCTCTTCCTCACCGTTTTGCTTGACGATGCGGATAGGGCCGGGCACCAGGTCGGTCAGCAGGGGCGCGTGACCGTAGTTGACGCCCAGTTCACCCTGCGAGCCCGTTGCGACCAGGCTCTCCACCAGGCCGGAAAAGATTTCCTTTTCGGCGGAGACGATATCGCAGTGGATTGTCATGGACATAACGTGTGACCTCGCAGTGAACCTTACAGGTTCTTCGCTTTCTCGATAGCTTCTTCCATGTTGCCCACCATGTAAAACGCCTGCTCCGGCAGGTGGTCGTACTCACCGCTCAGCAAGCCCTGGAAGCCGGCAATCGTGTCCTTCAGGGACACGTACTTGCCCGGGGAGCCGGTGAAGACTTCCGCCACGTGGAAGGGCTGGGACAGGAAGCGCTCGATCTTACGGGCGCGGGCTACCGTCAGCTTGTCTTCCTCGGACAACTCGTCCATACCGAGGATGGCGATGATGTCCTTCAGCTCCTTGTAGCGCTGCAGTACGGACTGCACGCCGCGAGCTACTTCGTAGTGCTCGGTGCCGATGATCAGCGGATCCAGCTGGCGAGAGGTGGAGTCCAGCGGATCTACCGCCGGGTAAATACCCTTGGCGGCGATGTCACGGCTCAGTACCACAGTGGAGTCCAGGTGGGCGAAGGTGGTTGCCGGGGACGGGTCCGTCAGGTCGTCCGCGGGAACGTATACCGCCTGGATGGAGGTAATGGAACCGGTCTTGGTAGAGGTGATGCGCTCCTGCAGTTCACCCATCTCCAGTGCCAGGGTCGGCTGGTAACCTACCGCCGAAGGCATACGGCCGAGCAGTGCGGACACCTCGGTACCCGCCAGGGTGTAACGGTAGATGTTGTCGACGAACAGCAACACGTCACGGCCCTCGTCGCGGAACTTCTCCGCCATGGTCAGGCCGGTCAGGGCCACGCGCAGGCGGTTGCCCGGCGGCTCGTTCATCTGGCCGTACACCATCGCTACCTTGGAGTTCGGCAGGTTCTCGGCGTCGACAACACCGGATTCCTGCATCTCGTAGTAGAAGTCGTTTCCTTCACGAGTCCGCTCACCCACACCGGCGAATACCGACAGGCCGGAGTGCTCGGTGGCGATGTTGTTGATGAGTTCCATCATGTTCACGGTCTTGCCCACGCCGGCGCCGCCGAACAGGCCGACCTTACCGCCTTTTGCGAAGGGGCAGACCAGGTCGATCACCTTGATGCCGGTTTCCAGCAGTTCCTCGGAAGCCGCCAGCTCCTCGTAGGTTGGCGCCTTGCGGTGGATGGCGGAACGCTCCTGTTCACCGATGGGACCACGCTCGTCGATGGGGTTGCCCAGCACGTCCATGATGCGGCCCAGGGTCTCGGTGCCGACCGGCACGGCGATCGGCGCGTTGGTGTTCTCCACGGCGAGACCGCGGGACAGGCCCTCGGAGGAGCCCATAGCGATGGCGCGAACCACGCCGTCACCCAGCTGCTGCTGTACTTCCAGGGTCAGGTCTTTTTCACCGACCTTCAGGGCATCGTAAACCTGCGGTACGGCGTCGCGGGGGAATTCCACGTCGATGACCGCGCCGATGATTTGTACGATTCGTCCGCTGCTCATGTTCGAATCCTCAGTTCTAAATTCAAATTCTGTTTGGGTCGTGTCTTTGCGAACAGCGCTAGCTGATCGCGGCCGCACCACTCACAATTTCTGACAGTTCCTGGGTGATCGCCGCCTGCCGCGCCTTGTTGTAGATCAGCTGCAGGTCTTCGATCAGTTCGCCGGCGTTTTCCGTCGCGTTCTTCATCGCCAGCATCCGCGCCGCCTGCTCGCAGGCGCCGTTCTCCACCACCGCCTGGTACACCAGGGACTCGATGTAACGGGCCAGCAGGCCATCCAGCAGGTCGCGGGCTTCCGGTTCGTAGATGTAGTCCCAGTGGTGCTTCATCTCGTCGTCTTCTTTCGCCACCAACGGCAGGATCTGCTCGACCTCAGGGTTCTGGGTCATGGTGTTGACGAACTCGTTGGCCACCAGGTACAGCTTGTCGATGGTGCCGTTCGAGAAAGAGTCCAGCATCGTCTTCACGGAACCGATCAGGTCCGCCAGCAGGGGCTCCTCGCCCATGTCACGGGTGGCCGCGACAATGTTGCCGCCGAAGCTGCCGAAGAAGGCACCGGCCTTCGCGCCCACCAGGCACAGGTCAACGGGAATGCCCCTATCGTCCCACTCCTTCATGGAGCGGATGGTGGCTTTGAACAGGTTGATGTTCAGGCCACCGCAGAGACCTCGATCAGTAGAGACCACGATGTAGCCCACGCGCTTGACCTCGCGCTCCTCCATGTACAGGTGCTTGTACTCGGGGTTGGCGTTGGCCAGGTGGCCCACCACGCTGCGGATGCGGTTGGCGTAGGGCTTGCCCACCTCCATGCGCTCCTGGGCGCGGCGCATCTTGCTGGCCGCGACCATTTCCATCGCACTGGTGATCTTCTGGGTACTCTGGATACTGGAGATCTTGGTGCGAATTTCTTTTCCAACTGCCATAAGGCGCTCCGGTATCTGTTACCAGGTCTGGGTGGACTTGAAGGTCTCGAGGGCAGACTTGAAAGTGCTCTCGATGTCGTCGTTCCAGTCACCGGTGTCTACCACGACGTTCATGAAGTCGCCGTGCTCGGTCTTCATGTAGGCCAGCAGGGCGGCCTCGAAGTCGCCGATCTTGTCGACGTCGATGTCCTTCAGGTACTCGTTGTCCGCCGCGTAGATGAGCAGGCCCATTTCGGCAATGGACTGGGGCGCGTACTGCTTCTGCTTCATCAGCTCCGTGACACGCTCACCGTGGTCCAGCTGGGCCTTGGTGGCGTCGTCGAGGTCGGAGGCGAACTGGGAGAAGGCCGCCAGTTCCCGGTACTGCGCCAACGCGGTACGGATACCACCGGACAGCTTCTTCATGATCTTGGTCTGGGCCGCACCACCGACTCGGGATACCGAGATACCGGCGTTCATGGCAGGGCGGATACCCGCGTTGAACATATCGCTTTCCAGGAAGATCTGGCCGTCGGTGATGGAGATCACGTTGGTCGGTACGAACGCCGAGACGTCGCCGGCCTGGGTCTCGATCACCGGCAGGGCGGTCAGTGAGCCGGTCTGGCCCTTCACTTCGCCGTTGGTGAACTTCTCCACGTAGTCGGCGTTGACGCGAGCCGCGCGCTCCAGCAGGCGGGAGTGCAGGTAGAAGACGTCGCCGGGGTAGGCTTCACGGCCCGGCGGGCGACGCAGCAGCAGGGAGATCTGGCGGTAAGCCCAGGCCTGCTTGGTCAGGTCATCGTAGATGATCAGCGCGTCTTCACCGCGGTCACGGTAGTACTCGCCCATGGTGCAGCCGGCAAACGGTGCCAGGTACTGCATGGAGGCAGGGTCGGAAGCGTTGGCCGCGACGACGATGGTGTGCTCCATCGCGCCGTGCTCTTCGAGCTTGCGCACAACGGCCGCAACCGAGGAGGCCTTCTGGCCAACGGCGACGTAGATACACTTGATGCCGGTACCTTTCTGGTTGATGATCGCGTCGACCGCGATGGCGGTCTTGCCCACCTGGCGGTCGCCGATGATCAGCTCACGCTGGCCGCGACCGATCGGTACCATGGCATCGATCGCCTTGAGGCCGATCTGTACTGGCTGGTCAACCGACTGACGTGCAATTACGCCGGGGGCGACCTTTTCCAGGGCGTCGGTCATCTTGGCTTCTACCGGGCCCTTCCCGTCGATGGGGGTACCAAGGGCATCGACAACGCGCCCCTGCAGTTCCGGGCCGACCGGTACTTCCAGGATGCGGCCGGTGCAGCGACAGGTCTGGCCTTCGGCCAGGCCCTTGTATTCGCCGAGGATCACCGCTCCGACTGAATCGCGCTCGAGGTTCAGAGCCATGCCGTAGATGCCGCCCTCGAACTCGATCATTTCGCCGTACATCACATCGGTCAGGCCGTGGATGCGGATGATGCCGTCGCTGACAGAGACGACGGTGCCCTCGTTGCGGGCTTCACTGCTGACATCGAGTTGCTCGATGCGCTGTTTGATGATGTCACTGATCTCAGACGGATTCAGTTGGTTCATGCTGGGTTCCTCAAATCTTTATCCCAAACGCTCAGGAGTTCATGGCTTCGGACAGCTTGTTCAGCCGTCCGCGCACGGAGCCGTCGATGACGAGGTCGCCGGCGCGGATCACTACGCCGCCGATGAGGGATTCGTCGACCTCGGACTCGACCTTTACGTCGCGTTCCAGTTTCTTACTCAATACCTGTGCCAGGCTCTGCTCGGTGTCGTCGGCGAGCGGGTAGGCGGATGTCACCGTGACATCGACCGCGCGCTCGTGCTCGGCCTTGTGCTGGTCGAACAGTGCGCTGATCTCCGGCAGCAGCGGCAGACGCTTGTTGGCCGCCAGCACCTGCATGAAATTGCGGTGGTCGGCGTCCAGGTCCTCGCCGCACAGCTCGACAACGGTGTTCGCCAGTTGCTGCGCCGTGTGCGCGGGGCTGGCCAGCAGGCTCGCAACGCGCTCATCACCGCACACCGCAGCGGCTGTAGCCAGCGCGTTTGACCAGCTATCCAGGGCGCTCTTGTCGCGGGCAAATTCAAACGCCGCGCGGGCGTAGGGGCGTGCCAATGTGCTCAGCTCAGCCATATCAGAGCTCGGCGGCGAGCTTGTCCACCAGCTCGCTGTGGCGCTGCATATCGATTTCCGCGGCCAGGACTCTCTCCGCACCGGCCAGGGCCAGCGCCGCCACCTGGCTGCGCAGGTGCTCGCGGGCACGGTTCAGTTCCTGATCGATCTCGGCCTGCGCGGCTTCCTTCAGGCGATCACCTTCGACACGAGCCTGGTTCTTGGCTTCCTCGATGATCTGGTTGGCGCGCTTGTTGGCGGAGTCGACAATGCCGGCCGCCTCGTCCTTGGCCTCTTTCAACCGCTCTACGGCTTTTTCCTGGGCGAGCTCCAGATCGTGGTTGGCACGATCTGCCGCGGCCAGGCCGTCGGCAATCTTGTCGGCGCGCGCCTGCATGGCGGCCAGGATAGGGGGCCACACGTACTTCATGCAGAAAAGAACAAACACCGCGAAGGCGATGGACTGTCCAATCAGCGTAAGGTTGATGTTCACGCTTCGTTCCTCATCTTGACGAGTTTGGGGATCGTGACATTCGAGCCCCGTGACCTACAGCCCTCAGGCAGCGGCCGGTGCAACTACGAAGATCAGGTACATGGCGATACCGACGCCGATAATGGGGATAGCGTCGACCAGGCCAGCACCGAGGAAGAAGGTTACCTGCAGCTTGGGCGCCAGCTCCGGCTGGCGGGCAGAGCCTTCGATCAGGCGGCCGCCGAGCAGGCCCACGCCGATCGCGGCGCCAAGGCCACCGAGGCCCATCATGATCGCGGCTGCAATGTAAATAAGTTCCATGGTTTTCTCCTAGCTAAAGGTTTGTAACGTAAAGGTGTAACTCAGTGATCTTCATGGGCCATGCTGAGGTAGACCACAGTCAGGACCATAAAGATGAATGCTTGCAGGGTGATAATCAGGATGTGGAAAATCGCCCAGCCCAGCTGCAGGACGCCCGCGCCCGCCAGCCAGATACCGCCGGCGCTGAACAGCGCGGCAATCAGGATAAAGATCATTTCGCCGGCATACATGTTTCCGAACAGTCGAAGGCCCAGGGAGAAGGGCTTTGCCAACAGGCCAACGAGTTCCATGAACAGGTTGACCGGAATGAATACCGGGTGCTCGAACGGATGCAGGGTCAGTTCCTTTACAAATCCGAAGCCCTTGATCTTGATCGAGTAATACAACATGAGGATAAAGACGCCGATCGCCATACCCATGGTGATGTTGGGGTCGGTCGACGGCACGATCTTCTGGTACTCCACGCCCATCAGCACCAGCAGTTCCGGAATCCAGTCCACCGGAATGAGGTCCATCAGGTTCATCAGGAATACCCAGACGAAGATGGTCAGCGCCAGGGGGGCGACCAGGGGGTTGCGGCCGTGGAAGGTGTCTTTCACCGTATTGTCCACGAACTCGATGATCATCTCGGCGAAATTGACGAAGCCGGACGGGACGCCACTGCTCGCCTTCAGGGCGACACGGCGAAACAGCCAGCAGAACAGGATGCCAAGACCGATGGACCAGGCCATGCTGTCGACGTGAATGGCATTGAATCCCATGAGCGCTGCTTCATCGGCGCCGTGGGCCATGGTCCACAGTCCGCCTTCCGGTACGACGGACCCGTCGTAACGAACGGTGCCCGCAGGAAGCTTGCCGTAAGTCAGGTTTGTCAGGTGATGAACGATGTACTCGGAGACTGTGGGTCCGCCGGATCCAGCTGATGCCATGAAACTATCTCTTTTCCCGTATCTTTCCGCTTAGCGCTGTGGTCGGCCGTTATTCGCTACCGTTCGCAAAAGCCACCACGCGCCTGTCACTTGTATCGCCAGCATGACGCAGTAGCCGGCGAAGACTGCCCAGCCCTCGATCGGGCGAACCAGTGCAAAAACCATCGCGAAACCCGCGACTGACAGGAGGAACTTGCCGATCTCTGCGGCGTAGCTGGCTCGAGCTGCCCGCGCGGCTGATTGTGCGCCGCGCCAGCGAAACACTCCCAACGCGAACCATGCATTGGGGACCACTGCTATCAACCCGCCAAGACCGAGGGACAGGGCGACAGTGGAATCCCAGCCTGCCAGGCCTGCCCAAAGAGCGAGCAGAACAGCAAGTTGTGCGATGGTTATGCGGTGAGCCGGCGGCCTCGAAATCCTGGCCACGCTAATACCCCTGTCAAAGGCGCGCGCATTATAGGCGCTCTGCCCTGCCGGTTCAACCAGACCAGCGCCTGAAAAGCGCATTCTCCGGGGGTTTCCCGCAAGATCATGAACGATGGCCGCACGATGCCGACGGCTTTATTGGAAAAACACTGTATGTAGTGGTGCGCCGGTGGCCGGACACCTATATAGGGTATAGGCCTAGCGGAAGTGGCCGAGGATGCCGTCCAGCTCCTCCAGGGAGTTGTAGTTCAAGACGAGTTTCCCCTTGCCGGAGTTGGTGTGCTGGATCTGCACCTTCGCCCCGAGCTTCTCTGCGAGCTCGTCCTGCAGGCGCCGAACGTTGGGATCCAGGCCCTTTCGCTTCTGCTTCGGCGGTGCATTTTTCGCGGCGAGCAGCTTGCGCACCAGCGCTTCCGTCTGCCTCACCGAGAGCCCCTTGGCGACCACGGACCGCGCCGCCGCTGACTGATCTTCAGACGGCAGGCCGAGCAGCGCCTTGCCGTGACCCATTTCCAGGTCCCCGTGTTCGAGCAGGGTGCGCACGTCATCGCGCAGCGTCATCAGTCGCAGCAGGTTTGTAACGGTACTGCGGCTCTTGCCGACAGCCTCCGCCACCTGTTGCTGGGTCAGCTCGAATTCCTGCTGCAGTCGCTGCAGGGCGATCGCTTCCTCGATCGGGTTGAGATCCTCGCGCTGGATATTCTCGATCAGCGCCATGGCGATCGCCGCCTCGTCGGGAACCTCCCGCACCAGGGCGGGAATGGCGTCGAGCCCCGCCAGTTGGGTGGCGCGCCAGCGCCGTTCCCCGGCGATGATTTCGTACTTGTCCTCGCTGATGGGGCGCAGCACGATGGGCTGCATCACGCCCTGGGCCTTGATACTGTCCGCCAGCTCCTGCAGGGCTTCCGGATCCATGTCCCGGCGAGGCTGGTACTTGCCGCGGCGAATCAGGTCCACCGGCACCTCGCGCAGCTCGCGCGTGTCGACCGTGCTGGTATCGACGTTCATGGTGTCCGAGACCGGGGTCCCCAACAGGGCGTCGAGGCCTCGACCCAACCCGCGTTTTTTTGCTGCCATTATTCCTGCTCCGAAAAACTATCCGCCAACACGGCGCCCATGGTGGCAACCGATGCCGGCAACTCACCGGTCTCGCGGCGAATCACTTCCCCGGCGAGTGCCAGGTAGGCCTGGGCACCTCGCGACCTGGGGTCATACTGGATCGCGGGCACGCCGAAGCTGGGTGCCTCCGCCAGCCTCACATTGCGCGGTATCACCGTGCGATAAACCTTGTCACCAAAATGCTGCTGCAGCTGGGCCGACACATCATTGGTCAGGCTGTTGCGAGGATCGTACATCGTGCGCAGCAGACCTTCTATCTGGAGCTCCGGGTTGACCGCCTCGGCTACACGCCGAATCGTATCCACCAGAGCGGACAATCCCTCCAGGGCGAAGTACTCGCACTGCATGGGAATGAGAACACCGTGCGCCGCCACCAGTCCGTTCAGCGTCAACATGTTCAGCGAAGGGGGGCAGTCGATCAGGACGAAATCATATTCTTCCTGGACTGCCAGCAGCGCTTCCTGCAGACGCTTTTCCTTGTGCGCCGTGTCGATGAGTTCGACCTCGGCCGCAGTCAGGTCGCTGTTGGAAGGGAGCACATCGAAATCGCCGGCATCGGAAAAGCAGCGCACCTCGGCCACCGGCCGCCGGTGAACCAGGACGTCGTACACGGACAGGTCCAGCTCATACTTGTCGATCCCGCTGCCCATGGTGGCATTGCCCTGGGGGTCCAGGTCCACCATCAGGACTTTCTTGCGGGTAGCCGCCAGGGATGCCGCGAGGTTGACGCAGGTCGTGGTCTTTCCGACGCCACCCTTCTGGTTGGCAACTGCAAAAATCCTAGCCAAGGTTCTCCCCCGTTGCGTCGTCCTGCTGGCGCTCCTGCTCCAGGCGCAGCTCAACCAGGTGACGTTCTTCTTCGAGTCCCGGCACATCCAGCTTATGGATTGCCGTCACGCTGACCGGCCGGTCAAGGGTTTCCAGCTCCGCCAGTTCCTGCTCCGGAAGCTGGCCCTTCATGGCAAGCAGCCGCCCGCCGGGGGCGCAGAGATGGGCGCAGCTTCTAACCATGTCCGGCAGCGACGCAAAGGCCCTGGACAGCACCAGCTCGAAAGCTGCATCCGGGTTCCAGGCCTCGGCCCGCTCGTGGCGAACCGCCATATTATCCAAGCCCAGTGCAGTTTTCACCTGAAACAGGAAGCGGGTCTTCTTGCCGTTGCTGTCGAGCAGGTCGAAGTGGTTTTCCGGCCGCATGATGGCCAGCGGAACGCCGGGCAGGCCGCCGCCGGTGCCGACGTCCACAACCCGGCTGCCGTCGGCGGGTACGAATTCCAGGATACTCAGGCTGTCGAGCAAATGCCTGTCCACCATCTGCAGGGGGTCGCGCACCGCCGTCAGGTTGAAGCTGGCATTCCATCGCTCCAGCAATGACAGGTATTCAAGCAGCTGCGACTGCTGCGAGTCCGTTGCATTGACCCCGAGCACCGCCAGCCCCGCCGCCAGGCGCCGGCCTGCCGCAGTCGCCATACCGTTCAGGCGATCTGGCGGTCGAGGGCGCCGCGTTTCTTGAGGTGGATGAGCAGCAGGGATACGGCCGCTGGTGTCACACCGGGAATTCGACCTGCCCGAGCCAGTGTCTGGGGCCTGGCCTCGCCCAGCTTCTGCTTGACCTCGTTGGAGAGACCGTCGATTGACTGGTAGTCGAGATCTTCCGGCAGCGGCATCTCTTCGTGCCGGCGCAGGCGTTCGATCTCTTCCTGCTGGCGATCGATGTAACCTGCGTACTTGGCCTGGATCTCTACCTGCTCCGCGACCGCCGCGGTCACACCCTCTACCGGCAGCGCGGCCGCGATATCGGCGTAGGCCAGTTCCGGCCGACGCAGCAGGTCCATCGCGAAATACTCGCGGGACAGGGCTTGTTTCAGCTTCGGCGCCAGCGCAGTGGCAGCCTCGCTGCCGGGATGCACAACCGTTCGTGCCAGCCGTTGCTCTTCGCGGGCAATACCCTCCTGCTTTTCCACCAATGCCTGCCAGCGAGTGTCACCCACCAGGCCCAGCTCGCGACCCTTACCGGTCAGACGCAGGTCCGCGTTGTCTTCCCGCAGCAGCAGGCGGTATTCCGCCCGTGAGGTAAACATCCGGTAGGGTTCCTGGGTACCCATGGTGATCAGGTCGTCGACCAGGACGCCCAGGTAGGCCTCGTCCCGGCGCGGACACCAGACGGGAAGTTCCTTGCATTGGAGCGCCGCATTGAGGCCTGCCAGCAGGCCCTGGGCGGCAGCTTCCTCGTAGCCGGTGGTACCGTTGATCTGGCCTGCGAAAAACAGGCACGGCACGGCGCGGGTCTCGAGCGAGTAGTTCAGGTCTCGCGGGTCGAAGAAATCGTATTCAATGGCATAGCCCGGCCGCGTGATGTGCGCGCTCTCGAAGCCGGTGATGGAATGCACCAGTTCCGTCTGCACATCGAACGGCAGGCTGGTGGAAATCCCGTTGGGATACAGCTCACTGGAGGTCAGGCCCTCGGGCTCGACGAACACCTGGTGTGAATCCTTGTCGGCAAAGCGATGGATCTTGTCTTCCACCGAAGGGCAATAGCGCGGGCCCGTCCCTTCGATAACGCCGGTGAACATCGGTGAGCGATCAAGTGCCGCGCGGATGATGTCGTGGGTACGCTCGTTGGTATGGGTAATCCAGCAGCAGCGCTGCTCCGGGTGTTCGTCGGCGTGGCCCAGGAATGACATCACCGGCACCGGCGTATCGCCCCACTGCTCTTCCATCACCGAAAAATCCACGGTGCGCGCATCGATACGCGGCGGTGTTCCGGTTTTCAGGCGCTCGACCCGGAAGGGCAGCTCACGCAGACGATCGGCCAACGCGATGGAGGGCGGGTCACCGGCTCGCCCGCCGGAGTGATTCTCCAGGCCGATATGAATTCGTCCGCCCAGGAAGGTCCCGGTGGTCAGGACGATACAGCGGCCGTGAAAGTCCAGGCCCATCTGGGTGCGCACGCCGACGGCGCGGCCGTTCTCGATCAGCAGGTCGTCGACCGCCTGCTGGAAAATGTGCAGACCGGGCTGGCACTCCAGGATCTCGCGAATTGCGCCCCGGTACAGGACCCGGTCGGCCTGGGCGCGGGTAGCGCGTACCGCCGGCCCCTTGCGCGCATTGAGCGTCCGGAACTGGATGCCCGCACGGTCAGTCGCACGAGCCATTGCTCCGCCGAGGGCGTCGATCTCTTTCACCAGGTGGCTTTTGCCGATGCCGCCGATCGCCGGGTTGCAGGACATCTGTCCCAGGGTGTCTACGCTGTGGGTCAACAGCAGCGTACGGCAGCCCATTCGCGCGGCAGCCAGGCACGCCTCGGTCCCGGCGTGTCCGCCGCCGATCACGATGACATCAAATTGCCTGTCGCTGCTGGCCATGGTCTCGTTGGTGCTGCTGTGAAAATGGGAGCGCGATTATAAAGCCTGTGTCGGGCGTGATCAAAATCTGCTCAGGTTCTCGCGCATTTAAATAAGTAAAAGAAGATAAAAATATCCTAGGTATATATAGAAGTAATATTGTAGTGATAATTAGAGCGGCAGATTTCTGTGAGTATCGGAAGAAAGCTATTAAAAATCAATAGCTTAGTTAAATGATAAGCACGGTGTTAAGCCCTGATTGAGGGCTTGGAACACCTTGGTCAGCCGTTGGATAACTATCGGGGTGGCTGCTCCCGTGGAGCTTGTCTCCCATCGCCCACAGGGTGGCGCACAGGCAACTCCCGGCCTTGCTCACAACTTTTGCCACAACGTTCGTCATAACAACGGTCCCGGGGTGAACAGCGGGAGCAAGCTGTGGACAGCCCGGGGGCAGTCCGGGGATTACTTGCCAATGCAGAAACTGGAGAAGATCTCTCCCAGCAGATCATCGGCGCTCATGGTACCGGTGATTTCACCCAGCACGTCATGGGCGCGCCGCAGGTCTTCGGCCAGCAATTCGCCGTAGCTCATCTGGGTAGATGCGGTCTCCAGCGATTGGCGGGCGCGCTCCAGCGCATCGATATGACGCCGACGCGCCATGAACCCGTGACTGGCATCGCCCTCGTAGCCCATGGCCTGTTTGAGGTGGTCGCGCAATAGCGTCATCCCGGCACCGGTTTGCGCGGACAGGGTAACAATCGTCGCGTCGTCGGTGTCGCGGACCGCAGGGTCGGCGCCGGTGATATCGCATTTGTTGTGTACCAGGGTCACCGGGATACTCCGCGGCAGCTGGGCGTGCAACTCCGGCCACAGGCTGTCGACGTCGGCGCGGGCAGCGTCCGCATTGCTGGCATCGACCACCAGGAGAATACGGTCGGCACTGCCCATTTCGCGCCAGGCGCGGTTGATGCCCTCCTGTTCCACCAGGTCGGGGCTTTGCCGGAGTCCCGCGGTATCCACGATATGCAGCGGCATGCCTTCAATCTGGATATGTTCGCGAAGCACATCACGCGTCGTGCCCTCGATGGGGGTGACGATGGCGGTGTCTTCGCCGCTCAGCGCATTCAGCAGGCTGGATTTACCGGCATTCGGCCGCCCCGCGATAACCAGCTTCATCCCGTCGCGCAGCAGCCTGCCCTGTCGTGCGGTACCCAGCACGGTGTCGAGCTGCTCCCGGATTCCGCGGAGTTTTACACCCACCTGCCCCTGCTCGAGGAAGTCGATCTCCTCCTCGGGAAAGTCGATGGCGGCTTCGACGTAAACACGCAGTGCGATGACCTGTTCCAGCAGCGCCTGGATCTCGCGGGAGAATTCCCCCTGCAGGGAGCGGTGGGCGCTGCGCACGCCAGCCTCGGTCGTGGCGCTGATCAGGTCGGCGATCGCCTCGGCCTGGGCCAGGTCGATCTTGTCGTTGAGGAAGGCGCGCTGGCTGAATTCACCGGGGTCCGCCAGGCGGGCACCGCAACGACAGCATTCGGTCAGCAGCATTTCCAGCACGGCCGTGCCGCCGTGGCCCTGCAGTTCCAGGACGTCTTCACCGGTAAAAGAATGAGGGCCCTGGAACAGCAAGGCGATGCCGCTGTCGAGGGTGTCACCCTCGCTGTCGAGAAAGCGGCAGTAGTGGGCGTGCCGTGGTTCCAGTTCGATGCCCGTCAGCTGCCTGCCAATGCTTGAGGCAGCAGGTCCCGAGACCCGGACTACACCAATACCCCCTGTCCCCGGCGCCGTGGCCACGGCAGCGATCGTGTCCTGCGGCAGGGCGGGATTCACGGCTCAGGTCCTGGCGGCAGCCTGCTCGATCTGTCGCGTGATCACCCACTGCTGGGCGATGGACAGGATGTTGTTGGTGACCCAGTACAGTACGAGGCCGGCCGGGAACCAGAGAAAGAAGAAGGTAAAGATGATCGGCATCCACTGCATGATTTTCGCCTGCATGGGATCAGGCGGCGGTGGCGCCAGTTTCTGCTGGAACCACATGCTGGCGCCCATGAGCAGAGGCAGTACAAGGTACGGATCCATCACTGACAGGTCGTCGATCCAGCCGAAGAACGGTGCCTGGCGCAGTTCGACACTTTCCATCAGCACCCAGTACAGCGCGATGAATACCGGCATCTGTACCAGGATGGGCAGACAGCCCGCCAGGGGATTGATCTTCTCCTTGCGGTACAGGTTCATCATTTCCTGCGACTGCTTCTGCTTGTCCTCGGCGTAGCGTTCGCGGATGTTCTGCAACTGTGGTTGGACACGCCGCATATTGGCCATGGACCGGTAGCTGGTGGCCGACAGTTTGAAGAATGCCGCCTTGATCAGCACGGTCAGGAGAATAATGGCGACACCCCAGTTCCCGACATAGCCGTAAATCTTGATCAGCAGCCAGAACAGCGGTTGCGCAATCCACCAGAGCCAGCCGTAGTCGACGCTGAGGTCCAGGTATTCAGAAATTTCGGCCAGGCGGTACTGATCCTTGGGACCCGCGTAAAAATGGGCGACGACGCTGCCTTGCTGGCCGGGCGCCAGCACCAGGGCCGGTGAAACAAAGCCGGCGATGTTATAGCCGGCGCTGGTGACGCGTGTGCTGTAGTTGTGGGATTGCTCCGGGTTGGGTATCCAGGCGCTGAGGAAATAGTGCTGGATCATAGCGATCCAGCCGCCGCTCAGTTTTTCCTTGAGCGGCTTTTCCTGCATATCCTCGAAATCGTACTTGGCGAAGCGCTCATCCGGGAGGGTGGTCGCTGTACCCAGGAACGGTGCCATCCCCATACCGCTGGACAGTTCTGCAGACGGGTCGGGGCTGCTGTCGCGCTTGATCTGTCCGAACAGGTTGGCCTGCCAGCGTGCATCTGACTGGTTGTCTACCAGGTATTCCATGCGCACGAGATAGTCCCCGCGGGTGAAGACATAGCGCTTGGTAATACCGACATCGCCGTCGACCACGGCGATGAGATCGATGGTCAATTCATCGGCGTCATCGGACAGGACAAAGCTTTCCGCAGTGGCCGTGAACCGGGCGCGCCCCTGGCTGTCGATGCCGTCGGCGCCGATCAGGCCGCTCTGGGCCACATAGGTTCGGCGCTCGTTGCTTTCGAGCAGCAGGAACGGAACATCGGGATACTCGAGCCTGGCCGGGTAGTCGATCAGGGCCACCTCGGTAATGTCCCCACCTTCCAGGTCGATACGAACCTGCATCAGGTCAGTTTTGACCGTGATGCCGCGGCTGGTGGTGACAACGGGCTGCGGTGCCACGGCCGGTTCGGCGACCACGGGGATTTCATCGCTGGTCGCCCCGGCGGTCGGGACATCCGGCAGGGCCGTTGGAGTGTCAGCCAAGCTTGTGGCCGGCGGCAGCGGCGCGGGCGCATTCTGCTGCTGGAAGTTGACATACTCTGTGAGCAACATGAAAGAAAGAAC
Organism: Halieaceae bacterium; assembly: GCA_965601975.1. Taxonomy (GTDB): domain Bacteria; phylum Pseudomonadota; class Gammaproteobacteria; order Pseudomonadales; family Halieaceae; genus JANQIO01. Next base: position 4,713,650 of record OZ271856.1, read on the forward strand.
GGCGATAACGCCAATCAGCAGGGAGCGCGTCAGGTCCATAGTCACTCTTCAGGAACGGGGGGGTGGCACCGGGTCACAGCCACCCTCGTGCCAGGGGTGGCATTTTCCCAGTCGGCGGGCGGCCAGCAGTACACCGCGCAGTGCCCCGTGGTTTTTGATGGCCTCTTCGGCATAGTGTGAGCAGCTGGGATGAAAGCGGCAGTGATAGCCCACCCATGGGCTGAGAATCAGCCGATAGGTGCGGATCGCAAATACCATGCAGCTGATCAGTGCGGATGAAAGCGCCGCGGCAATTCGCACCGGAATAGCCGACAACCCCGCATTGCCGAAGGCTGCGCTGGAGGGCTGGTTCACTGGCTCAGGAGCTTTTGCCATTGCTGCCGCAATATAGTTGATAGGGTGTTGTTGTCCAAGGTATCCGCGCCGCGCCTGATCATCACAATGACGTCCAGGCCTGGCGTACTGCTTTCCTGGGTGCGGAAACATTCCCGGGTGATTCTCTTGATGCGGTTTCGATCAACCGCCCGCCTGACATTCTTCTTTGCGACGATGATGCCCAGTCGGTGGTGAGTCAGGCCGTTGCGGGCAGCCAGCAACAACAGGTAACGATGTGATGCCTTGGCGTCGGATGAATCGAATACGCGACTGAAGGCGCTGGCGTCAAGCAGGCGATCCTTCCGGGGGAAGGTGTTGTCGCTCACTGCCGCCGGCGCCGGACATTACGCTGCGAGGCGCTTGCGGCCCTTGGCACGACGGCGGTTGATAACGTGGCGGCCGGCCTTGGTCGACATCCGGCTGCGGAAGCCGTGAGTGCGCTTGCGCTTCAGGACGCTGGGTTGAAACGTTCTTTTCATGACTGTGATTCCAAAGTGTGGCGGGCGGCTTGCGCCGGACCCTGCGAAAAGGGCGTGTATTCTAGAGAAGTTGTTGTTTGGATTCAATGGCTTGAGACCTGCTCGGCTGCATTATCCCGGCGGGTTTCACACTCCGGCCTCTGGTAGGCGTATTGGCGATTCCGGACGCTGTCACCGGAAGACTGCGAGGGGCGAGTTCGATATGCGCTTTGCAGGCAGGCAAGCTACTGAAATCCCTGGAGTTTGCGCCGGGATCAACAACTTTTCGGCCCTCGGGACACAAGTTATCCACAACTTAATCACAACAAAAAAATATTTTTTTATTTGTGGGTTGACAGTTTTTGAAAGCCTATAAGTTATTGATAATAAACAATAAAAACGGAATGTTACAGTTTTTTGAAGATGTGGATAACTCTGGTTTTCGGGGCTAGAATGCGTCAATTCACCAGCGGGCATAGAACAAGAGTCACACAGTCTTCCCAGGACTGTTCGGACCCTGACAAGACCCGGGGAATGATGCAGAGAATACGCGCCCTGGCGCTGCACACTCTATCAGGACGCTATTGAAGAATTGCGCTTAGCGCATGTTGGCTAGTGTGCCGGAGCAATCCGGCAACGCGGCTTGATGGCCGCCACAAAACATAAGAAGCAAGGGGTTAACGTTGCCAGAATTGGTATGGAATAAATGTGTCGACTGTTTGCAGGATGAGCTTCCCTCACAGCAGTTCAACACCTGGATAAAACCACTGCGGGCAGAGATCCGCCCGCAGGCAGAAGGGGAGCAATTACACCTGTTCGCGCCCAACCGCTTTGTCAAAGAGTGGGTAATGGACAAGTTCTTTGAACGGATCAACGAACTGGTGGCGGAACTGGCGCCGGAAGAAGAGTACCGGGTCGTCATGGACATCGGGGGGCCCCAGGCCGTTACCCCGTTGAATGGCCGTGAACAGCGCGCGATGGAGGTCGGTGTATCCGCACCGCGTCGTGCTGAACGCCAGCCGGAGTCCCGTTCTGTGCCGGTGTCAGCCAGGGCCGAGGTGTCGATCCCGGAAGTGGATTCACGCAAGGCGGGCATGCGCACAGTGCAGCCGACGCCGTCCCGCCAGGTAGAAGTGGAGGGGGCCATTCGCCACCAGAATTACCTGGTAGACCACTACACGTTCGATAACTTCGTCGAGGGCAAGTCAAACCAGCTGGCATTGGCGGCAGCGGGCCAGGTGGCCGAAAATCCCGGAGGTTCCTACAATCCTCTGTTCCTATACGGCGGCGTCGGCCTGGGTAAAACCCACCTGATGCACGCGGTGGGAAATGCCCTGCTGCAGCGGAATCCGGAGGCGAAGGTGGTCTACCTGCACTCCGAGCGGTTTGTGGCGGATATGGTGAAAGCACTGCAGCTCAACGCGATCAATGACTTCAAGCGATACTATCGATCGGTAGATGCTCTTTTGATCGACGATATACAGTTTTTTGCGGGCAAGGAGCGCTCACAGGAAGAGTTCTTCCACACCTTCAACGCACTGCTCGAGGGCGGTCAGCAGATGATTCTCACCTGCGACCGCTACCCCAAGGAAATCGAAGGTCTTGAAGAGCGGCTCAAGTCCCGCTTTGGCTGGGGCCTGACCGTGGCGGTGGAGCCGCCTGAACTGGAGACTCGCGTTGCGATTCTCATGAAGAAGGCCGACCAGGCGCGGATCGAGCTGCCGCCGGACGCGGCGTTTTTTATCGCGCAGCGTATCCGTAGCAATGTGCGTGAGCTCGAAGGCGCGCTCAAGAGAGTGATAGCTAGCGCTCACTTCACTTCAAAGCCCATCGATGTGGACCTGATCAAGGAGAGCTTGAAAGACCTGCTGGCATTGCAAGACAAGCAGGTCAGCCTCGATAATATCCAGCGCACGGTGGCGGAGTATTACAAGATCAAAGTGTCAGACCTGATGTCCAAGCGGCGAAGCCGTTCGGTAGCGCGCCCGCGCCAGGTCGCCATGTCGCTCGCCAAGGAATTGACCAACCACAGCCTGCCTGAAATTGGCGACAGCTTTGGTGGTCGAGACCACACCACAGTACTACATGCCTGCCGTAAAATACGCGAACTTCGGGAAACGGACTCGGATATCCGCGAAGACTATAAGAATCTTCTGCGCTCTCTCACCACCTGACAGCGCTGGCCCAACAAAGGAATTCAAAGCATATGAAATTTTCCATTTCACGGGATGCCCTGCTCAAGCCCCTGAACCTGGTGGCGGGAGTCGTGGAGCGCCGGCAGACCTTGCCGATCCTGGCCAATGTCCTGCTGGTGCTGGACGGGGACTGGTTGTCGCTGACCGGCACGGACCTGGAAGTGGAGCTGGTGGGCCGCGTGAGGTTGGAAGGCAGCGGCGATTCGGGAGATATCACAGTGCCGGCGCGGAAGCTGGTGGATATCTGTAAATCACTGCCGGAAGGCTGCGATATCGAGTTCACCGTCGAGGAGGGCAAGGTCACGGTGCGATCCGGGCGCAGCCGCTTCACGCTCTCGAGCCTGCCTGCGCGGGATTTTCCCAATGTGGAGGACAGTATCGGCACCCACAAGCTGACGCTCCTGCAGGGCCAGTTAAGGCGGCTGATCGATCGCACCTCCTTTGCCATGGCGCAGCAGGACGTTCGCTATTACCTGAATGGCATGCTGTGGGAGCTACAGCCCGGTCTGTTAAGGGTGGTAGCCACCGACGGCCACCGGCTGGCGATGTGCTCCCTGGAGAGCGAGCTTCCCGTACAGGACAACAAACAGGTGATCCTGCCTCGGAAGGGGGTGCTCGAATTGTCGCGCCTGCTGCAGGACGAGGGCGGGGAAGTCACCATCGTGATTGGTGACAACCATATTCGCGCCACCACAGACGATTTTACCTTTACGTCCAAGCTGGTGGACGGGAAATTCCCCGATTACGAGCGGGTGCTGCCTCGCAGCTCGGACAAGACGGTCATCGGGGGCCGCGAGGACCTGCGCCAGGCCTTTACCCGCACGGCTATTCTCTCGAACGAGAAATACCGTGGGGTTCGCCTGTCCCTGGGCGACGGCAGCATGCAGATCGTGGCCAATAACCCGGAGCAGGAGGAGGCCGAGGAGGAAGTCACCGTCGATTACCAGGGAGACGGCCTGGAGATCGGTTTCAATGTCAGCTACCTGCTCGATGTCCTCGGTGTTCTCGATAGCGACAAAGTAAAGCTCTCACTCTCGGATCCCAACAGCAGTGCGCTGCTGGAAGAGCCGGAGGCGGGAGACTCCCTATACGTCGTTATGCCCATGCGGCTGTGACTTTGACCGTCATTCGGTGACTCTCAGGCGCCTGGATATCCGCGGCGTCAGGAATCTCAGGGAAACCAGTCTCAGGGATCTGCGCCGGGCAAATGTGTTTTTCGGGGCCAACGGCAGTGGCAAAACCAGCCTGTTGGAGGCCCTGCACCTGCTGGGTATGGCCAGGTCCTTCCGCACCGCCCAGATAAAGTCCGTAATCACCCATGGTGAGGAGCACTGCACGGTGTTCGGGGAGATCGAACGGCACAGCGGCACCGTTCTTACGGTGGGCGTGAGCCGGGATCGCCAGGGTAGCCTCGACGCCAGGGTTTCGGGTGAACGCATAAGCGCTCGCTCCGAGCTGGCGGAGGCCTTCCCGATCCAGCTGATACACGCCCAGAGCTTCGAGGTATTGACCGGTGGACCGGTGGAGCGGCGACACTTCATGGACTGGGGTGTGTTCCACGTGGAACATCAGTTCCTGGGGGTCTGGCAAAGGTTCCAGCGGGCAATTAAACAGCGCAATAACCTGCTCCGACGTGGTAAAATTTCAGGCGAATCTCTGCGGCCCTGGGACAGGGAAATGGCCCAGGCGGGCGAGGCTATCGACCGGGCGAGGTCGGCGTATATTCGCGCTCTCGAACCCCATTTCCACGGCATCCTCAGCCGTCTGACGGCGGAGTTAGGGGAGTTCGAATTGCGCTATCGGCGAGGCTGGGCCCAGGGACAAGCCCTGGAGCAGGCGCTGGAAGAGAGCCGCGACGCGGATCTGGCGCAGGGATTCACCCATGCGGGGCCACAGCGCGCTGACCTGCGGGTCGTAGTCGATGGAAAACCCGCCGTAGACGTGTTGTCGAGAGGTCAGCTGAAGCTGGTGGTCTCGGCACTAAAGCTGGCCCAGGGCCAGCAGCTCCGGGAAGACGGCAATCAGCGCTGTACGTATCTGATAGACGACCTGGCAGCAGAGCTGGACCGGCGGCATTGTCAGCGAGTCGCGACGATTCTGGACGAGATGGGCGCACAGGTGTTTATCACCTGTATTGAGCGCGAGGATGTTTCCGCCATCTGGACAGGGGACAACTCCGCCGAACAGGCAGTGTTCCACGTGGAACATGGCGACATCGCACGGGAGGGCCCCTAGGAAGGCCTCGCCTGCGGTAGAAGTAGTCAACAGTAGAGACAAATATGAGTGAAGAGCAGCAGTACGATTCCTCCAGCATCAAGGTACTGAAAGGCCTGGATGCAGTGCGAAAGCGCCCGGGTATGTATATCGGCGATACGGACGACGGTACGGGCCTCCACCACATGGTGTTTGAGCTCGTCGATAACTCCATCGACGAAGCCCTCGCGGGCCACTGCAACAAGATCACGGTGGTCATTCACCCCGACGAATCCGTCTCTGTATCGGATGATGGCCGGGGCATACCCACGGAAGAACACGAAGAAGGGGTCTCTGCCGCCGAGGTCATCATGACCGTGCTGCACGCGGGCGGAAAGTTTGACGACAACTCCTACAAGGTGTCCGGAGGCCTGCACGGTGTCGGGGTATCCGTGGTCAACGCCCTGTCGGAAGAGCTGGTACTCACCATCCGCCGGGAAGGCAAGATGTATGAGCAGACCTACCAGCACGGTGTTCCCAATGCGCCACTCGCGATCATCGGGGAAACGGAAGCCACGGGCACCGAAGTGCGCTTCAAGCCCAGCGCCGATACCTTCACCAACATCGAGTTTCACTTCGACTATCTCGCCAAGCGGCTGCGGGAACTGGCTTTTCTCAACTCGGGTGTCTTTATCCAGCTGGTGGATGAGCGCAGCGGGCAGAAAGAAGACTACTGCTACGACGGCGGCCTCAGCGCGTTTGTCGACTACCTCAACCAGAACAAGACGCCCATTAACCGCGCTTTCCACTTCGATGTGACCCAGCCAGACGGCATCGGGGTCGAGGTGGCCCTGCAGTGGAATGACTCCTTCCAGGAGAACATCTTCTGCTATACCAACAATATTCCCCAACGGGACGGTGGTACGCACCTGGCAGGCTTCAGGGCCGCGCTGACCCGCAACCTGAATGCCTATATCGAGAAAGAGGGTCTGGCGAAGACTGCCAAGATATCCACGACAGGCGACGATGCCCGGGAAGGCCTGACGGCGATTATCTCTGTGAAAGTGCCCGACCCGAAGTTTTCCTCCCAGACGAAGGACAAACTGGTCTCGTCCGAGGTTAAGCCCGCGGTGGAACAGGCCATGAACCAGCGCTTCGGCGACTATCTCATCGAGAACCCCAGCGAAGCCAAGTCGGTAGTCGGCAAGATGCTGGACGCGGCCCGGGCCCGGGAAGCGGCGCGCAAGGCGCGGGAGATGACCCGGCGCAAGGGCGCCCTGGATATCGCCGGCCTGCCCGGCAAACTGGCGGACTGCCAGGAGAAGGACCCGGCCCTGTCGGAACTCTACCTGGTAGAGGGTGACTCCGCCGGCGGGTCCGCCAAGCAGGGCAGGGACCGCCGCACCCAGGCGATCCTGCCCCTCAAGGGCAAGATCCTCAACGTCGAGAAGGCCCGTTTCGACAAGATGCTGTCCTCAGCCGAGGTCGGCACGATCGTAACGGCCCTGGGCTGTGGTATCGGCAAGGACGAGTTTGATCCCGACAAGCTCCGCTACCACAGCATCATCATCATGACGGACGCCGATGTTGACGGCTCACACATCCGCACCCTGCTGCTGACGTTTTTCTTCCGGCAGATGCCACAGCTCATCGAGCGCGGTCACATCTACATTGCCCAGCCCCCGCTGTACAAGGTGTCCAAAGGCAAGCAGCACCAGTATCTCAAGGACGATCCGGCACTCAGCGACTATCTGACCCAATCGGCCCTGGACGGCGCCTCGCTGTTTGTCAGCCCGGATGCGCCGCCCGTGGCGGGCGAATCCCTGGAGACACTGGTCAATGAATACCGCACGGTCTGGAAGACCGTGGACAGGCTCAGCCGCCTGTATTCGGCAGACGTGCTCTGGTCGATGCTGAACCTGCCGCGCCTGTCGCCCGCCGACCTGGAGCAGGAATCCACGGTGACCGACTGGGTGGCGCAGCTTCAGTCAGAGCTGGACCGCTCCGCCGTCGACGGCAAGATCTACACCTGTGTCGTGCGCCGGGACAGCGAGCGCAATATCTACTTCCCGGTGGTGAAGCTCCTGTCCCACGGCGTGGAAAGCGACACCGAGTACCACCACGAATTCTTTGGTTCAGGGGAATACCGCAGCCTGGTTGACCTCGGTGAGAAGCTCAACGGCCTTATTGAGGAGGGCGGATACGCGCAGCGCGGTGAAAAGCAGTTTGAAACGCGCAGCTTCTACGAAGTGTTCGACTGGCTCATGGCGGAAGCGGCCAAAGGCTACAACATCCAGCGCTACAAGGGTCTCGGTGAAATGAACCCAGACCAGCTGTGGGAAACCACCATGGATCCGGAAAGCCGCCGCATGCTGAAGGTCACCATCGAAGACGCCATCGCGGCGGACCAGATCTTCACGACCCTGATGGGAGACCAGGTGGAGCCCCGGCGCGACTTTATCGAGGACAACGCCCTCTCGGTGGCTAATCTCGACGTCTAGTGCCGCCCGCGCAGGTTCGCAGGGCACCTTGAGTTAGACGAAACCATGTTGAGAGTGTTGGCCTCTTTCGTCCTGCTCGGCCTGACTGTGTTGGCGGCGGCGCATGAAACCGCAGGCGACAATGATCTGCCTGTATTTACACCCGGGCAGATTCGAGCTGACTTTGAGTTCATGTACAAAGGGCTTCAGTCGGCGAACTTCGATCTGTACGCATTCACGCCGCGCGGCGAGTTCGAAACGCGCTACCGGGAGTTCAGCGAAGGCTTCGACCGGCCGATGACAAGGTTCGACGCCGAGATGGCATTCCAACAGTTTGCTGCCCTCGCACATCAGGCGCACACTCGCGTCGAGTCTGATTTCGCCGGCTTCTTCGCCCACCTTGACGACGGTGGAACCCGCTTCCCACCGGACGTCGCGGTCGAGGAAGGGCAACTACGGGTAACCGGGAATGCCAGCGGCATAAGTGACATTGCCCCGGGCGACCGGATTATCGCTATCGGTGGCGAACAGGTTACAGACCTGCTGCCGCGCCTGATCGCACATCTTTCTGCAGAGTCGCAGGAGTTCGTGTACGTGCTTCTGGAACTCTATATGCCACTGGTGGTTTGGCTGGAGCTGGGCGCAGATGCCGTTTCCTCTGTCACGATCGAACACGCCAACGGTAGCAGGGTAGTCTACGATCTTTCAGTGGCACCAGACGAAAAGCGGGAACCTGGCGATACCGTTAAGCCGTTCTCGCTGGAGGGTCGTGATGCGCGGATGCTGACCGAGACCGTGGCCTATCTCCGTCCCGGTCCGTTCAGCAATACCGATCCTGAAGCAAGCCCTCTCGACGCGACAGAGTACCTCAAGTTTATAGATACCGCGTTTGAAGAATTCATCGGGAATAGGGTCCAGCATCTTATTCTCGACCTCCGAGACAACCCGGGTGGTGATAATTCCTTCAGCGATCCGGTAGTCGCCTGGTTCGCAGATCGGCCGTTTCGCTTTTCGTCAAACTTCAGGGTCCGCGTGAGCCCCGAGAGCACAGCCGCCAATCAGGCGCGCCTGGACTCTCTCCCGGATGGATCAAAGTCAGAATCGCGCTTGTACGCTGATTTCTTTGCCTCCGCGAAAAACGGGCAAACGGTGCTGTTTCCAATCCCCGAGGTGAAGCCGCGTCCGGCTCCGAGGTTCGATGGCCAGGTCCACGTGCTGGTGAACCGATACTCCTTTTCCAACGCGGTTACCACAGCAGCATTGATTCAGGACTATGGGTTCGGCGTAACCATGGGAGAACAGACCGTTGATATGGCGACCACGTACGGCGCCATGGAACGATTCACGCTACCGAACACAGGCATCATCGTTGCCTACCCCAAAGCCCTGGTCGTTCGACCGAATGGGAACGAAACCACTCATCCGCTCAGTCCCGACATACCGCTCCCGTCGCCGCGAGTTCGCGGAGCAACAGACGTGATGCTGGACGCAGCGATTGAGCATATTCACTCCAGCTCAGTCCGATAGGCGAGACCACGCCGGCCCCGTTCTCCCGAGCCGGAATTGCTGGATACCTGTCTACCTGGTCGGCGCCAGCTGGGAGATATCGGCGACCTGCAGGAACAGCTGCTGCAGCGCCGCCAGCAGGTTGAGGCGATTGTTGCGCACCGCCTCGTCGTCGGCCATCACCATGACTTCATCGAAGAAGCTGTCCACGGGCTCCTGCAGGACGGCCAGGCTGGCCAGCGCTTCCGTGTACTCGCCAGCCGCCATATGGCTGTCGAACACGGGGCGCCGCTGATCGAGCTGGGATAGCAACTGCTGCTCGGCAGGCTCTTGAAGTAAGTCCTTGCTTACTTCGCCCGCCATGTAATCAGTGGCCTGCTTGCTGAGAATGTTGGACACGCGCTTGTTGGCTGCTGCCAGCGCAGTTGCCTGGGGCAGGGTTGTGAACGCATTGACGGCCTTGACCCGGCGGTCAATATCCAGCGGTTCGCTGAGTCCCCGGGCGCTGACCGCCCTGAATACCTCGACCGGTATCGCCTCGTCCTCGTACCAGGCCCGTAGGCGGTCGATCATGTAGTGCGTGACCTCGTCCACGGTGCCGGGTTTGAGGGTTCCTTCGGGAAAGCCCGCGGCGGCCTGTTCGAGGCAGTCCCGCAGGTCCAGCGGCAGGGATTTCTCCACCAGGATGCGCAGTACGCCCAGGGCTGCACGGCGCAGGGCAAACGGATCCTTGGAGCCGGTCGGCGGCTGTCCGATGCCGAATATCCCAACCAGGGTGTCCAACCGGTCCGCCAGGGCCAGGCAGGTCGCCACCGGGGCCTCGGGGAGCTGGTCCCCGGCGAAGGCGGGCCAGTACTGCTGCTCGAGAGCGTCAGCCACCTCCGGACTTTCACCGTCGTTGAGGGCGTAATAGCGTCCCGCAATGCCCTGCAGGTCGGCAAACTCGCCGACCATCAGGGTCAACAGGTCGGTCTTGCTCAGTTCTGCGGCGCGCGCCGCTGCCTCGGGGTCGGCGCCGACGGCGGGGGCGAGCTGTCTTACCAGCGCCTGTAGCCGCAGGGTCTTGTCGTGCAGCGTACCCAGCTTCTGCTGGAACACGATGCTCTGCAGGCGATCAACCCTCGATGCCAGGCTGGCCTGCTTGTCGCTGTTGAAGAAGAAGTCCGCGTCTGCCAGGCGCGGGCGAATCACGCGTTCGTTGCCGTCGATCACCTGGGCCGGATCGCGGCTCTCAATGTTGCTGACAAAAATGAAATGGGGCAGCAGTGCGCCGGACCCGTCCACGACGGGAAAGTACTTCTGGTGTTCTTTCATGGAAGACACCAGCGCTTCCTGCGGTACCGCCAGGAAGCGCTCTTCGAAGCCGCCGGTAAGCGCCACCGGCCACTCCACCAGCGCGGTCACCTCGTCCAGCAGATCGTCGTCGATATCGGCGACGGCGTTCAGTTCGCCGGCACAGGCTTCCACCTGGCTGCGAATGGTTTCCCGGCGCTGTTCGAAGCTGGCGACGACACGGGCGGCCGCCAGCGAGTCCCCGTAGTCGGCCGCGGTCGCCAGCGCGATGGGTTCCTCACTGTGAAAACGATGGCCATGGGTTTCACGGCCGGCCTTTAGATCCAGCAGTTCGCACTCCACCACCTCGTCGCCCAGCATCACAACCAGCCAGTGCACGGGGCGAACAAACTCACTGCGCGACGCGCCCCAGCGCATGCGTTTCGGTATGGGCAGTTCCTTCACCGCGTGGGCCAGTACGCCGGGCAAAGCCCCGGATGCACTGGCGCCCTCGGCGGTGCTGCGGAACACGAGTCGTGGCCCCTTGTCGGTATCCGCGACCTCCAGGTCTTCCGGGGCGACCCCATTCTTGCGGGCGAAGCCCTGGGCCGCCGGTGTCCAGTTGCCGTCCGCATCCCGGGCGCGGTCCGCCGGGGGCCCGAATATCTCCACCGACTCTTCTGCGGCCTTGAGCTGCAGGTCGTCAATCAGCAGCGCGAGCCGGCGCGGGGTGGCGAAGCTGCGGACCTCGCCGAAGTCCAGGCGCTGCGCGGCAAGGCCACTGGCCACGCTCGCGGTAAAAGAATCTGACAGAGTCTTGAGTGCCTTGGGCGGCAGCTCCTCGGTGCCGAGTTCCACCAGCAGCGTTTTGGTACTCACGATGCCACCTCCGCCAGGGCTTCTTCACGCAGGTCTGCCGCCGCCAGCGGGAATCCCAGCGCCTTGCGGGCGTCGTAGTAGGACTGGGCAACGCCCCGGGCCAGGCTGCGAACCCGGAGGATGAAGCGCTGCCGCTCGGTGACGGATATCGCATTGCGGGCATCGAGCAGGTTGAAGGTGTGGGAGGCCTTCATCACCATCTCATAGGCTGGCAGGGGTAGCGACTTTTCTATCAGCTGCTGGCTCTGCTGCTCGTAGAAGTCGAACTGTCGATGCAGTTCGTCGACGTCTGCCTCCTCGAAGTTGAATCGCGACATTTCCACCTCGTTCTGGTGGAACACATCACCATAGCAGACCGGGCCTTCCGGACCGTTGGTCCAGACCAGGTCGTAAATGCTGTCGACACCCTGCAGGTACATGGCGATGCGCTCGAGGCCGTAGGTGATCTCACCGCTGACGGGGTAGCACTCGAGGCCGCCCACCTGCTGGAAGTAGGTGAACTGGGTCACCTCCATGCCGTTCAGCCAGACTTCCCAGCCAAGGCCCCACGCGCCCAGTGTCGGCGACTCCCAGTTGTCTTCCACCAGCCGAATATCATGCACGGACGTGTCGACACCCAGGTGGCGCAGGGAATCCAGGTACTGTTCGACAATGTCCGGCGGCGAGGGCTTCAGCAACACCTGGAACTGGTAGTAGTGCTGCAGCCGGTTGGGGTTGTCGCCGTAACGGCCGTCGGCCGGACGGCGACAGGGTTGCACATAGGCGGTGTTCCAGGTCTCCGGTCCGATCGCTCGCAGGAACGTGGCCGGGTGAAACGTACCCGCGCCCACCTCGAGATCCAGCGGCTGCAGCACGACGCAGCCGCGGCCTGCCCAGAATTGTTGCAGTGCGATTATCAGGTCCTGAAAGGTTTCCGGAGGGGTGTTGAGGCTGCTCACCGCGGGGTCCGTCTGTAAAAAAGCGGCCTATTATACACAGCCTGTCAGCGGCATAATACGCGGCGCCGGCGTGGCCGGAACACGCACAATCGAGAACAAATCCCATGTTTGGAAAAATCGTTGGCGGGCTGTTGGGCCTGCTGGTCGCGGGCATTCCCGGCCTGGTTATCGGTGTCCTCGCCGGTCACTGGTTCGACCGCGGACTGGCGCACAACCTGCGCATGGTCAGCCCGGAGAGACTCGCTGCCGCCCGCGAAACCTTCTTCACCGTCAGCTTCGAATTGCTGGGACATATCGCGAAGGCCGACGGGCGTGTCAGCGAGGCCGAGATCAGCCAGGCCGAAGCGCTGATGCAGCAGCTGGGCATTACCGGTGAGCAGCGCGACCAGGCCATTGCCCGCTTCAAGGAGGGCGCGCGTCCGGAGTTCGAACTGGAGGCGTCGGTGGCCCGGTTCAAACAGGACTGTGCCGGCCCCCGCCAGATTGCTCACACCCTGATTCTCTTCCTGGCGGGTATGGCGCTGGCTGACGGGGAGATCTCTGCACCGGAGCGGCAGGTGCTGGGCCGGGTGGCCGAGCTGCTGGGCATCAATGCCGCGGCGCTGCGGCAGCTGCTCGAAATGTTCGAAGCCCAGGCCCACTTTCACGACTACCGGCCCGGCGACCAGCCCGCCGCCGCCGACCAGCTTGCCGACGCCTACCGCGCACTGGGCGTCGATGGGGGATGCAGCGACCGGGAGTTGAAGCGCGCTTACCGCAAGCTGATGAGCGAGCACCACCCGGACAAGCTTATGGCCCAGGGCGTACCGGAGTCCATGCTCAAGGTGGCAACGGAAAAGGCCCAGGAAATCCAGGCCGCTTACGAGCTGGTGAAGAAATCCCGCGCTAGTTGATGGCGAAGCGCATGCTGACCGCGGCGCTGATTCGCTGTTTGCCGAACTGGACAGTCGGCGCGCCGCGGGCGCTCTCCGCCGCCATCATGTGTTCCATGGGCGGGGCGCGGACTGCCCCCTGCTCTTCCACGCGAATCACCTTGCCCAGGTCCGCGCCGATACCCTGGGCGATCCGCCGGGCCTTTACAAAACCCTGCGCCAGGGCATTGTCGAGGGCGGCGAGTCTGAGCTCATCGATCTGGCTGTGGCTGAGTCGGGGCGCGCTCATACCTTCTACCGCATAGTCACTGATTGCCTGGACCAGGCCGCCGTAGGCCTCGAGATCGCGCAGGGTAATCGTGATCTCGCGCCGCACCGCCTGGCCGACATAGATCTGCTTGCCGTCCCCCCACCGGTATTCCGGTTGCACGCTCAGGCGCGAACTGTCGATATCGTCCTCCGCCACGCCGGCTTCCCGGGCGGCGGACACCACCTGCCGGGTGGTCCTGTCGACGCCGCTTTGCAGGGATTCCACGTCCCGGCCGGTCTCGCGAATACCGATGCTGAGCGACAGTGTATCGGGCACCGCTTCGACCCAGCCCTCGGCGTTGATCGCTATGTACTCGTCGGAATATCCCGGGGCGGCCAATAGTGCGAGCCACAGGAACAGGGCAAGCCGCATGTCGTATTCTCCTGTCGGTTTGTCGGCAGCTAGGGCCGCCAGAACGCCGGCGTGAACAGCACCAGGACGGTGAAGACTTCCAGCCGGCCCAGCAGCATGGCGCCGCACAGCAGCCACTTGGCCACGTCGTTGATGTCACCATAATGATAGGCCACAGCGCCGAGACCGGGGCCCAGGTTGTTGAGCGACGCAGCCACCGCGGAGAAGGCCGTTTCGAAATCCAGCCCGGTGGCCACCAGCATGATCATCAACATCACGAACGCCACCAGGTAAACCGCCAGGAAGCTCCACACCGCACTGACCACCTTGGCCTCGACCCGTCGGTTGCCGACCTTCAGGGGAATCACCGCCTGGGGGTGGATCAGCTGCTTCAGCTCCCGCAGGCCCTGCTTGCTGATCAGCATCAGGCGCATGGCCTTGATGCCGCCGCCGGTAGAGCCGGCGCAGCCACCCATCACCGCAAACATCAACAGCATCAGCGGCAGGAAACTGGGCCAGTGGGCAAAGTCCGACGTGGTGAAGCCGGTGGTGGTGGTGATGGAGATGGCCTGGAACAGGCCGTGAACGAGGCCCTGGGAAGTCTCGAAGGTGTCCGTTACCAGCAGCATGGTGCAGGTGATAACGATGCAGATTGCGAGAACCGTGGAGAAGAACACGGTTTCGGAGTCGCCCCGGTAGGGTGCGGTGCTGCGACGACGCCAGGCCGTGAAGTGCAGGCCGAAATTGATTGCGGCGATGTACATGAACACGCTGGCCACCAGCATGATGGCGGTGCTGTCATAGTGGCCAATGCTGGCATCGTGGGTCGAGAAGCCGCCGATGGCCACGGTGCTGAAGGCGTGACAGATGGCATCGAAGGGTGCCATGCCTGCGAGCCAGTAGGCGACGCCGCAGCTTGCGGTCAGCAGCACGTAGACCAGGAACAGCGCTTTCGCCGTCTCGGTGATTCTCGGTGTCAGCTTGGAATCCTTGGAGGGTCCGGGCGTCTCCGCCTGGTAGAGCTGCATGCCGCCGACGCCCAGCATCGGCAGTACCGCCACGGCCACCACGATAATGCCAATACCGCCCAGCCACTGCAGCTGCTGCCGGTAGAACAACAGGGAGCGCGGTAGCTCATCGAGCCCGGTGATCACGGTAGCCCCGGTGGTGGTCAGCCCGGAAACGGATTCGAACACCGAATCGGTGAAGCCCAGGTCCACGCCGTCGTGCAGGGCAAACGGGAGCGAGCCGTAAAGGCCCAGCACGGTCCAGAACAGGGTGGTGATCAGGAAACCGTCACGGGTGCGCAGTTCCTGGGTGGTTTTGCGGGTCGGGAACCAGAGCAGGAAGCCGCTGAGAAACGTGATGCCCAGCGCGCTGGAAAACCCGGCGATGGTTTCATCGTGCAGGTACAGGGCCAGCAACAGCGGCACCAGCTGGGTCAGGCTGAACAGCATCAGCAGGACACCGAGGATTCGCAGTGAGATGGCGAGGTGCATACGGCCTAGAAGAAGCCGAGTCCAACCTGGAACAGCTTTTCGACCGCACCGACCTGGCTCTTGTCCACCAGGAACAGGATCACGTGATCGTCGGTCTCCACAACGATGTGGCGATGGGCGATCAGCACCTCCTTGCCGCGTACGATCGCACCGAAGGTGACCCCCTCCGGCAGGTCGATTTCGTCCAGCCGCCGCCCGACCACCTTCGACGACTGGGAGTCGCCGTGGGCGACCATTTCGATGGCTTCGGCGGCGCCCCGGCGCAGGGAGTGCACGTTGTAGATATCGCCTCGCCGCACGTGGGTCAGCAGGCTGCCGATGGTGATCTGCTGGGGTGACAGGGCGATGTCGATTTCGTCACCCTGCAGCAGGTCGATGTACGCCGGGTTGGTGATCAGCGTGATGACCTTGTGAGCGCCCATACGCTTGGCCAGCATCGCGGTCATGATGTTCACTTCATCATTATTGGTGAGCGCACAGAACACGTCGGTGCCCTCGATGTTTTCGGCGGCCAGCAGTTCGGTGTCGGACGCGTTGCCATTTAGCACGATCACGTGCTTGAGCATTTCCGAGAGCTCCCGGCAGCGCGCGTAGGAGCGTTCAATCAGTTTGACCTGGTACTCGCCGTCAATGGCTTCCGCCAGTCGCGAGCCGATGTTGCCGCCACCGGCGATCATGATGCGTTTATAGGGTTTGTCCAGGCGGCGCAGTTCGGACATCACCGCGCGGATGTTCTTCTTGGCGGCGATGAAAAACACTTCGTCGTCGGCTTCCACCACGGTCTTTCCCTCGGGAATGATGGGATGGTTGCGGCGGAAGATGGCGGCCACGCGGGTGTCGACGCTGGGCATGTGCTTGCGGATTTCCTGCAGCTGCTGTCCCACCAGCGGGCCACCGTAGAACGCCTTCACCGCCACCAGCTGCACCAGGCCGTCGGCGAAGTCCAGCACCTGCAGTGCCCCCGGATTGGCGATCAGCTCGCGCATGCTCTTGGTGACCAGCTGCTCCGGGCCGATCAACACGTCTACCGGCACGTGGTCAGAGTTGAACAGGTCAGCGTGGGCCAGGTAGTTGGGAGAGCGCACCCGGGAAATTTTGGTCGGCGTCTTGTACAGGGTGTAGGCGATCTGGCAGGCCATCATGTTGATTTCGTCGCTGTTGGTGACGGCGATCAGCATGTCGGCATCTTCGGCGCCGGCCCGGTACAGGGTGTCGGGGTGAGAGGCGTGGCCGGTAACGGTCTGCAGGTCCAGGCGATCCTGCAGGGCGCGCAGCTTGTCGGCGTTGGTATCGACAACCGTGACATCGTTTTGCTCGATGGCGAGGTGTTCGGCCAGGGTGCCGCCCACCTGTCCCGCACCGAGAATGATGATCTTCATAGCTCGCTCGCCTGTAGACTAGCGCAACAATAAATAAAACCGTGGCGTATTGTAAGAGCGCGCCCGCCGTAATATTCCCGTCCTCTCAGCCGCGTTTTTCCAGCAGCGCGTAGAACAATCCGTCCCAACCGTCCGGCCGGCTCAACAGCTGCCGCCCGGGGCCGGCGGCGATGCCCCAGTCACCCGGCAGGTCGAGGCATTCGGCGTCCGCGGTTTCCTCGAGAAACGTCGCCGCGCACTGCGCATTCTCTTCCGGCAGCACGGAGCAGGTCACGTACAACAGTCTGCCCCCGGGTTTCAGCAGAGGCCAGAGGCCACGCAAGATGTCGAGCTGGAGGGCGGCAAAGCCGGCGATATCCTCTGCCCGCCGCAGCAGCTTGATATCCGGATGGCGGCGAATCACGCCGGTGCCGGAGCAGGGCGCGTCCACCAGGATGCGGTCGAACTCGCCGAGCTCCGCATCCGGAGATCGCGCATCGCCGCAGACCAGCCGCGCCTGCAGGGAGAGGCGTTCGAGGTTGTCGGCCACCCGGGCCAGCCTGTCGGCATCGCTGTCCATGGCGACCAGCTCCGCAATCTTCGGTTCCCACTCCAGCAAGTGGCAGGTCTTGCTGCCCGGCGCAGAGCAGGCGTCGAGTACGCGCTCTCCCGGCCCCGGCGCCAGCAGGCCGGCCGCCAGCTGTGCGGCCTCATCCTGCACGCTCACTTCACCCTCGGCAAAGCCGGCCAGTGCGCCGACCTCGACCCCATGCTCGAGACGGATACCGTCTGCGGCCAGGATGCAGGGACTGCCGCCGAGACCGGCGTCTTCCAGCTTCTTTATATAGGCAGCGCGATCGGTCACCTGTCGATTCACGCGCAGGCACATCGGCGGATTGCCGTTGTTGGCGTCCAGCACCTCCTCGTAGTGTTCCGGCCAGGCGGCGCGCAGCGCATCCACCAGCCAGGTGGGATGGCGGGCGGCCTCATGCTCGGACAGAGCGGACAGCAGCTTGTCTTTTTCCCGCAGGCAGCGGCGCAGCACCCCGTTCACCAGTTTCGTGGCCCAGGGTTTGCCCAGTGCGCGAGCGGCGTCGACGCAGGTGGATATGGCGGCGTGGTCGGGGGTGCGCATTTCCATGAGCTGCAGCAGGCCGATGAGCAACAACGCGTGGATATCCGCATCGCGCTTCTTGAGCGGCGACTTCAGGCACTGTCGGAGCAGCCCCTCGAAGCGGTGGTAGTGTCGCAGGCCGCCGTAGCAAAGCTGTTGCAGCAGGGCCCGGTCACGGTTGTCCACCTGTTCCAGGGCGTCGGCGAGAGGCCTGTCCAGGGCTTCACCCCCGGCAATTACCCTCGCCAGTGCGGTGGCGGCCGCGGCGCGGCAATCCCGGGCCATTCAGGGGCCCAGTACGGTGCCGATGGCGAACATGTCGCGGCGGGCGCGCAGGATCTCCGCGACCGGCAGCGGCTTCCCACCCGGTAGCTGCAGCATCGTCAACAGCAGCGCGCCTTCACCACAGGCCACCAGCAGGCCGTGGTCACTGGCATCGATGATTTCCCCGGGCCTGCCGGCGCCTCGCTCGCGCCCGGCCTGCCAGATCTTGAGGCGGATGTCGCCCAGATCCGTCCAGCACACGGGGAATGGGTTGAAGGCGCGGATCTGGCGGTGCAGCGTATCCGCATCCCGGCCCCAGTCGAGCCGGGCCTCGGGCTTCTCGATCTTGGCGGCGCAGGTGGCGAGGTAGTCATCCTGCTGTTCGGCCCGGTCGAGAATCCCCGGCAGGTTTCCCAGCACGTCCAACAGCAGAGGCGCTCCCAGTTCCGCAAGGGCGTCATGTAGCGTGCCGGCATTCATGTCGGCGTCGATGTCCAGATGCGCCCTGGCCAGCATGGGACCCGTGTCCAGTCCGGCTTCCATTTGCATGATGGTGATACCGGTTTCGCGGTCACCGGCCTCGATGGCGCGCTGGATGGGAGCCGCGCCGCGCCAGCGCGGCAGCAGCGATGCGTGAACGTTGATGCAGCCGAGGCGGGGGATATCCAGCACCGCCTGCGGGAGGATCAGGCCGTAGGCCACGACCACGAGCACGTCCGGTGCCAGCGCGCGAAGCTCGTCCTGGGCGGTTGCATCTCTCAGGCTGGCGGGCTGCAGCACGGAGATTCCCGCGCTTTCGGCGAGGACCTTGACCGGGCTGGGCGTCAGCTTCTTGCCGCGCCCCGCGGGTCGGTCCGGCTGCGTGTAGACGGCGATCGGCGCCTGGCCAGCATCCAGCAGCGTATCGAGATGACGCGCGGCAAAATCCGGGGTGCCCGCAAACACCACGCGCAAGGCACTCATCAGGCGCGCAGGCGGTGCTGTTTTTCGAGCTTCTTGCGGATGCGGGTTCGCTTCAGGGAGGACAGGTAGTCGACGAACAGCTTGCCGTCGAGGTGATCGATCTCGTGCTGTATGCACACGGCGAGCAAACCTTCGGGCTCCATGGTGAACTGTTCGCCGTTGCGATCCTGGGCGACGACCTTGACGTGCTGCGGGCGCTCTACTGTTTCATAGAAGCCGGGCACCGACAGGCAGCCCTCGTCATATTCACCGAGCTCTTGATCGAGCACCGTGACTTCCGGATTGATGAACACCAGGGGCTGGTCCCGGTTTTCGGACACGTCGATGACGATAAGACGCTTGTGCACGTCGACCTGGGTCGCTGCCAGCCCGATGCCGGGCGCGTCGTACATGGTTTCGAACATGTCGTCGATCAGCGTCGACAGGGCGTCGTCGAAGACTGTCACCGGCTTGGCGACCGTGCGCAGCCGGGGATCCGGAAATTCAAGGATGTCGAGGAGAGCCATGTTAACGCCCGCAGGGCCGCCGTGACAGCGGTCGAAATTACAGATAATACACTTGCACTGCCGTTTGAGCGCCAGCACACTGCCCTATATTATACAGCTAGCGCAGGGCCTGCCCACCGCGGGCTCGGCGGCTGGTTGCGAACGGAAACGCAGGGATAACCGATGAAAACAATACTGATAACAGGATATCTGCTGCTGGCGACGGTTTTCAGTACAGCCTTCACCACGGCCGCCTACGCAGACGAGATTCGGCTCGCCCCGGACGCACCGGAAGTGTATCTGGTCAAAGAAGGGGATACGCTCTGGGGCATCGCCAGTATGTTCCTGGAGGACCCCTGGCTGTGGCCGGAAGTCTGGGAGATCAACACCCAGATCGACAACCCCCACCTTATTTTCCCCGGTGATGAAATCTACATGGTATGGGTCGACGGCCAGCCGCGCCTGCGGGTGCGCCGCGGCGACATCGCCGGCACGGTGAAGCTGGGCCCGCAGATGCGCATTGAGCCCATCGATCGGGCCATACCGGTAATCTCCTACGAAGATATCGGCCCCTGGCTGCGCGGCCACCGCATTGTGCTGCCGGAGGACCTCGAAGGCGCGCCCTACGTCATCGCCGGTGCCCAGCGGCATCTGCTCAGCAGCGCGGGCGACCGGCTCTACGCCCGGGGCGACCTGCCCGAGGGAGAGACCGGCTTTGGCGTCTATCGCGCCGGCATCCTGTTCAAGGATCCGGCGTCAGGCGAAGTGCTGGGCCTCGAGGTGCTGGACATCGGCAACGTCCGCCTGCGCAAGGACCACGAAGAGGATGTCAACGAATTCGAGGTGACGCGTGTCACCGAAGAAGTTCGCAATGGTGACCGCCTGCTGCCACCGGAGATTCGTGAAATCTCCGCGACCTTCCAGCCGCGCGCACCGGATACACAGATAGACGGTGTCATGCTGGCGGTTGACGGCGGCGTCAACCAGGTGGGAATGCTCGACGTCGTGGCCATCAACCGTGGCAGCCGCGAGGGCCTGGAGGAAGGCCATGTACTGGCCATCTACCAGACCGGCGAAGTCGTTCGCGACGAAATAAAGAACGAAAATGTGCGCATTCCGGATGTACGCGCCGGGCTGCTCATGATATTCCGTAGCTATGAAAAGATGAGCTACGGAATCGTGCTGAAGAGCGACCGGCCCCTCATGCTTATGGACCGGGTGACCTCGCCCTAGGCATACCTCACCCGCGGGGTCTCAAAAACCTCGCGGGCACTCATCACACCAATCATCAGTCGTCCGCTGCCGGCAGGCAGCGGGATCAGGGACGATCCATGGACGAGTCGACGCTGTTGGCCTGGCTGGCCCTCACCCATTCGCCGCTGTCGCCGGCTGCGCTGCGCCGCCTGGTTCGGCGCTGCCCCGACCCCCATGAGATCATGGACTTGCCGGACCGTGACTGGCGGGCCGCCGGCGCTGACGACGATGCCATTCGGGCGCGCCGCGCCGGTCTTCGCGACGCTACGTTGCGCAAGACCGCATTGCGCGCCGTGAAAGCCATGGAGCGGGTAAATGCCTCACTGGTTCCGCTGGGCAGCGCCGACTACCCGCCCCTGCTCGCTGAAATCCACGACCCGCCGCCGGTACTGTATGTGGCCGGCAGGCGCAGCGTGCTGCGACGTCGACAATTCGCTGTCGTCGGCAGCCGGCGTTGCAGCAGCGGCGGGCGCCGCGCCGCAACCCAGTTCGCTCGCGGCCTGGTGCAGGCAGGGTTCTCGGTCGCCAGCGGCCTGGCCCTGGGTGTCGACGGCGCCGCCCATCGCGCTGCCGTGGATGCAGGCGGCGAAACCGTGGCGGTGACCGCCACCGGAATCGATAGCTGCTACCCGCGCCGGCATCGTCAGTTACACGATGACATTCTTCGCACGGGCGCAGTGATCACGGAATTCAACCCGGGCACTTCCCCGCGGCCGGAACGGTTCCCCATGCGCAACCGGATCATCAGCGGCCTGAGCGTCGGGGTGCTGGTAGTCGAGGCTTCGCTGCAGAGCGGTTCACTGATAACCGCACGGCAGGCGCTGGACCAGAACCGGGAGGTGTTTGCGGTACCGCACTCCATCTACGATCCCGGCGGGCCTGGCTGCCATCAGCTTATTCGCGATGGGGCCAAGTTGAGCGAGACTGTCGAACACCTGCTCGAGGAAGTGGGCAGCCTCTGTGAAGCTCACACCTGCCGCCAGGAGCCCGCCGAACCGCCGGCCGCGCTGGCAGGCGTATGGCGCCTGCTGGGATACGACCCCAGCAGTGTCGACGAGCTGGTGGAGGCCGGCGCGGGACCGGTCGAACAGGTGCTTGCCAGCCTGTCGGAACTGGAGCTCGGGGGCTATGTGGAACGCCACGGCGGACTCTACCTGCGCAAGCTGTGATAGACTCTCGCGCCCATGTCGACCCCCGCGGTAAAAGCTTTCCGAATCAGTCACGCCGTTGCTGCGCTCTCCGCCGGCGGCGTTGTTGCCTGCCCCACGGAAGCGGTCTGGGGTCTGAGCTGCGACCCCTTCAACGAATACGCCGTGATGCGCATCCTCGAGCTGAAGTCACGCCCGGTGGACAAGGGCCTGATCCTGGTGGCGGCAGACCTCGAGCAGCTGGGCTGGCTGCTGCGTGGTCTCGAGAAATCACAGCTGTCACGACTGGAGCTGTCCTGGCCCGGTGCAACCACCTGGCTGGTTCCCCATCACGGCCGCGTGCCCTCCTGGGTGTGCGGCGAGTTCGATACCGTGGCGGTGCGTGTGAGCGCCCATCCCATCGTGGCTGCCCTGTGCCGGGCCTTCGGTGGACCCCTGGTATCGACCTCCGCCAACCCGGCCGGTGCACTGCCGGCTCGCGAGCAGTTCCAGCTGCGGCGATACTTCGGCGATGCGCTGGACGACATTGTGCCGGGGGTACTGGGCGGAAACATGCGACCGTCTACAATCAAGGACCTGGAAACCGACCGGGTCATCCGGCAGGGTTAAGTCGAGGGAGAGGAAAATATGCAGGGTTACTCCACGGAATCGGTGCGCGACTATCTGCTGGGATTGCAGGATTCAATCTGCGCGGGGCTGGAGCAGGCCGACGGTGAAGCCGCGTTTCGTGAAGACGGCTGGGAGCGTGAGGAAGGCGGCGGTGGACGCAGCCGGGTACTCGCCGAGGGCGCGGTGTTCGAGAAGGCCGGCGTCAACTTTTCCCACGTCATGGGCGCGGCGCTGCCGCCCTCGGCAACGGCCCAGCGCCCCGAGCTGGCGGGCCGCGGCTTCCAGGCCATGGGCGTTTCGCTGGTGATTCACCCGCGCAATCCCTACGTCCCAACCTCTCATGCCAATGTGCGGTTGTTCGTTGCGGAGAAGGAAGGCGAGGATCCCGTCTGGTGGTTTGGCGGCGGCTTTGATCTCACCCCCTACTACGGCTTCGAGGAAGACTGCCGGCACTGGCATGAAACCGCGAAAGCGGCCTGCGCACCCTTTGGTGAAGACGTCTACGACCGCTTCAAGCAGTGGTGTGACGATTACTTCTACCTCAAGCACCGGCGTGAGCCCCGGGGTGTCGGCGGCCTGTTTTTTGACGACCTCAACGAGTGGGACTTCGAGACCTCCTTCGCCTTCATGCGCGCAGTGGGCGACGCCTACCTGGAGGCTTACCTGCCCATCGTGGAACGGCGCCGGGAGTTGCCCTGGGGCGAACGGGAGCGCCAGTTCCAGCTCTACCGGCGTGGGCGCTACGTGGAGTTCAACCTGGTTTATGACCGGGGCACCCTGTTCGGCCTGCAGTCCGATGGCCGTACCGAGGCCATTCTGATGTCCCTGCCGCCGATGGTGCGCTGGGAGTATGACTATCACCCGGAGCCCGGCACCGAGGAGTTCCGGCTCACCGACGAATTCCTCAAGCCGAGGGACTGGCTGACGGCATGACCGCGGCAGACAAGTACGCGGTGTTCGGCAATCCCGTCCGGCACAGCAAGTCGCCCTGGATTCACGCCGCCTTTGCCGCCCAGTGCGAGCAGGATATGCAGTACCGCGCCGTGCTGGTGGAGACCAACGGATTTCGCGAAGCGGCCGAGGGATTCTTCGCAGCCGGCGGCAAGGGCCTCAATGTCACGGTGCCGTTCAAGCAGGAGGCCTTCGAATTTGCCACCCAGTGCAGCCCGCGGGCACAGGTCGCTGCGGCGGTGAATACGCTCAAGCAGCTGGACGATGGCACCATCCAGGGCGACAACACCGACGGCATCGGCCTGGTGCGGGACATGGTGGTGAACCTGGGCTGGCAGATCCGCAACAAGCGGCTGCTGCTGCTGGGCGCCGGCGGCGCCGTTCGCGGTGTGCTGGAGCTTCTGTTGAAGGAGCAGCCCGCGTCCCTGCTGATCGTGAACCGCACCGCGGAGAAAGCGGAAGACCTCGCCCGGACACTCGCCGAGTACGGGCCCATCAGCGCCGGCGGCTTCGATTGCCTCGGCACCGAGGATTTCGACCTGGTGATCAATGGCACCAGCGCCAGCCTGGCGGGCGAACTGCCGCCACTGCCGGATACGCTGCTCAACGAGCGCAGCTGCTGCTACGACATGATGTACGGGTCGGAGCCGACACCGTTCGCTCGCTGGGCGGCGCAGCATACGGCGTGGGCGGTGGCGGATGGACTCGGTATGCTGGTAGAGCAGGCCGCCGAGTCCTTCTACCTGTGGAGGGGGCTGCGTCCCCAGACCGGACCGGTGCTGACAGAACTGCGCGAGCGCATAGCAGGGGTCGTCACGTGAAAAAGCGTTTTATTGCGGGCGCCGTCTGCCCGCGCTGCGGCAAGATGGACAAGCTGGTGGTTGACCTGGAGGGCAACCAGCGCGAATGCGTCAGCTGCGGCTACCGGGATGAACGCCCCAGCGAGGACCAGGCCGAGCTGAGGACCCGGGTCAATCGCCCCGCCCGGCGCCAGGACGCCGAGTCAGAGCCGGTCACGCTGATTCAACCGTCCCCCAGGCCGCCGGCGGATTCCGGGGACTGAGGCTCCGGCAAGCGCAGGTCCACCCCCACCTCTCGACTCATGCAGGGCAATGAGGCCGCCGCGCCCGGCGCGGGTTCACCGCTGAAGGAATCGGCCTGGCGCGACGCCAGCGCCAGGCTGTTTGTCACCAGCATCTCAAGCCGCGTCGCCATCGGCTCGCCGATCAGGTAGTGGACAATGATATTGGCCCGGGTCATATCGACCTGGACCGGGGGGTCAAGGGCGTGGTGGCGATCGTTGAGCTCTTCAATAAAACGCTGTGCGAGGAACGCCTCGTCGAGCAGCGCGCACAACCCCTCTTCACCATTGAGTGCATCCGGCGGCGCCAGGAAAAAATCCTCCGCCATGTGCAACAGCGCCGTGGCATCGGCGTCGGCACCCTGCGACAGCTGTTCGAGAAAATCAGGAACGTAGTTCACGTAACGCGCCGTGAACTCCAGCAGTGCATCGATCGGTGACGCGTCGGGCAATTCGAGGCGCAGGCGCAGCTCCGGTAGCTGGGCGATAAGCCGGTCCCGCAGGACATGGTGTTCCGCCTCGTGCCGATGAGCCCGGTCGATAATCTCGCGAATGTCGGCGATGCCCATGGATCGCCTCCGGTCGGGGGTGCGTTATCAAAGGCTAGTACAGGACCGGCAATCCGCTAGTGGGACGGTGCCTGATCCAGCCAGCCGTCGGCGCGATTGAGCTTTCTGAAGTAGTGCCAGAGGGTGATGCCGCGGGCGCCGTTGAAGGCCACGAATGCCAGCCACAGTCCGTGGTTGGCGAGTCCCTGCAACAGGAACCAGGCCGGCAGGTAAACCACAAACAGGGAAAACAGCATGCTCTGCATCATATAGCGGGTGCGAGCAGCCCCGATGAACACCCCGTCCAGCAGGTAGGAGGGTGCTGCCACCAGGGGCATCGCGATCAGCCAGGCCTGGTAGCCCAGCAGCAGTCCGCGCACGTCCTCGTGACTGGTCACCAGCGGATAGATCAGCGGACCCCCCACCAGGAACGCGAGGCTCAGCACGGCCGCCGCACCCAGGGACCAGTGCCAGCAGGCGGCAACGTCGCGGCGAAAACGGGCCATGTCGCCGCCGCCCGCGGCGTTGCCGGCCAGGCCCTCTGCGGCATAGGCAAAGCCGTCGAGGCCATAGGCGGCAAACAGCAGCAGGTTGAGCATGATGGTATTGGCCGCCAGGGTGCTCTCCCCCAGCCGCGTGCTCATGGCGGTAAAGAAGGCAAAGGCGAACAGCAGGCAAATGGTGCGAAAGAACAGGAAGCGATTGCTTTCCAGCAGTGCCTGGTAGGCGCGCCATTCGCGCAGCTGGCTTGCCACCGCCGGCAGCGGGGTCCAGTCGAGGCGCCGGTACACCAGCCACAGGGCGAGGCCGCAGCCCGCATACTCCGCCCACAGGGTCGCCCAGGCGGCGCCGGCGCTCTTCCAGTCCAGCACCACGATGAACAGCACATCCAGGGCGATATTCAGCAGGTTGGTGAAGACCAGGATCAGCATGGGCCAGCGCGTGTCCTGGCGGCCGATGAACCAGCCCAGCACCGCGTAGGTGGTGAGTACCGCCGGGGCGCTGAACACGCGGATCGACAGGTATTCCCGCGATAGCGGCGCCATCTCTGGGCCCGGCGACATCAGCTCCAGGCCCAGGGGAACCCACACCGGGTGGGTGATGATGACCAGAGCCGCCAGCGCCGCCGCCAGCACGCCGGACTGCAGCAGCACCGCCAGCTCGCGCGCGCCGTCCCCCGCGCCCACCGCCCGCGCTACCAGCCCCGTCGTGCCCATGCGCAGGAAACCGAACCCCCAGTAGACAAATGACAGGATGCTGGCGCCGATGGCGACCGATCCCAGGTATCGGGTGCTCTCCAGGTGGCCGAGGATCGCCGTGTCTGCCAAGCCCAATAAGGGGATCGAAATGTTGGACAGAATTGCAGGCCAGGCGATTCGCCATATCTTGTGGTGCAGCTGTCGGCTCTGGTCCATATCTTGGGGTGTACGGGTCCGATTGGACCTCCGCGCTAGGCCGCGAAAGCACTGGGTTGCCAACGGAAAAGACCCGGCAGCGCTAGTGCTTACGGGTGTCAAATTGAGTATACTTCAGCGCGTTTTACCGTACTCGGATAGTCCTGTGGTACCCCTGGAAGCGCAACGCAAGAGAGCCGGCCGTCAGGTCGACTCGATGGGGGACATCATGACCGGGTCGGGGTTGCAAATAGAACTATAGACAATGAGGAGACGCACAATGCTGCGTAAGGCGAGAGAGCTGTTCTGGCTCGCCATGTTTCCCGTGATGCTGCTGTTGAGCGGTGCGGTCAGTCCCGCCTGGGCTGACGACAAGGCCAACAACCGGTACCAGGTGAACATGGATGTCGGGGTGACCGAAGTCGGCGCCGAAATTTTTACCCTCCACATGCTGATCTTCTGGATTTGTGTCGTGATCGGTGTGCTGGTGTTCGGTGTGATGTTCTACTCCATCTACGCCCATCGTAAGTCGCGCGGCGTCACGCCCGCCCAGTTCCACGAGAGCACCAAGGTCGAGATCGCCTGGACGGTTGTGCCGTTCCTGATCCTGGTCAGCATGGCGGTACCCGCCACGTCGACCCTGATCAACGTCTACGACGTGGAGGACGCGGAAATCGATATCCTCGTCACCGGCTACCAGTGGAAGTGGAAATACGAGTACCTGACGGAAGATGGCGAGAACGTCACCTTCTTCAGCAACCTGCGCACCTCCCAGGAAGAGATCTACAACGAGGACGACAAGGGCCAGTACTACCTGCTGGACGTCGACGAGCCCCTGACCATCCCGGTGGATACCAAGGTGCGCTTCCTCGTGACTGCCTACGACGTGATTCACTCCATGTGGGTTCCGGAGCTCGCGGTCAAGAAAGACGCCATTCCCGGCTTCATCAACGAGACCTGGACCCGCGCGGAAAAGACCGGCATCTACCGCGGCCAGTGCGCGGAGCTGTGCGGCAAGGACCACGGCTTCATGCCGGTGGTGGTCAACGTCGTCGAGCGCGATGAGTACGACCAGTGGCTCAGTGAGAAGCAGGCGCAGGCTGCCGAGATCGCCGCGCTGATGGACCAGACCTTCACCATGGACGAGCTGGTTGCTCGCGGCAAGGACGTGTACAACCGCGCCTGCCTGGCCTGTCACGGCGCCAACGGTGAGGGCGGCGTGGGCAAGGCCATTGCCGGCAGCGCCATCGCCATGGGCCCGCTCGACGCGCACTTCGATATCGTGATCAACGGCTCGCGCAACAATGCCGCCATGCAGGCATTCGGCGGCCAGCTCAACGACGTCGACATGGCGGCGGTGCTGACCTACCAGCGCAACGGCTTCGGCAACAACATGGGCGACATGATCCAGCCCATCGACGTCTACAACTACAAGCAAGGCCAGTAAGGGGGGTCTGATAATGGGAGATCATCATCACGGTCCGGCCAAGGGCCTGAAGCGGTGGCTCTTTGCCACCAACCACAAAGATATCGGCACCATGTACCTGTGGTTCAGCTTCGCCATGTTCCTGGTGGGCGGAGCCTTTGCCATGGTCATCCGGGCAGAGCTGTTCCAGCCCGGCATGCAGCTGATCCGTCCCGAATTCTTCAACCAGATGACGACCATGCACGGTCTGATCATGGTGTTCGGCGCCATCATGCCGGCCTTCGTGGGCCTGGCGAACTGGCTGATCCCGATGATGATCGGGGCGCCGGACATGGCGCTGCCGCGCATGAACAACTGGAGCTTCTGGATCCTGCCCCCGGCCTTCCTGCTGCTGCTGTCTACCATGTTCATGGAAGGTGGCGGCCCGGCTTTCGGCTGGACGTTCTATGCACCCCTGTCGACGACTTACGCGCCGCCCTCGGTGACATTCTTCATCTTCGGCGTCCACGTACTGGGCCTGTCGTCGATCATGGGCTCCATCAACATCGTCGCCACGGTCATGAACCTGCGTGCGCCGGGCATGACTTACATGAAGATGCCGCTGTTCGTCTGGACCTGGTTCATCACCGCCTACCTGCTCATTGCAGTGATGCCGGTGCTGGCCGGTGCCGTGACCATGATGCTTATGGATATCCACTTCGGCACCAGCTTCTTCTCGGCGGCCGGCGGCGGCGACCCGGTACTGTTCCAGCACATCTTCTGGTTCTTCGGTCACCCCGAGGTATACATCATCATCCTGCCGGCCTTCGGCGTGGTCTCACAGATCATCCCGGCCTTCGCGCGCAAGCCGCTGTTCGGCTATGACTCCATGGTGTACGCCACCGCGTCCATCGCCTTCCTGTCGTTCATCGTGTGGGCGCACCACATGTACACGGTAGGCATGCCGATCGCCGGTGAGCTGTTCTTCATGTACGCCACCATGCTGATCGCCGTACCCACCGGGGTGAAGGTGTTCAACTGGATCACGACCATGTGGCGCGGCGCCATGACCTTCGAGACGCCCATGCTGTTCTGCATCGGCTTCGTGGTGCTGTTCACCATCGGTGGTTTCACAGGCCTGATGCTGTCCATTGCACCCAGCGACTTCCAGTATCACGACAGCTACTTCGTGGTGGCGCACTTCCACTACGTGATGGTGGCGGGCGCCGTATTCTCCATGACCGCGGCCGTCTACTACTGGCTGCCCAAGTGGTGCGGCAAGATGTACAACGAGACCATGGGCAAGACCCACTTCTGGATCTCGTTCATTGGCTTCAACGTCACCTTCTTCCCGCAGCACTTCGTGGGCCTTGCCGGCATGCCCCGCCGCATCCCGGACTATGCCCTGCAGTTTGCTGACTTCAACATGATCAGCTCTATTGGCGCCTTCATCTACGGCGCTTCCCAGCTGCTGTTCCTGTACAACGTGATTGCCACCATTGTCGGCGGCAAGCCGGTCAGCGACGAAAAAGTCTGGGAAGGCGCGGAAGGCCTGGAGTGGACAGTACCGACACCGGCGCCGTTCCACACCTTCTCCACGCCGCCGCAGGTTCGCTGAGGCAGCGCGCAGCGTAGATGCAGCTGTTCGGCGACAACCCGATCCTCGCCACCGTGGCCAAGATGGTCGCGGTGGTGGTGATCATGTTCTCATTTGTGTTCGTGGTCATGGTCCCGCTGTACAACGTGCTCTGCGATGCCCTCGGCATCAACGGCAAGACCAGCGGCCAGCGCTACGAAGCCGCCACCATCGCGGTGGACGAGAACAGGGAGATCACGGTGCAGCTTGTCGCCATGAACAGCGACGGCATGCCCTGGGAGTTTCGTCCCACGAAGACCATCATGAAAGTGAACCCGGGCGCGGTGAACGAAACGGTGTTCTTCGCCCGCAACCCGCTGCCGAAAGATATGGTGGCGCAGGCTATTCCATCGGTGTCACCGGCGCGTGCCGCCGAGTATTTTCACAAGACAGAGTGCTTCTGCTTCAACCAGCAACCGCTGGGTGGGCAAGAGAGCACCGAGATGCCGCTGC
Source organism: Halieaceae bacterium (assembly GCA_965601975.1). Lineage (GTDB taxonomy): Bacteria > Pseudomonadota > Gammaproteobacteria > Pseudomonadales > Halieaceae > JANQIO01. The sequence goes on from OZ271856.1 coordinate 4,743,641, forward strand.
AGTTCATCGTCGACCAGGACCTGCCGCGGGATATAACGACAATAACTTTGTCCTACACGATGTTTGATATTACTGAAATGGCGTCCGACGCGGTGGCGTCGCGCTAACGGGGAGATTTCAATGGCAACCCACGACACTGCCACACACGAAGATTATTACGTACCAGAAAGCAGCGGCATGGCGATCAGCGCCACCATCGGCCTGGTGCTCAGTATCTTTGGTGCGGCCAACGTCCTGAACGACAAGACCTTCGGGGACCCCAGCGTCGAGACCAACTCCTGGGGCATCCTGTTGTTCGGCCTGTTCTGGTTCATGGGAACCCTGTTCATGTGGTTCCGCTCCACCATCCGGGAAAACCTGGCGGGCATGAATTCCGGCCAGCTGAAGAAATCCTACGTGCTCGGCATGTTCTGGTTCATCTTCTCCGAGGTGATGTTCTTCTTCGCGTTTTTCGGCGCGCTGTTCTACGTGCGCGTGCTGGTGGGCCCCTGGCTGGCCGGCGAGGGCGAGGCCGGAGCGATGAACCACCTGCTGTGGGAGGGTTTCGAGTTCAGCTGGCCCATGATGCAGACGCCGCAGGAGGCCGTGGGCGGAGTCGCCGGCCAGCCCATCGCCAACAACGGGGAGTTCGTCTCGCCCGGTACCAGCATGGCGTTTTCCGAGGTGAGCGCCTGGTACAAGTGGTTGCCCCTGTGGAACACCATCATCCTGCTGTCTTCCAGCGTCACGGTACACATCGCACACCTGGGCCTGCTCAAGGGCAATCGCACCCAGTTCAACCTGTGGCTGGGTATCACCGTCACGCTGGCGATCATCTTCCTGTACATCCAGTACGTCGAATACTACGAGGCCTATGCGCACTTCGGCCTGACCTTGAATTCCGGGATTTACGGCTCGACCTTTTTCATGCTGACCGGCTTCCACGGCTTCCACGTCCTGATGGGCATGACCATGCTGCTGATCCAGTGGATCCGGTCAATTCGCTACGGTCACTTCACCGCCGATGATCATTTTGGCTTCGAGGCGTCCAGCTGGTACTGGCACTTCGTTGACGTGGTCTGGGTAGGTCTGTTCTTGTTCGTCTACATCCTGTAGGGCCGCCGCGGCGCTGACGATCAGTTGGCGCTCTCGGCGACCGGCTCAAAGGAGGTATGCCGCTCCCAGGGCGCCTGGGAGCGCAGCTTGCCGGAGCTGACGCCGTACACCAGAACGACCATCAGCGCGACTGCCAGCGACAGGCGCACTCCCAGCGAATTAAACAGACGCCGCTTCTTGATATTGCCCTGGTCAACCATCAGGAAATAGAAACCGGCCCCCAGGCTTGCTATCAGGGCGAGCAGCAGAACTACGATCAGGAACTTCAGAAACATGGCGACCTCTCAGGGGGGTCCGGTAGTATAGCGGACCGCGATGGCCAGCACAGCAACACAGACCGGAGTTCCGGCACGGGATTGGCGCACGGCATTGTTGGCCGTCAGCCTGTTGCCTATTCTGCTTTCCCTGGGCTTCTGGCAACTGTCCCGGGCCGATGAGAAGCGCGTTATCGCCGATCGCTGGGAGCAGCGTCGTCGGGAGGCGCCGGTAGACATTGCGCTGCTGCCGCAAGAGCAGGCCGCCCTGGCCTACCGTCGGGTGGCGCTGTCAGGCGAATTCATCGAGGGCCGCACGCTGCTGCTGGACAACAGCCTGCGGGAGGGCCGCTACGGCGTCGAGGTGATCACGCCACTGCGGCTCGCCGGTGGAGAGCTGGTGCTCGTGAACCGCGGCTGGCTCGAGGGCGACCCCTACCGGCAACAGCTCCCTGAAGTGCCTCCTGTTGGGGTCGCCGGGGTGCTGGAAGGATATGTGTACGTTCCGCCGGGGGAGAGTTACACCCTCGGCGATATCAGCGCGACTGAAGGCTGGCCGCGGCTGATCCAGGCCATCGATATGCCCGCACTGGAAGCCGTGCTGGAAGAGCCCTTGTGGCCCTACACGGTGCGCCTGTCCGAGGATAGTCCCACGGCACTGCTGGCGGACTGGCCGCTGGTCAATGCGCAGCCGGAGAAGCACCAGGCCTATGCCTTCCAGTGGTTTGCCATGGCCGCAGCCCTGGGTGGGTTCGCGCTGTGGCGCAATCGTGGGGTCCTGGCACCGGGCCGCAAAAAGACGAGGTAGATGTGACGACAGCAATCAACAAGAACCAGATGGCGCTGCTGATGATTGCCGGAATCCCGGTGGTCATCATTCTCACGGCGACCTGGCTCTGGTATTACGTGGCCAGCGGCCGGCTCGACCTGGTGGCCATGCTCGGCACCGCCAACCAGGGCGCGCTGATGGACCCGCCGGTGGCCATCGAGGAACTGGGCGTGGTCAATGGACAGGGCCAGCCATTCAAGGCGGCCGGCGAGCGGCCGCTGTGGCGCATCCTGATCCTGGGCGGGCAGGACTGCGACGAGGCCTGCCAGCAACTTCTTCATTACACCCGCCAGATTCACACGGCCATGGGCAAGTACCGGGGCCGGATCGAACGCGCCTATCTCGCCGCCGGGGCGGCCCCCGGGGACGCCCCCCTGGGTGCGCTGGCGGAGGACTACCCCAGCCTTAATCTCCTGTATACTTCCGCACCCGCCGGGGAATCCCTCGTCGCGGCACAGCCCGAGGCCGCCTATTTCGTAATGGATCCCGCGGGTTGGGTGATCCTGTCCTACCGGGCTGACGCCGACGGCAAGGACATCATGGCGGACCTGAAATTCCTCCTGAAAAACAGCGGCAGCTGAGCCGGGAGATCGACACAGAACTATGTTCAACGCACCAGAAAATCGAAAGCCCACGTTCCGGCTGGCCCTGTTTGCCGTCTGCTTCGCGATGAGCGTGATCATTCTCGGCGCCTTTACGCGGCTGGTGGATGCCGGCCTGGGCTGCCCGGACTGGCCCGGTTGCTATGGACACATTCTCTGGCCCAACGACGCCGAGGAGATTGCCACCGCGAACCAGGCCTACCCGGATGCACCGGTGGAACTGGACAAGACCTGGCCCGAAATGGTCCACCGCTACCTCGCAACGACCCTGGGCGCCATCGTCCTGGCGCTGGCAGCGCTGGCCTGGCGTCACCGGGGCCCCGGCCAGCCCCTGCGCTTGCCGATATTCCTGCTGGCCTTCGTGATCCTGCAGGGCATGTTCGGGATGTGGACGGTCACGCTGAAACTCTGGCCACAGGTGGTGACCGCACACCTGCTGGGGGGGTTCACCACTATCAGCCTGCTGTGGATTCTCACCCTGCGACTCAACAACTACAGCTGGCGGCTCGGCAATGAGACCCTGGCGCGGGTGTCCCGCCACCGGACCCTGGCCGCCGTTGCCCTCGCGGTGGTGATCGGCCAGATCACCCTGGGCGGCTGGACCACCTCCAACTATGCGGCGGTAGCCTGCCCGGACCTGCCCACCTGCCAGGCAGAGTGGATTCCGCCCATGGACTTCGCCGCGGGCTTTGACGTGTTCCAGCAGGTCGGGCCCAACTACCTGGGCGGTACCATGACCAACGAGGCGCGGGTGGCGATTCACATGAGCCATCGCCTGGGCGCCATTGTCACGCTGCTGGTGGTGGGCGCCCTGTGCCTGCGGCTGCTGCGGGATGACCACACGGGCGTTCGCAAGCTGGGCGTGGGGATCGGCGCGGTCCTTACGGTGCAATTCCTGCTGGGCCTGGGCAATATCCTGTTCCAGTTCCCGGTCTGGGTGGCCACTGCCCATAACGCGGTGGGCGCGCTTCTCTTGCTGAGCGTGATCACACTCAATTATTTCCTGCGCACCGCCCGGGCCCAGGTGGAGAACCTGGACGAACCGGTCCCCTACGAACCGCCCGTCAACGCTGCCCTGGGGAGCAGTTGATGGAGCAGGCGCTGCAACAGGCCAGCTGGCAAGACTACCTGGAGCTCACCAAGCCCAAGGTGGTTGCGCTGATGCTGCTTACCGCGGTCATTGGCATGTTTATGGCGGTGCCGGGCATGGTGCCCTGGCAGGCCCTGTTGTTCGGCAACCTGGGCATAGGCCTGTGCGCGGGCTCTGCGGCGGCGGTGAATCACCTGGTCGACCAGCGCATTGACCAGGTCATGGCGCGCACCCGCAACCGGCCGCTGGTCAAGGGCCGGGTCGGCACGCCCCAGGCCATCCTGTTCGCTCTGGTGCTGGGCGTGCTCGGCATGTATCTGCTGCTGGCCTTCGTCAACGCGCTCACCGCCTGGCTGACGCTGGCTTCCCTGCTCGGCTACGCGCTGATTTACACCGTTTTCCTGAAGCGTGCGACGCCACAGAATATTGTGATTGGCGGTCTTGCCGGCGCGGCGCCGCCGCTGCTCGGTTGGACCGCGGTGACCGGTGAGCTGCACGGCCACGCCCTGCTGCTGGTGTTGATTATCTTTGCCTGGACGCCACCGCATTTCTGGGCCCTGGCGATTCACCGCAGGGAAGAGTACGCGGCGGTGGATATTCCCATGCTGCCGGTGACCCACGGGGTGGCCTTCACCAAGCTGCATATCATGCTGTACACGCTGATCATGTTCGCTATCACCCTGCTGCCCTATGTCACGCGCATGAGCGGCCCCCTGTACCTGGCGGGCGCGGTGCTGCTGGGCGGGCGCTTCCTCTGGCACGCCGGGGTGCTGATGTGGGGCGACGACCGCAAGGCGGCCATTGCCACCTTCAAGTACTCGATTACCTACCTGATGGCACTGTTCCTCGTTATGCTTGTCGATCACTACCTGTTCCCTGTAACCCCGCTGTCATGACCGCGTCCATTACTGCTGCAACGCCCTCCCAGTCGCGTAACATCAAGCTGACCGTGGTCGGCCTTGTGGGGCTGATCGCCCTTATCGTCGCCGGTTTCGTCTACCAGCTGCAGAAGCCGCGGGTGATGACAAAGAGCGAGCTGAAGCTCAACGGAGCCTTCATGTTCGAGACGCCCCGGGCCATCCCCGAGTTTGCGCTCACCGATCACCTGGGCCAGCCCTTCACCGGCGAGAGCCTCGAGGGCCAGTGGACGCTGATGTTCTTCGGCTTCACTTACTGCCCGGACATCTGCCCCACCACTATGGCCTTCCTGGCGCGTTTCATAAGCGAGCTCGAGGGGCTGCCTGAGGGCGACGATACCCGCGTCATCATGGTCAGCGTGGACCCCGCCCGGGACACACCGGAACGGCTGGCGGAATACGTTCCCTACTTTGACCCGTCGTTCACCGGGGTGACCGGTGAATTCCTCGATATCCACCGCTTTGCCACCGCGCTCAATACACCGTTTCGGAAGGTGCCCGGGGAAGACGGCAACTACCTGGTGGACCACAGCGCCAACGTGGTGCTGATCAATCCCCGCGGCGATTACCACGGCTTCTTCAAGGCGCCGCTGGAGCTGGCCAAGATGAAGGTCACTTACCGCTCGGTGCGCGTGGTCTGGGAGCGCTGAGATGGCTGCCCCGGTCGTTCTGGTCGATGGCTCCTCCTACCTCTACCGAGCGTTTCATGCCCTGCCACCCCTGACGACGTCCGACGGGCGCGCCACGGGCGCGGTCAAGGGCGTGATCAGCATGCTGCGACGGCTGCAGAAGGACTATCCGGATTCTCCGATCGCGGTGGTCTTCGATGCCAAGGGCAAGACCTTCCGGGACGATATCTATCCCGAGTACAAGGCCAATCGGCCCCCGATGCCCGATGAGCTCCGGGAGCAGGTGCAGCCCATACACGACATCGTTGCCGCCATGGGGCTGCCGCTGCTGATCATTGACGGGGTCGAGGCGGACGACGTGATCGGTACCCTCGCTGCGGAAGCCGAAGCCCGGGACCGCCACGTTGTGATCTCCACCGGCGACAAGGACATGGCGCAGCTGGTCGATGACCGCGTGACCCTGGTCAACACCATGACCGACACCACCCTGGACCCGGGAGGCGTACTCGAAAAGTTCGGCGTTCCGCCCGAACTGGTGATCGACTTCCTGGCGCTGATGGGTGACAAGGTGGACAACATACCGGGTGTGCCGGGTGTGGGTGAAAAAACCGCGCTGGCGCTGCTGCAGGGGCTCGGTGGTCTCGATACGATCTACGCACAGCTGGACAAGGTGGCGGAGCTGGAGTTCCGCGGCGCCAAGACCATGGGGGCCAAACTGGAGGCGGAGAAGGACAACGCCTACCTGTCCTATACCCTCGCGACCATCAAGACCGACGTCGACCTGCCGGTGCACGTGGGCGATCTCGCCAATACGCCCGCGGATAATGAAAAGTTGCTGGCCTACTTCAAGGACCTCGAGTTCAAGGGCTGGATTGACGAACTCTCCGAGGGCGGAGAGGCCGCGGCCGCGTCGAGCGAGTCCGGCGACTACGAGATCATCACCACGGAAGTGCAGTTCGAGGCCTGGCTGAAGGAGCTGGAGCAGGCCGAGCTGTTCGCCTTCGATACGGAGACCACCAGCCTAGACTACATGCAGGCGCAGATTGTCGGCGTGTCTTTCGCCGTCGAGCCCGGCCGCGCCGCCTACCTGCCGCTGGCCCACGACTACCTGGGCGCGCCGGACCAGCTTGACCGGGATCAGTGCCTGGCCCGACTGAAGCCGCTGCTGGAAGATCCGGACCGGGCCAAGCTGGGCCAGAACCTCAAGTACGACGCCAGCGTGCTGGCGAACCACGACATCAAGATGAAGGGCATCGTGTTCGATACGATGCTGGAGTCCTATGTGCTGGACTCCACCGCCACCCGCCACGATATGGACAGCCTGGCGCTCAAGTACCTGGGCCACAGCACCATCCACTTCGAGGACATCGCCGGCAAGGGCGCCAAGCAGATCACCTTCAACCAGGTGAAGGTCGAGGACGCCGGGCCTTACGCCGCCGAGGACGCGGATATCACCCTGCGGCTGCACGAGGCCCTGTGGCCGCGGCTGGCGGCGGAAAAGTCGCTCAAGCGCGTCTTCGAGGAGATTGAGATCCCGCTGGTGCCCGTGCTGTCGCGAATCGAACGCAACGGTGCCCTGCTCGACCGCAAGCAGCTGGAGGATCACAGCGTTGAACTGGGCAAAAGGATGGCCGAGCTGGAGCAGGACGCCTATGAGCTCGCGGGGGGCGAATTCAACCTGGGTTCGCCCAAGCAGCTGGGAGAAATCCTGTTCGAGCGCCTGGAGCTGCCGGTGCTGCGCAAGACCCCCAAGGGCGCGCCCTCAACCGCGGAAGAAGTGCTGCAGGAGCTGGCGCTGGACTACCCGCTTCCCAAAGTCATTATCGAGCACCGCGGCCTCAGCAAGCTGAAGTCCACCTATACCGACAAGCTGCCCGGCATGGTCAACCCCGACACCGGGCGCATCCATACCTCCTACCACCAGGCGGTGACGGCCACCGGCCGGCTGTCCTCTTCGGACCCGAACCTTCAGAACATCCCGGCCCGCACCGCCGAGGGCAGGCGCATTCGCCAGGCCTTTGTGGCGCCGCCGGGCTACAAGATCCTGGCCGCCGACTACTCCCAGATCGAGCTGCGCATCATGGCGCATTTGTCCGGGGATGAGGGCCTGCTGACGGCCTTCCGGGAAGGCCTGGATGTGCACCGTGCGACCGCCTCCGAGGTGTTCGGCGTGACGCTGGACGAGGTGTCGGACGAGCAGCGCCGCAAGGCCAAGGCCATCAATTTCGGCCTGATTTACGGTATGTCGGCCTTTGGCCTGGGCCGCCAGCTGCACCTGGGCCGCAATGAGGCCCAGGAATACATCGACCTGTACTTTCAACGCTATCCCGGGGTGCAGGCCTACATGAACGACACCCGGACCCTGGCCCACGACAAGGGCTACGTGGAGACCCTGTTCGGCCGCCGGCTGTACCTGCCGGAAATCAACGCCCGCAACAAGCAGCGCGTGCAGGCGGCGGAACGCACCGCCATCAACGCGCCCATGCAGGGCACCGCGGCGGATATCATCAAGCGCGCGATGCTGCGGGTAGACGAGTGGCTGGGCGCCAAAGGCGCCGATGCCCGCATGATCATGCAGGTGCACGACGAACTGGTGCTGGAAGTGGCGGAAGACGCGGTAGACACGGTCCGCGAGCGCATTTGCGAGGAGATGGACGCCGCCGCGGACCTGGAAGTGCCGCTGCTGGTGGAGGCCGGTGTGGGTGCGAACTGGGATGAGGCCCACTAGGCCGGGGAACTTCTCGCGGTATCGGCGGTCCTAATAACCGTGACGTTCCGTCACAGCGGTGTCCTCCATGCACCGCGATGTCTCATTCCCCAGAGACAACCTTGGCCCTGGCTGTTCATTAGACCGCCGGGGCTTTTTCTTTTTATAGAACCGCTCGTCATCCATCCTTGAACAGCTTTCGAGGCGCTACTTCACCGCCTGGTGGCTCACTCTATATACCCGCTCACCATCACCCTTCGGAAGGCTTTCGAGGCGCTATTTCACCGCCTGACGCCTCTTTGCCACTGATTACCATCGACTCTGAAGCTGGATTCCAGGCGTTGTGTGTCCGCCTGTTGCCTTACTCGCGGAGACTCTCATCTTCCTCTTGGGGGGCGTCTTCGTCCTCGTCGTCGTAGACGGAGGTGTCGGTTAGCCAGGCGTCGAGGGTCTCGCGGAGTTCTTCGTGGCCGGTGTGCTTGAGGGCGGAAAACAGCTGGACGCTGACCAGGTCGGCGTGGGCTGCCAGCTCGCCGCGCACCTTGAACAGGGCGTTGCGGGCGGGGTTTTTCTTGAGCTTGTCGGCCTTGGTCAGCAGGATGTGCACCGGCATGGCGGCCGCGGCGCACCATTCGATCATCATGCGGTCGAAGTCCTGCAGGGGGTGGCGTACGTCCATCAGCAGGACCAGGCCCCGCAGGGAGCGGCGGTGCTGCAGGTAGTACTCGATCTGCCTGACCCAGTCCCGCTTCACCTTTTCCGGCACCTTGGCGTAGCCATACCCCGGCAGGTCCACCAGGCGCTGGTCGTCGGACAGGCTGAAAAAGTTGAGCAGCTGTGTGCGCCCCGGTGTCTTGGAGGTGCGGGCCAGCTTGCTGTTCCCGGTGAGGCTGTTGATGGCGCTGGATTTGCCGGCGTTGGAGCGGCCTGCGAAGGCCACTTCCCAGCCCTCGTCCGGGGGGCACTGGCTGACCCGGCTGGCGCTGATGAGGAATCGCGCAGCCCGGTAATTCAGCGGCTTTGGGGCCATGTCGTTAGCGGCAGGAGTCGGCTTTTTTGCTTCTGGCATGTCGTATATAATGCCACACCTTTTTATAGGGCAAGCGCAGTGCGTCGGGCTCGCGGCGCAGTTTACCGAAGGAAACAAACATGGCGGAGACTCTCTCAAAAGTCGTGCTGTTGGCAGCCTTGGCGCTGACGTCGGCGATGGGTTTAGCGGCGGAGGACGATACGGCCCTCACGGAGCGCTACACCAAGAGCTGTGCCGTTTGCCATGACTACGGTGCGGCTGGAGCCCCCAAGACCGGGGACGCCGCCGCCTGGGAGCCTCGCCTCGGCAAGGGTATGGAGCAGCTGGTGAAGTCCGTTGAAAACGGGCTCAACGCCATGCCGCCCAAGGGAATGTGTTTCGACTGCAGTGCCGAGGATTACCAGCTCCTGATCGAATACATGGCTGCCCCGCGCTAGCACGATAGAATTCCCGTAAGAAACTAACACTTCGATTCAATGTCAGAGACTGAGACAACGATGAACAAACTGATCCTGGTCCTCGCCATGACGATGGGCTTTAGCATTAACGCGCTGGCCGGCGACCCCGCTGCAGGCAAGGCGCTCACGGTAACCTGTGCCGCCTGCCACGGTGAGGACGGCAACAGCATGGTGCCCAACTTCCCCAAACTGGCCGGCCAGAATGAGGCCTATCTGCTCAAGCAGATGCAGGACATTCGCGACAAGCGGCGCCCCGTGCTGACCATGATCGGCCAGGTCGACAACCTGAATGACGAGCAGCTCGCTGATATTGCCGCCTACTACGCCAGCCAGGCCCAGACCCCCAGCCAGGCAGCGGACAAGGATATCGCCCTGGGTGCGCAGATTTACCGGGCCGGCGTCAGTGAAACCGGTGTAGCAGCCTGCTCCGCCTGCCACGGACCCCGCGGCAACGGCAACGCACCCGCAGGCTGGCCGCGCCTTGCAGGCCAGCACAAGGATTACACGGCACTGCAGCTGCGCCGCTGGCGTACCGGTGCGGAAAACACCCTCGAGGAAGACCCCGAGGGCCGCGTCAATGACGGTGATTCGCGATTCATGCGCGACGTCGCCCGTCTCCTGACCGATCGTGAAATTGAGGCGGTATCCAACTTTATCGCCGGCCTGAATTGATCCGGAGGCTCCAGCCATGAAGCAGATACTCCTTACCCTGACCCTGGTGTTGACCGCAGCGGGCTGCCTGGCCCAGGACCAGGCGTTCCAGGCGGGCACCCACTACGACGAGATCACGCCGCCGCTGCGTACCACGTCGGGTGACAAGATCGAGGTGGTCGAGTTCTTTGCTTATAGCTGTGGCCATTGCTACAACTTCGAGCCGGCGCTGCAGCAGTGGAAAAAGGAGCTGCCGGAAGACGTGGTCCTGGTGCCTTCTCCGGCCGTGTGGAGCGCACCGATGGAGCCCCATGCCAAGGCTTATTACACGGCCCAGGCGCTGGGGGTGCTCGACAAGATGCACAACGTCATCTTTGCCGCCATGCATGTGGATCGCAAGCGCCTGACCAGTGAGGACGAGCTGCGGGCCCTGTTCGTCGCCAATGGCGTCAGCGCCGAAGAGTTCGACAAGGCCTACGGCTCCTTTGGCGTGGGCAGCCAGGTGCGGCAGGCCCAGGCCCGGGCCAAGGGCGCGCGCATTACCGGGACTCCGGAAATGATGGTGGCGGGCAAGTACCGCATCACCACCCGCAAGGCGGGCAGCCAGGCCAATATGCTGAAAATCGCGGAATACCTGGTCGAGAAAGAGCGCGCATCCGCAGCCGCCGGCTCAGACGCCGCCGAGTAATTTCCTACATACCGCTGGTGTAGGACTCCAGGGATGCCGCGCCACTGGCGCGGATCCCGCGGAAGGCCAGCGCGTATTCCTTCAATAGCCTCATGCAGTAAGTCAGCCGCGCCTCGAAATACTCCTGGGCGCTGTCCTTGTTCTCCGCCGGGTCCTCGTTGAACACGGTGTCCACGTAGCGAATGATGAGGTGCTCCGGCAGGAAGCAGATACGGTTGTTCTTGTAGCTGCTCATGCGCAGCTCCGCCACGGGATAGGAACCGCCGTCCGCCACCGACACGGTGACGATCAGCGCGGGCTTGTGGGCGACCTCGCCGCCACCGGTGAACACCAGGAAGAAGTTCTTCAGCCCCGCAGGCGCCATGCCGTGCCATTCCGGTGACACCACCACGAAACCGTCGCAGCTGTTCAGCTCCTCCGACAGGGGCGCAAGGCGTGCCTTCCAGTCGGGGTCCCCCTCCCAGATTCCCTCGTCCCACAGCGGCAGGGGGTTGTTTGCCAGGCTGTAGAGCCAGGTCTCGTCGCAGTGCCCTTCATCGAGCAGGGCGCGTTCAATCCAGCGCGCGACCTTTTCACTCTGGGACGACTCGCGGTGGCTGCCGCAGATGATGCCGATTTTCATGGGGGTGTCCTTGTGATCAGTAGTCCAGCCAGGCGGGAACCGGCAGGTCGCGGTTGCGCAGGAAGGCCGGGTTGAAGAGCTTGCTCTGGTAGCGGTTGCCGTAGTCACACAGGATAGTGACCACCGTGTGTCCGGGACCCAGCTCCTCGGCCAGGCGCACGGCACCGGCAATATTGATACCGGCAGACCCGCCCAGGCACATGCCCTCGGTCTTCAGCAGGTTGAAAATCCAGGGGAGTGCTTCCTCGTCGCTGATCTGGAAGGCCGTGTCGACGCGCGCCTCGGCGACGTTGTCGGTGATGTGGTTGATGCCGATGCCTTCCATGATGGAAGTGCCTTCTGACTCCAGCTTGCCGGTCTTGTAGTAGCTGTACAGGGATGCACCCATGGGGTCGGCCACGCCGATCCGGATGTCCGGGTTTTTCTCCTTCAGCGCATTGGAGACTCCCGCCAGGGTGCCGCCGGTCCCCACGGCGCAAATAAAGCCGTCGACCTTGCCCTCGCACTGCTCCCAGATTTCCGTCCCGGTGGTCGCCGCGTGAAAGCGCATATTGGCCAGGTTGTCGAACTGCCGGGCCCAGAGCGCGCCGCCTTCGGCGGTCTGCGCGAGCTTGTCCGCCAGCCGCTGCGCCGTGTGAATATAGTGGTTCTCGTCCGCGTAGGAGGTGGCGGGCACCAGGTGCAGGTCGGCACCCAGCAGCTCCAGGGTGTCAATTTTCTCCTTGCTCTGGCTGAGCGGCATCACCACAACGCTGCGGTAACCCAGTGCGTTGGCGAGCAGGGTGAGCCCGATCCCGGTGTTGCCTGCGGTGCCCTCCACGATCGTGCCGCCGGGCTCAATGGCGCCGCGTTCCTCCGCATCGCGAATGATGCCCAGGGCAGTGCGGTCCTTGACCGACCCCCCGGGATTCAGGAACTCGGCCTTGCCCAGGATGGTGCAGCCGGTGCGCTCTGAGGCTTCGCGTAGATAAAGCAGCGGCGTATTGCCGATCAGCTGGGTGACATCCCTCGCGTGCATCGCTGGGTCCTGGAGAAAACGGGACGCTAGTATGCCACATCACCGCGCGGCCCGAGTATGACCTGCGGTGTCGGGTTGTACCGGGAAAGCCGAAAGAGCCGGGCTATTTTTCGAAGCTGAGCACCGTGCGCCACCAGAGCTTCGGCAGCAGGACTTTCCACAGCATCAGCAGTCTCGCCTCCCCCGGGTAGATGATGTCCCGGCCTTTGGCCACCCCCTTCTCGATGGCGTCGATGATCTTCTCAGGATCCGCCAGCCGCCCGGTTTTGCGGGCTTCATTGATGCTGCCGGGCGTGTCGGTCTGCACGGTCTGGTCGATCAGCGGCGTATTGACCGCCGGCGGGCACACCAGGTGGATATCGACGCCGCGGCCGCGAATTTCGTTCTGCAGGCACTCGACGTAGGTGTTTACCGCCGACTTGGTGGCGCAGTAGGCGCCCATCTTGGGCACGATGGCGAAGCCTGCGATGGAGCCGAACAGCACCATGCGGCCTCCGCCCCGCTCCAGCATGTCGGGCAGCAGCGCCTTGATCATGTAGACGGTGCCGAAGAAGTTCACCCGGAACAGGAATTCGACCCTCTCGGCGTCGTGGTCCGCCAGAGCGTGTGCGGGCATCAGGGCGGCCGCGTGCACCAGCAGGTCGACAGGCCCCTGGGCCTGCTGAGCTTCTGCCAGGCGCGCTTCGATTTCATCCTGTGAGGAGATGTCGCAGCGGTAGCAGTGAATGCCCGGATGCCCGTCGGCGGTCTCGGCCAGGCCCGCCTCGTTGAGGTCCATGGCGATGACGGTTGCCCCCTGGCCCGCCAGGCGCCGGGCATAGATGCGGCCCATGCCGCTGGCGGCGCCGGTGACCAGCGCCACCTGTCCGGATTGGATGTCCACGATGCGTCTCCTGATCCCTGCTGGACTATTCGCCATCATAGGAGAGCGGGGCCGCGGGCCTCAAGCGGGGGGCTAGCCCTTGTCGATATGGTCCAGCGGTAGTTCAGTTTTCCGTATCACCGGCCGCAGGACGAAGCTGGACGTGACGCCGGTCACGCCTTCGATGCGCGTGAGCTTGCCCAGCAGGAAGGCCTCGTAGTACTCCATGTCGGGCACCACCGCTTTCACCAGGTAGTCCGCGTTGGTCCCGGTCACCACCGCGCACTCGATCACCTCGGGAAACTCCGCCACCTGGCGCTCGAAGTTCTCGAAGCGCTCCGGCGTGTGCCGGTCCATGGCGATGGTGATGAACGCGGTCAGCTTGAGGCCCAGCTTCGACTGGTTCAGCAGGGTCACGTGCCGCTCGATGATGCCGGATTCCTCCAGCCGCTTGACCCGGCGCGAGCAGGGTGTCGGCGACAGGCCGACGGCCTCGGCCAGCTCCAGGTTGCTGATGCGGCCATTGCGCTGGATGTGCTCCAGGATGCGGCGGTCGGTGCGGTCGAGCTTCACGATTCCTGCCCCGCCGCTTCAAGTTCACCGTCTGCCGGGCTCCGGCCGAAGTACTCGCGCGCTGCCGCCATGACTTTCGGCGACAGCAGCAGGGTGGCGGTCATGGTGGGAATGGCCATGAGTCCGTAGGCGCCGACGATGAGGTTGAACACCACGTCGATGCTCACCACGGAGCCGAACAGGATGGTGGCGATGAAGAAGTAGCGGAACCAGTGCTCGTACTCGGCCCCCACCAGGAAGGCGAAACACTTGGTGCCGTAATACCAGCCGCCGAACATGGTGGTCAGGCTCAGGATGACCACCACCACGCCCAGCAGCGGGGTTGCCAGCGGACCCATTTCGGCGCGCAGGGCGGTCAGCGTCATGGCGATGCCGTTCAGCTCGCCGGGCGCCTGCCACAGTCCCGAGGCGAGAATCACCAGTGCCGTGCAGGTGCACATCAACAGCGTGTCGATTACCGGACCCAGCATGGCCACCAGGCCTTCGCGGATGGGTTCGTTGGTGCGCGCCGCCCCGTGGGCCATGACCTCGGTACCGAGGCCCGCCTCGTTGGAGAAGGCGCCGCGACTGATGCCGATCAGCATCACACCCAGCAGGCCGCCGCCCACCGCCTGGGGATTGAAGGCCTCGGTGACGATCAGCGCCAGCAGGGACGGGATCTCCGCGGCGTGCCGCGTCAGTACAAACAGCGCCATCAACAGGTATAGCAGCGCCATTGGCGGCAGCAGCGCCACTGCCACCTTCGCCACCCGCTGCAGGCCGCCAAACACGACCAGCGCCACGATGGCGGCGATTACCAGGCCGACGCCGATATTGAACATCATGGGGTCCACGCCCTGGCCCAGGCCCGCCCGCGCCAGCGCGGTCACCTGGTTGGCCTGGAACATGGGCAGGGTACCGATCATGCCCGCGGCGGAGAACAGCACCGCCAGGGGATAGAAGGGCTTCGGCAGCGCCTCGCGGATGATGTACTGCGGCCCCCCCTGCAGGCGGCCCAGGCTGTCCCGACCCCGGTACATGATGCCCAGGCTGCAGGTGAAGAACTTGGTGGCGATGCCGACCAGGGCGGTCAGCCACATCCAGAACACCGCTCCGGGACCCCCGGCAACGATGGCCAGCGCCACGCCAGCGATATTTCCGAGGCCCAGGGTGGCTGACAGCGCCGCCGCCAGGGCCTGGCCGTGGGTCAGTTCACCGGGCGCCCCCGGCGTGTCGTGGCGGCCGAGCATGATGCCCACCGCGTGACCCAGGTGCCGGTAGGGGAGAAAGCGGGAGTAGCAGGCAAAAAACAAACCGCCGCCCACCAGCAGTACCAGCAGCGGTGTACCCCAGACAAAGTTGGCGAATACGGCGGACCACCGCTCCAGGTCGGCCAGCATCTAGCGGCTCAGCTCTTCCAGGTGCACCATGGTGCTGCGCGCGAGCGCGTTCAGGTCATAGCCCCCTTCCAGCGTGGAGACCAGCCGCCCGTTGCAGTGCCGCTCTGCGGCATCCACCAGCAGGGCCGTGACCCAGCGGAAGTCCTCGTCTTCCAGCAGCAGCCCGCCCAGAGGATCTTCCCGGTGGGCATCGAAACCGGCGGACACCAGCACCAGGTCCGGCTGGTGCCGCGCGATGGCCGGCAGCCAGTCCCGCTCGACCGCCTGGCGGAAGCCGCTGCCGCGGGTCCCGCCGGACAGCGGCGTCAACACGATGTGCTCCGCCTCGACCTCGTCGTAGCGCCCGGGGTAGAACGGGAACTGGAAGCTGGAACAGACCATGACCTCGGGCCGGTCCAGGAAGATCTCCACGGTGCCGTTGCCATGGTGCACGTCGAAATCGAAAATCGCCACCCGCTCTGCGCCCAGGGCCAGGGCCCGCTCCGCGGCCAGCGCGACATTGTTGAAAATGCAGAATCCCATGGGTATGGCGGTTTCGGCGTGATGCCCGGGTGGGCGTACCGCACAGAATGCCCGCGGCGCATCCCCCTGCCACACCGCGTCCACCGCCTGCACCGCGGCGCCGGCGGCGAGCCTGGCTGCTCGCAGGCTGTGGCGATTCAGGGAGGTGTCGGCATCCACTCGCACGATGCCTTGCCCGGGGTCCAGCTCCGCCAGGCGATCCAGGTAGTCGCGGGGATGGATGCCCTCGAAACAGGCGCCGTCGATCTCGCGGGCTTCGGTCCGCGTCAGGGATTCGCCCCAGTCGCGGGCGTCGAGGGCGCGCTGGATACTCTGCAGGCGCGCGGGACTTTCGGGGTGATGGTCCAGCATGACGTGCTTTTCGCAGTCGCCATGGCTGATATAGAGGCATGACATGTCTGGTATATTAAGGCACCGCTGAACATTGCGGTACTGCCGCAGATTCTGATTCCCGTACGGTGACGTGACATGAGCGATCTCTCGGCAGGGCGCCCGGCCCTGCCCGGTGTGGAAGATATTCGCGAGGCGCACCAGCGCATTGCCGCCCACATCCACCGCACCCCGGTTATTCACAGCCGCCTGCTGAACGAGCGCGCGGGCTGCGAGGTGTTCTTCAAGTGCGAGAACCTGCAGAAGGTCGGCGCCTTCAAGGCCCGGGGCGCGCTCAATGCGGTGCTGGGTTTGCCCGACAGCGCCCGTGAGGCCGGCGTCGCCACTCACTCTTCCGGCAACCACGCGGCGGCACTGGCCATGGCGGCCGCAACCCGCGACATGCCGGCGCGCATTGTCATGCCCTCCAATGCACCGCGGGTGAAGAAGGCCGCGGTGGCGGGTTACGGCGGCGAGATCATCGAGTGCGAGCCCACCCTGGCGGCCCGGGAAACCACCCTGGAGGCCGTCGTCGCCGAATACGGCAGCCATGTGGTTCACCCCTATGACGACCCGCGCACCATCGCCGGCCAGGGGACCGTGGCACTGGAATTGCTGGAGCAGCTGGACGGCATCGACGTAGTCGTCATCCCGGTCGGTGGCGGCGGGCTGCTGGGCGGCATGGCCACGGTGATCAAGTCGCTGGCGCCTGGCATCGAGGTGCTGGCGGCGGAGCCAGCGGGGGCTGACGATGCCTTCCGCTCCTTCGGCCTCGGGCACTGGGTGCCCCAGGAGAACCCGCAGACCATCGCAGACGGCCTGCTTACCAGCCTGGGCGAGCTGAACTACGCCATCATCCGAGAACAGGTCGACACCATCGTTACCGTCGAAGACAGCACCATCATCGAGGCAATGCAGCTGCAGTGGACCCGCCTCAAGACCGTGGTGGAGCCCTCCGGCGCAGTCACGTTCGCCGCCCTGCTGGAACATCCCGAGCGATTTCGCAACCGCCGCGTGGCCTGCGTGATCAGCGGCGGCAACGTCGACCTGGAAAAGCTGCCCTGGTGAGCGAGGCGCGCTTCCACCTCGCCATCCCCGTTACGGATCTCGCCGCCGCGGCGAGCTTCTATGGCGAGGTACTGGGCTGCGCCCGGGGCCGGCACAGCGAGCGCTGGATCGATTACGATTTCTGGGGTCACCAGCTGGTGGTGCACCTGGTCGATGAGCTGGCGGAGGTAGCGCGCAATCCTGTGGACGGCGAAGCCGTGCCCGCCAGTCATTTTGGCCCCATCCTGCCCTGGGAGGAGTTTGCTTCCCTGGAGGCGCGGCTCAGGGAAGCCGGGGTAGAGTTCGTTATCGAGCCCACTACCCGGTTCGAGGGCAGGCGCGGCGAGCAGCGCACCCTGTTCGTCAGGGACCCCTCCGGCAACCACCTGGAGTTCAAGGCCTTCCGCAATATCGATATGCTGTTCGCGACGGACGGTTTGGACTACGAATAAGCCGCAGTACAATAAACCCCCTTTCCTACGAGGCCGACAGGTAGCACCCTATGGAATGGATAGTTCTGATTACCCTGCTGGTGGCCGCCGAGTACTTCTGGCTGGCGATCATGGTGGGCAAGTCTCGCGGCGAGACCGGTATCCATGCGCCGACCTGCGTGGGTGACCCGAAGTTCGAGCGTGTGTTCCGGGTGCAGCAGAACACCATGGAACAGCTGATTATCTTCTTTCCGGCGCTCTGGGTGTTCGGCTACTACGTGTCGGCAACCATCGGCGCCGGGCTGGGCCTGCTGTTCCTGTTTGGCCGCATTCTCTACGCCCGCGGTTACATCCAGCACCCCGACAAGCGGGCGCCGGGTTTCATCATCGGCAGCCTCGCCACCCTGGCGCTGATTATCGGCGGCATCGTCGGCGTGATCGGGAAGCTCATCCACGGGGGTTAGGCCTGATCTCCGCCCGCAGCGTCGCCGTACATTATTCACGGAGGGCGCCGTGAACAGACTTCGCACATCCATCCTCGTCGTATTCCTGGCGCTGCTCAGCGCCTGCAGCAATACCTTTCTGTACAACCAGCTGGACTGGCTGATCACCTGGTATGTCGACGATTACGTGGACCTGAGCCGTGAGCAGCGGCGCGACCTGCGCGAACAGGTGCGTGAGCTGTTGGCCTGGCACCGCAAGGAAGAGCTCGCCACCTACATCGTCATGCTCGACGATATCGAGCGGGACCTGGCCGAGCCGGTGACCGGCGAGCAGGTCGAGAACTGGGCCAACAAGGCCTACGCCGCCTACCTCCGTCTCGAAGAACGCATGCTGCCAGTGGCCTTTGAACTGGGTAACCAGCTGACCGATGAGCAGATGGCCGAGTTTGTCGAAGGTCTCTACCGCGATCAGGAGAAGCTCGAGGAGAAGTACCTGACACGTACCGACGAGGAGTACCTGGAAGAATCCCGCGAGAACCTCGCCGACAATCTCGCCGATATCCTGGGCCGGCTAAGCTCCGAACAGCTGGCCGTGATCGAGACGGCGGCGGGCCAACTGCAGCGATTTGATGGCGCCTGGCTGGAGGAGCGTGCGCAGTGGCTGGCCACCCTGGAAGACCTGCTGCAGCGCGAGCCCGGCTGGGAAGATGGCGTGCGCAAAGCGCTGGACGAGCGAGATGCCAACCGCACCGAGAGCTATCGCACCTCCTATGCCCACAATGCCGTCATCATCAACCAGGCGATTGCCGATGTGCTCAACCTGCGCTCCGAGCGGCAGACCCGGCGACTGCTGGATGAAATCGATGACTACCGCCGCGACATCAACAAGCTGATCGCCCAGGATGCGTCCTAGCCCAGCTGCTTGATAAAGACCTTCGAGTTGCGCTGCAGGTTGTAGAGCGATTGCTTCTCTGGAGGCAGCTGGTCCAGGCTCGCCTCCTCGAAACCCTGCTCCTGGAACCAGTGCGCCGTCTGGGTAGTCAGCACGAATACCTGCTCCAGGCCCAGGCTGCCGGCCGCCTGCTCCAGCTCTTGCAGCAGTCGCCCGGCGCGGTCATTGCCGCGATAGTCGGGGTGGGTCACGATGCAGGCGAGTTCACCGCAGGCCTGCTCGGGGAAGGGGTAGAGGGCGGCGCAGGCAAGGATGCGCCCGTCGCGTTCCAGCAGCCGAAAACGTGCGATCTCGGTTTCCAGGACCTCGCGGGAGCGTTTCACCAGCACACCGTCGCGTTCCAGGGGTTCGATCAGCTCCAGGATGCCGCCCACGTCCTCGATGGTGGCCACCCGCGACTGCTCGTACTCGTCCGGGCCGACCAGGGTGCCGCTGCCGTCGTGGGTGAACAGCTCCTGCAGCAGCGCACAATCCTCCGCGTAGGAAATGATCTGGCAGCGGCGTACCCCTGCGGTGCAGGCCTGCCTGGCGCTCTGCAGCAGCCGCAGCTGTTCATTCTCGAGATCGCTGCGCAGCAGCTCCAGGGCTTCGGTCAGGTTGCACTGTCGCACCAGCTCACCGTCGCTGATCACGCCCCGGGCTTCACCGAACAGCAGCAGTTTGTCGGCGCCGAGCGATGAGGCGGTGTGTACCGCGATGTCCTCCAGGGACAGGTTGAATACCTCGCCGGTCGGGGAATAGCCGATCGGCGACAGCAGCACGATGAAGCCGCCGTCGAGCTGGCGCGTGATGCCCTGCTCGTCTACCCGGCGGACCTTACCCGTGTGCTGGAAGTCGACACCGTCCACCACGCCGATGGGCCGGGCGGTGACAAAGTTGCCGCTGGTGACGCGAATCGACGCGCCCTGCATCGGCGAGTTGGGAAGCCCCATGGACAGCAGCGACTCGATGTCGGCACGCAGGTTGCCGCTGGCATCCTTGACGTATTCCAGTGCTTCGGTGTCCGTAATGCGAACACCCTCGTGAAACTCCGTGGTGAGCCCTGCCTCCTGCAGGCGTCGGGCAATCTGGGGCCTGGCGCCGTGTATCAACACCAGCCGCACGCCCAGGCTGTGCAGCAGGGCGATGTCGTGAATGACGTTGGCAAAATTCGGGTGCAGCGCGGCCTCGCCGCCGAAGACGATCACAAACGTGCGGCCGCGATGCGCGTTGATGTAGGGCGCACTGTTGCGGAACCAGCGAATGTGTTGGGTGTTCCCGGCGCTCACCTGAAAGCCGCTCACCTGTCAGCAAAAGCCGCAAGCCTAGCCTATAGCGAGGGTTCTGCCTACAGGCAGTAGTGGCCTATGAACTGTCCCAGCAGGTCTATGCAGGGCCGGAACTGGTCCAGCTCGATGTACTCGTCGGGCTGGTGGGCGCGGTTGATGGACCCCGGCCCCATCACAATGGTGTCCATGCCGAGCTGCTTCAGGTAGGGCGCTTCCGTGGCGAAGGCCACCGCCTCGCTGCCGTGGCCGGTCAGCTTTTCCGCCAGCCTGACCAGTTCGCTGTCGGCCTCCTGTTCAAAGGCGTCGGCCCCTGCAATCAGTGATGCGAGCTCGATATCCAGGCCGCTGGACTCGCTGATGCGAGCCAGCCGCTCACGCAGCTCTTTGCGCATGGACTCGTTGCTGCACCCGGGGGTGGTGCGCAGGTCGAAGTGGAGCTCCGCGTGGCCGCAGATGCGGTTGGGGTTGTCGCCGCCGTGAACACAGCCAGGGTTCAGGGTCGGGTGGGGAACGGCGAAGCCGGGGTGCTGGTAGCGCTGCTGCAGGTCCGACCGGAAGCTGAACAGCTCGCTGAGCACGGCGTGCAGGCCTTCCAGCGCATTGTTGCCCAGGCTCGGGTCCGAGGAATGCCCGGAGTGGCCGCGAATCCGGACCGCTTCCATCATGATGCCCTTGTGCAGGTGCACCGGCTTGAGCCCTGTGGGCTCGCCGATGATGGCCTGCCGCGCTTTGGGAATGCCGGCGGCGGCCAGCGCCCGGGCGCCGTTCATGGAGCTTTCCTCGTCGGCGGTGGCCAGCAGGATCAGCGGTTGCTTGAAATCCTGATCTGCGACGGCGCGGGCCGCCTCGATCGCCAGCGGGAAGAAACCCTTCATGTCGGTGCTGCCGAGGCCGTACAGGCGATTGTCGCGCTCGGTGATGGCCAGGGGGTCTACCGACCAGAGTCCGTCGTCATAGGGGACGGTATCGGTGTGCCCGGAGAGAACCAGCCCACCCGGCCCCTGGCCCAGCGTGGCAATGAGGTTGGCCTTGTTGCCGCCTTCCCCCACCGGCTGTATCTCGATGGCGAAGCCGAGGTCTTCGAGGTAGCCGGCCAGCAGGTCGATCACCGGGCGATTGCCCATGTCCAGCTCCGCAGAGGTGGAGCTGATGGAGGGGAGGCTGACCAGCTGGTGCAGCAGTTCGACGGGGCCCGGCACAGGTGCATTCATCGGCACAGTATACCGTTAGCCGTCGAACAGGGCCGTGAAGTTGAAAAAGAACGGCATACGCCGCCAACAACCCTGATCATGCGGAACTGCGTGCTGCTTCTCATTTGTGGAAATCGGCGTGGGTGGCACCCCCTGGTGTGGTAGGATTCTTCGAAGTTAACAGGCGGAGCCTGCTATGGTGGCGACATTCGGCGAGCAGCGCATGGAGCGGCCGCTCGACCTGAATTTCCTGGTCTCGGAACTGGGCAGCGGCGGCGTCCTCAGCGATGAGGAGCGGCAGCGGCTGACCGGCGTAAATCCCGGCAGCCTCCACCCGCTGGTGTTCCTGGCGGAACAGAAACTCACCGACCAGCGCTCCGGACGCCCCCTGGACATGGACGGCCTGCTGGGCTGGCTGTCCGAGCAGAGCGACCAGCCCGTCTACCAGATCGATCCCCTCAAGATCAACGTCGCCGCCATCTCGGAGGTAATGTCCCTGGGCTTCGCCCAGCGCCACAAGATCCTCGCGGTGGAGGTCACCGAGGAGGAAGTGCTGATCGCCAGCGCGGATCCCTGGATCAGCGCCTGGGAAAGCAACCTCGAGCATGTGCTGCGCAAACCCATCAAGCGGGTACTGTCGGATCCCCGGGACATTACCCGCCACACCGCCGAGTTCTACAACATGGCGCGCTCGGTGCGCGGCGCCGACGCCAAGGGTTCCGGCCGCAGCGCGGCGGGCGCCAATGTCACCAACCTGGAGCAGATGCTCGAGCTGGGCTCGAAAATGGAGCCCGATGCCAACGACCAGCACATCGTGCGCATCGTCGACTGGCTGCTGCAGTACGCCTTCGAGCAGCGCGCCAGCGATATCCACATCGAGCCGCGGCGCGACGTGGGCAATGTGCGCTTTCGCATCGACGGCGTGCTCTACAAGGTCTATGAACTGCCACAGCAGGTAGGCGCCGCCGTCACCAGCCGCTTCAAGATCCTGGGCCGCATGGATGTGGCAGAGAAGCGCCGCCCCCAGGACGGCCGCCTCAAGACCCGCAGCCCCGAGGGGGGCGAGGTGGAACTCCGCCTGTCGACGCTGCCCACAGCCTTCGGTGAGAAGCTGGTCATGCGGATCTTCGACCCGGAGGTGCTGCAGAAGAGTTTCGAACAGCTGGGTCTCGCCAATGAGGACCTGCGCCGCTGGGACGGCATGACGGCAATGGGTCACGGCATCGTGCTGGTCACCGGCCCCACGGGCTCCGGTAAGACCACCACGCTGTACTCCACCCTGCGCAAGCTGGCCACATCGGAGGTGAACGTCTGCACCATCGAGGACCCGATCGAAATGGTCGAGGGGACCTTCAACCAGATGCAGGTGAACCACCAGATCGACCTTGACTTCGCGACCGGGGTGCGCGCACTGATGCGCCAGGACCCGGACATCATCATGGTGGGCGAGATTCGCGACCTGGAGACCGCCGAGATGGCGGTGCAGGCGGCCCTGACCGGCCACCTGGTGATTTCCACCCTGCACACCAACGATGCGCCCAGCGCCATCAGCCGCCTGCTGGAGCTCGGTGTACCCGCCTATCTCATCAAGAACACGGTTCGGGGCATCATGGCCCAGCGCCTGGTGCGCATCCTGTGCCCGCACTGCAAGGCCGAGGAAGCGCTGGATGTCGATGCCTGGAAACAGCTGACCCAGCCCTGGAAGGTCAAGCCGCCGGAGAAGATCTGCCGGCCGGTAGGCTGCCAGGAATGCCGCGACACCGGTTATATGGGCCGGCAGGGCATTTACGAGGTGCTGGTCTGCAGTCCCACTGTCCAGAACCTGATCCTGCCCCATACGGAGGTCGACGATCTCCGCAAGTCCGCCATGAAAGAGGGTATGAGAACCCTGAGGCTCAGTGGGGCGACGCGCGTGGCCAATGGTGAGACCACCATCGAGGAAGTCATGCGGGTTGCGCCCACCCACACCCACTAGCCCGCACGTGTCGACCGGGCCGTCACCGCAGGTACCCGACCTGGACGCCCAGCAGGCGCGGTTCTTTGCGGCCAGCCGTTTTGCCCGGATCACCTGCGAGCGCCACCCCGATGTGCTCGAGGAGCTGCGCGCCAGCGGCGATCTCGAAGCCTCCTACGACGACGCCCGGCTGGTTCAGTCCCTGGCCAGCCGGCTCGAGGGCTGTGAGGACAGTGATGAACTCAACCGGCGGCTGCGACTGTTTCGCCGCCGCGAAATGCTGCGCATTCTCTGGCGGGATTTCAACCGCCTCGCCCCCACCCTGGAGACCACCCGCGATACTTCCCTGCTGGCGGAAGCCTCGATACAACAGGCCCTGGACTGGTGGCACCGGATGCTGGCCGCCGAGCACGGTGAGCCGCAGAACAGTCGCGGTGAGCCCCAGCGACTGGTGGTGCTGGCCATGGGCAAGCTGGGGGCCTGGGAGCTGAATGTCTCCTCCGACATCGACCTGATCTTCTGCTACCCGGATCGGGGGGAGACGGTGGGTGGAAGTCGCCCCCTCAGCAACCAGGAGTTCTTCATCAAGCTGGGTCAGCGGCTGATCGGCGCCCTGGACCAGGTCACGGTGGACGGCTTCGTGTTTCGCGTCGACATGCGGCTGCGGCCCTATGGAGAGAGCGGCCCGCTGGTCGTCAACTTCGACGCCATGGAGGAGTACTACGAGGAGCAGGGCCGCGACTGGGAGCGCTATGCCATGATCAAGGCCCGGCCTGTCGCCGGTGACCCACAGCGCAGCCTGGAACTGATGGCCTGCCTGCAGCCCTTCATCTATCGGCGCTATATCGACTTCGGCGCCATCGAGTCCCTCCGCGACATGAAAGCGATGATCAGTGCCCAGGTGCGCAAACGCGGCCTGGAAGAGGACGTCAAGCTCGGCCCGGGCGGCATCCGCGAGGTGGAATTCATCGCCCAGTGCTTCCAGCTGATTCGCGGCGGACGCTCCAGCGCCCTGCGGCAGGTAGGCCTGCTGCCGGTGCTGCACGCGCTGGAGGGGGAAGGCTGTCTGCCCGCCGAAGCGGTAAAGGAGCTGGAGCAGGCCTACTTTTTCCTGCGCGACGTCGAGCATGCGATCCAGGGCTATGAAGATCGCCAGACCCAGGCGCTGCCCCGCGGCGATGAGGCGCGCAGGGCTTTGCTGGCGGCGATGGGCTTCGACGACTGGGATGCCTTCATGGCGGTGCTGGATGAACACCGCGACCACGTCAGTGCACACTTTGCGGGCCTGATTGCACCACCGGGCGATGCCGCCCCGGAACTCCCTGCCCTGGCGATCTGGCCCGACGGCATCGATGCCCAGAGCCTGGAAGAGCTGGGCTTCAGTGACGGCGAGGCCACGGCCGCGGCACTGGTGGAGTTGCGGGACTGCTCCCGTTTGCGCCACCTGCAGACCGAGGGCCGCAGCCGGGTCGACCAATTCATGCCGCAGCTGCTGCGCGCCGCCGCGGAGCTGCCTGACGGCGACCTCGCCCTGCAGCGCGTGCTCCCGCTGGTGCAGGCGGTGGCGAGGCGCAGCGCCTATTTGTCCCTGCTGGTGGAAAATCCACGGGCGCTGGAAGAGCTGGTGCAGCTGTTCGCAGCGAGCCCCTGGATCTCTGCGGAAATCACGCGCAACCCGGTCCTTCTCGACGAACTGCTGGATGCGGCGGATCTCTACTCAGCGCCGGACCGTGGCGCCCTGGCGGGAGAGCTCGGGCAGCAGCTCTCGCGGCTGGCCCCGGACGACCTCGAGGCAAACATGGAGGCCCTGCGCTATTTCAAGGCCTCGCAGCAGCTGAGGGTGGCGGCCAGCGAGGTCACCGGCCGCCTGCCGCTGATGAAGGTCAGCGACAAACTGACGTTCCTCGCAGAGGTCATCCTGGAACAGGCGCTGGCCATGGCCTGGCAGGACCTCAGGGGCAAGCACGGCCGCCCGTCACGCACCGAGGGCGATCAGCGAGTGCGCTTCGGCGAGGCGGGCATCGAGGACTGCGGCTTCGTGATCATCGGCTACGGCAAGCTCGGCGGGATCGAGCTGGGGCACGGATCCGACCTCGACCTGGTGTTCGTCTACGATGCGGAGGCGAAAGGGGCCACCGATGGCGACCGCGCCCTGGACTGCTCGGTGTTTTTCACACGGCTCGGGCAGCGCATCATTCATATCCTCGACACCCGCACGGCCATGGGTCCGCTCTACGAAGTCGACATGCGGCTGCGGCCCGAGGGCAACTCCGGCATGCTGGTGGCCAGCTTCAAGGGCTTTGCCGACTACCAGCAGTCCACCGCGTGGACCTGGGAACACCAGGCGCTGGTACGCGCCCGGGTCATCGCCGGTGACCGCCGCCTTGCGGAGCAGTGTGAGTCACTGCGCCGCTCGGTGCTGTGCCAGCCGCGCGACGCGGGCCCGCTGGCGAATGAGGTGCGCGATATGCGCGCGAAAATGCGCGGCCACCTGCTGCCCCGCGGCGCCGACGAGCGCGGCGAGTTTCACCTGAAGCAGGGCGCCGGTGGTATCGTCGATATTGAATTTATGGTGCAATATGCCGTCCTGGCGTGGTCACACGACACACCGGAGTTGACGGACTGGTCCGACAATATCCGGATCCTGGAAACCCTGTCCCGGAACGACCTGCTCGACGAGCAGGCGTGCCAGGCCCTGATCGAAGCCTATATCAGCTACCGCTCGGCCGCGCACCAGCTGGCATTGCAGCAGCAGCCCGATATTGTCGACGGGTCGCGGTTTCACAAGGAGCGTGAGGTGGTGAGCGCCTGCTGGCAAGAAATTCTCGGAGAGTCCGAATGAACCTGGCGGAATGCCCCCGCTGTTACCGGTGGAACCCGGGAGCCCGGCCGTGAAGGTCCTGGTAACGGGCGCCGACGGGCAGCTTGGCAGCGAGCTTCGACTCACCCGCCCCGACGGAGTGGAGCTGCTTGCCGCCAATCGCAGTGAGCTCGACATCAGCCAACAGGACGAGGTGCTGTCTTTTGTCGAGCAGTGCCGCCCCGACGCCATCATCAATGCCGCTGCCTATACCGCCGTGGACGGCGCCGAGTCGAAGCCTGACCTGGCGGTCGACATCAATGCCGAGGGCCCGGGTTACCTGGCCCGGGCCGCGGAGCTGGCCGGCGCGCGCCTGCTGCACGTATCCACCGACTTCGTCTTCGACGGTGAAGCGGCCGAGCCCTACTCGCCGCGGGCGGAGACCCGCCCCCTGGGGGTCTACGGCCACAGCAAGCTTGCGGGTGAGTGCCGCGTGCAGGAGATTCTTCCCCTGGGTTCCCTGGTGCTGCGCACGGCCTGGGTGTATTCCCGCTTCGGCGGCAACTTCGTCAAGACCATGCTCAAGCTGATGGCCGAGCGCGACCAGCTGCGCGTGGTCGATGACCAGGTGGGTGCGCCCACCTGGGCGCGCGGTCTGGCGCAGGCGCTGTGGTCGCTGCTGGAGCACCCCGACGCCCACGGCATCTATCACTGGACCGACGCGGGCCGCTGCAGCTGGCACGAGTTCGCCTGTGAAATCCAGTCCCGGGCGCTGGCGCTCGGCCTGCTGGAGCGGGAGATACCGATCGAGGCGATTCCCACCAGTGAATATCCCACACCGGCACAGCGTCCGGCTTTCAGCGTGCTGGACCTGTCCGATACCGAGGGCCTGCTCGGCCGTGAGGCGACGCCCTGGCAGGCACAGCTCGCCGGAATGCTCGAAGACCTCAAGAACCACCCTGACGAGGACTGACAATGAGTCGTCACCTGCTGGTCACCGGCGCGGCCGGTTTTATCGGCGCCAACTTTGCACACTACTGGCTGGAGCAGCACCCCGACGATCGGCTGGTGGCCTACGATGCGCTCACCTATGCGGGGAATCGCGCCAACCTGGCAGCCCTGGAAGACCACCCCGGCTTCCGGTTTGTGCATGCGGATATCTGCGACGAGGACCGCGTGACGGAACTGCTGCGCGAAGAGCAGATCGACACCATCGTGCACTTTGCCGCCGAGAGCCACGTGGACCGATCCATCAGTGGTCCCGACGCGTTTATCCAGACCAACGTGGTGGGCACCCACAGCCTGCTCAAGGCGGCGCGCACGGTGTGGCTGGACGGCGGGCTGTCGCACCGCTTCCACCATGTTTCGACGGACGAAGTGTACGGCTCACTGGCCCCGGACGCCCCGGGATTCCACGAGGAACAGAAGTACGAGCCCAACTCCCCCTACTCCGCCAGCAAGGCCGCCTCCGATCACCTGGTGCGCGCCTATCATCACACCTACGACCTGCAGGTCACCACCAGCAATTGCTCGAACAACTACGGACCCTGGCATTTTCCGGAAAAGCTCATACCGCTGTGCCTGACCAACATCCTGCGGGGCCTGCCCCTGCCGGTCTACGGCGACGGCATGAACATCCGCGACTGGCTGTACGTCGAGGACCACTGCCGCGGTATCGAGCTGGTGCTGGACAGCGACCGCATCGGCGAGACCTACAACATCGGCGGCAACAACGAGTGGGCCAATATCGATATCGTGGAACTGCTCTGCAACCGGATCGATGCACGCTTCGCGGCGCGGCCGGAGCTGGCGTCACAGTACCCGGAGGCGCCGCCGGCAAGGGGAGAGGAGTCTTCCAGCCTGATCGAGTTTGTCACTGACCGGGCCGGTCACGATCGCCGCTACGCCATCGACGCGGGCAAGGTCAGCAAGGAGCTGGGCTACCGGCCCCAACACAGCTTCGAGTCGGGCATCGAGGTGACCATAGACTGGTACCTCGACAATGAAGCCTGGTGGCGGCCGCTGCTGAAGAACTAGGTACCGGGGTAGTCGAACAGCGGGATGTCGTCCCAGCTGAGCCCGGCGGCGTCCTTGGCGGACAACTCCGGCGCCTGGCCCTCCACCAGCGGCCATTCAATACCGACCGCAGGATCGTCCCAGCGCAGGGAGACTTCGGATTCCGGGTGATAGTAGTCGGTGGTCTTGTAGAGGAAGTCAGCGGACGCCGACAGCACATAGAAGCCGTGAGCGAAGCCCGGCGGCATCCACAGCATGTTGTGCAGGTCGGCCCGGAGTTCGACCCCGAACCACTGTCCGAAGCTGGGTGATCCCCGGCGCAGGTCGACCACCGCATCGTAGACGGCTCCGCTGGTCACGCGCACCAGCTTTCCCTGCACCTGTTCGGTCTGGTAGTGCATGCCTCGCAGGATGCCCTGGCGGGAGCGGCTGTGATTGTCCTGCACGAACTCCAGGTCGAGCCCTGCCTCGGCAAATACGCGCTCATTCCAGCTCTCCATGAAAAAGCCGCGCTCGTCGCCGAACACCCTGGGCTGGATGACCAGCACGCCGTCCAGCGGCGTGGGCTCAAACTTCATCGTAGACCGTCTCCGTATGCAGCGGCAGTTTACTCAGGTACTCGCCGTAGCCGGACTTGCGCAGCGGCGCGGCCAGCGCCAGCAGCTCCTCTTCGGAAATGAATCCCTGGCGGTAGGCGATCTCCTCCGGGCAGGCCACCTTGAGGCCCTGCCGCTCTTCCACCACCCGGATGAAGTTGGCGGCATCCAGCAGTGAGTTGTGGGTGCCGGTATCCAGCCAGGCAGTTCCGCGGCTCAGCACCTGCACCTGCAGGTCGCCGCGCTGTAGATAGGCCAGGTTCACGTCCGTGATTTCCAGTTCGCCCCGGGCCGAGGGCTCGATCTGGTGGGCGATATCGATCACGTCGTTGTCGTAGAAGTACAGGCCGGTCACCGCGTAGTGGGATTTAGGCGATGCGGGTTTCTCCTCGATATCGATGGCGCGGCCCTCGCCGTCGAAGCTGACCACGCCGTAGCGCTCCGGGTCCTGCACGTAGTAGGCGAACACCGAGGCGCCGCGCTCCTGCTGGCCGGCGGCCTGGAGCTTCTTCGAGATGCCGCCGCCGTAGAAGATGTTGTCACCCAGCACCAGGCTGACGGGACTGGACCCCACGAAATCCTTGCCGATGATAAAGGCCTGGGCGAGGCCGTCGGGGCTGGGCTGCACCGCGTAGGTCAGCTCGATCCCCCACTGGTTGCCGTTGCCCAGCAGGTCGACGAAAGCGTCCTGGTCCCGGGGAGTGGTAATGATCAGGACATCCCGGATACCCGCCAGCATCAGCGTGGCCAGGGGGTAGTAGATCATCGGCTTGTCGTACACGGGCATCAGCTGCTTGCTGACGGTGCTGGTCAGTGGGTGCAGGCGGGTGCCGGAACCCCCTGCGAGGATAATGCCCTTGTAGGCGCTGCTGTGCATTTCCACCTGTCCTTTGTTGCTGGCCGGCCTGAAAGCCGCGCATTATAACCCTTCAAACCGCGGCCTGCCGCGCCCCGGGGCTGACTGGATTTTTTCCAGACCCGTGATTACACTCATGTCCCTTTGGGTGGAATCCGGCCGTTTTTTTACCGATGTAGCCCGCGATCGCGAAGCTGCTCACCGTCTCTCGATCAGAGCCCGAACACAGTTTGATAACAGGAGGTATGCGCCCCTGCGGTGCACCCAGGCATGCAGGTTGAACAAGCTATCGGCGGAGGCGTAACGGCCCGGACCGGAGACATCGCCGGCATCGCGAATTCGCCTGCCGGCCAGGCGCCCGTTGAAGAGCGCCCGCTGCGCATTGCCATTCTCGGCTATCGCAGCCATCCCTATGGGGGTGGGCAGGGTGTCTACATCAAGTACCTGAGCAAGGCCCTGGTCGAGGCCGGTCACCAGGTGGACGTGATTTCGGGCCCGCCCTACCCGCATGTGGATCCCCGGGTGCAGCTCATCAAGCTGCCCAGCCTCGATCTCTTCGCCAACGGGCTCGGTTCACTGCGGCCGCGGCACCTGCGCTCGATGACCAACATCATCGAGTGGACCAGCAAGCTCACCGGCGGTTTCGCCGAGCCCTATACCTTCGGCCGTCGGGCGGTGAAGTACCTGCGGGCCAACCGGGACCGCTACGACCTGGTTCACGATAACCAGAGCCTGAGCTACGGCATGCTGAAGATACAGCAGATGGGCATTCCCCTGGTTACCACCCTGCATCACCCGATTACCAGCGACCTGCGCATCGCGCTGAATGCGGCGCGGCGCTGGCACGAGCGGCTGCTGATCCGCCGCTGGCACAGCTTCCTCAACATGCAGAAGAAGGTGGTCAGGCGGCTCGACAATATCGTCACCGTGTCCGAGTGCTCCCGCCGCGACATCGCCCGTGACTTTGCGATCGCCCCCGAGGGCATCAGCCTGATTTACAACGGCATCGACATCGATGAGTTCCGGCCGCTGCCGGATGTCTCCCGTCGCCCCCTGCGCCTGATGGCGACCGCGTCTGCCGATGCGCCGCTGAAAGGTCTGCGCTTCCTGCTCAAGGCCTATGCGCGACTGCTTGAACGCTACCCCGAGCTGGAGCTGGTGGTGGTGGGCAAACCGCGCCCCGGCGGCGATACCGAGCGCCTGCTGGCGCGGCTCAAGCTGACCGAGCGGGTGCAGTTCCGCACCGGGATCAGCACCGAGGAGATGGTGTCGCTTTACGCCGAATCCACGCTGGCGGTGGTGCCCTCTATATATGAAGGGTTTGGCATGCCGGCCTCCGAGGCCATGGCCTGCGCCGTGCCGGTGGTGTCCACTGACGGCGGCGCCCTGCCGGAAGTCGTCGGCGATGCCGGTGTTACCGTTCCGGCGGGGGATGATCACGCCCTGGAACAGGCGATCGCCGGGCTGCTGGATGATCCCGCGAGGCGTGAGAAGCTGGGGCGCGCCGGCCGCGAACGCATGGAGCAACAGTTCTGCTGGCAGCTGGCGGCGGGGGAAATGACCCGCTACTACCGCGACGTGGTGTCCAGTGCAGACCGTTGATTATCGCCATTTCACGCTGTCACCGGGGGACCGGGTGCTGGACCTGGGCTGCGGCGAAGGACGCCACGTGATCTCGGCCTACCTGGAGCCGGGCGTCGACGCGGTGGGCGTGGACCTCAACCTCGATGACCTGCGCACCACCCGCGACAAGTACGAGGAGTTTGCCGCCGACACGGACAACGGTTCGAGCTTCGTGCTGGCGTCAGCCAATGCCCTGTCCCTGCCTTTTGCCGACAACAGCTTCGACAAGGTCATTTGCTCGGAGGTGCTCGAACACATCCCGGATTACCGCGGGGCGCTGAAGGAAATCGACCGGGTGCTGAAGCCCGGCGGCCTGTTCTGCGCTTCCGTACCGCGGCGCTGGCCGGAGCAGCTGTGCTGGTCCCTCAGCGATGCCTATCACAAGGTGCCCGGCGGCCACCTGCGCATCTTCCGCCACCGTGAGCTGCGGCACCAGATTGAGTCGCTGGGCATGCGCCAGTACCACCGGCACTGGGCTCACGCCCTGCATGCGCCGTTCTGGTGGCTGAAATGCCTGTTCTGGGAGCGCCAGGACAGTCACCCGCTGGTGGACCTGTATCACCGCTTCCTGGTCTGGGACCTGATGGATCGCCCCTGGCTGACCCGGACCCTGGAGCGCTGCCTCAACCCGCTCATGGGCAAGAGCGTGGTCATGTACTTTCGCAAAGGGAGCATTTGATGTCCGGTCTCTACCTCACCAAGGGCATGTTCCCACAGGAATTCCTGCGCCCGACCGTCGACTTCATCCTGGAGACCCAGGAGTCCAGCGGCGAGATTCCCTGGTTCCGGGGCGGCCACAGCGACCCCTGGGACCTGGTCGAGGCGGCTATGGGTCTCACCATCGGCGGCGAGTATGACGCCGCCGAGGCGGCCTATCGCTGGCTCGCCCAAACCCAGTTGCACGACGGCAGCTGGTGGGCCGGTTACCGCGGTCACGAGGTGGATAACGGCGAGCGCCGCGAAACCAACTTCGTCGCCTATATCGCCACCGGTGTCTGGCATCACTACCTGGTGACGGGGCGTCGCGAATTCCTTGAAGAGCTGTGGCCGACGGTGGACCGCGCCATCGGCTTCGTATTGATCCTGCAGACCGAGCACGGCGAGATCCACTGGGCCATCAATGCCGACGGCAGCGCCCGTGAAGACGCCCTGGTCACGGGCTGTTCCTCGATCTTCAAGAGCCTTGAGTGTGCCCACAATATTGCGGTGACACTGGGCCAGCCCCGCCCGGAATGGCTGGCGGCACGGACCCGTCTCGGCGACGCCATCCGCAACAAGCCGGAGCGCTTCGACCGCACCTGGGAGAGCAAGGCGCGCTACTCCATGGACTGGTTCTACCCGGTGCTCACCGGGGTGCTGGACCCGCGCCAGGCCCGCGCCCGCCTCGCCGAGCGCTGGGACGAGTTCGTCGAAGACGGTCTCGGCTGCCGCTGTGTGTCCGACGAGCCCTGGGTGACCGTGGCGGAGAGCTGTGAGCTGGTGATGGCGCTGCTGGCGGCGGGTGATCATGCCCGCGCCGTCGAGCTCTACAGCTGGCTGCACCAGTGGCGACTGGAGGACGGCGAATACTGGACAGGCTACCAGTTCGATCTCGATATCACCTGGCCCGACGAGAAGCCCACCTGGACCGCCGGCGCCATCCTCATGGCGGCCGACGCCCTCACCGCGCACACTCCCGCCTGGCAGCTGTTCCAGAGCGTGGAGTTGCTCGACGAGGAAGGCGAGGAAAGCACGGACGCAGCGGTGTCGAAGGCGCGCCGTTCCGGGGTGAAAGCGACCTAGAGCTTTTCCAGCAGAACCAGGCTGTCCGCCCGGCCGGCCTCCCTGAACAAACCTGACTCCAGCGCCAGCCGGTACACGGCAAAGGGCGCCTGTCCGCCGTCGAAGGCGTCGGGAAACACGTCGTGTATCGCCAGGGTGCCGCCCCGCAACAGGTGCCCGGACCAGCACCGATAGTCGGTGAGCGCGGCGTCGAGGCTGTGGCCGCCGTCGATGAACACCATTGCCAGCGGCGTGGTCCAGTTGCGGGACGCCTGGGCGGAGCCCGCCACGATCGGGATCACCCGGTCGCTGACGCCGGCGCGGTCGATATTGCGGCGAAATTCACCAAAGGTATCCACCTGCTCTGACGTCGCGTCGTACAGGTCGGGGTCGTGAAAGAACTCCCCGGGCTGGTGCTCTTCCGAGCCGCGATGGTGGTCCAGGGCGTAGAGGACGTGGCCGCCGGGCTGCATCGCCAGCGCGATACAGACCGTGGATTTGCCGCAGTAGCTGCCGATTTCGAGGATGGGGCCGCGTTCGCAGGCTGCGGCCGCCGCGTCAGCCAGCGCCGCCGCTTCCCCGTCCGAGAGGAAACCCTTGATCTCCCCCCAGAAGGGTGGCGGCGAAAAACTCAACTAGCGGGAACGGGACGGGTAAGGCGAGCGGCCGCTGCGGCTGCTGGCGGTCGGCGCCGGGGGTGCGACCAGTTCTGCGTCCAGGCGGTAGATGTCCTCGGGGCTCAAAAGGCCCGCCTGTTGCTTCAGGCGCAGCAGGTTGTTGACATAGTCGTAGCGGGCATTGGCGTAGTCGCGCTTCGCCGAGAACAGGGTGTTCTGCGCGTTGAGCACGTCGACCACGTTCCGGGTACCCACTTCGTAGCCCGCGGTGGTGGCGTCCAGCGCCGACTGGGACGAGACGATGCTGAGGCGGCGCGCGTTGACGCGGGCCACGTCGTTGACCACCGTCATGTGCAGTGAGCGGGTGTCGGTGACCGTGTTGCGCATCAGGTTGATGCGGGTTTCCCGCGCGTTGAGGAACTGCTGGGCGGCCTGGCGGCGGTTGGCGCTGATGCGGCCGCCGCTGAAGATCGGCACATCCACGCGAATCTGGTAGAGCTCCTGCTCCTGGTCCTGGTCCGGGGAGACGTTGAACAGTGACGGCGGGTCTTCCGTCCGGGTGCCGTCGGTTTCGAAGTCCGAGTAGGAGGCACGGCCGCTGACCACCGGGAAGTGCTCGGACGCAAAGGCGCGCGCATTCTGGCGCGCTGCCTCCTCGGAGAACTGCGCCGCGGACAGGCGGAAGTTGTGATCGAGGGCAAAGTCCACCCAGTCACTGCGTTCGGCCGGGAACGGCTCCTTGATGTCGAAGTCGTCGCGCAGCAGGTACAGGTTGTCGTGGTAGCGACCGGTCAGTACCGACAGCCGCTCGATGGCCACGTTCAGGTTGTTCTCGTCGGTGATGCGCTCCACCCGCGACAGGTCATAGGCCGCCTGGGCTTCGTGCACGTCGGTGATGGCAATCAGGCCGACTTCAAACCGCTGCTGCGTTTGCTCCAGCTGGCGCTGGAAGGCACGTTCCCGGGCCTGGGAGGCCTCGAGGTTGTCCTGGGCACGCAGTACGCCGAGGTAGGATTCGACCACGCGCACAATCAGGTCCTGCTGGTCGGCAGCAAAGGTGGCTTCCGCCTCCTTGCTCAGCTCCTTGCCCCGGCGGAAGTTGAACCAGGCGGGCAGGTCAAACAGGGCCTGATCCAGGGCGACCTCATAGCCGTCCCGGTCGACGTCCACATTGGTGGTGGTGTCGATAAAAGCCACGCCGTCCTCATCGACGATCGGCGACTGGGCATCGGTATCCGTATCGGTGTTGGTAAACGAGTAGTTACCGCTGACCTGGGGCAGCAGCGCCGACAGCCCCTGGCGCTCGATCTCCAGGTTGGCCTTGTAGGTGGCCTCCTGGGCTTTCAACTGGGCGTCGTTCTCCAGCGACAGCTCGTAGATTTCACGCAGCGTGTCGGCCTGCGACAGGCTGCTGACCATGAGCAGGATAGAGGCGGCCGTGGCCTGGAAAAGCGGTTTCATCACTCGATTCCTAAAATGTGAGTCCTGAAAGGGTGCTGAAGGCATAGTCCCCGTTTCTTGGTTAGCTATTGCTATCAAACTATTATTCTATGGGCTTGGGGGTGCCCACCGCCCTGTAGTATGCCTGCAGTGGGAACCGCCTCACAAAACGCACCGATAACGCTGTCGCGCGGCAGTTCAGGAGCCTAATAATACAGGCAGGTGCAGCCCGCTGAAACATGGAATATGTACCTATTTTGTGCAAAGGTAGATGCTAGACTGCGTCGGAATTGCAAGGCTACGGCCGCGCGATGAGCGGTAGTTCGGGCGCGGTGAAACGAACAGGGAGTACAGTGGTGGGAAGTTCCCCCTTCAGGTATTCGGTGGATATCGCGGCGTTGCACGCAACCTGCGAGTCTAACTATGCCCGCCTCATGCAGCTGTTCCCGGATTATGAAACCGTCAACCACCGTGAGTTCCAGCTTCCCGGTGGCCAGCGGGTGCGCATTGACGTGGTGGAACGCTGTCGCTACACCACCCTGCTCAAGGTTTGCCAGCAGGGCGGTGACGCCTGGCTGATGGCCCCGCGCTTCGACCTGCGCGCCTACCACGACGCCCGCATGGTGGAAGTCACCTCATTCCAGTCGCGACGCCACATCGAAGCGCGCTACGACTACCCCAACGACGACATGCACGCACGCGACGAGAAGGCGCAGCAGAATATCTTCCTTGCGGAGTGGCTCAGCCATTGCATCGAGCAGGGCTGCAGCGTGCTGGAGCTTCCGAGCCTGGCCGCGGGGACCGCCGACGCTTCATGAGCGATTCGATCAAGCACATCGACGCCAGCGGCGACTCGCTCCGCGTCGTCCAGATCACCGACACCCACCTCAAGCAGCAGCCGGGGGGCACGCTGGTTGGCATGGATACCGACCACAGCCTGGGCCATGTCATCGACCTGGTAAAGCAGGAGCAGGGGGTGCCGGACCTGGTGCTGGGCACGGGGGATATTTCCGATCACGGCAGTGAAGAAGCCTACCAGCGCGCTGAAGCCTATTTGTCGGGGCTGGGCGCACCGGTCGCCTGGCTGCCGGGAAATCACGACTGCGCCGACACCATGAACCGGGTGCTGGGCAATAGCGGCCAGCTGACACGGGCGGTAAACGGCGGCCGCTGGATGATCGTGCTGCTAAATTCCCAGATTCCCGGCGAAGTCGGCGGTGAACTGGGCGAGGGCGAACTCCAGTGGCTGGAATCCTGCCTGGCCGGGGCGGATGAGGCCGGCCAGCACTGCCTGGTGTGCCTGCACCACCAGCCCGTGCCCATGGGCTCGGACTGGATCGACGAACAGATGGTGGCGGACCGGGAGCAATTCTTCGCCGTGCTGGATCGGCACGAGAGTGCCCGCGGCGTGCTGTGGGGGCATGTGCACCAGCAGCTCGACGACACGCATGGCGGCATCAAGCTGATGTCGACGCCCTCGTCCTGCATCCAGTTCGCCCCCGGAAGCTTTGATTTCAAGATTGACAACCAGCCGCCTGGCTACCGCTGGCTCGAGCTGCACAACGACGGCCGTATTGATTCCGGCGTTTCACGGGTCGAGGGTGTGAGCTTCGACGTGGACCTGGAATCCAGCGGCTACTTATAATTCCCCGGCGGGTTCGCCTTCTCGCGAACCACCGGCGTTTTTGAACCCTGGCCGCGCTGCGGCCCCTGACATCGCTGTTGATGAGCAAATATACCGCTGAAGATATCGAGGTCCTGACCGGCCTCGAGCCCGTGCGCAAACGCCCGGGCATGTACACCGACACCACCCGACCCAATCACCTCGCCCAGGAAGTGATCGACAACAGCGTCGACGAGGCGCTGGCGGGCCATGCCTCCGAGGTCTCCGTTACCCTGCACAAGAACGGTTCGATCACGGTAACCGATAACGGCCGCGGCATGCCTGTCGATATGCACCCCGAGCAGAAGAAGCCCGGTGTGGAGGTCATCCTCACCACGCTGCATGCCGGCGGCAAGTTTTCCAGCAAGAACTACCAGTTTTCCGGCGGCCTCCACGGCGTCGGCGTGTCGGTGGTAAATGCGCTGTCGACCGAACTGGAGGTAACAATCCGCCGCGGCGGCAAGGTCTACCATATGGCCTTCGCCGGGGGTGAGACCTCCTCTGCCCTGGAGGTGATCGACAGCTGCGGCCAGCGCAACACCGGCACCACGGTGACCTTTACTCCGGATGCCCAGTACTTTGATTCGGTCAATTTCTCCGTGCCCCGTCTCAAGCACGTGCTGCGTGCCAAGGCGGTTCTGTGCCCGAAGCTGCGGGTCAAGTTCAAGGACGAGGGCAAGAAGGAATCCGAGGAGTGGTACTACGAGGACGGCCTCACCGACTACCTGGCCGATGCCACCATCGACTTTCCCGTCATCCCCGAGGAGCCCTTTGTCGGCAGCTTCGCCGGCAGCAACGAGGCGGTGGACTGGGCCGTGCAGTGGCTGCCGGAAGGCGGCGATGTTGTCGCCGAAAGCTATGTGAACCTGATTCCCACCGCCCAGGGCGGCACCCATGTGAACGGCCTGCGCACGGGCCTGCTGGACGCCATGCGTGACTTTTGCGAGCTGCGCAGCCTGCTGCCGCGAGGCGTCAAGCTGACGCCGGATGATATATGGGACCGCTGCGCCTACGTGCTGTCCTCCAAGCTGGAAGACCCGCAGTTCTCAGGGCAGACCAAGGAGCGACTGTCCTCCCGCGAAGCCGCGGCCTTTGTCTCCGGGGTCGCCAAGGACGCCTTCAGCCTGTGGCTGAACCAGCACACCGGCGAGGCGGAAAAGCTGGCCGAGATGTGCATCTCCAACGCCCAGAGCCGCCTGCGCAGCGCCAAGAAAGTGGAGCGAAAGCGGGTGTCGGCGGGACCGGCGCTACCCGGCAAGCTGGCGGACTGCTCGGGGCAGGATCCGGAGCGCGCTGAGCTGTTCCTGGTGGAGGGAGACTCCGCCGGCGGCTCAGCCAAGCAGGCCCGCGATCGGGAGTACCAGGCCATCCTGCCCCTGCGCGGCAAGATCCTGAATACCTGGGAGGTGGACTCCCAGGAGATTCTCGCCTCGCAGGAGGTGCACAATATCTCCGTGGCCCTGGGGATAGACCCCGCCAGCGACGACCTCTCGGGACTGCGCTACAACAAGGTCTGCATCCTCGCCGATGCGGACTCCGACGGCCTGCATATCGCCACGCTGATCTGCGCCCTGTTTGTTCGCCACTTCAAGCCGCTGGTGCAGGCGGGGCATGTGTATGTCGCCATGCCGCCCCTGTACCGGATCGACGTTGGCAAGGAAGTGTTTTACGCCCTGGACGAGGGCGAGAAGCAGGGGGTGCTGGACCGCATCGAAGCGGAGAAGATCCGCGGCAAGGTCAACGTACAGCGCTTCAAGGGCCTGGGTGAGATGAACCCCATGCAGCTGCGCGAGACCACCATGGATCCGGACACCCGCCGCCTGGTGCGGCTGGTGCTGGACGCCGGTGACGGCACCAACCGCATGCTCGACATGTTGCTGGCCAAGAAACGCTCCAGCGACCGCAAGGCCTGGCTCGAGAAGAAAGGCGACCTGGCGGAAGTCTTGTAAGGGGGCCTATTCAGCCCCGCAGCGATAGATACTGAAGCGCTGCTCACCGTTCTCTGAAATCTCCGTCTCGGCGACGATGGTGTCGCCGCCCATGTTCGCCGCTGCATTGCGGGCCAGGGTTTGCAGTTCCGTGGCGACCTTCTTGCTGCTGCGGTCGATAGACGCGATATCAGCCTTCGTGGTCGAGCTGGTTGTGCCAAGGCGCTTGCAGGTTTCCGGCACAGAGGACACCTGGGTGACCGCCTGGCCCCCCTCGGTGAGTTCAACCCAGGTACAGGCCTTGAGCAGGGTCAGCGTCAGCAGGGTGGCAATCAGTCGCATGGTGGTTGGCTCCGGGTGTGAACAGCCTGACATGTAGCACGGGCGGTGATCCCGGACAAGCGCCGGGGCGCCCTCAGGCTTCATCTGCGAGTACGATCTGGTTCCGGCCGTTGGCCTTGGCGTGGTAGAGCGCGCGGTCCGCGGCGCGGATCAGGGCGCTGGCGTCGTACTGCTTGATGTGCTCGCTGCTGGCGATGCCGATGCTGACGGTAACCGTGCGCTGGGTGGCGTGGGGTCCCTGGCGGATATGCAGTGCCTCCACCGCGTGGCGCGCCTCCTCGCCCAGCCGCTCCGCGTCCTCCAGCGAGCAGTCGTACCAGACCATGATGAACTCCTCACCGCCGTAGCGCCCGGCCTTATCCAGCGGGCGGCGTATGGAGCCCTGCAGCGCATTGGCGATGTCACGCAGGCACAAATCTCCCTGCACGTGCCCGTAGTGATCGTTGTATTCCTTGAAATGGTCCACGTCCGCCATGGCCACCGCCAGGTGCACCCCGTCCCGTTTGGCCTGGCTGCAGACCTTGTCCAGGTCCAGGGCGAACGCCCTGCGGTTCAACAGGCCCGTGAGACTGTCGAACAGCGCCATCTCGCTCAGCAGCTGGCGGCTCAGGTAGTTCTCGCGGCTGGTGTATTCCAGGAAGTAGGCGCCCACCAGCCCCAGCATGTTGAAGGCCACAATCATGAAGCAGTTGAAGCCCAGGTTCGGCAGCGGGTAGGAGAACATCAGCTGCGACACGGGGTAGGCAATGCTGATGATGGCGCCGGTCAGGGCCGCGTGGAAAAAACGCAGGCCGGCCAGGAAATAGCAGAACGACAGGATGATCAGCTGGGCGCTGACCGGCGAATAGGCCTCGGCCTGGTTGATGATGCCGTGCATGATGGGTGTCGTGACACCGAACACCCCCAGCACCATCATCACGCAAACTTCCACAATGCGGTTGTGCCCGAGGTAGATCGGCACCGCCAGGGCAATCAGGGCCACCACCTGGATCAGGCGCGGCAGCCCAAGGGCCTGGAACAGTTCCGGTGGCAGCCGCGTGTAGTCGGCCACCGCGAACATCAGCGTCAGCAGGATGGCAAAGGGAATCACCCGGCGCAGCTGGCCGGGATTGTTCTCCAGGTAGTACTCCCGAAAACTCGATTCCAGCTCCGGGATGAAGTGCAGGGAGCGGAACCCCAGGGCGAACTGCGTGGAATACAGCGAGCGGTCTTCCCTGAGTATTTCGGTGACGGTCGACTCTGCCGACGCGACATCACGGGTATCCTGCACCTGCTCCTCCGCTGGCGCCCTGACCCGGATATATTACAGGGTTTTGTAAAATTCGCGCACGCCCGGGTCGTCCGGCATCAATTCGACCAGCCTGGCGCCGTAGCGGCGGGCGTCTTCATCGCGGCCGGCGGTTTTGGAATACGTGGCCAGGGCCAGCAGCAGGTCCGGGTTGTCGGGCGCTTCCCGCACCAGGTCACGCAGTACGTCGAGTGCCGCTTCGGTACGGCCCGCGTCCTGCAGCGCGACGCCGTACACATAGCGATGGCGGATTCCCTGGGTTTCGAGCCCGGCGGCCCGCTCCAGGTAGACCAGCGACTCCGCCTTGTTGCCGCTGCGCGTCTCCAGCAGTCCCAGCGCGTGCCAGACGGCGCCCGCCTCGGGTTCGAGGCGGCCGGCCTCCTGCAACAGCGGCCTGCCCGCGTCATCGCGGCCCTGCAGCCGGTACAGGTCCGCCAGGTTGAGATAGGCGGCCAGCAGCCGCGGGTTCAGTTCCATGGCATTGCGGTAGGCCTGCTCGGCGGGCTCGTACAAGCGCCGACCGACCAGGAATACCCCCATTTCCATGAGCCCCTCGGGGGTGTCGGCCTGCTGCCCGAGAATGTGCAGGTACTCTTCAAACAGGGCATTCAGCTGGGCGGCGTCGCCGGCCCCGATCTGTTCCAGCGGCACCTCTGACAGCATGCGGGCCACTTCCGTTCGCACGGCGGTATTGTCGTCCTCGATAAAGCGCGACAGCAGGACATAGCGATGCTGGATCGGCAGCATGCCGACACTGCCGGCGGCGCTCCAGCGCAGCAGCGGGTCGTCGCTCTGCAGCAGCTGCATGGCGGCTTCCAGGGCTTCGCGATTGCTGAAAACACCCAGTTCCTGCATGGCGGTGGCACGCCAGATCGCGGGCGCTGAGCCGTCCTGCGCAATCTTCACCAGGCCGGGTACGGCGCGGCCGTCGCCGCTGCGGGCCAGGGCCATGATGCGGGCGGGGTGGGTGCTGGTATCGGTAAAGCGGACGCCCCAGTCGCGCAGGCGGTCCACCGCCCACTGGTCGTCGCGATCGCTGTGACAGCCCGTGCAGGCATTGGGGGTGCCGATGACCAGGCTCAGGTCGGGGCGCGGCACGCGCATGCTGTGGTCCCGACGGGGGTCCACCACCATGTAGTTGCGCGCCGGCATATGGCAGTCCACGCAGGCGGACCCCGCGCCGCCCTCGACGTGGCGATGATGTTTCGCACTGTCGTAGACCGCCGGTTTGTGGCACTGGGCGCAGACGCCGTTGCCGGGGGCGCGAAGGGCATTGCTGTGCGGCTCGTGGCAGTTCGAGCAGACGACGCCGGCCTGGTACATCTTGCTCTGGCGGAAGGAGCCGTAGACATAGACCTCGTCGAGAATCTGCCCGTCGGCGTGGTACAGCGGGTCCCTGAGCAGGGCGGGCCGATGGGTGTCCAGCAGGTCCTGGCCGTAGTGATAGTCTCCGATGGTACCGCGGCGTGCGTGGCAGCGACCGCAGTTCTCCACCTGCAGCGAGTGAGGCAGCGGCGTGGTGCGCCTGGCCACATCCTGGCCCTCCGGCCAGGCCCAGCCGCCCCGCTCCGCCAGCGACAGGGGGAAGCCACCGTTGTCGGTATTCGCCAGGGTGTCGGCCCGGGCTGCAGCCACATGGCGTTCGCCGGGCCCGTGGCAGGCCTCGCAGGCCACGTTGATTTCAGACCAGGTCGTGCGGTACTCACGGCCCGCGGGATCGTAGTTCTTTTCCAGGTGGGTACTGTGGCATTCCGCACACTGCAGGTTCCAGTTCTGGTAGGGGCCGGTCCAGTGCAGCGGGTCTTCGGCCGTGACTGCCTGGTCCGGGTACAGGTGGAACCAGCGCTGGCCGCCCTCCGCAGCAGGCCTGCTGTCCCAGGCGATACCCAGGGTCTGCAGGCGGCCGCCCGGGAATTCGACCAGGTACTGCTGCAGCGGGTAGACGCCAAACACGTAGGCGATGCGGAAGGCCTCCAGCTCGCCCTTCGCATTGTCGGTTTCCACCCAGAACTCCTCGCCCTTGCGGAAAAATCGCGAGTTGACGCCGGCGTAGCTGAAGCCCGCGTTCTCGAAATTGCCCAGAACCGTCGCCGGGCTGACTTCCTGCATGGCGAGGTCGTGGTGAGAGTCTTTCCACAGCGCGTACTCGTCGCTGTGACAGTCGAGACAGGCGTCGGCCCCGACCCAGCCGGCGCTGTCCTTGCGTGCAGGCGGACTGGCCTGGAGGGTCTGGGCGAAAAGGGCGCAGCTTAGGAGTACGGCGAGACGCATCGTGTCTTCTTGTTGGGCGTTCAGCGGAAACGGTACAGGATGGCCGTGAATCCGCCAACCGCCGTTCAGTCGGGTTGCCGGGCGCTCGCCAGCAGGTAGAGGAATTCCAGTCCCAGGGTGGCGGCTGCCAGGGCCGTCACCTGGCTGGAGTCATAGGCGGGCGCCACCTCCACCAGGTCCATGCCCACCAGCTCCAGCCCGGCCAGGCCGCGCAGGATGGCCAATGCCTGGTTGCTGCTCAGGCCGCCCGCCACCGGTGTTCCCGTGCCCGGTGCGTAGGCCGGGTCCAGGCAGTCGATATCGAAGGAGACATAGGCCGGACCTTCGCCGACCCGTTCGCGGATCATGGCGCTGACCTCCGCGGCCGGCAGGGCGCAGGCCTGGTCGGCGTCGATAACCTGGAAGGGATGCTCCGACCGGTCGTACCAGGTGCGAATGCCGATCTGCACAGAGCGCGCGTCGTCCAGCAGGCCCTCACGGCGGGCGTGGTGAAACATGGCGCCGTGATCGTAGATCCAGCCGTCCTCGTCCGTATCGGTGTGGGCGTCGAAATGTATCAGCGCCAGCTTGCCGTAGCGCTTCGCATGCCGGCGCAGCAGCGGCAACGCCACGTAGTGGTCGCCGCCCAGGCTCAGCAGTCGCTTGCCGCCGTCGATGATTTCGCCGGCGCGGCGCTCGCACTCGGCGACAAAGGCCTCGTGGTCGCCCTGGTAGAAGCTCACATCGCCACAGTCCACCGCTTTCAGATGATCGGCGAGCTTGAACGACCAGGGCCAGCGCGCCTCTTCCCAGCGCAGGTTGGCAGAGGCCTGGCGTATGGCGGTCGGTCCGGAGCGGGTGCCGGGGCGCCCTGAGGTCGCCAGGTCATAGGGCAGGCCGAGTACGGCGACGTCCGCGTCGCTGGCTTTGATGTCGTCACACAGGGGCAGGCTCATGAAGCTGTACAGATTCGCGTACATGTT
This sequence comes from Halieaceae bacterium, assembly GCA_965601975.1. Classification (GTDB taxonomy): domain Bacteria; phylum Pseudomonadota; class Gammaproteobacteria; order Pseudomonadales; family Halieaceae; genus JANQIO01. Next base: position 4,787,384 of record OZ271856.1, read on the forward strand.
GCCGGCGTCAGTGGCACCGGGTAGCTGTCGGTCCATGTCAGGATGCCTGCTGTTCGGTGAGGAAGGTCTCGACCATGTTGAGCAGCAGCTCGTAGGTGCCACACATCATGGCCTCCAGTTCCTCACTGGATACCGAGTCGTCCGTGGGCGTGCACTGGCAGGACCAGTGGGCGCGGCAATTGCCTGCGTCCAGCGCCTCGATGCGGGCACTGGCCAGGTAGTCGGTCACCGGCAGGGGAATGCCCCGCGGGATGCTGTAGGAAAAACTCATGCTGGCCGGGTCCTGGCTTTCCAGCACCTCGTCGATGGGGTCCATGCCGTCCATGTGCAGGCGCCGGGTCATGCCGATGCCCTCGCCGATGTGCTCCACCCGCTTCACGCCCGGTGCCCACTGCATGTTGCCGAAGTCCTCCAGCAGTGCCCAGACCCGTTCAGCGGGAAATGCCAGCTCACGCTGGTAGTCGATGCGAACCATGCCGTCCTCCGCGGTCGATGACAGCGGAATTATAGGTCAGGGGAATGGGGTCGACATCGGCGCTAAGTATTTTTCAGCACCGGGTACAGTGGCCGCACCATGTCCGGGGCTAAACGTTTTGTGGAGCTTTGCTCACAGCCCCGGCGGAGGCGATGCGGCGCCTGTACCCCTCCAGCTCCCGCTTCAGGGTGGGCGCCAGCAGGTACAGGCCCAGGATATTGGGCAGGGCAATGAGGAACACCATGGCGTCGGAAAAATCGAGCACCGCGCCGAGCTCCATGGTGCAGCCCAATGCGCCGAAAGCACAGAATACGAACTTGAACACATTCTCCTTCGCGGCGCCCTCGCCCACCAGGTAGGTCCAGCCCTTGAGGCCGTAGTAGGACCAGGAAATCATGGTCGAGAAGGCAAACAGCACGGCGATCAACGACAGCGGCAGCGGCGACCAGGACAGCGTACTGGCGAAGGCGCTGGAGGTCAGCTCGACCCCCTGAACGCCGCCTTCGGACAGTCCCGGGTGGTAGATGGTGGTGAGAATAACCAGCGCCGTCAGCGTGCAGATCACCACCGTGTCGATGAAGGGCTCCATCAGGCCCACGAAGCCCTCGGTTGAGGGCTCGTCGGTGCGTACCGCGGAGTGGGCAATGGCGGCGCTGCCGATGCCGGCCTCGTTGGAAAACACCGCGCGCTGGAAGCCCAGGATCATTACCCCGACAAAGCCGCCGACCATGGCCTCCGGTGCAAAGGCCTGGGTGAAGATCGCCGAGATCGCCCAGGGCAGGCGCTCGGCGTTCAGCGTGATGACCAGCAGTCCCATGGCGATATAGGTGATGGCCATGAACGGCACCAGGCGACTGGTGACGCGGGCGATGCTGCGCAGTCCGCCGATGATGACGGCCGCGACCGTCACCGCGATGACCAGCCCGAACAGCCAGCCGCGCCCGGCCATGGCGCCGTCCTCACCGCCGGTGATGAACAGCACCTGGTTGAAGGCCTGGTTGGACTGGAACATGTTGCCGATCCCCAGGCAGCCGATGACGATGGCCAGCGCGTAGAAGCCCCCCAGGGATTTTCCCAGCCGGTCGAAGCCGCGCTCGCGCAGGCTCTGCTCCAGGTAGTACATCGGTCCGCCCGAGACGGTGCCGTCGGGATTGATGCGCCGGTACTTCACCCCGGCGATGCACTCGGCCAGCTTGGTGGACATGCCCAGGAAGCCCGCCATGATCAGCCAGAACGTGGCGCCGGGCCCGCCCAGGCTGATGACCACGGCGACCCCGCCGATATTGCCGATGCCGACGGTGCCGGACACCGCTGTTGCCAGGGCCTGGAAATGGCTGACTTCGCCGCGGTGCTCCGGGTGTGCGTACTCGCCCCGTAGCAGGCGGATGGCATGGCCGAAACCGCGCACATTGATGAAGCCAAAGTAGACGGTGAAGAACGTCGCGGCGGCCACCAGCCAGGCGACGATCAGCGGCAGCTCGGCGCCGCCGACGCTGACACTGTAGAAAATGAAACCGGACAGCGCCTCCGCCAGCGGCGCCACGGCAGCATTGATGATCGCGTCGATACTGCCGCTGTTTTCATTTACCATGCCGCATTCTACCCAGAGGCCGTAAGTCGATGCGAATAGGTATCCTGAAAACCGACGCCGTGCGCGAAGAGCTGGTGGGCGAGTTCGGCGAATACCCTGACATGTTCAAAACCCTGCTGGCGCCGGTGGCGCCGGACTTTGAGTGGGTGGTCTACGATGTCGAGCACGGCGAATACCCCGAGGACATCGACGAGGTGGACGCCTACCTGATCACCGGCAGTAAATCGAGCGTCTACTGGGACGAGGACTGGATCCACCGGCTGTCGGATTTTGTGCGGGATATCCACGAGCATAAAAAGAAGATGGTGGGTATCTGCTTCGGCCACCAGATGGTGGCCCATGCGCTGGGCGGCAAGACGGAAAAATCAGAAAAGGGCTGGGGAATCGGCGCCCACGAAGCGCTGTTCCAGCACATGCCTGAATGGCACGACGGCGAGGACCCGGAGTTCTTTATCGCGGTGACGCACCAGGACCAGATCGTGGAACCGGCACCCGGCACCCGGGTGCTGGCGGGCAGCGAGTTCTGTGAGCACGCGGTGTGCCAGCTGGGTGAACATATCCTGACCCTGCAGGGGCATCCGGAGTTCGTAAAGGGCTATCAGGACAGCCTGCTGGAAATCCGCCGTGAGTCAGTGGGCGAGGAGACCTACCAGGCCGGCAAGGAGTCACTGGAGCGGGAGCTGGACAGCCCCCGGGTGGCGCACTGGCTGGTGCGCTTCCTGCGAAGCTGACTCTTTCCGCGCATTTCGCTGCGCGAAATGCGCTGGGCTGAAGGCTCTTTTCCGCGAATGTCGCTGCGCTGAAGGCTCTAGGCTTACTTGTCGCCTTTTACCTGTTCCTGGATGGATTCCAGGTACTCGTCCATCTCGGCGTCGTCGGCGAACACCTGCATGTCGGGCAGCGCCTTCAGGATCTCGAAGACCTTCTCGATGTGCGGCTTGCGGTTGGCGGCGGCCAGCCGCTTGCCGTCGGTCTTGACCTGCTTGGCGGCCTTGAAGATCACCCGCAGCCCGGCTGAACTGATGTAGTCCAGGTCCTTCATATCCAGCACGGTCAGTGCATAACCGCGTTTGAGAACGTCGTCGAGCCGGCTCTCGAACCCGGGTGCGGTGTCGGTATTGAGCGCGCCCTGCAGGGCGACGCGTGCCACTGACTTTTCGTCGTCGAGATCGACTCGGGTGTTGAGTTCCATTGCGGCTCCCGCTCAAGAAGTTACATCAATTTTACCAGTGTGAGCCTGTTTTCACCGTCAACCCGCAGGTACTCCTGCTCGTCGGTCAGGCCTTCCAGCAAGTGTACACCAAGGCCCCCGATGGCGGCAGATTCGATGTCTTCTCCCAGGTGTGATCGCTGTGCCTCGGCCAGCGGATCAAAGGGAATGCCGTTGTCGCAGAACTCCATGCTGATGCGGTCCGCACTGATCTCGAGGTTGAGGGTAACGCCCTGCCCCTCCGCCAGTTTTCCGTACTTGAAGACATTGGTGACCACTTCTTCCGCCACCAGCTGCATTTCCGATTGCGTACCCAGGTCGATCTCCGCCTCGCCCATCAGCTGGGCCAGCCACGCCTGGAGCGTCGAGACCGCCCCGGCATCATCCAGCAGGCGAATGCGCGTGCGTACGCTGTCGGGCCTGCGCGGCTGAACCAGCAGCAGGGTGATGTCATCGGACTGGGGCGCCTCGCCCTGATGGGCGTCCACGGCGGCGAGGATCGCATTGCCCACTGCCTCCAGGGTCTGGCCGCGATTGTCCGCCAGCACCTGGTTTAGCGCTGCCTGCCCGAACTGCTCCTGCTCCACGTTGAAGGCCTCGTCGATGCCGTCCGTGAACACGGCGAGCAGGTCGCGTGGCTCCAGGGACAGGGTGTTGAGCGGGAATACCTGCTCCTCCGCAAGCCCCAGTGCGGGACCGGATTCCTGCTCCAGGGACTCTACCCCGCCCTCCCGTGACAGCGACGGTGGCGTATGGCCCCCGCTGGCATAGGCCAGGGTATAGCTGTCCAGGTCCAGCCAGCCGACGAAGAGGGTCACGAACATACAGTTTTCATTCCCCTCCACCAGTTCGTCGTTGAGCTGGGCCAGGATGGCGGAGGCATCCAGGGTCGAGTACACGTACTGCTGCAGCAGGGTCATGGCGCGCGCCATGAACAGCGCCGCCGGCACGCCCTTGTCCGAGACGTCTCCCACCGCCAGGAAAAGCCGGCGCCCGCGCTGCATGTGAAACGTGTAAAGGTCGCCGCCCACGGATTTGGCGGGTCGGAGGGCCGCCCAGAGCTTGAACCGGTCCTCGATCAGATTGGCGCGCCCGGCCCCGGGCAGCATCGACATCTGGATGGCGGTGGCGGCTTCCAGCTCACCCTGCATCCGGTTGCGGGTGGCGGTCTCCTGCTGCAGCTCGTCCACATAGCGCTGCAGGTTGTCCTGCATGACCGAAAAGGCGTGTACCAGCCGCCCCAGCTCATCGGCGCTGCGCGCCGTGGGCAGTCGAGTGTGGAAATTGCCGGTGGCGATGTCCACAGTGGCAATCGCCAGGGAACGCAGGGGCTGGGTGATTCGCTTCGACACCCAGACGATGCCGATGACCAGCAGCACCATGGTCAGCAGCTGGGACAGGACACTCTTGACCAGGTAGTCCCGCAGCGGCGCCAGGATCTCGCGCTCCGCGTAGTAGGCGCCCACCGGCCAGCGGGTGGTGGTGAGGGGGGCCAGCTTGACCATGCAGCGCTCCGGCAGGTCGAAGCAGGGGACCGCCGCTGAGGCAGACTCCCCTTCGATGACCCGGCTGATCAGGCCGGCCCACTGCTCGGCGTCCGCGGCGCTGGGCATTGTGCTGGCCCAGGGCTTGAGCCAGTTGTCGGGATTCGGGGAGGCCAGGATCTTGCCGCTGCGGCTCAGCAGGAAGCCCGCGCCGCGTTCTCCCAGGTCCATGCGCTCGAGGTAGTACTGCAGTTCGTCCAGGGTCATATCTGCGGTTGCAACGCCGAAAAATACGCGTTCTCCGTCGATCTCCCGGAAAATGGGCACCGAGTAGGTCACCATGAACACATTGCCGCCGCCCTCATCGAAATAAGGCTCGGTCCAGACCGGTTTGCCCTGGCTCAGGGGCTCCCGGAACCAGGCGCTCAGCAGGTAGTCGTAGCCCTCACTCAGGTCGCTGAACATCACCTGGCCGTCCCGGTAGAAGAAGTAGGGGGCGAAGCCCCGCTCCGGGTCATTGGTAAAGCGCGGGTCCAGTGCCAGGGCGGCGCCAAACAGGTCCTCCCGCTCGTCCACCGCTTCCAGCAGCAGCGCCTTGAGCTGTTCCTCGGTGTGGTCCCGGCTCATGACGACTTCCGCCAGCAGTTCGGTGGACTCCTCCAGCACCGACAGGCGTACCTCGAGGTCGCGCACTGCGTCTGCCACGGTGGTTTCCACGCGCAGCTCCTGCTGCCTGAGAATCCTGTCCCGGGAGGACAGGTAATCCGCCACGGTGACCACGCTCAGTGTAATGGCGACGGTCAGCGTCAGCAGCAGGACCAGGCGGGTAGTCAGGCTGGTGATCGGCATGGCTAGAAGGGCCTGTCGCCGTCGATGGTGATGCGCTCCATCCGGCGATGGGCGGGGAAGTAGTCGTTCACCGGCTTGTGCTGGGTGCTGCGGTTGTCCCAGAAGGCGATCGCATCCTCGCTCCAGCGAAACCGGCAGCAGAACTCGGGTTGCTTGATATGCGAGAACAGGAACGACAGTAAGTATTCACTTTCTTTTGCCGTGAGCTGCGAGATCCGGGTCGTGAACAGCTCGTTGACGAACAGCAGCCTGCGGCCGCTCTCCGGGTGCGTGCGCACCACAGGGTGTTCCACCGGCGGGTTGTCCGCCAGGGCCTGGGCCAGTCGCTCTCGGCCACCGGGTTGCGCCAGGCTCTCCCGGAAGCCGTGCTCGAAGCTGTGCACGGCGGTGAGCCCCTCCAGCAGCGCCTGCACGGGTGCCGACAGGGCCTCCCAGGCAGCGGTCATGCTGGCGAACAGGGTGTCGCCCCCCTGCGACGGCACGATCCGGGACCGCAGCATGGTCCCCATCGGCGGGTGCGGACGGAACGTCATGTCTGTGTGCCATTTCTCGATCAGCGTGGGCTTTTCCGGGGTGCTCTCCAGGATAGTGACGGCCGGGTGGCCCTCGACGGTGGCGTAGGCGGGGTGGGTCTGCAGCGGCCCGAACAGCTCCGCCAGCGCCTGCTGGTGCGCGGGCTCGATGGGCTGGTTGCGGAAGAACAGCACCTGGTGCTCGACCAGGGCCTGCCGCAGGTCGCTGAATTGCTCGTCAGACAGCGTTTCGCGCAGGTCCAGGCCCTCGACTTCAGCGCCCAGGGCAGGGGAAATGGGAGTCAGTGTCAGCATGCAGCGTCCACGGCCAGAATCGCTCGCAGTATAGCGCAGGCCCTCGGCTCCTTGGCCAGCCCCTGCAGCGGCTGGAAACGCCCGCCGTTGCTGGCTTCCGGCGGCTACTACTGAATCCGTAGTGGATTCATTGCGTAAATGTCGGGCCTGTCACAGACTGGTGCACCAAAAAGGCTCAGGTATAGAGAAGGACGTACGATACAGGGTCTGAGGAAGCGAGCGAAACAGAGTGAACTGGAAGAAGCGCTACAGGAGACTTGAAGACCGCGTGCTGCTGGATGCAGCGGGCGCGGTTACGGTTGCCGATAGCGCCGACGCAACGCCGGACAGCGTTGAGGAAAGTCCCGCCGCGGAGGCCCTGCAGGAGCAGGAAGAGCTTACCAGCCTGGTCGCGGCCCTCGGCGAGAGCCAGGACCAGACCGATCTCGCAGGGGAACCCGAACAGGGCCCGGAAATTCTCTTCGTCGACAGCCAGGTCGACGATATCGACCAACTGCTCGCCAACCTGGCGGACGACGTCGAGGTTGTCTACATCGAGCCGAACGAGGACGGCGTGGCGTTCATCGCCGATGTCCTCGACAACAGCGAAGAAACCTACTCGGCGATCCATATCGTCAGCCACGGCGAAGCCGGCGAGCTTCGTCTCGGAAACGCCACACTCACCCAGGCGGACCTGACCGGCGAGACCCTGTCCCACCTGCAGGCATGGGGCAACAGCCTGACCGAGAGCGGTGACATCCTGATCTACGGCTGTAGCGTGGCCGAGGGCGAACAGGGCGTCGCCTTTGTCGAGCAGCTCTCGGAGATTACCGGCGCAGACATTGCCGCTTCCACCGACGACACCGGCGCCGCCGGTCTCGGCGGTGACTGGGACCTTGAGGTCGCCTCCGGCGCGGTTGAAGCGCAGATCGCCATTGCCGAAGCCACCCAGAAAACCTGGGGTCATGTGCTCGACCTGGCGGTGCAGGATCGCGGCGATCTCGGTGGCGGTGCCGCCGCAGACCAGGCCCTCGCCGACGCCCTGGCTCCCGACGGCAGTGGCGTCAACATCAACAGTATCGTCTTCACTGGCGGCGACGAATCCATCGGCCTGTTCACCGGCCTGGAGAGCGGACCCACCGGCATGCTGCTGACCGAGGGTGTGGTCATTGGCACCGGCTTTATCGACAACCTGGTCGGCGACGCTACCGCCGGCAACACCATCAGCGATGACGCCACCGGCCCCGGCGGAGCGGGCGAGGCTGATGACGATGTAGACCTTCAGGCCTCCTCGGTCGCCGCCGGCATCGACTTCGACCAGTTCGACATCAACACCTTTGAGTTTTCGTTCACCCCGGCGCCCGGGGTGACGAAGCTGGCGCTGAGCTATGTGTTCGCCACCGAGGAAACCCAGGCCTTTGCCAACGATCAGTACCCGGACGTATTCGGTATCTACATCCGCAACGCGGAAACCGGCCAGCCCTACCAGGAGTTCGTGTTCAGCAACCTGCGAATCCTGCACGCGACGGCACCGGCGGCGGGCGGCCTGTATGACAACACGGCCACCGATACCGGCCCCAACGTCGAGTCGAATTACATTACCGGTATCCAGGACACGGTGCTCGACCTGGCCACCCTGCCGGGCGGAGACACCGAGTACACGGTCAAGTTCGCCGTGGCCGACCACTCGGATACGCAGCTGGATTCCGCCGGTTTCTTCGACTGGCTGGGGTCATCCATCCGCCTGGATATCGACGGGGATGACAGCAGCGGCGCGACCCTGCTGGACTACGACACCAGCCTCGACATCAGCACCGGCGCGACGCCGGTCAATATCGTGGACGTCGGTGATGTCAGCCTCGTCAACTACGACAATGCAACAGACGTCACCAGCATCCGCGTCAACCTGACCAACCCCCTGGGCAGCGACGCGCTGGCGATCAACCTGACGGGCCTCAGCAACATCAGCGTGGTTTCCAATACCGGAACCTCATTGGAGCTGGCGTGGACCGGTAGTGCGGGCGATCCCAACAATATCGCCGAGGTGGTCGCCGCCCTCGAGGCCATCACCTATGCCAATGGTGATGGCGCAGCGATCGACCCGACTGACCGCTCGATCGAGATCGTGGTCAGCGACGGCGAGACCGACAGCTCCATCTCCACGACCACCGTCAGCATTAGCGGCTTCCTCGATGTGCCGACGGTGACCAGCCAGGTATCGGCCACGCTTCAGCCCACCATCACGGGTACTTTCGACGAGGCGGATACCGACACGCTGACCGTCGTGGTAGACGGCACCACCTACACCTGGACCAATATGCGCGCCGGCGGCACGCCGCCCGCGGGCCTCAGCTCCGACGGCAGCGGCAACTGGTCGCTCGACCTGGCGGCGGCGGGGCAGAGCCTGGCTGACGGTACCACCTACGACATCGACGTCACCACGACCAACGTCGTCGACAACCTCTCTGACGCCAGCAGTGATGAGCTGACCGTGGCGCTGGGCGCGACCTTTGTCGCGGTCGATGACACCCTGACCGTGGGCGAGGACGACGCTGCAACAGCTGTTCCCGCCGACGGCGTGTTGACCAACGACCTGATTCCCTACTTCGGTGTCTCAGGCTCTGTGTCTACGTCAGAGCTGATCTATTCCTACTCCGCGGCGGCAGACACCGACGGCGACGCCGCCTGGGAAGATACCGAGATCCAGGGCACGGCCAACCAGGACCGCAGCCTGAACCTGGGCACTGGGGTGACCCGGGACGCCGCGCCGGCTACCAACCTGCCGGGCGTCAGCGCGGTGTACAGTTTTGACGGCAGTGCCAACGCCACAGCGATCAGCAATGGCACGGCTTCCGGTGCGCTGAACGAGCGCGCCGCTGCCTTCGAATTTGTGCTGCGCATGGATGCGGGGCTGACGGCGGGGCAGGAGTATTCGGTCTTTGAGGCCGGTGACGCGAATGATGGCTTCAGCCTCGTATATGAAGCTGCCGCCAACCCTGAGGACGGCCGCTTCATCGTCTATTACGACGACGATGACAGCGGTACGACCGGCACGTTTACCCTCGACCTGGCCGGGGGCTTCGACCCCACCGCAGAATTCTTCCAGCTGGTGCTGAGCTTCGACGACCAGTCCAACGAAGTGGGCTTCTATATCAACGGTGGCGCGCTCGCCGGTGGCCTGGAAACGGTTGCGTCGGCACCGGGTCTCGATGACTGGTCTGATAATGACAACTTCGCCCTGGGTTCAACCTACACTCCGTCGGGGGGCCAGGGCGGCAGCACCCAGTCCACGGCCGGCACGCCCAACAACTTCCAGGGCGACATCGCCGATTTCCGTATTTACGGATACACCGGCGGCGGCGCCAACCCCGCGGGGCCGCTGACGCCTGCGGAGATCGAGTCGAATTTCTACTCCGTGCTGGGTGAAGCGCGCGTCTCCGATATCAGCGGCGCCACCTCCAGCGCCATCGCCGACCCCGCCGGTGGTCCGCCGACCAGCGCGACGATCGAGGGCACGGCGGGCGGCCAGTTCACCGTGTTCAGCGATGGCAGCTACAGCTACGACCCCAGCGGCATCACCGCGGGCCAGTTCGATTACCTTGCGGCGGGTGAAAGCGCCACCGACATCATTACCTACACGGTCACCTCGCCCCAGGGCGAAACCGATACCGCCACGCTGACGGTGACCATCAACGGCGCCGACGATGCGCCGGAGTTCATCGGCGACGGCGACCTCCCCGGTGACCCGCCCAATGTCGATACCTATGACTTCGGGACAATAAATGAAGGCGCTACCGCCGGCACCGTTGTCGGCACGGTAGTGGCGGAAGACCTGGACACCAGCGACACGGTGACCTACCGCTTTGACAACGGCACCACCACAGATGGTGTGTTCGATATCGACCCCAATACGGGCGAGATCACGCTCAACCAGGATATCGATGACGCCGAACTCGGCACTTTCAGCCTGGTGGTGGAAGCCTCCGACGACGGCTTTGCCACCGCTGCCGAGGACACTGCGACGGTTAGCGTGGTGTTGGCGAATGTCGAGGAAGCACCGGAGTTCATCGGCGATGGTGATGCGCCGGGTGATCCTGCCAATGCCGACAGCTACGACTTCGGCACCATTAATGAAGGCGCGCTGTCCGGCACGGTCGTCGGCACCGTGGTCGCCGAGGACCCGGACCTGCCGGCCCAGGCGCTGAGCTACCGCTTCGACAACGGCACCACGACCGACGGCGTGTTCGATATCGATCCGAACACCGGCGTGATCACCCTGAACCAGGATATCGATGACCCGGACCTGGGCAGCTTTGCGCTGACGGTTGAGGTTTCCGACGACGCCTTTGTCAGCGGCGTCGATGATACGGCCTCGGTATCCGTCGTGCTGGCGAATGTAAACGACCCGCCGGTGCTCGCGACCAATGCGGGAACCGCGGTGGCGGTCGGTGGCACGATTACTATCAGCACCGCGGCACTGGAAGTAACCGACGCCGACGATACGGCAGCAGAGATCACCTACACGGTCACGGCGCTTCCCACAGACGGCACCCTGGAAATCAATGGGTCTGCAGCCAGCGTCGGTAGCACCTTTACCCAGCAGGATGTGGATTCCGGTCTCATCGACTACACCCACGACGGCGGTGCCGCCTCCTCCGACAGCTTCGGCTTCGATGTCGATGACGGCGATGAAGATGGCGGCGGGCCGATCAGCGACAGCTTCAGTTTTACCGTTCTGCAGCCGGAAACCGTCCCGCCGCTGACCCCGGCTGTCGATCTGCTGGCGAGCTCCGATACCGGCAGCTCCAGCACCGATGATGTCACCTCGGACAACACGCCCACCTTCCGCGTGACCTTTGACCAGTCCGGACCGGTGGAAGCAGATGTGGTTGCCGGCGACACGGTGCAGCTGTTTGTTGACGGCGCACCCTTTGGAGCTCCTGTTATCGTCACGGCCACCGACGTTGCCAACGGCTTCCTCGACGTCACCGCCCCGACCATCGCCGACGGCACGGTCTTCGTCACTGCGACCATTACCGACCAGCTGGCCAATGAGTCCGGCCCGGCCGCGCCGCTGACGGTAGAGATTTCCACCGCCGGCCCCGCGGAGCCCTTCGTCAACTTCCTGGCCACCTCGAATACCAGCCCCACGGTCGGCGGCACCTGGGACAGCGCCAACGCCACCAGCCTGCAGGTGACGGTCGACGGCGCCACCTACACCCTGGGTGTAGACTCCGAGATTTCTGCCGTGGGCAACAGCTGGTCACTGAATGTTCCGGGCCCCCTGGCGGACGGCACCTACGAAGTTGCGGTCAGCACCACGGACCAATTCGGCATTTCCAGCGCTGACGCCAGCACCGGCGAACTGGTGATCAACACCAGCGACACCCTGGTCGCCGCCGACGACAGCGGCACCACCGATGAAGACTCCGCGCTGACCGTGCCCGCAAACGGGGTGCTGGGCAACGACCTGATCCTGACAGCGGACCCGGCGGGTGAGACGCTGACCACCGGCAACCTGGTCGCCGACTTCGATGCCGTGGCCGATACCGACGGCGACAGCGTCTGGGAAGACCAGGGCAGTGCGGGCCTCGATTTCAACCTGGGTACCGGTGTTACTCGCGACTCCTCCCCGGCGACCAACCTGACGGGAATCACCGCCGCCTATGACTTCGATGGCAGCGCCACTTCGACGGCGGTGTCGGCCATCGCGCCCACCGAGCTGCTGACCGAGGAGCCGACCACTTTCGAGTTCTGGCTGAAGGTCGATCCCTCGGTGGCGGCTGGCCAGGAATACATCATCTTCGACGCCGGTGACAGCGATGAAGGCTTCTCCCTGGTCTATGAGGCCGCTGCGGACCCGGCGGACGGCCGCTTCATCATCTACTTCGATGACGACGACAACGGGCTCACCCTGTCCACCAGCCTGGACCTGAACGGCGCCATCGACCCGACCGCAGAATTTTTCCAGCTGGCCATCCGCATTGTCGATGCGGACGCCGCCAGCTTTGTCGACCTGTTCCTGAACGGCGGTCCCTCCAACGGCGGGCTGCAGGCGACGCTGAACGGCATCAACCTGGACGACTGGGGCCGTGAGGACCAGTCCGTGGCCCTGGGCACCGTGACCGGCCAGCAGGGTGGCAGCAGCCAGTCTTCGGTGACGCCCAACAACTTCGTCGGCCAGGTTGCCAACCTGCGCATCTACGATGACGTGTCCGCGGGCGCCACCCTCAGCGACACCCAGCTGTCCAACAACTACCTGTCGGCGATCAACGCAGACCCCTACGTATCGGCGGTCAGCGGCGCCACGTCTGCCTCCCTGGCGGACCCGGACGGCGGCGCGCCGACCAGTGCCTCGGTCACGGGTACCAACGGCGGCCAGTTCACGATCAACAGCGACGGCAGCTACACCTACGATCCGAACGGTGTTGCCGCCGGCAACTTCGACTACCTGCAGGCCGGCGATTCCACCACGGATACGGTGACCTATACGGTGACCGCGCCTGACGGCCAGACGGACACCGCGACCATCACGGTGACGGTCAACGGCATCAACGACGCGCCGACGGCGGCAGACAGTGCGATTCTTGTCGACGTGGATGCCACGGACACCAACCTCGGCATCGTGCCGCCCTTCGCGGCGCCCAACAGCTTCGACCCTGACAATGTCGATGGCGACCTCACCATCACGGTGACACAGCTGCCCAGCGAGGGTGTGGTAACCCTGGCATCCGGCACGCCGGTAACCGTGGGCCAGACCCTGACGATTGCTGAACTGACGGGCCTCGAGTACGACTCTCCCGGACTGACGGTCTATTCCGGCCTGCCCATTACAGACTTCCTTTATACGGTCAGCGACGGTATCGCCGCTCCCGAGGAAGGGGCGGTGGCCATCAGCATCGATTCGTTCCCGGGCTTTATCCCGCCGCCCACTGTCGATGCGCTGACAACAGGCAATGATCAACCAACGCTGACCGGATCCTTTGACGAGGCCGGCGCCGAGACCCTGACGATCGTCGTCAACGGCGTGACCTACGAGTACCTCGACATCCAGGGCAGCGGTACCCCGGATACCGGCCTCACCACTGACGGCAGCGGCAACTGGACCCTGGATCTGGCGGTGGCGGGGCAGACGCTCGCCGACGGCACCTACGACGTTGCGGTCACCAATACCAAGGACGCCGGCGCAGTCACCAACTCCGACCTGTCCAGCAACGAGCTGGTCGTCGACCTGACCGGCCCAACGGCGCCGACGGTCAACGGCCAGACCAGCGCCACCGGCACGCCGTCCATCACGGGCACCTGGGACAGCAGTGATGCGGGTGACCTGTCGGTCACCGTCAACGGGGTCACCTATACCCTGAGCACCTCCACCGCCCTGTCCGCGGTGGGTGACAGCTGGACCCTGAATATTCCCGCGGTAGACGCGCTGGCTGACGGCACCTACGAGGTGCTGGCCACCGCCACGGATGCCTTCGGCAACCCGACGTCAGACACCACCAGCAATGAACTGATCATCGATTCCAGCGCGGTGCTGGTCGCCAGCGACGACACGCTGACGGTGAGTGAAGACAGCGCGGGTACCACCGTGCCTGCCGACGGCGTGCTGGCCAACGATATCGCCATCTACGACCCCGGCAGCGCATCTGTCGAGACCACCAACCTGGTCACCCAGCTGGTGGCCGGCAATGACACGGACGGTGACGCGGTCTGGGAAGACGAGGTCATCGACGGCGCGGCTGACCGCGACCGCGACTTCGATCTCGGCACGGCCATCTCTCGCACCACCACGCCGAATACCAACCTGCAGTCGATTCCCGCGGCCTACGTCTTCGATGGCACCGCCAATTCCACGGTCGTCGCCAATGGCGCCTACGCAGAGGGCCTGACCGAGGAGGCCGCCACCTTTGAGCTGTGGCTGCGCGTAGACGGCGGCGTGACCGCGGGCCAGCAGTACGTGATTGTCGACTCCGGCGACAACGACCAGGGCTTCTCCGTGGTCTATGAAGCCGCGGCAGATCCGGCTGACGGCAGCTTCATCCTCTATTTCGATGACGACGACACCGGCGTCACCGCTACGGTGACCCTGGGCCTCGCCGGGCAGATCGACCCCACCGCCGAATACGTGCAGCTCGCCTTCAGCATCGCCGACTTCGACGCTGCCAGCACCATCAGCATGTTCGTCAACGGCGGTACCAGCGCCGGCGGCCTGCAGGCGGTGCAAAGCGTCGCCAATGTGGACGACTGGAGCCCGGCCCAGGATTTCGCCATCGGCACGGTAGACGGGCAGCAGGGCGGCGGCACCCAGGCCCCCGGCGCACCCAACAACTTTATCGGTGAAATTGCGTCCTTCCGTCTCTACGGGGACGGTACCGCGGGCGCCGGCTACGAGCTCAGCCAGGCGCAGGTGGCCAGCAACTTCCTGGCAGGCCTCAATGACCCCTACGTTTCCAACATCGACAATGGCAGCAGCTCTGCCGCCATCACCGACCCGGGCGGTGGCGCCCCGACCAGCGCCACGCTGGCGGGCGCCAATGGCGGCGAGTTCACCGTCTTCAGCGACGGCAGCTACACCTACAACCCCAATGGCATCACCGCCGGGCAGTTCGACTCACTGAAGCCGGGCGAAACCGCGACAGACACCGTCACCTATACCCTCACGGACGCCTTCGGTAACAGCGACACGGCATTGATCACGGTCACCATCACCGGTGAGAACGATGAGCCGGTGGTCGACGTCAACGCCGGGCTGACGCTGGATGAAGGCGCTTCCGGTACTATCGGCAACACCCTGCTGTCCGTGTCCGATGTGGATGACAGTGCGGCGGATATCACCTACACCGTCAACAGCCTGCCGGGCAACGGCACGCTCACCATCAATGGCGTCAACGCCTTCGTCGGCGCGACCTTTACCCAGGCGGATATCGACGCCGGCCTGATCGAGTACGCCCACGACGGCGGTGAAACCACCGGCGACAGCTTTATCTTCAGCGTCGATGACGGCGATGAAGATGGCAGTGGGTCCACCGCGGGCCTGTTCAGCATTACCGTCAACCCGGTTAACGATGCGCCGGATATCCTGCCGCAGACGCTGCAATACAATGAAAACGCCAGTGCCGACGACGTGGTGGGCACGGTTGTCGCGACGGACGTGGAAACCTCGGTCACCGGCTTCACGTTTACCGCCACCGGCACCAATACCAGCGCCGACGGCTTCTTCCAGATCGACAACAGCGGCAACGTCACCATCACGGCTGCCGGTGTGGCTGCCGGCGCCCAGAACGATTTCGAAACGCTGCCCAACAGTTTCACCTACGACGTGTCTGCGACCGATGGCGTCGACAGTGCCAGCGCGACCATCACGCTGGAAGTGCTCGACGCCAATGACGCCCCCACAGCGACCGATCTTACGGTCGGCGCCACCCAGGGCGCTGACGTCGGTAGTCTCGATGTCCGTACGGGTCTAGACCAGGACGGCGACACGCTGACCTACAGCACGGTTGATGCGTTGCCGAGCGGCTTGACCTTTACCAACGGCGTCATCACCGGCACGCCGGCGAATGATGCGGCCAGCACGACCATCAGCGTCACCGTGGACGACGGCGAAGGCGGCACCGACACCTACGACGTCACGATCAACGTGTCGAACCCGGGCCCGACGGCGACCGACACGACCGTTGCGGCGACGCAGGGCGTGGATGTTGTGAGCCTGGATGTGCGCACCGGAACGGATCCGGACGGCGACACGCTGACCTACAGCACGGTTGATGCGTTGCCGAGCGGCTTGACCTTTACCAACGGCGTCATCACCGGCACGCCGGCGAATGATGCGGCCAGCACGACCATCAGCGTCACCGTGGACGACGGCGAAGGCGGCACCGACACCTACGACGTCACGATCAACGTGTCGAACCCGGGCCCGACGGCGACCGACACGACCGTTGCGGCGACGCAGGGCGTGGATGTTGTGAGCCTGGATGTGCGCACCGGAACGGATCCGGACGGCGACACGCTGACCTACAGCACGGTTGATGCGTTGCCGAGCGGCTTGACCTTTACCAACGGCGTCATCACCGGCACGCCGGCGAATGATGCGGCCAGCACGACCATCAGCGTCACC